>CALRFT010000008.1 GCA_943356745.1 Parcubacteria group bacterium | reverse complement strand
TCTCCTTCCTCGTTTTCTAGAATCTCTTCTTCATTTTCTTCAACAATAGGATTTCCTTCTTCGTCGAGTTCTACAAAACGTACTGTTGATTCATCAGCAACAATTTTCACTTGGAAAAATGTCATCGCTCCTGAATCAAGATCAAGACTACATCGAACAATTTGTCCTTTTTTCCCGTAATCTTTTTTGTAAGCTGCTGCAAGAGATTGTTCAATAGCATCAACAATCTTTTCTTGTGGAATTTTTCGTTCTTCCTCAAGTTGCACTAATGCTCCTTTTAATGCTTTTAGATCTAACATATTTAGTTTTTATCAATATATATAATATTGACTACGATATTAAATTTTAAATAAAAACGCCTCGCGAGGGCGAAACGTCATTACTTTTTGATAATACATCTATATAAGAAAAAAGTAAAGATATCCACAAAATTTGAAGAAAAAACAAATCAATAATATGTAAGCGTGATACTATTATTATATATTTATTATCAATAAATTTGATGTTTTCTAATTAATATGCAATCTCCATCTTCGTCACAAATGCCACAAGAAAAATCAAGGTTAAGAATAGCTTTGTATATTGTGCTTGTATTAGTTCTTGTTAGTGTAGGTATAATAATTTTTATCTTTATGAGAAAAAAATTATCTGCATATAAACCACTTACACCTGAAGAAAGAGGGGAAATGGTTGAAAATCTGATGGAATATCAAGCATCTCGAGAAGTATCACTTACACCTGAAGAGAAAAATGAAATTGTAAATTCTTTAGAGGAATATCAAGCATCTCGAGAAGTATCACTTACACCTCAGGAACGAGATGAGATTTTAAAAAATCTTGAAACTCTTAATAATCGTTAGTATATTAACATGGCATATTATTTAAATAACAAAAAATCACTAGAAAACTCTAAAGGATCATCCTCTGTAGCACTTATAATTGTATGTGTGATAGTGGTTAGTGCAATACTTCTGTTCTTTTTTGCAAAAAATAGAAATAATGGTAGTGAAAATCTTACCGAAGAGCAACAGCTTATACAGGAGGCAAAAGAAACAAGGAAAAATGGTCCAGCTGTAAATCTTACAGAAGAAGAAAAAACCGATATAGTTGAAGACGCTCAGACAATTCGACGAAATCAAGATGTAAAAGTTGATATTTCTGAAGAAAAAATGAGAGAGATAATTAATCAAAGTCGAGACATAAATTAATATGAAACCTAATATTATTTCACATAATTTAAAGTATGCAGCAGCCCTTCTTTTCTTTGTAGGTATTTTGTTTGTTGGTTTTTATGGAATTACACGCGCTGATCATGTTGATCAAATGAAAGCACAAGGTTTCGCTTATGGAGGTATAGATGATTCAGAAGATACAATACCTGATACTGGAATAGGTTATTTAGGTTTTGGGTGTGAAAGTGATTCAGGTAATTCTTGCGAAAACACAGCAACTACAAATTTTCCGAGTGGTTATGGAGTACGAATTAATACAGATTCACAAAGCCCAGATTATGAAAAGTTTTTTGGTTATGCATGGAGTTCAAACTATGGATGGGTTTCCTTTTATCATGATGATGTTGAAGCCTGTGGTGGAGGTATTCGTCTTGTAGATGCTGAAAACTTTATTCACACTCCAGGCGCTACTCAAATGTTAAAGGGTCACGCACGAGTTCTCAACTATGATCCAACAGAATGGAGCGGATGTATTAAATTTTCAGGGCAGGCAAAAGATGGTTCAAATTACGGAGTAAAAGCAGAGTCACTACAAGGTGGTCAGGTCTATCTTACTGGTTGGGCATGGGGAGAAAATGTTGTTGGTTGGATAAATTTTGATTGTAAAAATTGTAAGGTTTTGTTTGATCCAGTCCCTCCAGATGAAGAAGAGTGTGATGAAGCAGATGATCCAGAGATTTGTAATCCAGAAGACGATATAACAAGTGGCCTTGCTCTTTATGTTGGACCATCAACCGCAAACCCTATTCAGATAGCTGGTAATACAACATATGCTGGACTCACGACCGACTTTAATGAACCAATTTCTGTAAAACTCGTTCCACAAGCATTTGAAAATCCAGTTGATACGTGTGTCGCATATGTTTCTTCAAACCAAGGAGCAGTAGTTGCAGGTTGGTTTGGTTCACTCGATTCTCTTAACCCGCTTAATCCAGACGTACTCTCAAATCAGTTTGTTTCTACAATTTCAAACTATAGTATCGGAGAAATAATAACATATACTATTAACTGTCTAACGGTTGACGGTGATGTTCCGGTAACTGCAGAAGCTTTTGTGACAATTCAATATCCGCAAGGTTCTGTGTCGATCGATGCTAATCCAGCAGTTATTGATACAGTTCTTGATCCAAATGGATCAACAACACTTTCATGGAACTTCTCCAATGTTCAAGATGATAGTTGTTCAATCAGTGGATTTGTAGATTTCACACCAGCTGATGGAACAGATGATGTGACACCGATGACTGACGCTTTTGGTCAAACGATAGGATTCAACTCTTGGAGTCCAGATGATCCAGGAAGTCAAAATCTTTCACAAATACAATTCCCAATGGTGTTTGTAATTAACTGTAATGATTTTGCTGATCAAGAACTTTCAGATTCTACATACATTACGACAACCGAGTTTGGTTGTACGGATAGTATGGAAGCAGCAGGATGGTGTAGTAATGACATCAATCCAATATTTGAAGAGTTTTAAAATAAAAACACCCTCAACCGAGGGTGTTTTTGCTTGTATTTCAAAAACAAAATCCTTGTGGTATTATGGCGTCATGGCACAAAATCTAGAACACAAAAGACATACATTAGCGCATCTCTTGGCAGCTGCGGTTTTAAAACTTTACCCAGAAACAAAACTAACGCTCGGGCCTGCCACGTCGACTGGATTTTACTATGATATGGATTTTAAAGATCCAATCAAAGACTCTGATCTTCTCAAGATTGAAAAATATATGAAAAAAATTCTTCCAACATGGAAAGAGTTTACTCATAAAGAGGTTTCTGCAGAAGAGGCGAGAGAAATTTTCAAAGGAAACGAATACAAGCTCGAACTTATCGAAGAAATTATTTCCCGAGGAGAAGTAATCACTTTGTACACAGTGGGAGAATTTATAGATCTTTGTCGAGGTGGGCATCTTGAAAGTCCATCAAAAGAAATCAAGGACGGAGAATGGAAACTGGACAAGATTGCTGGTGCGTACTGGCGAGGAGATGAAAAAAACAAAATGCTTACCCGAGTATATGGTCTTGCTTTTGAAACAAAAGAAGAGCTTGATACTCATGTTGCACAGATAGAAATGGCAAAGGAACGAGACCATCGAAAGCTCGGAAAAGAACTCGACTTGTTTACATTTTCTGATTTGGTTGGTCCTGGTCTGCCACTTTTCACTCCGCGTGGAACACTTCTTCGAGATTTGATTGTTGAAAAAATTCAAAGTATTCAAAAAGGTTTTGGATATCAAAAGGTTTCAATTCCTCATATTACAAAATCTGATTTGTATAAAACATCAGGCCACTATGACAAGTATGGAGATGATTTGTTTAAGGTTCACGGACGAGGGGATACAGAATTTTGTTTGAAACCAATGAACTGTCCACATCACACACAAATATTTGCTTCTCAAATGCGAAGTTATAAAGATTTGCCGGTGCGATACATGGAAGCAACAACGGTATATCGAGATGAACAAGCTGGAGAACTTCTTGGACTTACTCGAGTACGAAGTATTACTCAAGATGATGGACATATTTTTTGTCGAGCTGATCAAGTAGAACAAGAAATCAAAAACATTATTTATGTTATCAAAGAGTTCTATTCATCGCTTGATATGCTCCACGATGGAAAATACTGGGTGTCGCTTTCTGTTCGAGATTCTCAAAATCTTGAAAAATATATTGGAGATTCAAATGTCTGGGATATTGCAGAATCAACTCTTGAAAAAATTTGTAAAGATGAAAATCTTAACTATAAACGAGTAGAAGGAGAAGCGGCGTTTTATGGTCCAAAAATTGATTTTCAATTTAAAGATGCTTTAGGGCGAGAATGGCAACTTGGAACAGCTCAACTTGATTTCCAAATGCCAGAACGATTTTCACTTGAGTACAATGATAAAGACGGAACAAAAAAGCGTCCAATCATGATTCACCGGGCTGTTGCAGGGTCACTCGAAAGATTCCTTGCGGTTGCAATTGAACACTTCGGAGGTGCGTTTCCATTTTGGATGTCACCAGTACAAGTTTCAATTCTTCCAGTAAACGACGATGCTCATGGTGCATATGCACAGCAAATTTTTGAAACTCTTCAAAAAGAAGGAATTCGAACAGAACTTCTTTCTTCAGAAGAAAGTCTTGGAAAACGAATTCGTTCTGCAAAAGGTCAGAAGGTTCCATATATCTTTGTTCTTGGAGACAAAGAAAAAGATGGAAACACTATCACAGCAGAGGGAAGAGGAGACGAAAAACTAGAAGGTATTACACTTTCAGAATTTCTAGAAAAAGTTACACAAAAATAAAAAACCGCATAAGCGGTTTTTTATTTTTGTGTAAAAATTTTCTTTTTTTATTGTTATAATAAAATCATGATTACAAAACTCATCAGAGTACTTCTTTTCTGTGTGGCATTTGCTCTGCCTGGGTTTTTTGCGCAAGCAGGAAACATTGTTTCTGGTGATTCTGCTGCAAATCTTCAAATCGACAACAGTGATGTTTATTTTGTATGTGATGGATGTGATGTTACTGTCACTGATACCGAAGTAGATGGACTTATTTGGGGAGAGAGTCTTGGGTGGGTAAACCTGCAACCTTCTGATGGTGGTGTTTTCAATACTCGTCTTGGTGTTGTGACTGGTAACGCATGGGGCTCAATTTCAGGATGGGTAAACTTTACAGGAGTATTCATTGATCCAGAAAATGGTGAATTTTCTGGTCAGGCTTTTTCTCAAAACAGAGGGCCAATTGTGTTTGAATGCCCTGGTTCTGATTGTGTTATCACCACATGGCGGCCACTGGGTTGTACCGATCCAGAAGCAACAAACTATGACTACACTGCAACCGTAGATGATGGATCATGTCAAATTCCAGTTGAGCCACCAACACCGGGCTGTACCGACCCAGAAGCAAATAATTACAGTCGTCTTGCTGAAGTTGACGATGGATCATGTACCTATGATCCAGA
>CALRFT010000007.1 GCA_943356745.1 Parcubacteria group bacterium | reverse complement strand
AAAAGATTATAAAAATAAAAGTAAAAAATTTTTGAGACATATACTTCTCTAGTATAACGTATTTCGAACTAAAAAATCTCCACAGTTGTGGAGATTTTTTATAGTAAACAAAATATTAAATTAGATTGTTTGAAGTCCTGCATTTCCGCAAGATACATTCAGAAGTGATCTTGTTATTGGGCCAACAAAACCATCAACCTTTGTCCCAAGATATGCCTGCATTCTTCTTATCGCACCATCAGAAATTGGACCAAGTATTCCGTCTGCTGGACCCGAATTGAAACCAAGTCTATTTAAATGATTTTGCAAGACATGAGCTTCACGAACAATATCCCCGGTGTATGAGTGATATTTTCCATTACGCGCACCTGTACGTAGATTTTGTGTCAAAATCTGTCCAACAGGACACTCATTTATATTTTCATTTGAAATGGTATTCACTTGAGGAGATACAGTCAACCGAGAAGTTGCAAATGATCCTGTTTGCCTTCGCGGAGCAGGACTCGGTTCTGGTTCCGGTTCAACATCTTCTATAGGCTCAAATTGCAAATAAGGATATCCATCATTTCCAGCGTTTTTCCTCCAAACGCTTTCAAAATCCCAGTTAGCTGAAATATATGGAGTTTGTGAAGTGGCTTGTGAAGTAGAAAGAGGTGAGATAAGTGAACAGTCACCTTCCCCACAAGCATTTTCTTGTGCAGAAGATTCAAAATCCCAAAATGAATTATTTATATTAGTCTCAATCCCAACAGAAGCAGCGAAACCTCCGAAAAATTCAGCAAGTTCATCAGAAACAACAAGACCTCGTGAGTATGCATTATCTATATCAGTGATAAAAATCTCCCCAACAAAACCTCCTATGTAATCTGAACCTGTAACATCACCCCCTGAATAAACATCCGACAACAAACTTTCTGAAATCTGTCCAGCGAAGCCTCCTACAGAAATATCTCCAGAAACTAAACCTCTCGAAGAAACTGATCCAATTATTGAATCAGAAATTTCTCCAGCAAAACCTCCTACATAATTTCCTTCCGCAGAGACATCTCCAACTGCACGACTTTCAAAAATTTCACTAGCATTAATTTGACCAGCAAAACCTCCTGTGTAATTTCCACTTTTTATAATACCTGGAAGATAAGCCTCTTCAGATTCATTAGATATAACATCACCTTCAGCAACAACTGATGTCGCATCCGAAGAATTCAAAATACCAAAAGCTCCACCTATAAATTCACCTCCATCAACGTCAGCACTTGATATACTATCTGAGATTGTAGAATCACTCATTCTTCCAACAAGTCCTCCTATAATGTTTCCTGAACCGTGCACAGTCCCATTCACAACTGACAAATCAAAAAGATTTGAAGTGTCACTAATTTGTCCAGCAATCCCTCCTCCATAATAAGAAAGATAGGCTCGAACCATTCCGTTTTGATTTGTTAAATTATCAAGAGATACTGAACTTCCATTTCCAATAAATGCCCCAGTGTTTGAACCACCTACAATCTCTGAGTTTACAAGTGTTAGATTCTCAATTGTTGCACCGGTTGCATACCCAATCAAACCTGTAAATTCTTGATTTTTTCTAAAAATCCAAAGATTAGAAATACTAAAATTTTGACCATCAAGAGTTCCTGTAAAACCACCAGATTCAAAACCAGTCCGTCCAATCGGATCAAAACCAAAATATCCATTATTAATTACACCTGTATATTCATCGGGAATCAAATCGCCATCAACAACACCATCAACCCACTCATCTGTATTCGCATTCCATTCTTGTGTTTCAGCACAATCAATATCATTTCCCAAAACATAATATGCATCAAGATCATAATTCATTTCTTGCAACTCATCACAGGTTGTAATGATGTATGGATCAATAGAAGTACCCACACCTTCTCCGCTAAATATTTGATTAGCGATAAGAGCAGCGTGTGGCAACCAAGGACCAGTACCGAGAGAACCTCCAGCATTTACACTTGAATCATATACATAATTTGTTCCTCCATTACTACTATAAGCTCGATATCCTTCTTCCGGAATAAGAGCGGTTCCTGTAGGGGTAATATCAGAAATTTTAAGAGAAATGAAATCACTTGGAGATGTTGTCTTCATAATAAGCCAATATGATGTATTTGGCTCTAGTGTAATCGCAGAAGTTGGTTGAAAGGTAAGAATCCCATCGCTATTATTTGAAGGCGTAGACGAAAAACTTCCTACAACAATAGAACCAACAGGGGCAACATCAGACAACTTTGAAGATCCAGTATTATAAATATCAATATCAAAACCAGTCAAGATTGGATTTACATACAAATCTTGAATTTGAACTGAATTAACACTTATACTCTGATCAGGAGTAATAAAACGAATACCATAAACATTTTGACTATTAGCCCCAACCGCATTACCCACTCCATGATCTGGTGTATCTAAAGTTTCAAAAACTGTAAAAGTTTGAGCTGAAACATGATAGGCAGAAAAAACTGCCA
The DNA here is from genome assembly GCA_943356745.1 of Parcubacteria group bacterium. Taxonomy (GTDB): domain Bacteria; phylum Patescibacteriota; class Minisyncoccia; order Phycocordibacterales; family CSBR16-119; genus CSBR16-119. The sequence goes on along the minus strand of CALRFT010000007.1, from coordinate 24,747 downwards.
TACATATAGCTAGTGAGAAAAATATTTTTTTAGCATACACAAATAAGTATTTCATATTTGTATTATGACATACATACCATATAGAAAAATCCCCAGATTGGGGATTTTTTAGCGCTTTACATGTTTCAAAATCCACTTCGTATGTTCATTTTTCGAACGTGACCATTTTGGAACAATTTTTTCTGTTTCTTTCGGATTCACTTTCATCCAATCTCGAAGATGGTTTGCAACAGATTTTTTCACAAACTTTACCTCATCTTCTTTAAGTAAGTCCAAAATTTCAAATATTGGTTTTGGATTTTCGTTCCAGACATCAAGCTTGGAAGCCCATGGAAGTTTTGGACGAAGTCCTTCTGATGCAAGTCTTCGTAAATGGAAATTTTTGCTCTTTGCCCATTTCAAACAAACAGCAATAGTTTTTTCTGGATACTTTCTCGCAAAAGGACGAATCGCATATTCACCAGTATTTCTTTTGGTAATCTCTTCAAGCGCTTTCATGGAAAGAGAAAAATGTGAAAGTCCGTAGAGTTCGACATATTTCCCAATCGGCATGATCCAGTAGAAATTTTTAAACATTCCTGTTTCTTCTTTGTTCTCTGGACCAAGTATCTGCATCAAAATTCCGATTGCATCTTCGTATTTTTCTGGAAGATATTTTTTGAGAAGCTCTGCAATGATGAGAAGTCTTTCTTTATACACCTTCCCCACCACCTGCTTTTTTGTTTCTCGAACAAAGTCTTTGGTTTGAAAATCTTTGTATACAGAAGATATTTTTTCTCCAAGAATACGCGCAAGATTTTCTCCAAAATTTTCAGCAATGGATCCCACCTCTGTTTTTTGAGAATTATTTTTTTGTGTTTTTTGAGGCATTAGATAATTTATATTAAAATCTCCAAAATAAATTTATTTTTTCTTTTATAGATGTTCTTATTTCTTTATACATAATAAGATTAGGATTAGGATTTCCTTGATGATATATGTATTTTTGTTTTATTATTTTAAGAAATTTAATTGCCTTTTCATTTTGTTTATCCTCAATCACAAATGATCTCATTGCCCCCGCAATTAAATCTGCGAATTGTATACCTTGAGTTCTTTCTGATTTTGGAAACTCTAAGTTAATTTTTGTGTCACCGCTAATTTTACACAAGATATCTGACCAACCTTTATGTGACATTTGAGGTGGGTCTATTCTATAAATCAAATCATAATCTTGAGGTAAAATAACAGACTCAATACCTTTTTTAGCATTTTCAATATGAAGTTTTTCATAGTAATGAAGAAATAAAGTATTTTTTATATCCTTACACATTCTTTCTTGGAGATAAACAACAAGAGAGTCATCAATTTCACCGAAATCAAATGTTTCGAGGCTATTTTTAAAATTTTTAGTAACATTATATTTTTTCTCCCATTCAATATCAGCAGGGCAAGATATTGTTATGAAGATTTTAAAATCTATATCAGTAAATTCATTAAAATATTTTTCTGAATTTGAAAAACCAGACCATTTTAATTCTTTTGTATTCATAAAAGATGAAATTTCATCCACCTTAGGAAGTAGTCTTTTTTCATAATCATCTTCACTGATAACCACCCAAGCTCGCACATAAATATCATTCGCATCATGCCAACTACCTGATTCATCACTGAATATAAAAAATTTATTTTTTTTCTCTAAATCAAGCATGTAATTAAAACTTGAATTTCTTTCTTAGTACTCAAATTAATTTTGCGGAGGCAGAATATAATCGCTTACGCTCATTATTCTGCACTGCGCAAATTATGGTCGTATCTTCGATACTCCTTAATTTGCGGTGTACTCGGGTATGGTACCCCACACTCCAAGCCTTGTAAGGGTATTTTAGCACATTTCTGATTGTGAAAATAAGGTTTGTGGGTCGGGGTCTCAAATGCCAACAAATGCCAATTTTCTGGACCCTCCCCCGAAGGATAGCATGGCTTAAAATGATATAATGGAGATACGATGAATTTATTGGCAAAAGAAAAAATCCTATATGAAATAGTTGTTAGCAAGACAAATGATAAGGACTTTATCGTATGCTTTCATGACTACTTCTCTTTTATTACAGAAAAAGGTCTTGAACTTTGCGTTCACTTAAGTGAACCCCTAAATGAGAGGAATGAAGATAAAAAGAGGTTGGAGACTTTGTATGGAGAAATAGTCGTACAGGCAAGAGACTTTGTGAAGAATATAGAGAAGTTTTTAAAAAAAGAAAACCTCGAGGATGACTTTATTTTTCAAGATCGTCTCCACGATACTAAGAGTTTAATAGAAGGTACTTCATATGTTTTCAATGGAGAAAGGCTTGATTCAATTTATTCAGAAATGTCTGATATGACGAGAAGGCTTCGTGAGCTTGGCTTTGAAAAAGAACTTTCTAAATACGTAAACAAAGATAAGAATTCGAAATTAAATACCGACGATATTATCGCCCTAGAAAAAAGAAAGCTATTCATAGCTGAGAAGAATAATTTTAATAAGAAAGATATCAGATCACTTGGTGGTGTTTTTGTAAGATTATCCAATCTCTATGCAAACATAATGAAAGCCGAGTCTTCTACTGGAAATGGGATAAATATGGAGACATTTCTCGAAGACCTAGAAGACAGAAACAAGGACGACGAGTATACGAAACTAATGTCTGGAAAAATAAGGACGAGTTCATTTTTCAGTAGAGATAAATATATTTCTGAAGTAGAAAGATTCCATCAATCTATCGTAGTCAACAACCCAGAAATAGTTGCGGAAGAAAACAAAAAAGGAGAAATCTTTTCATTGAAAGATAATGACATTTACCACTATCAAATTGGTAGGCTAAATTATGAAATGAACGGTTTAAAAGAACCTAAGTATATCCAAATGTTTAAGAATGTTATCACCTACATGCCCGCAGAAAAAGACAAGGTTCGCATAAGTGAACTAGAGAAAAATATAAGTAAAAATGATCAGTGTGGCAAAAATTATAGAGTCAATCTTGGAAAAAGTGCAAAGCCATTTAATAACTTTCTGAATAAGAATGGAGTTAAGAATATCCACCCAGAAAAAAAGATTCCTATTATTTCTGTCACAGATGAATACATAACTTTTTATAACAAAATCTAAGCCGAGCAAATAAGAGCAAATAAGATTAAATGGTTCATAAAAACAGCCTTATTTTATAAGGCTGTTTTTATTTAACATACGTATCAATGCGTCTATTTTGACATGGCTATAAATGGAAAAATGAATACTAGATATTTGTAATAAGGCAAATATTCTAATCATTAACACTATGTCAAAACAAAAAAAGATCACATGGTCTCAGGCTCCTCGCCAGCTGAAAGACTTGATCAAAAACGGATACAATCCGAGATCATTGAGCGAGAATGAAACAAGAGACTTGGAAAAGTCGGTAAAGGAATTTGGAACGGTTGTTCCTGTTGTTATTAATATCGGATCGAGAGCCAATATTATCATTGGTGGCGAGCAACGTGCAAAAGTGTATGAGAATCTTGGAATTCAAGAAGTTGAGTGCATGGTGCCTTCCCGAGAACTAACACTCGATGAAGAAAAAGAACTCAACCTCCGCCTCAACAAAAATACAGGCTCATGGAATGAAGAACTTCTAAAGGAATTCGACATGAGTCTGCTTCTTGATGTTGGCTTCGGAGATGAAGAGCTTCAGAACTTATTCGATGACGTTGATATGACTGAAGATGACTTTGATCTTGAAAAGGCCATCAAAGAAACACCCGTTGCGAAAGTGAAACTTGGAGAGATTTACGAACTCGGAAAGCACCGGCTTCTAGTTGGAGATTCCACTGACGAAAATCAGGTAAAGGAACTGATGAAAGATGACCTAGCAGACATCATATTTTGTGACCCGCCATTTAATATTTCTTGGGAATATGGAGGAAAGTACGGCGGAGAGTACAAGGATAATAAAAGTGAAAAGGAATACTACGATTTTATCGACAAAAGCATCGAGACTGGCAAGAAGTTCTCTAAGCCAGATTCGCATTTCTTTTACTGGTCAGATCCAAACAGTATCGGATTGACACAATCTCTCTATGACAAGCATGGAATCAGAAAAAGAAGAGTGTGCCTTTGGATAAAGTCCAATCAGAACTGCACTCCTAAAATCGCTTGGAACAGACTATATGAGCCCTGTACGTATGGCACGGTTGGAAAGCCGTATCTAAATCCAAATTTCAGAAATGCTAATGAAATTCTCAATCAGGAAGTGACAACGGGTAACCAAGTCTTGGACGAGTTGCAGGACATGATTGATCTCTGGTTGGTTAAAAGAGATAACACACAAAACTATCTCCATCCTACCCAGAAGCCTGTGACTTTAAATGAAAAACCGTTCAAGAGATGCAGTGCACCTCTCCATATTGTATTCAGTGGATTCGCCGGGAGCGGAAGCGACTTGATCGCATGTGAAGAATTAAATCGCGTCTGGCGAGGAGTCGAGAAAGATCCAATATTTGCAACTATCGTGATCGAACGATGGGAGAAATTTACAAACCTTAAAGCGAAGAAAATCCATGAAAATAAATAAAGGAAATATTTTCCAAGTCGGAAATCACATTATCGGTTGTGGAGACTCGACTGACAGAGACTTCGTAAAGAAAGTGATCGGTACAAATAAGATACGAGCCATAATCACTGACCCTCCCTATGGAGTGGCGTATGTGGAAAATAAGAAAGGTTTTGCGAAACTTGGAGTTAAAGATGAAAAGATAATCGCAGGAGATCACCTTCAAAGCGAAGATGAGTATGAGGATTTTACACGAAAATATCTTGGTGCCGCTATTCCATATCTTAAAGAATACAATGCCGTCTACATTTTCAATGCAGACCCTATGTTTCCAAGTCTGCGTTCTGGTATGAAGTCCGCTGGCTTCTACTACAGTCAGATGATTATTTGGCTCAAAAATCAATCTGTCATGAGTCGTAAAGATTATCTTTCTCAATATGAATTAATTGCTTACGGTTGGTTTGGAAAGCACAAGATGGAAAGATCGAAAGCAAAAAATGTTCTCTACTATCCAAGACCGAGCAAATCAAAACTCCACCCTACCCAAAAGCCTGTCGGATTATTAAGAAGAATCATTCCTGACTCAACGAAAGTCGGCGACATTATCTATGACCCATTTCTCGGTAGTGGATCAACAGCGCTTGCATGTGAACACTTAGGTCGAAAGTGTATCGGTATTGAGCTTGATGAAGTATATGTACAAACAGTGCTGACAAGACTCGAAAAAATCACAGGTGTGAAAGCGATAAAGATGTAAGTGTATGAACGAAGAAGATTTTTCCAAAGATCCATATAAAAAACAGGTCTACGAAACCTATGCTCTTTGGAAGTCTCTTCCGTCATTTCTTAAGGGACAACCGAGAGTAGCACTTGAAAAGTTTGGTATCGAAGAAGAAATAGCGTTTGAATTACTTGCGATCAAGACACAGCTTGAATTCGCAAAGAAATATAACATCGACACTGGAACCCTTACCGACTGGAACAAGAGGCTCGAGAAGGACGGACTCATAAAAGATGTAAATTCGTGGGCAAGAAAACTGACTCCGAACGTCATCTTTGCACTCTACAAGAACATTATCAAAAGCGGTCGAGCACACGAAGTGAAAGCGTGGTTTGAAATCATAGAAAACAACTAATATGACTAATCCAATAAATCTAGAGGAAATAAACGACATTCTCTCGGACACCATACGAAAGGTATTAAATAAAGAGATGTCACTCAAGCAGGCATCTATGATTGCCAAGCTTGCTTCTACGCTTTCAAAAAACATCGTGAACACCGAGCTGAAGGATCGGGTCGAATTCCTTGAAAATGCACTAAAAAGAAATAGATAATATGAAAAATATAAGCAACATCTTAAGAAGGTCAAAAATCACACCGCTTGAACGAGTAACGGTGCTTGTTCACAATGATGTTCACAGAGAAAAAACTGGCAAAGATATGCTTTCAGATTCAGAGATATATACCTTAACTAAGGGTTGGAATGCGAGCACCTCGCAAGCCGATGAATACAATCGATACATAAAGATTGTTCAACTTGAAAGTAGTATGAAAATGGATGCTCAGATGTTTCTTTCAAGAGCTGAAATTTCTATTTTAAGAAACCAAAGAGTGCTTGATACTTTTCTCTTCTATACAAAAAATTTAAAGAGTATCGCAGAGAACCATCTCACAAAAGATATCCCCCTCGAACAGAGCACACAATTCCTTACACAAAATACTTATCTCTCATACAATAAGCTACTCCATATTTTTACTTTCTATAATCTTCCTAAAGATATCCAGAAAGACCTACTCCTTCTGGACCAAGAGATTTCCTATGATGAGAAATACCTTGATGACCACGTCTTTATTTATGAGAGATTTAAAGATGAAAAAGTATTAAGTAAAGAGGATAAAGATTTAATTCTTAATAAGATTTACTCACGCATATATTACGAGGGTGCAAAAAGAATAAAGAAAAGTACCGCTGAAAAAGATGGTTTTCTTTTACATACGTTTTTTGGTGAATTACCAATCAAAGACTTATTCGGAAAACTGATTAATGTTCAATATAATACAAAAGATGTATCTAGCGATACCATTTTGGATTTAGTTAAAGAATGTGCTGAGAATAGAAATGTAAGCATCGAGAAACTCGTTAAAGACAAATTGTCAGAATGGCTTGACCAAGGATTATTTATCGATGAATACTCATCTCTTTTTATGAGTGATCGTTTTGATACATGGAATGGAGATACAAAGAAAAGCCATAAGGAATTATTTATGGCTTGGTATACAGAATTACAGAAATCAAAACAGCACTTTCAGAAATTATTTGACACCAATCAATTAATCAAAAAGACAATCACAAGAGATTTCCTAGGAATGAAAAGGAGTATAGAGGTAATAACTGGGGAGAGCTTATATACCTGCGAAAAAGATATTGAATTTATTCAGGAGTACAAAAAACAAATCAAAATTCTCTTACCAATAGTAAATGTTTTTCTTTTTATTAAAAATAATGCAACACCCATCAAGAATCACAAAACACTCTGTGAATTTAAAAGTTTAACTCAAAAGGTTTCTTCTGTTTTTGATATCGACATGACTGGAACGTATGCAGAATTTATTAATTCGTATCAAGAAGAATTAAATTTCCTTAACCTTAGTTTAAGCAGACTTATAGATATAGTAACGGAACATCTTTATACCGAAGAATCTTTACGATACGTTATTAATATCAACGAAAGTTGTTTTAGCTTTGATATCGAAGATGATCGTGAGATAAAAGTAGCTGAGATTTGTGAGAAATACGCTGAGGAATTTAAGAAATTAGGAATATAAGAGTATATACCAAAACGTTTTTTGACATTGACATTTAAACTACTTTGTGCTATACTTGTCAAATAACGATACCCGACCTCTATCTAAACAAATAGGGCTGGGTGTCGGGACCCAGTTCTTTCAAATCAAAGGTAAACAAGATGATCACTGAAAAGATGACATCGAATCAACGCAAACAAATCGTTCGATTCGTGGAGGACGGCATCGATGCCATGAACCTCCAAAAGGACGGGGCTCAACGCCTCATTGAAAACGGAGGAGAGTTTCAAACCGAGCTTAAAAAACTCGTGGAACGCTTCTCTATCACCAACCAGTATGCGGATGAAGAAGTTGAGTCCAGCTACGGCTACCTTTCTGGATACAAGCCAAAGGGTATCACCGAGCAGACAAACCGACTCCGTGAACTGTTCCCTGGTATCGGCTACGCCAACGAAAAGCTTGCCGAAGCTGGTCTACCCGAAAACACTGAAGGATGGTTCGCCATTCCGCGGTGGGATAAGGTTGCTCCAACTTACAACGAGGCAGTGCAGAAGGTGTTCGACCTGATCAAGCAAACCAGAAACGGTGCGTTTTACAACTACCGTGAAGGTCAGCTCGGTCCGAATCAGCTTCGTCAATCCACCAAACAGGTTGCCATGTTCCAAAAGCTCGGTGACGAGCAAAAGGATCAGGACATCCTGGTGGTTCCTGCACAATTCGGTATTCGTCACCGCGGTCGCTCGGTTCGCCGTGCCCGCGAAGTGATGAACGCAAACGAGTGCGGTCTAGGTGCATTTGCCATCGGCATCATGCTCCTGACTCACCCTGAGCGTCTCAAACACTATGACGATCTCTGGATTGACTGTGCGGGTGACGAGTTTGCTCCGAGTGCCGGTTCCGGCTTCTCGGAGTCTCCGTACTTCAAGTTCGATGACGGCGAGGTCAGGTTCGGCACCAGCGATGTCGACGATGCCAGCGTCCGCTATGGCTCGGCTTCGGTGTGTCTTCCGCAAGATTGATACTTGCACTTTAGGATCTTGAGTCTTTTGATTTCTTGATCCTTGAATCCTTGAGGGGTTTGCGAAAGCAGACCCCTCTTTTTTATTGCCGTAGGCAATTTTTTATATTTTTTGATATAATGATATCTGAGTCTAGGTTAGTGTATAGCAGTTCACGGATTGCTATCACCGAACTCTTTCTCCCATGAGAAATCACAATCAGGATCATAAAGACTACGGTTTTTATGACAGTGTTGTTGCTCTAGAGATACTGCTTACTATTTTCTAAGACAGACAAGTAGTATTGTGCTGTTGGATTAAATACAGAATCGTGATTTATGTGCAATATCATACTTCGTGGTTTGTGATGTGGACGGAAAATAGTAAAAGCTCCGAATGCCGATTCCGACTTCTCGAAGTCTCCGTACTTCAAGTTCAATGACGACAAGGTCAAGTTCGACACCAACGATGTCGACAATGCCAACGACAACTATGGCTCGGCTTCGGTGTGTCTTCCGAAGTATCAATTAAGCACAAAAGGTATCCATTACGGATACCTTTTGCTTTGTTATGGCTGTGGTTATTTTTGTGACTTTATCCAACCACCAAGCATACGACCGATTTCATCAATGATTCCCTGGAGAAGTGTGTACTTCTTTAGATCGAGACTTTTACTTTCTTTCATAAGACGAATGAAAAATCTCACAATGTTGAGTTTTACACTCGTCTTTTCTAGAAGTAGTGTTTTTCTGTCTTTTGAAACATAGCTTGCTTCAAGCACTAATTCAAGGATATCAACGATGATATTTTCTGTCCGTTCGTACACAGAGAATCTATCTTGTTTAGGTACGAGATTCCTGTATTCATGAAAGGTTTTATACAACTCATGAATTTTACGAAGTATTGGTACATCATTATCATTCATATGAGAATCTATACGAATTTATTTAATAAACTTATTACTCCAGAAAATCTCTTCTTTGCATGGGAGGAATTTCGCCGTGACAAGAAAAAGAAAGAAGACGTACTTGTCTTCGAGAAAAGTCTTGAACGGGAAATATTTTCACTTCATAGAGAGCTCGCATCTTATACCTATCGTCATAGCGGGTATACAGGGTTTTATATTTCAGATCCGAAACGTCGCCATATACACAAAGCACAAGTCAGAGACAGGGTGCTTCATCACGCAATTATGAGTATTTTATACCCATTATACGAAAAGACATTTATTCATAATTCTTTTTCGTGTCGTATCGGTAAAGGCACCCATAAAGGAGTCGACGCACTACGGTCTATGCTTTACAAAGCAAGTAAAAATAACACAAGAAATGCGTATATTTTGAAATGCGATATAGAGAAGTTTTTTGATTCTATCAATCACGAGATATTACTTTCAATACTTAGTTCACGAATTAAAGATCAAGAGCTTATGGATCTTTTAGTAGAAGTAGTCGAAAGTTTTGTCAGCAACAGATCCACGCTTTTTGATAGATGTGGCGTACCGATTGGTAACCTAACCTCTCAACTTTTTGCGAATGTGTATATGGATGTGTTTGATCAATTTATAAAGCATGATCTTAAGGTGAAATATTATGCACGGTATACTGACGACTTTGTAATAGTAAGCGAGAGTAAAGAATATCTTGTACAATTATTACCGAAAATACGATCATTTCTAAAAGAAAGACTGAAGATGCAGATACACCCAAAGAAAGTCACGATTACCAAATTTGGTCGTGGTATTGATTATCTTGGGTATGTACTATTTCCATATTTTACTTTAGTGCGTAAGCGTACGCAGAAGCGTGCCCTGAGGAAAATAAATGAGAAGATATTGCTCTACAAGAGAGGAGAGATATCCAAAGATAAAGTACATGCAACACTGATGTCTTATCTGGGAGTTCTTTCCCATGCAGATACTTTTAGATTTTCTGAAAAATTAAAGAATGAGTATTTCTTTAACGTGAGTAATTTTGACTAAGAAATTCGACTAGGTTCCATAGTCAGGATTACTTGTTTTTACCACCTTTAGAAACTGTTTGTCCCTGACTTGGATCAGGTCTAGGTGTTGGTGTTACAGGTTTTGGTGTAGGGTTTGGTTTAGATTGACCATTTTTGGTTATTGGTGTGTTTTTATTTGCCATAGATTTAAATGAAAAATATTAATAATACAAACCCAACAAGGAACAATTTGAGTGATCTCTTGTAATCCTTATTTTTGTCCTCAAGGTTTTTTGAGTTCTTGTCAAAAGCATTTTGATAATCGGAGAGCAATTGTTCTAAAAGGACTTGAGATTTCATTGATCGATAATTCTTTGGATCATTATAAAAATCAACAACTCCAGTATCGTAGATCTTAATATTTAACACCTCCCAGAGGAGGTAGATAGAGAATCCAAAGATTACGATGGGTATGAATGAAAAACCACAGAGCTGATGGATGCTTTGTATATAAAAAGTAACAATACCAACCTCAAGAGCAATCATGACTCCGGCTTTTGTATCAAGTCCGTTGTCGACATTCAACTGGTAATCGACCTTGTTCCTTGTGGCGTTTACAAGTATCTCCAATGATTTAGTTTTATCTTCTTGTTCACTCATATAACATCCTTCAAGTTATCCCACTTCTCAAACGATAGAGAATATGAGTAGGTCTTGTTTGAATTAATCTTCCACCCATTCGGACCGTCTTGAACGACAATTCCTCCTGCAAAATTTTTCTTTCCCTTGAACCATTCCTGCAACGCTTCTGCTTTGTACTTGGTATCAGCAATCTCGGCAGTGGTTCCTTTTTTGGTATCTACAATCCAAATGTTATTTTTAGTCTTGAAAATCCAATCAGGATAGAAAAGTTTTTCCTTGTTCTCATCAGGGTTGTAATAAGAAATTGAGAAGAACTCACTTCCGGTATCACCATTTTTATACCACCAAACTACATCCTTGTTGGATTCAAGAAACTTAATGAATTCCTTTTCGTTGTCTTCGCCTTTGTAGTCTTTCTCAATGTAGAAAGGTTTAAGGGCAGACTTCTTTACGCTCATTTCCTCGTATTGATCAGTAAAGAAAAGTGTCTCTCGTGGGATTTCAATAGTTTCGATTCGCTTTGAACGCTCTGATTTCTTGTTTACTTCTTTCTCTCGAAGTGGGCGGTATCGCTCAAGAGCCATGCCAATTATAGGAGCAAAGATACTTGTTGGACTGAGTAAATCATTTACCGCAATAGTATAAATAGATTGACGATCTTTCCCAGTTGTTTTTAAGAGCCATACATTGAGTGCAGTTTTCAACTTTCCCCAAGAACGCTCTGGTGCAAACTTTTTATTTTCATCTATTTGTCTCGAAATGTGCTTGAAACAGAGTAGGTTATATAAACGCTCAAGGTCATGTTGGGACATTTCCTGATCATGACTTCCTCCCTCTGCAATAAGTTCCTTGGTGAAGTTATCGTAATCATCAATTTCGACACCAACAATAAGACCATTTGTTACTATTGGCTTTGTTTCCAAACCTTTCTTTTCTAAATTTTTAAGTGCTTGTACAGGAGTGTCTTTACTAATACCAAAATACTCATTTGCCACATCGCTAAAGATTTCTTGAAAAGAGTCACCAAGATCGTTGTAGTCGCTACGACTCATAAAGACTGACTCAATCATTATTGGTTCAATTTCAGGTTTTCGGTAACTTCCATAAATTGCGGGTCGATTATCGGTCTTATTCTTTCCGTATTCGGTTAATACTTCGTTTCGCTTGTAGTTGGTATAGAGATAACCAAGGTTAAGTTCTGGTATCGGGAAGTGGGTACCAAACGGCATACGCAAAATACGACCAACAGTTTGAATAGCAAATGTCGGGTTCTTGATCTCACGAAACATCACTAACACACTGGCTCGTGGACAGTCCCAGCCAGTCGCGGCAGCTTGCTTGAACAGCAAGAATGATATTGGTGATTTGTGGTCTTCAATATATTCAAGGTTAACTTTCTCTTGCGAAAGCCAAATAGCAATCTCGTCTTTAAGCACCCCTTTTTCTTTAAGGAAATTGAGGACGATAGATTGCTTGTTTATGGTAGTCGTATCCTTGCTTGCCTGATCGTCATTCGGAAGCTGAATCATTACAAGAGGATTCACTTCAACACCAAGAGTTTTATAGTACTTAATCAAATCCCGTCTCTTTTGATACGCAAGCTCAAGTAGAATTTCGTCCTGATCTATCCCTTTAAAATCCTTTCGATTAAGATCTTCTTCGGTCTGGAAAATAATCTTTTCCTTGATCAATCCCGCTTCAATAACTTCTTCTCGCTTCGCTTGAACAAAACCTCCTTTTTGCTCGGCAATATCTTCGGCATTAGGGAGGTACTTAGGCGTAGCAGAAACACGAATTGTTATTTTCGGAGAAATGAGGTTAAAAATTTCGTCGGCAAGTTTTGTGTCTGATCCAATGTGTTCCTCGTCAACAATGACAACCAACTTGCGACCGTCGTCTTTGGTTTTATGAATAAAATTGTCAAAATTCAGATCCCGTTCATTATCTTGTCGAAGTTTTCGCCCCTCCTTTGTTGAAGTTTTAATCTTCTGCCAGTTAATAAAGAATACAGAGTTCTTGTTTAACTTTCCTCGTGTTAAATCATTAAGATCTAAAAGGTCTAGTTCAGAAGCACCGCCATAATATGAAAAGAGTTTGTTCTTGCTTTGGAGGTATGATTCTTCGTTGAATGTGAGCCAAATGAATGCAACATCGTTTCCGTAGAATCGAGGGTCACCAACAATATCTCGGAGGAACTGAGCCATCATGATTGTCTTTCCTGAACCTGTTGGAGATTTGAAGACAAGCGGAATATTGTCATGTGGTGACTTCCAAAGATCAAGGAACTGGTCCTTAAGTTTTGCTATCGTATTTTCTTGAAATGGTTTTAATGCAAACATATTAGATTCTGTTAATTTCTTTGTAGACCTCGATAATAGGCTCAGGAATATCCTCGACTTTGATATTTTTGGTTGAATACTCGTTTTTGTATTCATTTTTACCCCAACCGAATATATACAGAACGGTCGGTTTATCTTCCTTTTCAAGGAGCTTCACTAATTCAGGAAGTTTTGACTTATCCTCTTTGAAATAAATCGCTGTCTTCTTATTATCACTCTCAAATATCTGCCACCAATCATTTTTATCTGATTCGTTCAAAGTGTTCTCACGAATGGCGATCATTTCACCTGCTTGGTAGGTGATCTTGATTTTTGATTCGTCAGATATTCGTTGGAGTTTTTCTATGTCTACAAGATCGGTTTTGTAGTACGACAAATTACCGCCGAGACCTTCGACTTTTTCTCCTTTCTTGTTCTTGTATCCTCTGATTACTTTCTTTAATCTCTCGTATGTTACTTCTTCAGCGATCTTGTTTTCGTTATTGGTGCAGAGTATAAACTTACGATTACCACCGTCCTGTTTATTAAGTTCCAAAACTGCATGACCTGTGGTTCCTGAGCCAGCGAAAAAGTCTAGGACTGTGACATTTTTATCTTCTGACATTACTGCTATGGAATCCATAACAGCGTAAAGTGACTTTGGATAAGAAAATACTTGTAATTCAGAGAAAATATCTTTAAGTAAGTTCGTACCGTATGCAGTAGATGAATATTCTTTTTTATCCCACCAAGTCATGGGTAGCACACCCTCATCATTAATCCTTCCCTTTACATAAACATGAAATTGATTTTTGACAAATTTCGACGTAAGCTCTGCTTTTTCATTTGTAAATCTTTCTATTCCCCAACGCCAACGTCTTTCTTTCCCGTCATCATCTACTGGATATATAACATCTTCTCCTTTTCTTGGTTTTTCTTTGATAGACCATTCTTCATTTTTGTCATCCCATTTAATTTTAGGTAAACGGACTTCATTTTCAGAAATGAATATCGGATAGAACATTTTTGGTGATTCTGATCGCATACTTCCTGGTTTTCGGAAGTTTACCCATTCAAATTTCCCCTTATCATCCTCTTCTTTATATCGATCAATTTGCTTTTGATTTCTTTCTAATCTACCAACACGTGATTTTTCAGTTTTACCAAAGAAAATGGCATATTCATGAGTAATAGAAACTCCTTTGGTTGTAGAGCGCCCAGCGGGGTTGTTTCTAATGGGAATAGTGCCTAGATGATTAAACTCATTAAATATTTCTTCCATTAACATCAGAAGTCTTGGAATTTCATAATCATCGATTGTCACACAGATAATCCCAGTCTCTTTTAACAGGTTCCTTGCCATTCTCAACCTCTTATCCATAAATGAAAGCCATTTACTGTGTCTAAAAGAATCTTCTTTATCTACATAATCATTATTATATCTCCAGTCTGTGGATCCAGTGTTGTATGGAGGGTCTATATAAATAACATCAATGGATTCACTATGTGTATAGTTCAAAACAGAAAGCGAGTGATAATTATCACCTTCAATCAAGATATTTATTGGTAACAAATTATCAGAAACCAGCTTTCTATTTTTAACTTCTTTTAGAATTGGAACATTAGATTCCAATTGCAAAACAACCTCGTCGGGTTTATCTTCCCAGACGAGTCCAAATTTCTTTCGATCTTTTAAAGATTTAATTTGCTTTTCAAGATCTGCTATACGAGCTAATAGCTCTTTTTCAGAGTAGTTTTGAGACATAGGTGAACGGTTCTATGTCTCGGCTTATTCAAATGAAAAAATGGACAGCCGAGCCGTTCACCCACAACGGTAACCCCGAAGGATGTCCCAATTATGGAACTCGGCTGCCCGTTTCAACCCGTAATTGGGATTGAAAAAAGACAGTTTCCTTCGGAAACACGTTATGGGTGAACAAATACAATTTACCATAAAAATAGCTTTAAATAAAGCAATCTAAGAGTTACCAACTTTTAGAGAAATGGGACGCTCTGGACTCCTTAAAGGGTCTGCGTCATTAATGGTGTATATGAAAATAACAGCACCACAGGGCTTTGAAATAGCCCAAGAAGACATAAAGACCATTAAAACCCGATATTGCCTCTATGCTCGAAAGTCGAGCGAATCTGAGGAACGGCAGGTACTATCAATAGATTCCCAGATCAAGGAAATGCTCCAGTTAGCAGAACGTGAGGGACTGGAGATTGTGTCCATGAAAAGAGAGAGTCATTCTGCAAAGGAAACTGGGCAACGACCAGTATTCAACGAAATTGTCGAGGAGATACGAGATGGTAAGTACAACTGTATTCTCACATGGGCACCTGATCGTATCAGTAGAAACGCAGGAGACCTTGGAAAGATAGTGGACTTAATGGATGCGGGAAAACTTCTGCAGATAAGAACATTCGGTCAGACATTTTCAAACAATCCAAATGAGAAATTCCTTCTGATGATTTTGGGGAGTCAGGCAAAACTCGAAAACGACAATCGAGGAATAAACGTAAAACGTGGACTGCGTACCCGAGTGGAATCAGGTCTCTGGCCCGGCATGGCACCGCTTGGATATCTCAATCAGAAAAGAATGGATAAGAAGTGTCAGATACTACCCGATCCTGATAGAGCACATGTCATCAAACAAATGTTTGAAAAAGTTGCATTCGAAGGATGGAGTGGTAGAAAAGTATACAACTGGTTACGGTTCGATTTGAACTTCTATACTCGAGGAAACAAACCCCTGACACTGTCGGGGGTTTATCGCATATTCGATATGCCAATCTACTACGGACCATTTGAATACCCACGAAATTCAGGACAGTGGTATCAGGGATCGCACGAACCACTGATCACTAAGGAGCTGTTTGATAAGGCTCAGGACAGATTAAAGAGAGATAAGATAGTGCGAGAAAACAGAGAGTTTGCATTCACCAAACTATTCACCTGCGGGATGTGCGAATCAGGAATAACGGCACAAGAGAAATATAAGGAACTCAAGGATGGAACGACAGCAAAATACGTCTACTACTCATGCAGTAAATCAAAGGACAGGAATTGTAAAAATAAATACATACGAGAAGAAGAACTGATTGAGGAACTCTTCAAGATTATAGATAAAGTGAGTATCAATGAACTTGGAATGAGAATGAAGCTCGAGGAAGAGATCAAGCGATTCAATAGACTGCAACGACTGGCTACAAAAGGTACGCCAAAATACAGCATCAACGAAGATGATGTGAATACTCGGGAATATGCTAAATATGTGTTGCGTGAAGGCACACCACTAGAAAAGCGTGAGCTACTGGGACACTTAAGAAGCCGACTGGTCCTGAATGATAAAAGGATCACTCTTCTACAGGAGTAGGCATAAGGCTTTCATCTTCATCAGTCACAACATCTAGGTAGACAAAACCATCCTTGAGAATTAATTTACTCTTCAGATTGAGGAGTATATTTCGCTTCTCTTCAATGGAGCCATCGAGAAGTATGTATTTAATATACTTTTTAATATCAACATCTTGCTCCTCTGCATCCGTGTACATTGGTGGTTTACCCATAACATCACAATTGAATCGGTGGATGCGTTCAACTTCTTTCTCAAACTGACCACGAAGCCCAAGATCATCAAGTGATAATTTATCGACCAACTCACGAAGTGACTGAATAAGATATTCTTCACGAATGTATCTAATTTTGCATGATGGGTCTTTGGATCGTGTGCATCCATAGTAAACGTATCGAGCGATGGATCCATCTTTCAATGCTTTGAACTTTTCTTCTGCTGTTACATTTCCACCACACAAACCACACTTCATTAGCTTGGTGTAGGCAAAGTTTTTCTTATACACATACTGCAATCTTTTCTTTGCATCGGTCTGCTCTCGCACCTGATCGTACAATTCTTTTGTGATAAGTGGTGTGTGTATTCCTTTGTACCAATTGCCACTTTTTCTTGGGAACTCAAATTCACCATAGTAAAATGGTGTGCATAAGATTTTCTGTATCGTACTCATGGCTAAGTGCTTGTTGTTTTTAGATCTGAAATCTAAATCATCACGAAGCCATCTTTTAATTCTCCTATGGCTCCAACCTTCTGATGCAAGTTGAAATATTTGTTTAACTACATGAGCACGAATAGGATCAATGACGACATGACCCTCTTTACCTCGAGTCATGTTGTTTAGATATCCTGTTGGCGCAACTGTGGGCCATAATCCCATCTCAACTTTGGTACGAAGACCACGCTTCACATTGATACTCTTGTTATCGTTTTCAAGTTTCGCTTGAGAACCAAGAATCATGAGCAGAAACTTTTCATTTGGTGAGTTGCTAAACTTTTGATTATAGGTTCGTATTTCAACTAATAATTGACTGTCCATCAGATCGACCAACACACCGAGATCGCCAGCATTTCTACTAAGACGATCTGGATTCCATGTAAGGATGGCGTTGTATTTACCATTGCGTAGTTCTTCAATCATCTGATTAAAGACAGGACGCTGACCTGAATTTTTTGCAGAGTGAGCTTCTGTTCGCATTGCAACGACATAGAGATTATCTCTTTCTGCTATTTGCTTCATTTCTTTAAGTTGTGAATCAATAGACAAAGCTTGTCGTTCTTCGTCTTCCATTGATTTACGAGCATAAAGACAGTACTTAATAACGGGAAGTGGTTTATTTGGTAAGGTCGCATTTCCCTCAGACCTTTCATTTATATTATTCATACACCCAAACTCTCTAAAAAATGAGAGTCTAAGTCAAACAAAAAAGAGCGAAATAAATCGCTCTTTTTTGTAACTTGATAGGTTTGCGGGTCGCACTAATTACATAAGTAATTAGGTCATGTATCTACCAAGTTGTCAATGCGGAGACGGAGGGATTCGAACCCTCGGAGCCTTTTGACGGGCTCACCTCTTTAGCAAAGAGGCACATTCGACCACTCTGACACGTCTCCAAATGTCTCTATATAATACATTCTATACATTACCACATCAGGAAAGACTTTTCTAGTAAAAAATGAGGTACAATATATCTATGGATAATCTAGAAAAAAGAGACACACTTTCGATGATTTCTCACGAGCTTCGAACATCACTTGTCGCAGACAAATGGGTTTTGAAAATGCTTCTCGATGGAGACTTGGGACCAGTGACTGATCAACAAAAAATCTTTCTAGAAAAAGCACTCAAAAACAATGACAAGATGGTGGAACTCATCACAGAACTTGTCGAGGCTGGACACACAACAACCTCAACAAAACTTTCATTTGAAGAAGTCAATATGAATCAAGCGATTCAAGATGTTCTCAAAGATTTTGAAGCAGAAGCAAAGAAAAGAAATATTGTTCTTGTGTTTCGAGAAGAACAAACAGATCCAATCATTGCAGAAGCGAATAAAAATAAAATTCATTCAGCTATCCAAGAACTGGTGAACAACGCATTGAAATATACTGACAAAGGTTCCGTTACCATTCGAGTTTCAACCTCACTTCATGGAACAGTACTCGTGCGAGTTGAGGACACCGGGATTGGAATTCCTGAAAGTGAACACAAAAAGATATCTGAAAAATTTTTTCGTGGAGAATCCGCAAAAAAGAAAGAAGAAATCGGTTCAGGACTCGGACTGTTTGCGGTTCAAAAAATTGCAGAAAAACATGGAGGAAAACTTTTCTTCACCTCAGAAGTTGGAAAAGGATCAATCTTTACTCTTGAAATTCCCCTCAAACATCCTGCATAGACTTTTATCAAAAAACACTATACTATAAAACATATGAACGGAAAAAAAATTTTAATTATTGAAGACGATACTTTTTTGCAAGGACTTGCAGCAAACAAACTTCAAGCTGATGGTTTTGAAGTGAACACAGCTTCAAATGGAAACGAAGCACTTACAACTCTTGACCAAGAAGCATATGACGCAATTATTCTTGACCTCATGCTTCCTGATATTTCTGGATATGAAATCTTAAAACAAATCCGGGCAAGAGAAACAAATAACCAAATTCCAGTTCTCATCTTTTCAAACCTCTCAGATGATAAAGATATCAAACAAGGACTTGATCTTGGAGCAACAGATTTTCTCGTAAAAGCAAACTTCACTCTCGAAGAACTTGTCGAGAAAGTGAGAAATTCAATTAAATAGCAAAAATAAAGGGGGCGCCTCTGGCGCCCCCTTTATTTTTGTATTGTTTTAAAATCACCCATCATCCCTTTGCTACAATATACTCATGAATCTCAGCGACAGTCTTGAAAAGACATTTCGAATACAAACAACCCAAAAAGAAGCACTGAAGCGACTCGGAATCGAAACTGTTCGTGACCTTTTATACTACTTCCCCACGCGATATAGCGATATTGGAGAAATCAAAATGATTGCCGATTTAGAATCTGGAGAAGTTGCCACAGTATATGGAGTTGTTTCTGGACTCAAAACAAAAAAAAGTTTTCGAACAAAGGTTCCAATGGCTGAAGGGTACATCGAAGACACAAGTGGGCGGATGAAGATCACTTGGTTCAACCAAGCCTTTCTCGCGAAGGTTCTTCATGAAGGACAAAAAGTTTCTCTCACAGGAAAAGTGACAAGTGGAAAATATGGACTCTCAATGAGTAATCCGGAAGTAAACAAAACAAGTTTTGACGCAGCCGATGTTCACAATACTCTTTTTAAAGAAAAAGAAGATATCTCGGAACAAATCCGCTATCCAATATATCGAGAAACAAAAGGTATCACTTCAAAATGGATTTTTCATACTATCCAAAAAATATTTGGAAGTGGAATTGTCAAAGATATTCCTGACTACATACCAGAAGATATTTTGAAAAAATACAACCTCCCCACTCTTTCATCTTCACTCATCTGGATCCACAGTCCACGAAAAGAAAAAGATGCACTCTCTGCCCGGAAACGTTTTGCTTTTGAAGAAGTTTTTTTCATTCAGCTTTCAAAGGCTTCTGATAAAAAAGAAAACGAAGACAAGCAGTCATACAAAATTTCTGTCGACAAAAAAAATCACGAAGAATTTATGAAGCGTCTTGGATTTGAACTAACAGAATCTCAAGTAAAAGCAGTGGCGACAATTTTTGAAGATATCAAAAAAGACAAACCAATGTCCAGGCTTCTTGAAGGCGATGTGGGAAGTGGAAAGACAGCAGTTGCAGCAAGTATTGCAAACGCAGTGATCACAAACAGGCCAGCGCAGCAAAACTTTGGAAATCTCCAAGCCGCAATCATGGCACCAACAGAAATTCTTGCAACTCAGCACTTTGAAAGTTTTGTAAAACTTTTTAAAGGAAGCCCGATTCAGATTGGACTTTTGACAGGAACCGGAGCAAAAAAATTCCCCGCAAAGGTTGGACCAGACCCGTGGACAAATATTTCAAAAGCGCAACTTTTGAAGTGGGTTAAAAATGGAGAAATTCCAATCCTCATCGGAACACACGCGCTTATCTATAAATCAGTTCAATTCAAAGATCTTGCACTTGCGATTGTCGATGAGCAACACCGCTTTGGAACAAAGCAACGTGCAAAACTTTCTCAAAAAGAAAACTTCGCTCCTCACTATCTTTCCATGACAGCAACACCAATCCCACGAACACTTGCGCTCACGATTTACGGAGACTTGGACCTGACACTTCTGGACGGAATGCCACCAGGAAGAAAGCCTGTGAAAACAGAACTCATCCCTCCAGACAAACGCGATGAAACCTATGATTTCATCAAGACAGAAATGAAAGAAGGAAGACAACTCTATGTCATCTGTCCTCGTATCAACGAACCAGACCCTGACAAAGAAAATGCACTTCAGATGAAATCTGTCAAAGAAGAAGCAAAACGACTCAAGGACAAAATTTTCCCTGACAAAAAAATAGATATCCTTCACAGTAAAATGACAAAGACAGAAAAAGAAAAAGTGATGGAAAAATTTGCAAAACATGAAACGGATATCTTGGTTGCAACCTCTGTAGTGGAAGTTGGAGTGAATGTTCCAAATGCCACCATGATCATTATCGAAGGAGCGGAACGCTTTGGACTTGCACAACTTCATCAGCTTCGTGGACGCGTGGTGCGAAGTTCCCACCAGGCATACTGCTTTGTCTTCACAGACACAAACTCTGCAAAAAGTCTTGAGAGACTCAAAGCTTTGAAAACTGCAAAAAATGGATTTGAACTTTCTGAGCTCGACCTCTCACTTCGAGGTTCGGGAGACTTGGCTGGTGCAAAACAATGGGGAATCTCAGATCTTGGAATGGAAGCGATAAAAAACATTAAGATGGTAGAAGCTGCTCGTGAAGAAGCAAAAAGAATCATCGAAAAAAATCTTTTGAAAAACTACGCGACGCTCCAAAAAGAATTTGAAACACGAGATAGAAAGATTCATTTTGAGTAAAATTGACAAAATGTATTAAATAAGTAATCTAATATCCACAAGTTATATCGTACAACATGGTATAATTTAAACATAAACCAAAAACACCACCCTAAGGTGGTGTCCCGGCTAGGATCTTCAAGCATTTATTTGTTTGAAGATTTTTGGTTTCCAGTTGAGAATTTTATCCAACTACCATTCAAATGTTGGCAGAGCATAAAACCATCATCAACTGGAAAACATTTAGCAAATTTTGCCATATGTTTTTAGTTTAAAAACATTTCGGTTTTCTTTACTATTTTCTCCTAAGCGGAGGGATGTTAAGTAAAGTTAATTTCATCCCTCTTACAACAATTAAATATTTAATTGCTATAAAGAGATGAAATCTTCTAAATTATAACACGATTTTGACAAATATTTTTTATATTTTATTATAAAACAACAAAAATTAAAAAGTATCAATAGAAAAAATAGTAAATTCCCGAAAAAGTTTTCATCTTACCAACCACCATCTTTTTGTAAACTTTCAGCAATTCCTTCTGGTGTTTTTTCTTTAAGACGACACAATTCACTAGAATAATCATAGTAATACCTAGTATATCCTTTATCATAGCAATCCTGCACCCTCTCAATACGGTTCTCTTTTTGAATAGATTGTTGCTTTAAAAATTGAGCAATAATGATAGAGACTCCAATAAAAATAAATCCTATTAGAATTAGTATCTGGGTATTATTTTTTATTTTATTAAACATATTTTTATTATAAGAGTTGTTTGTAAAGTTTAATTTAAAAAGTTGATTTTACTCCACCACAGGACCACCTTTTTCTTTCCAGTCTAAATATCCGCCAATACAAGTCGTGTTTTTAAAACCTTGTTCTTCAAGAATTGAAAGTGCTGTAGTTGCTCGCCCACCACTTCGGCAGTATGTATATATGTGAGCATGTGAATCAAGAGAAAGTTTTTCTCCCTGTATTAAGCGAGCAAGATCAAAATGCAAAGCTCCATCAATGTGTCCCTCATTCCATTCGCTGTCTGTGCGGACATCGAGAATAACAGACTCTCCTCTTTTCACTTCCTCTAAAATTTCTTGTGGACTCATTGTGCGCCTGCATGGATTTGAACCATGGACCCCAGAGGTATAAGCTCTGTGCTCTAACCAACTGAGCTACAGGCGCATCTTTGATGAGAGTAAAACTCTCATCAAATAATATTATTTTGTTTCCTTTGTTTTTTCTCCGACTTTTTCAGGAAGTTTTTTTGGCTCCACACCAAACTTTTTCATGAGTTCGTTGAACTGCACTTGTTCCAAAGTTTCTTTTTCAAGAAGTTCATTTGCAATCGCATCAAGTGCGTCACGTTTTTCTCGCAAGATTCTTCGAGCGGTTTCAAGTCCTCCCAAAACAAGTTTCTTGACTTCATCATCAATAATTTTACTCATTTCGTTTGAGTAGTCACGTTCGTCCATTCCTCGTCCAAACATAACATCTCCGTCTTTTCCTTCAAGTGCAATTGGACCAATCGCATCACTCATTCCCCACTTGGTCACCATTGAGCGAGCAAGTCTTGTTGTGACTTGAATATCATTCGAAGGACCGGTTGTAATATCACCCATGATGAGTTCTTCAGCAGCGTATCCTCCCATCGACATAGCAATATCATCGATGAAATTTTTCTTACTATGATAATTTTTGTCTTCAAGTGGAAGTTTCCAAGTGAATCCGCCCCCTCGTCCTCGTGGAACGATGGTTACTTTGTGAATCGGATCAGCGTTTGGCAGGACTGCCCCGACAAGCGCATGACCGGCTTCATGGTAGGCTGTGAGTTTTTTATCTTCTTCTGTAATTACCTTTGAGCGTCGCTCTGGACCAATCATTACTTTTTCAATAGCGTCGATAAGGTCAAGCTGAGAAATTGTTTTTCGGTCTTCACGAGCAGCTTTAATTGCAGCTTCATTCATCAGCGCTTGCAAATCTGCTCCAGAAAATCCTGGCGTACGAGTTGCGATGGTATCCAAATTTGTATCTTTTTCAAGAGGTTTTTTTCGTGCGTGAATTGCAAGAATTTCTTCTCTGTCTTTTCTATCAGGAAGATCAACATGAACACGTCGATCAAAACGTCCCGGTCGAAGAAGTGCACTGTCGAGAACATCAGCTCGGTTTGTTGCAGCGATCACAATCACTTTTTGATTTTGCTGAAATCCATCCATCTCTGTCAAAATTTGATTGAGGGTTTGTTCTCGTTCATCATTTCCTCCTCCAACCCCACTTCCTCGTTTTCGTCCCACTGCATCAATTTCATCAATGAAGACAATCGCAGGCGCAGCTTTTTTTGCCATTCGGAACAAGTCTCGTACTCGTGACGCTCCAACTCCAACAAACATTTCCACGAAGTCAGATCCTGAAAGATGGAAAAATGGAACCTTTGCCTCTCCAGCCACAGCTCTCGCGAGGAGAGTTTTTCCTGTTCCCGGAGGACCTTCGAGCAATACTCCTTTTGGAATCTGCGCACCAATCTCAATAAACTTCTTTGGGTTTTTCAAAAAGTCTACAATTTCCTCGAGTTCTTTTTTTGCTTCAGGAACTCCAGCAACATCTTTGAATGTTACTCGTTTAGGATCATTTGGATCCATGATTTGTGCGCGAGATTGTCCAAATGAAAACATTTGCATTCCCTGACCCTTTGCAGATCGAAGCAAAAACCAAAGTAAAAGTCCGATGAAGATGAGAGGTAGGAGCATTGGCATGAGTCTTGCAAACCAAAACATAAATCCACTTTCACTCTTAATCTCAATTGGAGTTGTTCGAAGTGTTTCTGTTGTTACTCCATAATTTACCAAAGTTTCAGTCAAAGAAACTTCTGCTTCTTTTTTTGTTTCGTAGACAACATTTTCGTCTTCAAAAAGAGTAACTGAAAGTTTGTCACCCTCTACAAGAATATTTGAAACATCACCAGCTTCAATAAAAGTTGCAAGTTCACTCAGTGTGATTTCTTTTGTTTCTTTTTGCCCCTCAAAGACAAAAGAAGCCAAAACCACAAACATGGCAAGGAAAATAATCCCTGTCCATAGCTGAGAAAAGAAGTTTGCCGGCTTCTTTTTATTGATTGGTTTTTT
>CALRFT010000006.1 GCA_943356745.1 Parcubacteria group bacterium | reverse complement strand
CTGGAAAAGAGGCCATAACTGGGTACATTCCAGAAAGCTGGCATTGGAGATACCTTGGAAAAAATCATGCGCTCTCAATACAAAATAAAGGCATTACAACAATCGAATACCTTTCGGACGAGGAAAATATAGAACAATAAAACCACCTTTATAAGGTGGTTTTATTTTTTGTTGAGATATGCTATAAAATAGTCAAACTTCTAAAAAGTACTTTTATGCAAGAAACAACAGAAAAAACCGATCGCAAAAAAATCCTCAAACAAAATGTTGAAATTTTTCTTGAAAAATCAGGTAAAAAATCAATCGTAGCATTTCTTTCTAATCTTCAAACATTTGAAGAAGTCCTAGAAAGAATTAATCAATCTTTTACAAACTCACAAGCTCGTGATTATGCAAAAGATAGAGCAAAAGAGATTGTGTCACAAGAAACAAACTTGGTTCGACTTCTCGAGATGAGACAGTTATGTTCCGGGAATCCAGATTTACGTAACCTTCAAGAAACCATTGAAACACACTGGGAAAATACCTGGAAATCACATGTAGAAAATAACCAAAACCAAATTGAATTTTTTTTACAAACAGTTCAGTCTATTGATCATCTTCCTTACTTTGCAAAAAAATGCATGGAAAGACCAGCAAACTACATGTAAAACAAAAAAACCCGCTTACATAAGTAAGCGGGTTTATTTTGCATATTGCTCGGCATCGCCAAATTTAATTGAAAGTAGCTTCGAAGCACCATCAGCTCCAACAGTAACTCCGTATAGTGTTTTTGCTCGAGACATTGTCTCTCGATTATGAGTAACAACGATGAGTTGAGAATATTCTGAAAGTTTTTCAATCATGTCTCCATATCTGCGAGAGTTTGCCTCATCAAGAGCCGCATCTGTTTCATCGAGTACGAGAAATGGTGGTGGATTTACTTGTGACATTGCAAACAAAAGTGCAATTGAAGTCAGAGAACGTTCTCCTCCAGAAAGCATAGTGAGTTCTCTCACTTTCTTGTGTGGTAAACTCACCTCAATCTCAACACCTTCTTCTTGTTGTTTTTCTTCTTCTAAATCTTCTTCTGATTCATCTTCGGAAACTTTTTTCTTGATTTGTTTTTTAACAACAGAAAGTCCTGCCGAACCTCCTCCAAACATAAGACTAAAGAATTCTTGAAACTCTTTGTTAATCTTTTGAATTCCAGATTGAAATTCTTCATCAAGCGCCAGTTTAAGATCGGAGATAAGCTGCTTCAGTGATTCCAAAGCTGAAGATAAGTCCAGAAGTTCTTTTTCCAAGAAAGCATCACGTTCTGAAACCTCTTGAAACTCCTGCAAGACTTCTTCACCTTGTGAAGCGCCCGCTTCTTCAAGTTTTATTTTGATTCGCTCAATATTTCTCCGAATCTCATCAACTGTTGTTTTATCAAAATTTGTATCGGACAAAATTGTTTCTCCGTAAGAAAGAATTTCTCTTCCAACTAAAATAACTCCTTCTCTAATCTCCTCTTCCAAAAATTGTCGTGATTCTCTTACTCTTCCAATTCTTTCATGAACAAGCTCCTGCTGAGAAGCAAACCGAGAACGTTCCTTCTCAACCTCGAACCGCTCTCTTTGGCTTGCATAAAAGTCATTTCTCATTGATTCAATTTGTTTTTCAAAATCTCGAATCTTTGCCTGTTTTGAATCAATAGCAGTAAGTAGCTCTTTGAAATTTACAGAAAGCGAAGCAAGTTCTTGTCTCATAGAATTCAAAGAATCTTGGGAAACTTGTTCATTTTCATTTACTCTTTCCTGAACTTCTCCATATTTTTGAATAAGTGAAAGAGAGTCTTTGATTCGAGAAACAATGTTTTTAATACTTACAATATCTTGAGATTGAGATGCTTGATCAATAAAAACATTCATATTTCTGACAAAAACTTCAAAGTCTTGTTTGTTCACTGAAACATATTGTGAGGTTTCTTGTTTTGGGGTATGTTTTTTTTCAGACATCTCAAGCATTACCTCAAGACGAGTGATTGTTCGAGATAATTCTTCTTTTTGTAGAGAAAGACTTTTAATTAATTCATATTCTTGATTAATTTCTTTTGTAATGTTTACATCAGGAACAAAACTTTGTTCATTTCCAAACACAGCAAGTTTGGAATCAAGACTTGAAAGCTCATCAGTAATTCTTGTCTGATCTTTAATTAAATCTTCATATTCTTTATTAAGAAGATAATTTTGCTTTGCAAGATATTCTCGATACATTCCAGCGAGAGAGTTTCGGAGTTCTTCTGATTGTTTTACCTTTTCAACCTGTTTTCGCAAATATCGTAAATGAGGTGCAATTTCTCTTCTGAGTGATTCAACTTCTTTAATATTTTGATCTGTTTTTTCAAGCCGCTTCTCAGCGTCTTTTATTTTTGTTTGATAAACTTTGAGCCCAAGTGCGTCTTCAATCATCTGGCGTCTTTCTTTTCCATTTGATGACAAAAGTCTATCGGCTTGACCTTGAGAGATAATATGATGACCAGATGAACCAACATGTACAGAGGCAAGAAGTTCATGAATATCTTTCAAACGAACTTCAGTGTTATTGATCGTATATTTATTTGTCCCATCAGCAAAAACTTCTCGAGCGATTTCAATATCATCAAAATCAAGATTGAGAGTTTGTTCACCTTCAGAAGCTGACAATTTAAAAACTTTTTTTTTATTATCAAAAACAATAGTAACCTTTGCTCTGTTTAGCTTTGCAATTGTTTTTGATCCTTTAAAGATAAGGTCACTTCCTGATTTTCCCCTCATTGATTTGATAGACTGTTCTCCGAGCACAAATCGAAATGCCTCTACGACATTTGATTTTCCTGAACCATTTGGTCCAACAATCGCCGAAACTGAAGAACCGAACTCGAGTTCGGATTTTTTAGCAAATGATTTAAAACCGTTTAATTCAAGACTTTTAAGCATAGATACTTGTATATTGTACCATTAAAAAATCCCTTACAATAAGGGATTTTGTTAATTAATCATCGAGCCAACCTCGTTCTTCGAGAGCCTTTCGAGCCGCGGCTTGTTCAGCTTCTTGCTTTGAAGCGCCTCGTCCTTGAGCAGCGAGCTCTTCTCCAAAATAAATTCCAGCAGTGAAATGCTTATCATGATCAGGTCCTTTTTCACTGATAATTTCATATGAAGGAGTAACTCCAAGTTTTTCTTGAGACATTTCCTGCACGAGACTCTTTGCGTCTCGATATAGTTTTTTATCTACAATTTCTTGTATTTTAGGGAACAAAGTGTCAGCAATAAACTTTTGAGCTGCTGAATACCCTTGATCCAAATATAAAGCCCCAACCACTGACTCAAAAGTGTTTGCTAATATATTTGAGCGTCCTTTTCCTTTATCTTTTGATTCTCCTTTTGAAAGAAGCAAAAAAGAATCAAGTCCAATTTCACTCGATGTTTCCGCGAGAGAAACTGTATTTACCATTGCGGCTCGGTATGCAGTAAGCTCTCCTTCTGGTACATCAGGATATCTTTTAAAAAGTTCTTCGGTTGAAACAAGTTCAAGAACTGCGTCCCCTAAGAACTCTAATCTTTCATTGTGTTTGATATCAAGACCTGGGTGTTCGTTGATGTACGAACGGTGAGTAAAAGCTTGTTGTAAAATACTTTTATCTTGAAAAGTAACTCCAATTCTTTTTTCAAATTCAGTAAAATCTTTCATATTTTCTAGTTAGCCTGTGTAATAATTGTGACAGCACGAGCAATCAAAGGGTAAATATCGTCATAGGTATTAAAGTCCTGCTGAAGTTCAGAAAGATCGAACCATTTTGCATCGTTAAGCCCTCCAGCATCCTTACTCAAAGTAAGTGGAACAAAATTAGACTTACCAAGAAAATAACTTACTTGTTTTCGAAGTTTTCCTTTTTCTGGATGAGAAGCAATATATTCGTTTTCTCCCAACAAATCTATTATTTCAATATCAACACCTATTTTTTCTTTTACCTTTCTTATAGCTCCATCTTTTGAATCTTCCCCTTCTTCAACTCCACCTTTTGCAATTGTCCAATAGCCAAAAACATCATGCACAAAAGCAAATTTTATTTCATCACCATCCATAGCATAGACAAGCGCTCCAGCCTTCTTTTCAATAGGAAGTTTTTCTGGATCAATTGGTTCATCAACTTTCTTTTTCTTTGGTTTACTTGCCTGCTCTTTTCCTGGTTCACCAATTTCTTTGTAAACCGCCCCAAGAACTCCATTGATAAATTTAAAACTTTTATCTCCTCCAAATGTTTTTGCAAGTTCGATTGCTTCATTGATAGCAACCTTTGGTGGAACTTGATCACGCTCTCCAAACAAGAGCTCGGTTAATCCAAGACGGAGAATATTTCGATCGACATTTGCAATCTTTTCGATTGGCCATTCCGGTGCTGCTTTTGTAATTACTTCATCCACAAGATTTCTTTTCTTGTGCACAAGCAGAAGTAAATATTCCATAAAAGCCCGATCCGTAAGACCTGGTGCGAATTCATCAATATTTCGATGAAGCGATGCAACAATATCAAAATCTTCTTTATCCTGATTAAAATCCCACTCAAAGAGGGTTTGTAAAACTATTGAACGTTGAAGGTGCCTATTTGCCATAAATTGTAAGTTAAGAACGAAAAAGAACTCGTTATAAATAATCTAATAACAGTATGTAGTATATAGGAAAAAGAGAAAATCGCAAAGAAGGACTAAGCCTTCTTTGCGATTTTTTTCTCAACTTTTTTAGTTGTGTTCAAAACCTTTCTTCCTCGATACATTCCAGTCTCCAAAGACACTCGGTGTCGCAAGTGAGGAGTACCTGTCTCTTTATCAATAGAAATTGCAGGGTTTGCTACTTTATGATGCGATCGGCGATTTTTTGTGTGCGATCGTGTGTGTCTCATTCGAATTACCATAACGAAAATAGTATATCCTAAAACCATAAAAAAGCAAGTACCTGGGCAAAAATCTTTATTTTAAATAGTATATAATGATTTTGGGGGTAAAACGGGATTAACGCCTTATAAATCTAATCAAGATTTACAATGGATAACCATATTTACAACCTGATGACCCAAATGACCACTGAGCAGAAAAGTCTTTGGAGAATCAAAAAACATTACCTTGAAGAGGCTTCTTCTGAAGAAGAAAGAGTCTTTTGGAAAAACCTCGTCAATGACAAGGAAAACCATATCAAGGAATTAAAAGAGATGATTAAATCATCTCTTTCATAAGAAAAAGCGCCGCGAGGCGCTTTTTCTTTTAGAGATCAATATCTGCAAGTTTTGCATTATTTTGAATAAATGATTTTCTAGGTGGAACAAGTGATCCCATAAGGGTATCAAATATCTTGTCAGCCTCAATTGCATCATTGACATTAATTTGTTTCAAGACTCTCTTTTCTTTATCCAAGGTTGTCTCCCGAAGCTCTTCAGGATTCATTTCTCCAAGTCCCTTGTATCGTTGAATCTTAATTTTATTGTTTGATTTCTTTTCTTTTTCTTCCTCTTCTTCTTTTTCATCTCCTTCCTCAGAAACTTCTTCAACTTCACCACCAAGCTCTTTTACAATCTTGTGTTTTTCATCATCGTTATATGCATAACGAATATCTTTTCCTTTTACAATTTTATAAAGTGGTGGCTGTGCAAGATACAAGTATCCAGCATCGATAATTTCTCTGAAGTGTCTATAGAACAATGTAAGCAAGAGAGTTTGAATGTGAGAACCGTCAACATCAGCATCTGTTGCGATAATAATTTTCTTATATCGGGCACGGTCTAAATCAAAGGTATCACCAATTGAAGTTCCAAGTGCGATCACAAGAGCTTTTACTTCTTTTGAAGCGAGCATCTTATCGAGTCGCGCTCGTTCAACGTTCAAAATTTTTCCTTTAAGTGGAAGAACGGCTTGTGTTCGTCTGTCTCGCCCCATTTTTGCTGAACCCCCCGCAGAGTCTCCCTCTACAATGAAGAGTTCTGCTTCATCGGATGATTTTGTCTGACAATCTGCAAGTTTTCCAGGAAGTGTCATCCCTTCCAAAGCACCTTTTCGAAGAACAGAATCTTTAGCAGCTTTAGCAGCTTTTCGAGCACGAAGTGCAAGAAGAGATTTTTTAATAATGGCTCGAGCCTCGTCTGGATTTTCTTCAAAATAAGCTGTAAAAGCTTCTCCAAAAGCTGTTTCAACAGCTCCCCGAGCCTCTACTGAACCAAGTTTATCTTTTGTTTGTCCCTCAAATTGAATCTCTGGGAGCTTTACTGAAATAACAGCCGTAAGCCCTTCCAAAACATCTGTTCCATCAAAGGTTCCTTCTTTTTCTGGAACAAGCTTGTTAGCTTTTACATAGTTATTAATTGTTCTAGTAAGAGCAGTTTTAAATCCAGTTATGTGTGTTCCACCTCCAGGTGTAAAAATTGTATTTGCGAAACCATTTACTTTTGAAATAATATCATCCACATACTGAAGTGCGACTTCTACACCAACTCCATCTTGCTGTTTTTCTACATAAAAAATTGTGTCATGAACTGGTTTTTGATCTTGGTTAAAAAAAGCAACCATAGACTGCAGACCTCCTTCAAAATAAAAAGTTTGAGATGGAGCTTCAACACCTTGATCTTTAAACCAAAATGTAGATGTTGGGTCAATTTTCTTATCAACCTCACGAGCATCAATAACAGTAACCTTCATACCTTTCACAAGGTAAGCCTGTTGTCTGATTCGGTTAATGATTGTGTCGAGATTAAATTTTATTTCCTTAAAAATTTCTATATCTGGTTCAAATGTCATTATGGTTCCTCGGTAATCTGTTGAACCTATTTTTTTAACATCTGCTTTTTTCTTTCCGATAGAATATTCTTGAACATAAATTCCACCTTCTTTGTGAACCTCTGCTCGAGTATAGACAGAAAGTGCGTTTACAACAGAAGCACCTACTCCGTGGAGCCCTCCTGAAACCTGATATCCACCATCTCCAAATTTTCCTCCGGCATGAAGAACCGTCATGATTGTTTCAAGTGCAGAAACTTTTGTTTTTGGGTGCTTATCAACTGGGATACCTCGTCCGTTATCAGCAACTCGGATTCTATTTCCAGGAAGAAGAACAAGTTCAATCTTGTCTGCTTCTCCAGCCATTGCCTCATCTCGAGAGTTGTCAAAAATCTCCCAAACAAGATGGTGAAGTCCCTGTGGTCCTGTTGAACCAATATACATACCTGGTCTTTTTCGTACTGGTTCGAGTCCTTCAAGAACAGAGATATCTTTTGCAGAATAGCTTTTCTTTTCGACTTTTTCTTCTTTTTTATTGATTGCCATATGACTAGATTATATCACAAAACAACAATAAAAACGTTTTAAAATAAGCATTTTGCAATAATTTACATGAATTGCAATAAAAGAAAAAAGCCTTTAAATAAGGCTTTTTTCTTAGATTATTACTGAGGATTTCCAAACTTGATTGAACCTTGCAATGTTGCAGGTGTATGTGTTGAACCTCCACCTACTTGAGTTATGTCGGTAACTTGAACAGTCAACGGCACTAACTGATCTGTCACGGAACCAAAATTCCTATAAAACACATTTTTTACTTGTGTCTGTCCTGGAGCTAGAGACCAGAAATGATCAAATTTGTTTTGATTATTTTGCGGTGTTACTAGATTTGATTTTCCTAAACCAAATCCATCCAGCGGTTCTGTAATGAGTACTTTGAATGTTGTATTTGGACAACCAGTACTATCATTATTTGTGATTGATAGTTGGTATGCTTTTGTTGTAAGTTCTGTATTTGGATGACTAGCAATCAGACCAATCGGGGTAACGGTAGCAGGGTTTCTTGTACATGTTCCCCCTGTTGGATTTTCTGTTTCAGCCCCATTCACAACCACAGTCATAGGAACTGTTTGAGTTTGATTGTTTGTTGTATCAGTAAGCACTGCTCCAATTTGATATGAACCATTTGGGAAATAGGTATCAGCTCGAAGGTACCCTGTTCCAGTGTAAGACTGTCCAGGATTTAATGAACCACTTGCAATCGTAAACTCTGTTGTTGTAAATGAACTCGTATTTGTCGCACTACCTCGAATCTTCCTTGTTCCAGATATTGATGCTGGGAATTGATCGGTATCAAATGCTAGAGAGAAGCTTGAAGGTGAACAAGGAGCTGAGTCATTGTTTGTAATTGTAAATCCGAATGATGTTACAGGACCACCTGAGTCGATTGTAGACTGCGAAGGATTCAGTGTAACGCTTGTTGTGTTTGGTGTACAAGTTGGTGTATCAATTGGATCATCTGAAACAACTCCAACATCAACAAATAGATTGGTTAATTCTGTAGATGGTGATGTAGATGAGGTTTGCCCCTCTTTTACACTTGCACCAATTTGATAGTTTCCGTTAGCAAGTCCGGCATCAGCTCTCACAGTAATTTTTCTAACTATAGTAGCGCCAGGATTGTAAGGATTTGTATACACATAACTTGTGGTTGTAGGAAATGTTGGAGAAAGTGTATTACTCCATTGAGTCATTCTAATCTTTGGCGTTCCTGTAGCATTACTATTAAGTGGAGGATACTGGCTTGATTTAAGTGTAACAGTGTGTGCGGTAGGAGCACAAGCTTGAGAATCTTGATTTTTTATCGACATATCGAATGTAATATACGGTGCGCCAGCAATCACCAATGGAGTCGCTGGAGAGTAAGCAATGAGAGGAGCACTCTTAACACAAACCAAAAGTAACTCATCTGCAATATCCTCGATTGTAAGTGATTCACCTACTTCAATAGCAAAATTATATTTGATTTTATTTCCAGCAACATCTTGTACTTCAACTCTAAAATATTTGTATTCGTTAGGAGCTGCAACAAGAGAACCAAGATTCACTGCATAGTAACCATCTGTTAATTGAGGGTTCGGCAGAGCGGTCAATTGATTATATGAATCTCCTGCAAAAACTGTAATAGAAGTGATAGAGTCATTCATAAATGAAATATTATAAGCTCCTACAGAGTCTTCTGTTAAGTTGTGAGATTGAATACCTTTACCTGGATCAACATATAGACGCAAAGTTCCCGGATTTTGGGGGTCGAAGTTATTTTGCAAAATTCCATCTTGAACAAGTTGAATAGTTTTTATAAATGGAGGAGTTGAGTCAACAATATTTGAAGAAATATCAAACTCTAGCTCGCTTGAGAAAAATCCATCCTGTTCCTGCCCATTAAATTTACCTATTCTATCAATTTCAATTCGATAGTCTCCAACAACTGGACCTCCATAATTATTTCCTTTCAGATCACCTTCTTCATCTGGAATATTTGAACCAGCCATTTCAAAGAAACTATCCATCTTAGGCGTTACAGTTTTTACAAGCTGACCATCTCTAAAGAAATTAATTCTTGCCTTTGTTGGGTTTGGATTTTGAGACATTGCTGATTCAGTAGTTCCATCCGCATATCGATACATACTAAAGTAACTAGCATCTCTTCCAGAAACAAATCCAAAATCATCTTTAAAAGCTTTTATTGAAGATGTATCAACAACAGGACCAGTTCCTACTGTTATGAAGTCATCGTTCACCAGTGGAATTTTGTGTGTTTGATAATAATTTAAAGTTGATTGACTTGTAGTAAGTGCACCCGTCATACCTGGAGCCCAGGCGAACATTTTTTCAGAAGTTCCAAACATTTCAGGAGTAACATACATATATTCATCAGCAGGGGTTCCTGTTCCGCTTAATGCGTGAATACGAAATGCTGGATAAGAAGGAACCTCAGCTGTTTCTGGAGTATCAGTGTGAAGACTTCGTACTTCAATAATCGCACTTCCGCCCTCTTCTATATTTAATCCACCTCCTTCATATTGCCAGAGATTACACAAATTATACCTACTATCAACTTCACCATTTTCTCTAAATGACCTAAAATTACAAATATTAATTCCGAGAGATAATGTGTCTTCTCCTTCTCTATTGTCAAAACCATACATATATCGAGTTGATATATCAGCAGTATTATTATTCAAAGAAAAATCTTGATTCAATCCTTCAGTCAGATAAATCTGAGAAAATATGATTCTATCATTTGCCGGCATTAAGTCTCCGCAAATCAAAGAGAAGTGCATATTTTCAGGGATTGTATTATATTCAACCGCAATTTTTCCTCCTATTGAAGAAGTTAACCCTCTTGACCATTCACCAGTGTCTGGAATAGTTCTAAAAACACAAGCGTTACCAGAGTAAGTATTCTCTATTCTATGCTCTGCTTTATTTTTTGAAATATCATAAGTAACAACTCCGGTACTTCCATTGAGCCCTATATCATGTTGATAAATAGTTGTTAATCTTTGAAATCCAGATTGGTTATCTGTATAAATACCAATAGCGTGATAAGGACCTTGTTGAGTAGTCTTAAATATCATGCTTTGAGCTTGTGGATTAGGAACATAAGAAAGCTGCCATGTTGATCCAGACACAGTAGCCATATCAGGCACAACATTTCCATAATACAATTCAAAACTATATCCTCTGAAAAGAGTAAGTTCAATAGGGATAGTTTCTTTATCAGAAACGAGTTTCAATATAACTTTATATTCCTTATTAGGAAGTATGTTACCAGTAGCAGAGAGTGCAGACATAGAAACATTCAATGTTGTTTGCTGTCCAGCATTCAGGGTAATTTGAGAACTAGAAGGTGTAACAGTAATATTATCTTGATAGGGTGTCTGAATGAGAGATTCATCAATCACAACATCATATGTCTCTCCTTGGAAATTCATTCTATTTGTTAATTGAATGGGTAATGTTGCACTAAAGTTTGCTTGAGATGCGTGAAACAATCCAAAATCAAGTTTTGTTTTATTTGTCGTAAGATAATCTGGTGTTTTTCTAGAAATTGTAAGATTTACACTTTCTGAACCATTCATTAACTTAATAGTTTCTTTAGTATTTCCAGATATTGCTTGAGTATGGTCAATACCCATAGTGATGTTGAAATTTTGTTGACCACCGACAGGAATAGAAACAGTTCCAGGAAATGTAAGATCAACACCTGCATTTGAAGTTACACGGGTAGCAGTAAGATTAAGAGGTGTATTTGAAGTATTGGTCAAAGTCAGTTGTTTTGAATAACTAGCAGTTTGAGAGTTTCCCGTATCATTAACATTGAATGGTAAACCTTGAATTTGAACAAATGCATTTGGTATTCCGAGAGTCTCTAAAGCAGCTTGACCATCAACCAAACCTTGCCCTTGCACACTAACAGGAAGATTAAGATCTGTTGCGCTTGTCATCAATGCTTCTTTTAATTCAGCAACACTTTTTTCAGGATGTGCTTGAGCTAACAATGCCATAAGTCCAGCAACTGTTGGTGTTGCCATCGATGTACCATTAATAGCAATATGTTGGTTATCTCCAAGACATGATTTTCCTTGTAACCAATCACCCCATTGTGCAGCACATATTGAAACACCTGGAGAAACGACATCTGGCTTATTTATAGAAATATTTTGTCCATTTTCACTGAAAAGTACTGGACCACGCGAAGAAAACGAAGCAACTGCTTCATTACAAAGAGCATCATTGCCAACCTGAGAAGGTTTACAAGCCGCACCAACTGTAATAGCTTTTCTTGAAGTTCCCGGTGATCCAATTGTTTCAGGACCAGGACCATCGTTTCCAGCAGCGATTGTCATAATAACCCCCGCATCAACAGCGGCATCTGCAGCAAGTGAAGTTGCGTCTGTTGGATTACCATTAGCAGAACCGAGACTTAATGTACAAACAGTAACTCGATCAGAAATGTCTCCGTCTCCGTTTGGATCTACACAAGCCTCCATAGCTGCAATAACACCAACATTTGATCCTGATCCATTAGCTCCTAGAACTTTAAATGCATATATTGTTGCATCAGGAGCAATTCCAAGAAGAGGCTGTGTATTTCCATTAGATTGAGTATAGTAACCATTTCCAGCAGCGGTTGCAGCCACATGAGTCCCGTGCCCCTGATCATCCATAGGATCTGGATCGTTATTAACAAAATCATATCCATAAGCAACCTTACAACCAGCCTCAAGAAGGAAACTGCAAGAACCAAGATCTTGATGAGTGTAGTCCACCCCTGTATCAACAACTCCGATAATTGTTCCTTGTCCAGTGAGAGGAACTCCGTTTGCACCTAAGTACTGTTGTAATTGTTCTGTATTAATAATTTCTGCTGTATCAGTAAGGTCTGCAGTAATTAGTTGAGCTTTCTCGATTCTTTCAATATTTGAGACACCTCGAGTAAGTTGTTTTATTTCATCTTCGGTTACGTTAGAAATAGTCACTGCATTGATGGCAGATTTAAGTTGTCGCACTGTAACCTCTTTTTGTCCATCATTATAAACTTTTACTGATCCTCGTGTACTTTTAACATCACCAAATTCAGAACCTACTTTTGTAAGTAGTCCATTTTGCTGATTTGCAATAAGTGTTTTTTGAGAATCAATTTGAGGTTTAATTTTTTGAAGATCTTGTTTTAGCGCTTCTTTATTTTTTTCACCAGGTAAAATTTCTTTTCCTTGGGACGCTAAAACATTTTTTGCTTTTTCTGCAATTGGATCCGCCTTGAATGTAACAATATAGGAATTTACTCCTAGCGGATCTTTATCTTCTGGCAAAATAAAAAAACCAGAACTAGACCCGGTAGCTGATGAGTTTTTTATACTATCTAAATTATTAAAATCAATAATCGGCTGTCCTTCTTCTGTAAAAAGAATAGCATTATTCTGTTGCGCTGATTCAGAAGAAAATGTTAAGTTATCATTTGGTATATTTTTTAGCGGATCGAGTCTACTTCCTATTAAATTAGAAAGGGTTCGAACCAAAAAACCAGATTGAGCCTGAAGGTTTGTTTTCTGTTGAATAGAATTAATAACCAAAGCAGAAAATAACAAAACCCCTACCACAAACACAGCAGTAAGTGTCTTCTTACTTGTAGACACTTTTTCGCTAAACATATTTTTAATCATAAAAACTTATATACAGTGCTTATAAACTTATAATAGTTTAATTATAGAAGGATTTTTTTAATTAAACTGGGGATAAAAAGAACCCCTTTAGAGGGGTTCTTTTTATCGTACTACAGCGTGCAGTATTTCTTTTGTTTTATCTTCAAGATTCTTATGAAGCGAATTTACCTCTTCATCGGTAAGTGTTCGATCGAGTGAGCGGTATGTAATTCTGTATGCATAACTTTTCTTTCCTTCTCCAAATTTTGCAGCATTTTCATACTCGTCAATCAAAGCCATTTCTTCTGCTGTGTCTCCCACAACATCTCGAACCAGGTCAAAATAATTATTTGGTTGAAAATCTTTTGTGTCTACCAAAAATGAAATATCTCGAATTACTGGTGGGTATTTACTTACCTCCTGAAACTTTATTCCAAGAACAAGTTGTTTTTTAACTCGCTCATCATCTGACCAAAGAAGTCGGATATCTGGGAGTTCCATCGAAAGCATAGCAAGACGTTCAAGACCAAAACCAAATGCCCAACCGTTATATCCTTCAATTCCCATTTTTTTAAGTACTGATGGTTTGACCATTCCCGCACCCAGAATTTCAACCCATTGTCCGTTCACCATTACTTCAATCTGTGTTGATGGATCTGTGTATGGAAATGTATCTTCCAAAAATCGATATTCTGTTTCTTTTCCAAATACAGTTTCTACAATTTCTGAAAGCACTCTTTTGAGCTCGTCGAGCGGCATTACTCCTTCTTCATTTGGGATAAGTTTCCATCCATCAATTTGATGAAAAACATTCATGTGTCTTCGATCAATTTCATCTTTTCGGTATACTTTTCCAAAACAAAGTGCGCCAAGATGTTCTTTTCGTTTTGCTCGTTCAATCACATCTTGATTGTGGAAATAGTAATACCAAGACACTGTATTGTGTGTTCGAAGAATATGACTGTCGTTTGCATAATATGTATCAGAAGTACTTCGCGCGACGTGATCGAGAGGAAAATCAAAAAGATCAAAAGTGATTTCAGCAGGGACAATTTCTGGGATTTGAATAATATCAAGTCCAGCAAGCGCTGGAACTTTTTGTACTCGTCTCACGATTTCATGGAGCGGACTTCCAGGAGTTCGAGCCAAATCTGGCATTGAAAGATATCGATGCATTCTCATCGCTTCTGCATCAGTTCGCTCTGCAAGACTCTTTCTCAAATCTTGTTCTTCTTGTGTATGTATATTAATTTCCATAAAAATTATTTGATATTTTTAAACTCATTAAATATGAATTTATGTTCATTTTTTGCAACATAAAAGAAAATATATCTTATTAAACTAAAAACTATAATCGGGACTATCAACGACAACAAGATAAGAAGATAATATTCTTGCCAAGTACCAGTGATAATTTTCTCTTCAAAACCAATTGTATAGTTTTTTGTTATTGATAAATCTTCAATTTCATTATTAATTGCCAATGTATACCACTCTTTTTTATCTTCTTCATCTAAAGTTTTTAGATATTCATTATATTGACATTGAAAACGAGCAAGTCTTTTATAAGTAACATCATAAAAATCGAAATATTCGACATCTAAGTAATATTGTTTATCTAGGAGAACTGAATCATATTTACCGTGAACAGAACCATCTTGGCACATAAAATTATATGTACTTAGATAAATATTTGTATGAGGTTTTGAATCACTTAAAGTAACCCCCAGAGAAAAACCGATTGTGGTTAAAAATAGAATAACATAAATTACTTTTAATAATCGAAACCACCATTGGTTTAATTTTTTATCCATATTATTTCATAATATCACTTAATAATTACCTATGCTAATTTTTTAGTTCTAAAATATCTTTTTCTAAATACTCCATTTTTTGACTGCTTTGGTTTAAAGATAAACAGCTTTTGTATCCATCTTGGTTTTCCGTCGAGAATACCACAAACAGTTCCGCAATATCCCTTGTGTTTTTCTAAACATGACTCGCAGGAAATAAACAATCGATTACAGTACTTATTATTACAATCAAAGTGATCATCTGATTTCACACTCTGACACACATGACAATTTGAAATTATTTCTGGAGATATACGTTCACCAAGACGCTCATCGAAGACAAAGTTCTTTCCTTTGAATTTATTTAGAAGTCCTTTTTCTTGCACCTGATGTGCGTAATCAATAATTCCACCCTTCACGTGTTTTACATTTTGGAACCCTCGATGCTTCATCCACGCACTCGCCTTTTCACATCGAATACCTCCAGTGCAGTACAGAAGAACTTCTTTGTTTTTATCATCCTTAAATTCTTCTTCAACCTTTGCAAGCTGTTCTCGAAAAGTATCAACCTGCATAATTTTTGCGTTTTCAAAATGACCAACTTCTGCTTCATATGCATTTCGCATATCAATCACAGTTACACCTCGATCAATCATATCATTCACATCTTCTGCTGTTACATATTCACCAGTATTACTCGGATCAAAAGTCGAATCATTGAGTCCGTCGGCAACAATTTTTTCTTTCACTTTTATTGTTAATTTCAAAAAAGAAGATTTTCCTTTTTCCTCAACAGCAACCTTATAAGGCACACCTCTAAATTCCGGGATTGATTGAATAAAATAATCAAAAGCTTCAAAATTATGCTCTGGGATATTCATCTGAGCATTAATACCCTCCTGAGCAACATATATTCTTCCAAGACAACTGAACTTTTCAAGTTTTTCGAAAAGCATATCTCTTATAGCTTTTGGGTCGGAAATTTTGACATAGCGATAAAACGAAATAGTCTTTCGTTTAAAGGTTTCTTGTTCAAGATGAGCCAGAAGCTCTTCTTTAGATTTTCTATTCCTTAAAAGATGATCCATACACACTATGGTAACTATTTATAGATAACTCGCAAGCAATATAAGAAATACTTGTTAATATTATTTAATTATTGTATAATAAAAAAAATTTCAAAACCATGTCCAAAGCAAAAAAGTGCAAAAATTGGATTACCAAAAACAAATTCCAAATCATAATTCCTAAATACGCAATCTGGGGAGTCTTAAAAATAAAATTTTCACTCAACTAAAAAGCCCTTTTGGGCTTTTAATTTTAGAGTTCTCTTTCCGCTTGAATAAATCCCTCAATATCCCCAGCGAGTACAGCGTCAACATTACTTGTTTCCAAATCTGTTCGAAGATCCTTAACAAGCTTATAAGGATGCAAAACATAGTTTCGAATTTGATTCCCCCACTCAATCTCAACCGTCTTTGAAATCGCAAGTCCTGCTTCTTCTTTCTTTTTATCTTCTTCAAATTTTTTCACGAGTTTTGCTTTCAAAAGATTCATTGCTTTTTCTCTGTTTGCCTCCTGACTTCTCTCGCTCTGACATCCTGCAGAAATATTTGTTGGCGTGTGAACAATTCGCACCGCTGTTTCTCTTTTATTTACATTTTGTCCTCCTGCACCGCCTGATTTTGCAAATTCAATTTTCAAATCTTTTTCATCCAAAACAAAGGATTCGGTATCACCAATAAGCGGAACAACTTCTACCATAGCAAAGGAGGTTTGTCTTTTTCCTTGAGCGTTAAATGGAGAAATTCGAACAAGTCTGTGAACCCCTGATTCATTTTTCAAAACTCCATAAGAATTTTTATTCGGAATTTCAAGAGTGATACTTCTATAACCTCCGTTACTATTTTCACTTTCGTTCAAAATATTTTGTTGCCAACCTTTTCCGTCACAATACTTTGAATACATTTTATAGAGCATGGAAACAAAATCTTCTGCATCATCACCTCCAACACCAGCAAAAATAGTAATCACCGATCCGAGCTTATCATACTTGCCAACACCCAAAAGTTCATCTTTGAGTTCTTGAAGTTCTTTAATTTTTGCTTGAGCAGTATTTTTATCAAACCAAAAATGCGGTGAAGACATTTCACTTTCAAGTATCTCTATCTTTTTTTGAATTTCCTCTTTAGACATTTTTTCTTAAATATACATTCCAATAATTTCTTTTATATGGCTGTCCATCAAATTTTTGATACCCGCTTTTTCGTTCCATAAACACTACTTCAAAATATTTTTCATATACTTCTTTAAAACTTGGACCTGAAAAAACTTTTTCTTGTGACAACAAGGTTGGGTGGATATAGGTATCAGGATCGTCTCCTGGATTATTCTTAATCAAAAACTGAGCATTCTTGTCTCCTTCTTTTGCAAGGGTTCGTACATACATGAGCCCATCCAGCTTCAAAACTCTATGAAGTTCTTGGAGGTATATTTCTCTATCACCATCAGAAAGCGAAAACGAAGCCATGATATCAAAGACAAAATCAAAACTTTCATCAGAATATGAGAGTGTGTCTTTCATATTGTGAACAGAAAAACAAATATGTGGATGAGAAAAGTTTTCTTTTGCAAAAGAGATTGCAGATTTTGCAAAATCAAAAGCCTCTACTTTTGCATCGTATTTTTCTACCAAATAGAATGCGTTTCTTCCCGTACCACAACCCGCATCAAGAATACTCGATCCTTCCAACTCTCGCACTCTGTTCTTTTTCACCCATTTCAAAAACTTGAGAAAGTCCTCTTGAGGCTTTCCGTCTTTTGAAATAAATGTGGGGTTTGTATATTCCCGTTCCCAAGAATGTTGCATAAATATTGAGCCATTGTCGGGGATCGAACCCGAGACCTCTCCCTTACCATGGGAGTGCTCTACCAGCTGAGCTACAACGGCATTGCTGAGTATCAGCAATATAGCCTATTTACTCAGCTTTTTCAATGTATGTATTTTAAAGAATAAGAAGAAGAATAAACATCATCAAAACACTTGAGAACAATGAAAAGAATCCATCGATAATGATAAGTTTTGGGGAAATATCTTTCCACATAACATCCATAATAATATTAACCAAACTAAATCCCGCCCAAGTAAGAAATACGATTGTCATAAGTTGAGCAACTGATCCTGCTCGTGTGATGAAGACAAGGAAATACAACACAGAAGCTTGAATCATGTTTGTTAAAAACATTAATATTGAAGCATTTCGATTTACTTTTTTTGCTCTATTAATACTTAAGTCTTCGTAAAGAATCACAGGTTGAAGTTTTCGATATACTGTACCAAAAATCTTTGGGGAATACCAAAACCAACTAAAAATAAAGGATCCTATGGAAGCTGCGAGTATCGCAAGTAAATCAACGTTGTAATACATAAAAAAATTACTATTATATTAATATCTCTAGTATAACAGGACTTATGGAAATGGGTATAATAAAATTTGCATAAAATGTCATTTATGCTATAGTGTGTGACGTGCCGAAAGGTATGTAAATATCGCAAGATAGAGAAGTGGTATCTCCGAAAGGAAATCATAAGAGCGAATAACCTGAAAGGTTTTGAGTCTTACCAAGCTTCCCTGTTTTGCAAAGTAAATTATATAGCGGGATAGAGAAGTGGTATCTCGTCAGGCTCATAACCTGAAGACTCTGGTTCGAGTCCAGATCCCGCAACAATGCGAGTCTTGTCAAATACAATATTCGCACAAATAAAATATGGGAGTGACACCCCAAAGTGCCTCTCCCTACAATATAGACGTCGGGGTAGCTCAGATGGTTAGAGCGCAGCACTCATAACGCTGAGGTCGAGAGTTCAATTCTCTCCCTCGACACAAAACTTTTAAAAAAAGTTTAGAGGGAGAAAAGCAAATTTATTTGCTTTTCGTAGAGAATTGAAAGCCGGAAGCATGTTGAGCGAAGCGAAACAGCTGAGGCAGGGTCGTGAAATTTTGCGAAGCAAAATATTCCTGACCAATTCTCTCCCTCGACACAAGTGACAAAATACCAGCAGATATGCTAGTATAATGTTACCCAAGGTTACAAATGCAGTCGTAGCTCAACTGGTTAGAGCACCCGCCTGTCACGCGGGAGGTTGCGAGTTCAAGTCTCGTCGACTGCGCCAAAAGAAAAACACCTATTTTCAAATAGGTGTTTTTCTTTTTTTATTTTTAAAGCAATAAAAGCTTTTTACGAATTTCTTTCCTTAACCAGAGTTTATCAGTAAACCCAATATCTTCTTTAAAGTTAATTGGAATGATTTTTGATAATATATCTTTTACATAAACACTTTTAGTATAAAAATAGTTTTTATTTTCAGAAATAGAAACTATACTCAAAAACCAATTTTCATCATCAAAAGAATTCATTATATCTTCAATATCTTTCGCGTATTCCGAAATCACAGAACCACCGTTCCACAACTCTAATTGCCCCATAACAACTGCGTTATCCCCGAAGTTAATTTTTTTTGTATC
Organism: Parcubacteria group bacterium; assembly: GCA_943356745.1. GTDB lineage: Bacteria > Patescibacteriota > Minisyncoccia > Phycocordibacterales > CSBR16-119 > CSBR16-119. Next base: position 28,746 of record CALRFT010000006.1, on the reverse strand, counting down.
TCCAGCTATTGCATTTTTTATATCTTGGAAGATAGAGCTTTCAACATCATTAAAATAATCTTTTTTCCAAGTGTCTGAAAGATTAGTAAACTTAGACAACTCCTCAAAAGCAATAATGTCTCTTTGTGTAGTAACTGAAGATTTAAAATCAAGAGTATTTGAAACAATTGCAATTGAAATTAAATTGGCACAAGCTTGTGAAATAGATTCAGAATATCCATATTCTTTATATTTTTCCCAAATAAGAGTAGCGCAAGCCCCCACCATATCAATGTGGGATTTTTCACCTAATTTTTCTCTCCAAAAATCTTCGAACCCATACCTATGGTCATAGATCTCATAAATATTTTCAATATCTACAAATTTTGCAACGAATGCAGGCTCAGAAACATCCACAATAACAACTTCAAAGTCTTCAAACGTTGGATTTGTTTTAAAATTCTGAAATAATTCCAATATTTTTTTAGGCACACTAGCATTGAGAATTCCAGGTAAAACAACTTGATTTTCAATACCTTTGAGATTTAATAATTCCGAATAAGCGGCAGCAGAAGCAAAAACATCTATATCTGTAAAAGCTTCCCCTGCTGTAATTACTATTTTCATATTTAAAATAATATCATAATTTACTAAAAACTATCCTTTTCAAAAGGATGGTTTTATTGTTTTTAAATCACCTCAAACTCTTGAAATACTGCTTCAAAATTCTTTATAGCATTCAGAGCTGTTCTTTGATCAAGCTGAAACGTGCTTCCCTGATGAGCGATAAGGTTTCGCACTTTGTGACCTTCCCAAGCATTTTGAAGTGTAAGAAAATCACTTGGTTCAATAGCCTTGAGTCTTTCTCCAAGTGTATCACCGGGCACGTTCATCGCAATAGTTAAATCTTCAAGCATTGAATCCGCCTCAAGAATTGCCATTCGCCAATCATTCGGATTGTTTGTTGCAATCAACTCTTGGACATGTTTCCATCGTTTATTTTCTTTTTGCTCTGGTGTTTCAATAGGTATTAAACCTTCAATATGTTTATCCGATGCGTCTTTTACTTTTTTCCATTCACGATACGAGTAGATAATCACCCACAAAAGAAGAAGGATGAGGATTATAAGAAAAACACGAAGCCCCATTCCAAACGCAGCCGCTCCAGAAGAAGAAATCCCACCAACATCTCCAGAGGTAGTAGAAGAACAAATATCACCAAGAAATGGATTACAGTTCCCTTCACCTCCAGTGCTTGTATAAAATTTTAGAAATCTCGACTCTCCACTAAAACCAGTAAAAAGCCCCTTAAAGAAATTTACAATTCCTTTAAAAAGTCTATAAACCAAGAAGAAGAGGTATTCGACATTTAAATATGTTGGTTCAAAGTTACCAGAATTAAACATAGCTCCATTATATCATGGAGCTATGTAAAAAGTTTTCTATTGTGAAATTATTTGTTCGAGTTTTTGAGCAAACGAGAGCATGTCTTGATCATGAAGATATGAACCCATGACTTGAATATCAAGCGGAAGATTTTGCTTATTCATTCCGTTTGGAATCGAAATCGCTGGAATATCTGCAATGTTTGCTGGTACAGTAAAAATATCAGCAGCGTACAATTGAAGAGGGTCTTGTTTTTCACCAAACTGAAATGCTGGTGCTGGCGATGTTGGTGTTACAATAACATCCACAGTTTTAAGAACTTCTTCAATTTCTTTTGTAATTTTATGACGTACCTTAATCGCCTTATTATAGTATGCATCAGCATATCCATGAGAAAGCACATAAGTACCAAGCAAGATTCTTCGCTTTACTTCTCTCCCAAATCCAGTCTCTCGAGTTTTCATATATGATTCATCTGGATTCTTTCCTGGAACAGAAAGCCCAAATCTTACACCATCATACCGCGCAAGATTTGTTGAAACTTCAGCCGGCATTACGATGTAATATGTTGGAAGTGAGTAATGAATATGTGGAAGTTCAATGTCTATAATCTCATATCCATTTTGTTTTAGTTTTTCAAGAGTTTCAAAAAATCTCTGCTTCACTTCTTCTGTGACTCCTTCCATTTGCACAAAGGCTCTTGGAATACCGATTTTTGTAACTGGTTTTGAAACAACAGCTTTTCTCATTTCATCTGAAACAGAAGTTCCGTCGAGTGAATCAGCTACAGCAATCACATCATATGCAGCTCGTGCACATTCAACTGTTTTTCCAAGTAGTCCAATAACATCAAGTGAAGATCCCATAGACATAAGCCCACTTCGGGAAACAGTTCCATAACTTGGCTTCAGTCCAACAACTCCACAGAAACCTGCAGGTTGTCGAACAGATCCCGCTGTGTCAGATCCAAGAGCAACAAGACATCCACCCATAGCAACACTTGCCGCCGCTCCACCTGAAGAACCCCCTGGAACTCTTGTTTCGTCTAATGGGTTTTTTGTAATTCCATACGCACTTGACTCTGTTGAAGAACCCATAGCAAATTCATCCATATTTGTTCGTCCAATAATCACAGCGCCGACTTTTTTGAGCTCTTCAACTGCTTTTGAATCATACGGAGCTTTGTATCCTTCAAGAATTTTTGATGATTCACTCACTCGATGACCTTTGTATAAAATATTATCTTTCAAAGAAACAGGGATTCCAGTCATAAGAGTTGCTGTTCCATTTTGAAACATCTCACCCGCCCTTATTGCCATTTCTTCTGCATCATCAAAAACCTCAAGGAATGCATTAATTGAATCATTTCTTTCATCAATATTTTTTTTACAAGCAAAAAACAAATCTTTTGGAGTATAAAGACCTGCTTTCATATCTTCATGAGCTTTTGCTACAGTAAGTTTGAGAATATCGATTTCCATATTTAGAGAATTTTCTTTACCTTAATAAAACCATCTTGCACATCTGGAGCTTCCGCCAAAAGATCTTGAGAGAATTGACCTTTTTCATATGGATTTCCATCTTCCCGAGAAACATTTTTAAAACGATGTACTGGAGTAACATCTGAAACATCAACAGATTCAATCTGCTTTAAAAAGTTAAGAATATTATCCATATCTCCCGCAAAGCGGACAGTATCTTCTTCAGAAACCTCAATTCGAGCAAGGAAACCGAGCTTTTTTATTTCTTCATGTGTCATGGTGATAAGTATAGTTTGTATGACTTATAAGCGCAAGATACCCTTATAAAGTCTCTGAAACTGTGAAATTAGGAGCGATGTAGTTTACATATTCCGGCGTGGTTGAGATAAACATAATATGTGAACTTTCAGAAATACCTTGAATAAATGCCCTTGGTTCCAAAACATCTACCCCATCACTTGGTTCGAGTTTGAGAGCATATAACCCAGCTCGCAGATTTTCAAATGAGTAAGAAAATCCTGTTGTTTCATTTAACTGCAGAGAATCAATCTGCTTCATTGCGCCGTCTCCATTTTCACGCCACAAAGAAACTTTTACAACCTGTTTTGAATTTTCATCCAAACCAGTAATAGAGCCTGATACTGAATATGGTTTATATATTTCCTTTTCGGGAACAATAGCTGTAACAGAAACAATGTTTGCTGAAAGATTAACATTTCTTTCATAAGAAGCACTCGAAATAAGCATCATTCCTGATACCATGAGAAATGCAGATGCTATTGCATACATGAAAAAGTTATTTTCGTGCTTCATACTTTATACTATGTAGTATATCAAATTTAAGAAATAAGTTTTTTAAATTCTTGCTCAGAAATTATTTGGATTCCGAGTGACTCCGCATCTTCTTTTTTAGAGCCTGGTTTTTCTCCAACCAAAACAAAGCTAGTGTTTTTAGAAACAGAAGAAGAAATAGTTCCGCCGTTATTTCTTATAACTTCTTTTATTTCATCTCTTCCAAAATCTTGAAGAGTCCCAGTGACAACGATTGTTTTTCCAGACAACAGATTTGAAGTTTTTGTTTCTTTCTCAAAAGAAACAAATGAAAGGATTTTTGAAAGATCATTTGTATCAAAATATTCAACGATACTTTGAGCTACAACATCACCAATTCCGTCAATCGCAACAAGCTGGTTAAAGTGCGCCTGAGACAGGTCAGAAATTGTCTTAAATTTTTCAGCTAGTAAAACAGCTGTTTCTTCTCCTACGTGTCGTATCCCCAGAGCGAACAAAAATTTTGAAAGTGATATTTTTCTTGAATGTTCAATTGCGGTTAAAAGATTGGTTACAGATTTCTCCTTAAAACCTGGAAGCTTTAAAATATCATTTGCTTGTAAGGTGAAAATATCCTCCATCGAAGATATCAAGCTTTCTTGATAAAAAGTTCTTACATATTCTTTTCCGAAACCAACAATATTAAACCCTTTCTTTGAAACAAAGTGAATTATTTTTTGAATTTGAACTTCATCATTATCTTCTGAGGAAATATACCAAGCACTACTCTCTTCTTTTCCGGTTTTTTCTTTGTGTATAGTCCAACCTTTTTGCTCTGCAAAAATTTCAATATTAAATGTCTTTTCTTTTCCGTTTCGAAGCTCTAAAAGAACTCGAGAAATTTCAGGAATAATATCACCAGCCTTTTTCACAACAACAGTATCACCTATTCGAACATCCAACCTATCAATTTCATCTTGGTTATGAAGAGTTGCCCTTGAAACCATGGAACCGTCAATTAAGACCGGTTTAAGATGAGCAACAGGAGTCAGTGCGCCAGTTCTACCAATTTGCACATCAATATCTTCTACTATTGTTGTTTTTTCTTCAGCAGGAAGTTTATATGCAACACCAAAACGAGGAGCCTTTGATGTGTATCCAAGTGCCTTATGAATTTTTTTGGAATTTATTTTAATAACAATTCCATCAATATTAAATTGTTGACTTTGTTTTTGAGAAGACCACTCTAGATAAAATTCTTGAATATCATCTTTGGTTGTACAAAGTTTTGTATGAGGCTCAGTTTGAAAACCAAGTTCTCGCAAAAGTTGCAATTGATCCATTTGTGTATCTGGATTCTCAGTTCCTTCAACCTCATTAATATCGTAAAAGAAAGAATCTAATTTTCTTTCTCGAGCAATAGAGGAATCGAGCTGGCGAAGAGTTCCAGCTGCGGCATTTCTTGGATTTGCAAAAAGAGGTTCATTATTTTTTTCTCTTTGTTTATTTATTTTTTCAAATTGTTTTTTTGAGAGCCATGCCTCACCGACAAAAATACCTGAAATTTGTTTCGTAAGTTTATGAGGAATACTTTCAATAGTTTTTACATTATGAGTAATATCTTCACCAACTTCTCCATCTCCTCGAGTAAGAGCCTGTATCAAAAAACCATCCCGATATTCGACAATAATTTTAAGTCCGTCTATTTTAAGTTCTGTCACGTATTCAAGTTTTTCATTTTCAAGACCTTCTTCTTTTGAAATAAATCTCTTGATTTTCTCTTCCCAAGCAATCAAATCTTGATAATCAAAAATATTGTCATATGACCATTGCTTGTATTTGTGTTTTACTTTTTGAAAACTTTCAATAACCTCACCAAAAACTTGTGAGGTTGGTGAGTTATTTTGTTTATACTCAGGATGTTTTTCTTCGAGAAGCCGAAGCTCTTCAAGGAGAGAATCGTATGACTCATCTGAAATCTCAGGTGTATCTTTTGTGTAATACAAATCAGCATGATACCGAACAAGATCATACAATTTATTCATTCTTTTTTCGATTTCAGCCTTATTCACAAAGAGATTATAGCATTTTTCAATAGATTTGAATATGAATTAATTTCCATACCTTACCCGTAGGGCACGCTCTACAGTTCTTGGACTTTGCCCAACTTGGTCACAGGTAACATTATATCCAAGTGCTTCAATTTGAGTCGCAGCAGCATCTTTTTCCACACGAACTCGAGTACAGTTTGAATTAGCCCACTCAAATCCATTTGTCTGTTGATTAAAAATAAAAATACCTGAGTCACTGTCGTCAATAGAAATTGGACCTATTGAACCACAGTAAACTTCATCAGGACCTCCAACTTGGAAAATACCTTGAACATCAAGCATAATTGCACATTGAAGAGCAGAATCAGCAGCATAAAAGGCTTCGTTTGAATCATCAACCGTTGAAGTCAGTACGATTTGTTTTAAAGCAACCGAAGACATACCAATCGTAATAGCCAAAATCACAGTTGCGAGTAGAACTGTGAATAGAGATATAAAACCTTGTTTGTAAGATATGATATTCATATATTTATTCTATCCAAAGAAATAGATTTGATTGATACGCAACTTCGCGGGGAGTATTTCCCTGTACCCAGGACACAATAACCTCTACAGTTCCAGAATCAACCGTATCTGAATTCATTGTAATAGTACGAGTAAAAGGACTCACTTCTCCATAGGTATAATTAAAATAACCTGTATCAGATAAACGAAGCGGACATTCATCCTGACAAGAAGCAACCTCAAGAGAGAGTGGGTCAATTGTACAAACCCCATCATTAGAAACACAAGGGGGAAAAACATCTGAAGCCAACGAGTCGAAATCAACATATTCGTTAGACAACAAAGCTGAGTCTTGAATATTTCGAACAAGTTCCATACCTTCCTGAGCTAAAGAAATTGCAACTGCTTTATTTTTAATATATGAAGAATTAAAAATACCTTGAGTTACTACAGACATCAGTGCAGTTACAGAAACAGTCAGAATAAAAATAGCCACCAAAGCTTCGATAATGGTAAATCCTTTTTTGTATTCATAACTATATTGTTTTGTGTGTATTTTTGTAAACATGATTATGGTTGAACACGAATAGCACGCTGTGAAATTGTTGTCTGAAGAGACAACTCTGTTGTTTGATTTCTTTCAGTAATCGTCCCATGAATTCTCATAACAATTCGAGGTTGTGATATAAAATCTTCCGATCCAACAACATCAAAGCCTGATCTTTCTAAATCGATATTCAAATTTCTTGGAGTAATTCTTTGAAAATAACCATCATTAATACCAATTAAACCTCCTGCTGTTTGATCGTCTAAGCTACGTGCGAAAAGAGCCCCGACAATTTCACCATCATCTTCAACCGGCGCAAATGCGTAAATAATCTGATCCTCAGGGTCTCCAGAAGTCATATTCCAAAATGGCTCATAAGCCACACCATAACAATTTTGACCTGGAATACTATCTTGAGGAGACTCAATATCTTCCAAGTTAATACTTGGAACCACTGAAGGCAAACAACGATATAGATCCCCGAGACGTGCTGTTCGAGAAATATCTTCAACAACAAACATAAGTGAATCACTTGTTGCTTTTATTGCTTGATTTTTTTCATATGCAGATTTTGCAACAATCACAGCAGAAATACCTACCACAGCAACGACTGTAAACAAAGTAACTGAAACAAGAACTTCTACCAAAGTAAAGCCTTTCTTGTTTTCAATATAGGATTTTTGTTTACAAATTTTCATGTATTATTCAACGATAATTTGACCCGTTGCAGTTACTCTTATAACAGAAGATAGTCCATCAACCGATACTACATACAAAGATACATCAGAAATAAAAACATCTTGAGGCATTCCAGTATATGAAATATAAGCTCTATTTAATGGTCGAGAAAAAACAATATGGATATCTTCTGCAGAATCACAATCTCCATTCCCATAACTAAATTCGTCTAAACAAATATCCGTAATCCTCTCCCCTGTTGTAATTTGAATAATATCCAGACATTCTGAGTTTGTATCTGTTGAATTACAATCAATATCACCTTGTGGTATTTGTCTATCTCCAAAATTAAAAGGCTGAGGATCACTAATTGCTGAATCATTTCTATCAAAAAATAAAATAAATTGATTACTGAGCGCCTCTTCTGTAGAAAAATATAAACCATAACTTGGAGTCCAGTTTATACTAGGAGGAAGTTGTGCACTATTTAAATTTGGATAAGAACCAGATACAGATCTATTTTGTGCTTGTCTAATTTGAAGCGCGATATCTTGGGCAAGATTTTGGAGTTTGATATTCGTACTAAATTCTCGATAGTTAAAAAGTACCGTTGCAGCAAGAGCTGCAAAAATACTAAACACAACAACGAGTTCAATCGAGGTCATTCCAGCTTTCAGATTTTTTGTAAATGAAAATACACTCATGAATATAGAAGGCTAATAAAAGTTCCGATGTCTATATTATACAAGAAACTAAGAATAAGACCTGTGAGAAGAAAGGGACCGAAAGGCACATGGTGAATTGTTTTCTTTTTTAGAATTTTTGCGTAAAGATACAATAAAACGCCAATAACTGCGCCAATCCAAAAAGAAATAATTATTGCAAAAAAACCTTGTGACACACCCAAAAACCACCCAATTACCAAAGCTACTTTTGAATCAGCAAAACCCATCCATTTTCCTTGAGAGACAAACCAAAGCAAAACAAAAGGCAGTGCTAGAATTGGACCGGAAAGAAGTAGCCAAACAGAAGGGATTTCAAAAGCGAGTGAAGGGAGGGAGATGAAAAGCTGAACAAAAGAAAGTCCAATCAGTGGATAGATAAACTGATTTGGAATTATCATATGTTTGATATCGTAGACAGATACTAAAACAATAAAAATTGAAACTAGAGTGAAAAAGAAGAAAGAGATAATCAAAGCTGTGTCATGTAAAAAACCAAACATCGAAAATGCATTCTTAAAAGAAAGTAAAAATAGAAATCCTGTAAGTATTTCAACCAACGGATATTGCCATGATAATTTTGCTCCTGTATATCTTGATCTTCCTTTTTGAATTATAAAACTAACCACAGGAATAAGTTCATACCATTTCAAAATATTTCCTGAGCTAACACATCGAGACCTTCCACCAAGCCCCATTCCGGTTCCATGCCTAAGAATAACAACATTCAAAAATGAACCAACTAATGTTCCGAAAATAAAAGAAAAAATTGAAAGCAAAAAATACATATTGTAATTGTATCATTAAAAAATAAAAAATCCTCTCAAAAGAGAGGTTTTTTTATTTTTATTGAGGACAAGTTGTAACTGATCCAAGGGATGTTGTTATAGTACCAGCGAAGCCAGTATGGTCCACACAGAATCCCTCTGTCGTACTCGAGGTTAGTCGTGAAGCAGCTGCCCAGGTCTGACCAGAGGCATTACATTCCACCCCAACAGTGTCTCCATTTTTTGAATCAACATCTGTTATTAAAGGAAGTAATATTCCTCCGCAGATTCCATCATAATCATTATTATCATCATATGCAATTTCTGCCTGTGCTCGCATTGAAGACATTGTTCCTTTAATCGCAGCATCAATTCCTCGAGATCGAGCTTGGTTCAAAGATGCAATCACAAGAGATGCAAGGATACCAATAATCGCCACCACCACAAGAAGTTCGATAAGGGTAAATCCTGATTTTTTATTTTTATTCATAATACTAAATATCTATTAATAAATTTTAAGACATTTTCATTATATCAAGCCTTTTTTAAAGAACCTGTGGATATTTTTATACAATTCCTGAAGCAATATTGTAGATTGGGACAAGAACAGCCGCCAAAAGAACACCTACCCCAAGAGCAAGTAGTACGATCATAATTGGTTCAATCAAACCAATCAGTGTATCAACAGCATCGTCTACCTCTCGTTTGTAAAAACCTGAAAGAGTTTTTAAAATATCACCAAGAGATCCTGTTTCTTCTCCAACCTGAATCATTTGAGTTAGAAGCGCTGGTACTTCTGGATATTGAGAAAGAGCTTTTGAGAAAGATGATCCTGCTTTTACTGCCTCTTCTGACTTTTTCATAATATCAGAATATATTTTATTACCCACCACTTCACCTGTAATTTCAATAGATCGAAGAATTGGGATACCGGATGAAAGCATTGTATGGAGGTTGTCTGCAATACGAGCAAGATACATTTTCTTATACAAACTTCCAATCAACGGTGTTGAGATTTTGAGATGATCTAGAGCTCGCTTACCTGATTCTTTTCGTGCAGAAAAGAAAAGATACACAGCAACAACAGCAAGAAGAATAAGAATAAACACTCCATAGTTTACAAAAAATTCACTAATTCCAATAACCACACGTGTGTACACAGGAATTTCTTGTCCAGATTCCAAAAGAAGCTTTGAAAGATTTGGAATTACCATAGTGAACATAAGAACCATCACCACAATAAATACCACAATAACGAACGCTGGGTAAATTAAAGCGTTTCTTGCTTTTGAGGTAAGTTCATACTGCCTATCAAGATAATCCGCAAGAAAATCAAATACTTCATTTAACTTTCCAGACTCTTCCCCAGCCTTTACCATTGAGATATAGAAACTTGAGAAAGATTCAGGATGTCTTGAAAGCGCTGCTGATATTGAAGACCCTGCTTGGAGGTCATTTCCAATTTGAAGAAGTTGTTTTCGAAGAAGTGGATTTTCTGTTGTTGTACCAAGAAGCGTAAAAGCTTTTAATGCTGAAATCTGAGAAGAAAAAAGAGTTGAAATTTGACGCGACATTACTACAACATCTCGAAGAGGAACTCTTTCAAAAAAAGTCATTTGAAAAACTCCTTTTTCCTCTTCCCCACGAATCGAAACAACAATAAGACCTCTTCTTTGAAGGGCGCTTATTGCGACTGTTTTATTGAGAGCATCGATTGTTCCACTTTTTTTTGCTCCCGCTTGGTCAAGTGCTTGGTATGTAAAAAGCATAATAATTTATTTATAAAATACTAGACAAAGATTTTTCATTAAAAGCATACCGTTTAGCATTATCAACACTTATCTGTCCTTGTTGAACAAGGGTTGCTAAACTATAACTCATATCAATCATACCATGTTCTCTTCCTGTTTCGATAAGAATATCAATCTCATGTGTTCTTCCTTCTCGAATTAGATTCGCCACGGCTTTTGTGTTCACAAGAAGTTCAAAAGCAGGAACAAGTCCACCTGAGACTTTTGGAATTAATCTCTGAGACAATATTCCAGTGAGTGAATTTGCTAGTTGTGTTCTAATTTGCTCTTGTTGATCACCTGGAAAAGAATCAATAATTCTATCAATTGTTTGGGACGCATTATTTGTATGGAGAGTAGAAATAACAAAATGACCCGTCTCAGCGGCAGTAACAGCAGCAGCAATCGTTTCTGAATCTCTCATTTCTCCAATCATAATCACATTTGCATCTTGACGGAAAGCAGACTTAAGCGCTGATTCAAATGAGCCAGTATCAAGACCAACTTCTCGTTGATCGATAATTGATTTAGACTCTTGAAAAACATACTCAATTGGTTGTTCGATTGTAATAATATGTTCTCTTCTCTCTTGATTTATAAGATCAATCATTGCGGCCATCGTTGTTGATTTACCCTGCCCGACCGGACCAACGATCAAGAAAAAACCTTGCTTGATTCTTGTAAAATCTTTCAAAATTGATGGAAGTTGCAGTTCTTCGAAAGTTTTTACTTTTGGAATAACACGAAGTGCAACAGAAAGTCTTCCCTGCTGAAAATAAGCACTTCCACGAAGGCGAATAGAATGATCAAATTCATACGCAAAATCAAGCTCCTCTCGACGTTTCAACAAAACATCTTCTATTTTGTCATGATTAGATACCATAACTGCCAAAATAGAAACAACGTCATCCAATGAAAGTGCTTCAAGATTTGGAATTTGTATTAATTCACCAGAAACACGCATCATAGGGAAACGTTCAGATGCCAAGTGAATATCCGAAGCTTGTTCACGAAACGCATATGATATTACATCATGTAATTTTTGTTCGTAGTTGTTCATAGTATTTTAGAATTTATAAACTTCTTTCAGTGGTATTTCACCCTTAAGAGATTTAAGAAGTGCATCTTCTTTCATGGTAATCATACCTTTTGCTCGAAGTGCCTTATAAAGATCTTGTTCTGTTGGAGTCTCCAAAATCATTCGTTCTATTTCTTTTGTTATCTCAAACATTTCAAATATCGCGATACGCCCCCTTGTTCCCGATGGGCATGTCGGAGAAGATGTTGTTTGAACAACCTTTGATGTAATTCCAAGAGAAGATTTAAATTGATCTGGAAGATCTTTAAACTGATTCATGATCATAGTTCGAATTGATTCGTCCATTGCAACTTCACGTGTCGCATCTTCACAACTTCTCTGAGCAAGACGCTGAGCTATTGCCAGCCGAAGAGTTGGTGCAATAAGATATGGATCGATTCCCATATCAACCAAACGAGGAACAATACCAATTGAGTTATTTGTGTGGAGAGTTGAAATTACCAAGTGTCCAGTCAAAGCAGCTTGAATTGCAAGCTGCGCTGTTTCTGCATCTCGAATTTCTCCCACCATGATAACATCTGGATCTTGTCGAAGTATTGACCGAAGCCCTGCAGCAAAGGTGTATCCTATTTCTGGTCGAACTTGAGATTGGGTAACTCCTTCAATCTGATATTCAACCGGCTCTTCAAGAGAGACTACATTTCTCCCTTCACGATCAAGAGCATTGAGCATTGCGTATAATGTTGTTGATTTTCCAGAACCCGTTGGACCAGAAATAATAACCAATCCATACGGGAGATCTAGTGCTTTTTTAATCATTGAAAAATGTTCGCTACTAAAGTTTAGATCTTCAAGAGATCGAACACCTTTTTCTTGGTCCAAAATACGAAGTACTACTTTTTCTCCATAATAAGCAGGGAATGTAGAAACTCGGAAATCAACTTTTCTGTTATTTATTTTTACAGAAAAACCTCCATCTTGTGGTCTTCTTTTTTCATCAAGGCGAAGTTTTGAAAGAATTTTTACACGAGCAACAACTCCTGAATATACATTGAGAGGTAATTTAAGAGAGGTGTGTAAAATACCATCAACACGAAAACGCACCTTCACTTCAGCCCCTGTATTTTCAATATGAATATCTGAGGCGTTTCCCTCTGTTGCATGACGAAGCATTACAGCTACAATTTTGATAACCGGTGCATCTTCCACAATTTTTGCATCTTCTTTTTTTCCGGATAAAACCTGATTTGGAGCATTAATATCAACGATATCAGAAGTACTATCTTTAAATTCAGAACCTGGAGCATTTGGTCCTTCAGAATCAAGATCATCAAGAGCCTTTGTAACCTCACTTGAAAAACCCTGATATTGCTGAGTTACTTTATCGTAATCTTTTTTTCGAATAATAAATATTTTAAAACCGAGACCATTTTTTGAAGAAATAAATTGAAGCGCGTCTGTAGTTTCTGTATTCTCAGGATTAAGGATACCAACATTCATAATTCCATTTTCAATGGAAAGTGGAATCATTTTATATTGACTCATTGTCTCTCTTGGGAAAAGTTTCAAAACCTCTCCATCAACACCCTCTTTTCCAAGAGTTGCTGATGGAAGAGAAAAATACTCGCTTTTAAAAGCAAGTAATTGATCTTCATTGACACCAACAGCTACAAGAGCCTCATCAATATCTCCGTTATATTTTTCATCTGCAAGTCTAACAACATCAGCAACTTGTCCTTGCGAGACAACTCCTCTTGTTACAAGTTCTTGTATAAGACTCATAATACTAAATAGATCCTAATGGCAATAATGGATTTGAGTCAGTTACATTTTCAGAATTTGATATATCTGAAGCAGTCTCTACATCATTAGCAACTGATTCACTCACCGACGCGGAATCGAGAGCGGCTGAAGCACTGGCTTCCATATTTCTACCAGATAGAAAATCATCTGTACCGATTGGAGCGAAAGGATTTGGTCTTCCTTGGTTTCCAGGCTGATTGAGTCTGACAGTATTATCTACAAGAGCTTGAAATGCTGGCTCTGAAAAGATGTCATCATTAAGATTAATTGTTTGGAGATTTAAAAGCATAGAGATGAATTCTCTATTTATTTCTTCAGTATCAGCAACTGAAGTATTTGTAGTTGCGTTTTGAGTAAGAGGAGCAGCTGTTGTTCCACTTCCTAAAGATTGAAGTTGATTTGTTGTTTGACCCTCACCACCCAAGAACAAAGAAGCTCCTACACCAACAAGTGCAAAAATTACTAGAATTATTATTATTTTCTTAAGTGTTTTACTCATAAATTTATTCTGTGATTAAACGATATGTTTTCGTTGTAAAAGTATAGTCATAAACATCACTAACTGAACCCTGAGAATCCAAAGATGTTGCTGTAAAATTTATATTACTAATATCCACGATTCGAAGATTCATTTCAAGCTCTTGCAAAAAGGCAACGAAATCCTGATAAGAACCTTCTATTGTAAACTCGAGGAGAAAAGTATCATATAGACCATTCTCTTCAACAGCCCCTCTTCTTGGGAGATTTTGATTTTGTTGTTGAACCACTGCTGTATTTTCAGCTCCTTCTTCAAACTCACCATCTTCAAGCTGGACTTGATTTGGGTCAAAATTTACATTCTTAATAACAATACCCAAACGGAGAGCCATTCTTTGAATTTCTTGTATAAGACCAATATTATCCACAGAATTAGGTATCATCACTTCAAGCGCTTTAACACTATCTTGAGAAAATTGGTTATATGTTTGAGTCAGCTCATCCCGACGAACCTGAAGACGCTTTGAATTAGACAAAGCTTCATTATAACTTTCAGCCTGCAATGTAAGATCCTGAATATTTGCATAAATAGGAGAAATAACCCCCATAAAAACGGTGATAGCAACTATTATAAAAATGATTGGCAATAAGAAACGCATAATATTTTAATCCAAACTTGTTCTTTCAACTTTCTGCTCAAAATTTACAAGTGATTTCGAAACATCAAACATAAGATCGAACTCAACACTACCTGTTCGATTTAAAGAGAAATTTGAAAATATTGGATTTCGAATAAATCTATTATTACTAAAAAGATCTGCTTGTAATGTAATTGCATCATAAGACACAGCTTCTCCTGTCATTGAAACATGCACGACTTCTGGATTAATAGCATCAATTTCGTATGTAAAATCAATATATCGAACTGTTGGTAAGGTTATTTCTTGCAAAACTTCAAAAATTGGGGATACAGCAATATGTTTTGATAGAATCTCATCAGCGGCCTGAATTCTTCTGTCTAGAGTTTCAAGTTCAGCTAGTAATTCTGGTTCAAATATATTCTGAGCACGCTCAAGAGAAACTTTCATTTCATCAACTTTTTTTGACAAATTATCTCTATATAAGTAAGCACCGCCCGCAACCAGAAGAGAAATTATCATGATAATAAAAGCAACAACATTTACTAAACCAAAAGACCCTCCAGAAGTTCTTTCTGGTTTTTGTGTAAGAGTCTTTTTAGGAATAAACGATGTTTGAAATTCTTGATCCATAAATTTATATTTTTATTATATCTTGAAAACAAGAAACAATGCAGTGGATTTCTTTTGTGTGATTACGAAGTTAACTTTCTCATCGCAAGACCAAGAGCGACACCAAATTCGGGACCTACTTCTGCTAAAATTGGGTCTAAAAAAGCTGGTGATTTCACATGAGAAAACGGATGTGATTTTGAAACAGGTGCTGGAAGTTTTTTTGACATATATTCAACAAGCCCCGGAAGTGCAGATCCTCCACCTGTAATAATTATTTTATCAATACTCTGATTATATTTTTTTTCATATGATAAAATAATATTATTTATTTCTGCCATAGAATACTCTAAAGAACTTGAAATAATATTTTCAGATTCTTTGTATTCATCATTTGGAAGTATTCCATATTTTTTCTTAACCTCTTCTGCTTTTACAACAGGGATATTTAATCCGGTTGAGAGTATCCTTGTGAGATCTTGAGAGCCTCGATTTACAATATGAAAATCTTGAAGTACTCCCCTGTACACAACAGTAACTTTTGTCTTTGCCGCTCCGAAATCTACTAATACAACATTGGAAAGATCTTTACCAATACAAGATCTCACATTAGAAAACATTTCAATTTCAAAAAAATCTGAAGAAAGCTTTGCGTCTTTTACAACTTCTTGAAAACGACCGAGGGCTTCATTGTGTATTGCTGCAACAAGCACCCGAAAAGGTCTTACTTTTTTAATATTTTCAATCTCTCCAGAATCGTCATTCCCTTCAAAAACTTCATCATGAGGAACAACCCACCAATCAATTGAAACTTCTGTCATTGGTACTGGAATATATCTTCTCGCCTCAAGAGGAATTACATTTGCAAATTCTTTTTGTGGCACAGTCGCAGGAAGTTCAATAAGAAAAACAAGGCTCGACGCAGAGGGTATAGACACCGCCGCAGAAAGGGTCGTTATATTTGCCTCTTTTATTAGATCATTTATCGCTTGAATAGTTTGGTCGTGAGATGGATTAACAGCTTGTCCTATATATGAATTTGAAATATACGATCCAAAAGATACAGCTCCATATGTTTCAAGAACAGCAATACCACCTTCTGTTTTTAGTTGTACAACTTTTATTGAAGAAGAACCAATATCAACACCAATCACACTACCCTGTGATTTATTTTTAAATAATGCAGAAAAATTTTTTGTTATATCTTGAAGAATATTAGCCATATGTATTACAATTATACCATGGATTTGTTAAAGAAATTTCTTAATATACTATTTCCAATACATTGTGTTAATTGTCTTCAAAAATATGAAACACACCTTTGCAACACCTGCCTTGAAAAAATACCTTTTGAAATAAAAAATAAAAGAAGTGATATATTTTTTGCATTTTCTTATAAAAATCCAATTGTTAAAAAAGCTATTTGGAATTTAAAATTTTATAATAAAAAAGATATTGCATATACCCTATCTCGAAAAGCTTTTGATGTTTTACTTGATGAAATGCAAGATTTACAATTGTTTAATAATTTAGAAAAACCAGTACTCATACCTGTTCCTCTTCATACAAAACGACTCAAGGAAAGAGGGTTTAATCAATCTGAACTAATTGCATTCGGGATATATTCACGAAATCCTTCATTGTTTAATATAGATACAAAACATATCATAAGAAATAGATATACAATACCTCAAGCGAAGATACAAAATAAAAATGAAAGAATAGCAAATATTTCAAAATGTTTTAGTATCACAAATAAAGATTTTTTTAAAAACAAAAACATAATTATTATAGACGATGTAACAACAACAGGAGCAACTATTTTTGAATTAAAAAATATTTTAATTCAAAATGGAGCAAGGTCTGTGTATGGTTTTACTTTAGCCCAATAAAAATAACCTCGAGAGAGGTTATTTTTATTGGGCTAAAGTCCCTGTTCTTGCAATGACACAAAATCACCATTTTGAATCACAGCTGTATTTCTTTGGAGATTAATAGCAAAATCTGTTCCAAATGTTTTTGTCTCACTCATACCAGAAAATCCTATTGGAAATACTGAAGGTGGTTTTTGGAAAAGTTTAAACCATACTACCTGTCCTTGGTTTGGCTTCAAAGTGATAGTATTAGTATCTGGATTGTAATATCCTTGTGGTGTTGTTGGATTAAAAGTAGAAGATCCTTGCATAATATTGATTGATGCCAATCTTGGATCCGCGATTGTTTCAAAAGTAAATGCTGCTTCTGGGGCATTATCATTTACCCCAAGCACACTTGTATTTTCAATAGGACCATCATTCAAAACTCTCATCGTCATCATCCATTTTGCGTCTGTAGTAAAGAAGTTAAAGAATCTTGGAAACACTCCATTATATGAAGAAATTGGTCGCTTGTTGATATAGATTGTTCCTTCAATTCCAGTATCACTTTTCGTATATATCATATCGATACTTGTTGTTTGGTTTTCACTTGCAGTTGGCTTTTTCAATTCAAACTTTCGTACAGTATCATGTTGTCGTCCATTTGGTGATATATATGTTGCCTCTTGAACAAGAAACAATGTACCATTGTTGTTTTCTACTCGATCATACATACCAGCAAATTGGTGTGCAAGTAGAGTAACTGGAGAGTTTTGTACTGGCTCAATCACACTCACAAAACCATTTCCTGATGAAACACCCCCGACTGTCACAGGAACCTGTCGTCGTGCATGTCTAGTAACTCGCACCACCTGATAATCCCAAAGCCACGCGTCTTCTTCTGCAATTCCCAAAGTTTCTGCTGACCAGTTTGAATTTGCAGGTACCGCACTTGGCGCTGGTGGATTTACTACATTACCAGCAGTACTTGCAATCCACTGTGCTTCTGTTGACGCTTGAGCATTAAAACAGAAATTTGTTTTTCCGTAATGTGTCATCCATTCTCGAATATCATATTTGTCGATAATACCATCAACTTTAATATCGAACATAATTTGATCAGGACTTGGAACTGTACCAAGTTTTTCTTCAAGTAGAATATAGTCTGCTATCTGAACTCTTCCATTTCCATCAAAGTCTGCCTTACATGCTGATGAACTCACTACATATGTTGTGACAGGATCACCAATCACTCGCCAAGATCCCCCAAAAGAAGATCCAAAGCTTGAAAATCCAAGTGAAGCTTTGTATGCATTCAAAGCATTGAGTGTAGACATACCAAATACTCCGTCAACGAGTCCGGTATAGAAACCTCGCTCAGATAAAAAGTTTTGTAGCTCTGTTACCTCAACTCCTGTCGAACCTCTTCGAAGTGGAGTTGCTAACCCACCCACGAGAGCTGCGCCACTAGCTTGCCCCATAAATCTCATACGAAGATCCTCAACATCTCTTTGAAGTTGTTCTATTTTTGTGACAACCTCAGAAAGAGTTACTGCTTGAGAACTCTGAGGAGTAGCAATCGCCATTCCGAGTAAGCATAGTATTATAAATTTCTTCATGTATTATGTATAAATGTTACTAAAAACTAATAAAACCATAGAACACGCCACCCTTGTATTATATCGTGTATATAAAAAAAGACTGTTGAAAACAGTCTTTTTTTATATTATTCCACTGGAGCCTCTATGTCTTCGTTTGATATAATCTCTCCTGTTCGTTGGGCTGGGGCACTTATCTGCTGACTTATTTGTGAATTTTCTGATCCAGTTCCTGTCACAGGACCCATATTTATAATCCGCTTTCGGTCTGGACTATAAACTACAGCCTTCACAGCTTGAGGAAAAACGAAAAGAACATCCCCATTTTGGGCACCTGTAAAAAAAGGTTGCTGTTGAACAAGGGTATCAATATCTGAAATAGTAAAAACAGCTGGAATCTCATCAGGGAGAAGTACAAACCGAGACATTTCTTCAAGAAGTTTTTCTGTTTGTTTTTGAGACAATTCTTCTGGTGATTGATTTTTCTTGTACCACAAAAATCCAGCTCCAACTAAAGCCGCGAGTAGGAGAATTATCAACCCAAAAAATACCCCTCGTTTTAAAGTAATATGTTTTTTCTTTTTAGATGAACTCATCGGTCCAAAATTTCCATAATCTTTGATTGTATTCATATAAAACTATTGTATATAAAAAAAGAAAAAAGAAAAAGCTTCGCACACGTGCGAAGCTTTTTAGATTTTAATTTTTTACAAAACGTAAAGTGGTCCAATTTGGCAATCTTACCACATACGTTCCAGACGCAAGGAAAGAACAGTCTACCCGCACTCCATTATATACATTCCCTTCCCAGACACCTTGTCCTGAAATATCATAAATAGACAAGAGACCCTCTATATTTCTCACAGTAAAATCTGTGTTGACTAAAGTAGGGGCAATGAAAGGTTGTACGTCTTTCATTTCTTCCAACGAGACAGTGTTCACTATATATGGAAGAGAAGACGCAAGACATCCACCATGTCCAACAAGTTGACAGCGGTACTCACCAGTAGCATTAACCTCAAGTGCATTATCAGAAGTGACAGCAATCTCCACCTGATCTAAAAACCATCGATACTCCACTGCATCTGCAGAACAGACAAGTGTCTGACCCACAAGTTGAAGCTCCGGGGTTTCTAAAAAATCAGAGACCGTAATGTCGTAAGACACCGACTGAAGCGACATACCTTGCGCATAGATAAGTGTAATAGTATAGCTACCATTTTCATATCCATAATACAAAGTATCATACAATGTAGTAAGACTTTCACCATCCCCAAACTCCCAAATAAAGAATACGCCGGGACCAGCCACGGGAGCGTCTGGAGTTGTGTTGATCAACATAACCTCTTTGCAGTTTTGAACAACTGAAAAAGATACTGTTTGATACAGACAAGCATTGGGGTTTGGAAGAGTAGCAAGTGAATCATAATTATTTGCCAATTCATCCATACATCCAATGACCATACAAGACACAAAATCACAGCTACCGTCGTTCCAATCAGCCAGTGGATTGTAGTTACAAGCCAAGATTTCAGTGCAACCTGGTGTGTAATAACATTGACCATCGGAAACAGCTGCTTCTGGATTGTAGTTCATAGCAAGTGAATCTGTACATCCGTAAATAATACTTCCTTCACAAAAACAATTTTCATTAAAAACTGCATTCGTAATGAGAGGATTCTCATGTGCACATGGCGAGCCATGAAACAAACAGCTTCCATCATCTTCTGTTGCGCCTGGATAATAGTTACAAGCACTAGTATCAGTACAACCAAGAACAGATAAAATTTCGATCGCTGAATCAACACAAAAAACTTGTGAATCCCAGGCGCCAAAATTTCCACCGCCAAACAATACTACAGAATCCCCCACCAAAAGCTGATATGAGCCATTTGTAAATCCTATACCATCTCCCCAAGTATCATAAATACTGAAGGAATAGCATCCATTAGTAAGGCAAACTTCTTCAAAAAAAGTTTGCCCCTGAATTAAGTCAGGATAAGTACCTGCGGGAATTGAATAAACAATCGGACCAAGGCTTGAGATTGGGTCATTTACTCCATCATACTGAATCATGTCGGGATTTTCATTAATGTAAAATCCTGTTTCTGATCCATAGTAGTCAACAGTAATAGCAACAATGTATTGAACTGTCCCTTCTGGACAAGTTTCATCTTGAGCTTGAGCGCCAAAACATGACACAAAAAGCATTAAACTAACAAAGAACTTTTTCATTTTTTTTGGGTTTTGATTTAGCTACATTATACAATATAAAAATAAAAATGCAAGCTTTTTAAAACAAACAAAAAAGCCCACTCAAAAGCGGGCTTTTTGTAGACTTATTCAATATTAGAAGGTTCGATATTTTGCATATCTCCCTCTTGGGTTGTTTCTTCCATGAGCTGAATTTCAGCTTCCTCTTGTGAAGATTCTGTTTCAGTTAAAGTGATTTCTGGGTTATTTTCTTGATTCTGAGATTGGTCTAATGCTTCATTATTCTCCTCAGGTACAATTTGTTGATTTTCAGAATTTTGATTATCTTGCATTACTTCATTTTGCTCCTGACTGTTTTGTTCAACATAACCAGATTGCCCTGTTGAACCAAACACTTCCAAAAATTGCTCTTCAGTAATACATGTTGAGCCGACACAGAGTTCTTCTGTCTGAACTCTTTGTGTTTCCAGATTTTCAAATATTCCTTCCACTAATTCATATATCTCTTGTATCCCCTTAGTGAGTATTGGTACCATTTGTGAGTAAAATACAGATTTGTATCCTTCACTGTCTGTGGCTACTAGTTCAGGGAAGATTGTTTCCAATTGCTGAGCAAGAAATCCTATTTGAGTTGTACTATTTTCATCCTGACTCCATGTATAGGTCACAGCATCTAATCCTTGTATCTTTTCTAGAATACCATCCTCTATACTTTGTATATTATCCTTCAGCCTTTCATCTGAAGTACACGCGATACCTGTCCCCGTGGTGATGGTACATTGAGTACCTGCACTACCGTTGATACGAGTAGTATTGATAGGGCTTGAGGTACTATTACCGATAAGGAATTGATTTGAGGCGGTGTTTGCAGCACTGAAACCAAGAGCAATCGAGTTTGAAAAGTTTCCAGTAGAAGTATTTTTACCAATAAGGATAGAATATTCTGAAGTGGTATTATCAACAAAATCAGCAGTGCCAGCATTTGCACCAATAAAAATACTATTTCGTGCACTAGCTGCTGAAGAACCTGCACCACTTCCTATAAAAACAGAATCACTGGCATTGGTTGCATCAGAACCTGCTGCATAACCCACAAATGTTCCATAATTTCCATTTGGCATACTTACACCACTACCTGCAAGCTCTCCAAAAGCTGTAATGTCTCCTTCTGATTCATATCCTGCTCGAAGACCAACTATTGTAGAAGTGAAAAGATCACCAGAATTTGGAGTATATCCCGCTTCTCCACCAATAAAAACTCCCCCAGAATCTGTATTACTTTTACCTGCCCTCCAACCAACAGCCACAGCTGATTCCATATCACCGACACTTCCCGCCTCTTCCCCAAGAAAAGTTTCGAATATAGCACCTGGATTGATTTGACTAGTAGATCCAATCAAACTACTACCGCCCCCGAATGTTGTCCAAGATATTCCATTATAGAAATTAAAAGCATTGTCTGTGGTGTTGTACACCAAAAGACCTGTTGCAGGTGATGCTATGGCATTTCTTTGAACCGTCGTCATTCGTGGAGCAAGTAAACCTTGGGTCGTAGAAGAAATATCGAGCACGGCTGAAGGGTGTACTGTATTGGCATTGATCCCTAAGCCTTCAGTATAAAAAGATACATTTCCACCAGCGATAAGTTCGAATGTGGATATTCCATCAACACCTAAAAATCCAGTGTCTGCGTTGTATTGTAATGCCCCATTGGCATAAGTATACCTGTTTGAAATTTCGTCATACGTTGCTATTTGT
This sequence comes from Parcubacteria group bacterium, assembly GCA_943356745.1. Taxonomy (GTDB): domain Bacteria; phylum Patescibacteriota; class Minisyncoccia; order Phycocordibacterales; family CSBR16-119; genus CSBR16-119. The sequence goes on along the minus strand of CALRFT010000006.1, from coordinate 6,075 downwards.
TGATCTGCAACCGCACTGTAAAGTCCTGCCTCTGTTTCAAGAATCTCAGCAGATAAATAAGTTCCAGTTGCACTACCTCTGGTAAATTTACTCAAACCTGTTTGAGTAAATTCATTATTGTTTTCATCATACACTAAAGCACCGTTTGCATATCTGTAGAAACTAGTAAGCTCGTCATAGGTTGCTATTTGCTGATCGCCAGAGGAAGCATACAAACCACCCTCAGTACCAAGAATACCAGAGGAAATTACAGTAGAAGATCCTGATAATCCCTCAAAATCAGCCCGACCTCTAAAGAGACTATCACCAACAACCATAAAATTTGCAGATCCAGGGTTGCTTGTCCCAATCCCAACATTACCTGCATCGTAGAAAATGTTAGATCCAGAAACTTCCCATGGAGATGGAGTTAGGGTTACAACACAGTCAGTATCCCCCGGAGCACAGTTTGGGTCGAGTGTTTGTCCTGGAGTGTAGCCACCAGTTGGCGGCGCAGCAAAAACACCATGAGCAAATCCCACAATACCAAAAAAAGCTATGATAGCTATGTAAATTTTACGCATACTGTATACAAATTATACACTAAAAAATCCCCATTTCGTAAGAAATGGGGATTACTTTTTTAATTACATGATTCTCCAAAGAGATTCATAATGAGAAGAAGATCTGATGCGCCGACAACACCGTTGCCATCCAAGTCCGAGAGACCACAGTTCGCACCAACACAACTAAAGGTGTTGAGCACAATCATAATGTCGGCTATCCCGACAATACCGTCTTGGTTAATATCTCCAAGACATGCTTCACCGCAGGTTCCACTGATTCGTATTGCGATATCAGAAAACCATACATTAGTAGTGATTTGATTTGTGAATGGATCACGCTGTTCTCCTCCAGGAAAAAGATCATCAAATCCAGCTTGTCCAAAAGAAAACACACTAATATCCTCGGCATCATCTTGTATTTCTATGAAATACTGCTGCCCAGCATACAAAGTGATATTTGGTACAGATATTCCAAACCATGGAATATCTGGCCACCAGCTATTTGGATTTGCTACAACAGGCCCTTGCACTATCTCACCAAGCAAGGTAGGATTTTGATCCCAGACACTTCCTTGATACAAACTGATTCGGACCATAAAAGTTGTGATTGGTGCATAAATCGGCATAGAAATATGGGGATGAGAAATATCTTCTGCAAGAGTGAAGGATTGACGAAGCCAAGCACCGCCAAGACTTCCCACAACTTCCATATTTTCAACAAGGCATGTATCTTGCCCTCGAACAAAGACGCAAGAGAAACATAATACGATAGAAACAAAGAACTTTTTCATTTTTTTGGGTTTTAATTTATTTAAATAATACAATATATACAGAAAAATGCAAGTTATTTCTAATTACAGAAAAAGCCCTTAGTTTAGTAGGGGTTTTTCTTGTCACACTATGAAGAATTTTATTCAGTAGTTTGCTGGGCAATTGTTTCTTCTACTGAGCCATTTTCAGTTTCCTCTGTAGTTTGTTTTTCTGTTGGAGCTGGTTGTTCTTCTAGTAGTTTTTCTACAAGGTTTTGGTTTGTGACCTGCTCTTCTGTGTCTACTTCAGTGTTTACTGATGTTTCTTCTTGTGTTTGTTCTTCAGATAAAGAGGTTTGGTTTTGTAGGGTTGAATTATTTTCGGAAGATTCAATCACCTGACCCTCTTCTTGATCTTGATTATAATTTGATGATGAACTTATATTTGATTCATTCAAAAGCTCAAGAACTTTTTCTTTATCCAAACACACATCATCAAAACAAATCTCTTCTTCAACCTGAACACGCTTCGTCACAAAATTTGTCTTAAATTCTGTATACATATCTTTGATTGCACCGACAATGTATGGAATCATTCCTCCGGTGTTCAAGAACTTTCTTGTTGTTCCATCAATCCAAGTATTTTCACTTACCAAATGAGGAAATACTACCTCTACTTCTTGTGCAATAAATCCATGTTGAAGTGGTGCCTCATCTTCTTCAGTAAGCCAATTATAGTTTGCAGGTCGAAGACCTAAAACTTTTGAAAGTGAACCTTCTATTGAAGAAATATTTTTCTTAAGTGTTTCATCAGATCCGCAAGTTGGAGATCCAGTATCAGCATCAAAATCACAAGTACTGTTTGCATCTTGAAGTCGAAGAATCGCAGTTCCATCAGTTACAAATGAACTTCCTGCTCTTAATGCAATTTGATCTGTAGAAAAATTCGGAGAAATACTCATTAATCCAGAGGAGATTATACCACCCTGCCCCACCGAAAGTGCATTATCTATCTTAGCAAAATTTGAAATTATTTTCTGTGCTGTAATATCACCAGCTTTTATGACAGATGAAATAATCGAGGGTGTTTTAATACCTCCAATATTATATGTATACAAATTATTTGTAACCTCAACAACATCAGCTGTAAATACCCTATTTCCAATTATAGCAGTTCCTGTAAGTTCATCGGTATCTGCATTAATAGATGACACAAGAGAAACATTGTCAGGATCTTCTATATTCAACATATTAATAGTCGCAGATCCAGATCCATAGCCAGTGGCAATCAAATAATCTCCTTGTTTTTCAAGTCTCACCAAGAATACACCTCCTGTTTCTACGGAATAATAATTAACTATATTAGAAATATCTGAAATATCTACAACTCTTAACTCAAGAGTTACACCATCGTTATAACTAACATAAGCATAGTTACCGTCGATTGTAGCATTGTTAAAAAAATACGAAGACCCAAGATTATTTGAAGTCTCAACATGAACTGGATCTGATGAGTTTGAAACATCAATGATTTGAATTTCTCCCAGATCTCCAATTACCATTGTGTCATTTTCTAACGAAATAATTCGAGGTGAACTAAAAGATAATGAAACTGTATTAACAATAGAGACATTTTGTTTATCTGAAATATCTACAACTGAAAGTGTATTTGAAACAGAGTTATGTAGCACATAAACATATTGACCGTATATTTTAATATCATATGGCTCTGTAATTGATAGAGTATCTGTCTTTACTATATTTGATGTGTTTGATATATCAAATATATCTATATTATCCCCAGTAGAAACTACGGCAGTATTAGTATCAATATCCATAGCGCCAGAATTCCCTGAAGAACTAGTAAGAGTTTCTGAATCTATAATATTTGGCAAATAAGGATTTGAAACATCAATAGCTGTAAATTGATTACTAGATTTTAAGAAAAGGGATTCTTTATATCCAAGAAGATTCAAATATGATTGAGGTAGCTCGAAAGTTGACTGAAGAGTGAGCGAAGGTGTTATATTATTACTATCAGGAATTGCAGACCAAGAAAGATTATTTGAACCATCGTTTGTTAGAACAGTACCTGCTCCGCCACCACTTCCAGGTAAAACATAATTAACACCTCTGAGAGATAGGTTTGTGTACGAACTAGCTAAAAGAAGTTGGTTAGGCGCAGTATTTTCAGCGTTTGTACCAAGGGCAATTGAGTTTGAGAAACCTCCGTGATATGTATCATCTCCAATCATGATAGAGTTTGAGGTAGGGTTAGTTGATTTTGTGAGTGCTATGTTGGAACCTGCGCGTTCACCAATTGCAATAACATTTGTCATTCTAGAAGCCTGTCTTAATGCACCGTCCCCAATACCAATACCATCAACTGCTCTAGCTGTATTTCCAGCACCTTGACCAATAAAGACACCTCCATTTTGTCCATTTCCATCACCAAAAGGAGGTGCAATGTCTCCATCACCTCCAGCATTAAGACCAATTGCTATTCCAGAGAAAAACAGACTCGAACCAGCTTTGCTTCCAACCGCTGTATTACCGTAACCAGAATTTAGCTCGCTATGCCCTGCTTGCCAACCTAAATAAACATTACCTCCTATACTAGTACCTGTAGCAGCACCGACTCCTGTACTAGAAAGAGTTGAACCTTGGCCAAACTGCCCTCCAGGAAAAAGTTCTTCTATTGGCCCTCCTGGCACATTCACTGTCACCACTCCACTTGAAATACTTGAAGAAACTCCATCACCTGTGAAGTTTAATTTGAGAACATTACCTGAAAGATCCACTCCTTCATCTTGAGCAATGAGTGGAGTCACAATACAATCTGCATCCCCCGGAGCACAGTTTGGATCAAGTGTTTCCCCTGGTTCATATCCTCCTGCTGGTGGTACAGCAAAAACACTTTTTGTATAAAAAGTGAGAGAGAGAAGAAGTATAAGTATGTAGAGAAAATTCCTCTTCATGTCTTTGTATTGTACCAAAAAACAAACCCACCTTTTCAACAGATGGGTTTGTTTTTATTTTTAAATATTAAATTTTTTACGGATTGAACCATTTCGAACCTTAAATGGTTCTGAAGTATAGACAAGCCCATATGTACCATCTTCATTTCTTTGTTCAAATGTTACATAGTACTCCCCGCTTCTAATGAGACAATAGTAGTTACCAAGATTATCTATTACAACTTTTTTCATTTCTTTTTTGAGTGAATTTGAAAATACTCTCATCACACCAAAAGAAAGTGGTTGTCCATTTCTTGTAACTTTTCCTGAATGTTTTGGAAGTCCAAGCATTTGAAGAATTCCCGCAACAATATACAAACCGAGAACGATATAGTTCCAAATTGTTGGGAGGATAAACACAGCGACAATTGATAAGGTGAATCCAAAAGCAAATATTGCGGTTCCGTATTTTTGAATTTTCTCCCACAAAGTTTTTTTGTGTCCGATTCCAAGACGAGCTTTTTCATATTCGTTCCAGTTAAAGTTTACAGCATCGAGAGGAATATTTTTTGTAATAATTTCCCCCTCTTCTAATACTTGAAATGTTCCACCGAAATACAAGTCGTCATACAATCCATCTCCAGTTTTTCCAGCAAGTTTTTGAGATGGGAAAGTGTAGTCTGCCTTATGTGCTTCCAAACTATATAATCCAGGGCTTGTAATAAATCCAAACCTTCCCTCCATGTCTGTGATTGAGGTTTGAACTATTTTTCCCTGCATATCTTTCAATGCAACAACAACAGGGTCAAGAGCTTGTTTTGTCATTGAATCAAAAACCACTCCCCATGTTTTTTTCTTTCCAATTCCAAACCAAGAGAAGATAAGTTGAGCCGCTCGAGATGGAACTTGAAGTAGTTGTTGAAATGGTATAGAAAGCAAAGAAAGACCAAGAAGAATTATTGGGATTATTTTTGAAGCCTCCTCTACATCAATTTTTGAAAAAGTGTAATTTGGAATAAAGGTATTATTATTTCCCTCTTCATTTTGAGAAGAACCCCCGAGAGATTCTCCGTTTTGGTCATCTTCACTTTCCGGATCAGTATCTTCATTTGGTAAATCAAAAGGGTTTTCACCGTCATCATCTTCTGGATTATCTGGAGTTTCCACCTGACCAAACTGGCATGAATTATCATCTATATCAGCATTAGGGTTGTAATTGAGAGCCTCACTCACAGTACAACCAAAAATAGTATCTGCTGGGAAAATACAGCTTCCATCATTTTGATTTGCTTGCAAATTAAAATTCAAAGCAGCGTTATCTGTACAACCTGGGATTGGATCTACTGGATTTGGATTACTTCCTCCAGACCCCCCACCTCCACCACCCCCTCCTGGTTCCTCACCTGCAGGCTGCCAACTTGTTTCAACACACGCACCAGAAATCCCACAATCAAATTGAATCCATCCATAATTTTCACTCCAAGCATATCCGTCAAATTCTCCGTCAACAATAGAAACCCCTCCGAAAGTTGGTTCGAAATTTATCCAACCAGTGTTTTCTCCCCAAGCATATCCCGAAAGGTTTCCATTACCGTCATTTAAAACTCCAGAAGATCCAGGCTGAAGATTGATCCAACCAGTGTTTTCTCCCCAAGCATATCCTGTAATTTCAGAATCAGTTACTTCAACATTACAAGAAGTACAATCAAAAGATATTTGGGAATCATCAAACTCAAGCACCGCAAAATCATTACCAGCATCTGCTGGGTCAATATTTTCTGCATATGCGAAAGACGCAAAGAAAAAAGAAAAGAGTATAAAAAT
>CALRFT010000005.1 GCA_943356745.1 Parcubacteria group bacterium | reverse complement strand
ATCCCTGCAAAAAAAGGTAAAAACAAGAAATATTATCTTGTCCTACATCAGTGTTCTTACTGCTACTGGCGCCACTTTTGTTATTACTGCCATTTCCGCCATTGCTGCTGTTATCGCTGTTGATTATGCTGTTGCTGCTGCTGCTATTATGGCTAGTATAGCTATTATTGTTAGTGTTAGTGCTGATGTCTTCGCTGGCGCCATTGCTTTCCTTTCTATTATCACAATTATTCTTACTGTTGCTGGTGTCGCTTTTGTCTCTGCTGTTGACAAAACCTTAGGAAACCAATACATTGTCTTCATTGTTCTATCTTGCATCGTCTCATTCATTTTGAGACAGTGGCAATTCAAAAAAAAAGAAAGAAAAGAACTCACACAAACTACGGTGTAGCTTGTGTGAAAAAGCGATTCCGAAAGGAATCGCTTTTTGTTTATTCTAAACATGGATTTTGTTTGACAAATCTATAAAAATACTTTATTTTCAATGGGAACAAAAACCATTTTGCCCTATGAAAAATCTAATATTTATTTTCTTATCTTTCTTTCTCTTTTCTTGTGTATTACAAGCACAAACAGAAATAACCTACATAGACTCTGCTGGTGTTATTACAGCAACTATTAAAGAGACGCGAGTTATCGAGAGATTATCTTTCACCAACTATACAGGCGTTACCTTCGACGATAGAGAAAAAGCAATTCTCTTTCAGGGAGGAGTAGTGTTAAGAAGTACACAAAAAATGACTCAGCTTTTCCCGCCTATGTTCTCAGAAGTTGTACAAGGTTTCTCCATTCAAAATGGAAATGTAGAACAATCTGTACTGAAAGAATCACCACCAGTAATGAGCTGGTACTACCTTATTTTTTGTATGGTATTACCGTTTGGTTTTTTGCTGCTATCTAGCATCTCAATTCCAAAAGAAAAGACTAGGTATCTTTTGTTTGTGTATATACTTGCTGCTGCTGTTGGTGTTGCTGTTGATGCTGCATTCATCATCGCATCCTGTGTTACATCCTACGTCTTCCGCTACCTTTGGCTGAAGAAAAAAGAAAGAAAAGAACTCACACAAGCTACGGTGTAGCTAGTGTGAAAAAGCGATTCCGAAAGGAATCGCTTTTTTGTTTTTCAATTCCTCCTTTCTAGTTTTCTCGTTTTCCTTTATACTTGAGCAGTATGTCACTTTTAATTTCAATTATCGCGTTTATACTTATTTTAGCTATTTTGGTCGTTGTTCATGAATTTGGGCATTTTATTGTTGCCAAAAAATCTGGAATCCGAGTTGATGAATTTGGATTTGGATTTCCTCCACGAGCAAAAAAACTTTTTACTAAAAACGGAACAGACTTTACTCTCAACTGGATTCCATTTGGAGGATTCGTAAAAATCTTCGGTGAAAATGGAGAAGAAGGAGCTGGTCAAAATGACAGTTTCGTAAGCAAGAAAAAAAGAACACAAGCGGCTGTTCTTATTGCTGGTCCACTCTTTAATTTTCTTTTTGCATGGCTTATTCTTGCTGTTATGTTTATGGTTGGTTCACCAACACTCTATGATGAAAGTTATGGAGACAAGATGAAAAATGTTTCAGTTTCTGTTGTAGAAGTTTTCCCAGATTCTCCAGCAGATCAAGCTGAAATTTTTGTTGGTGACACAATCACATCTCTGACATATCCAAACGGAACAGAGATTTCTATTTCTGAACCAGCGGATCTTTCATCTGCTTTTGAGGGAAAGGGAGTTCAGGAAGTTGTATTGGAAGTTGAAAGAAAAAATGAAGTTTTTGAAATCACTCTTTCTCCAGCATATGGATTATATGAAGGTCAGGAAAATCCTGCTCTTGGTATTGCTCTTGATAAGGTTGGCACACTTCGTCTTCCTCCACATGAAGCAATTTGGAGAGGACTTCAAAGAACTTGGAACCTCAGTGTAAGTACAGCTGACTTTTTGATTGATCTTGTGAAAGGACTGGTAACTGGTGATAAATCACAAACAGGATCTATTACAGGCCCGATAGGTATTGTTCCAGTTGTTGGAAATGCAATAGAAGTTGGGTTTTCTTTCGTGGTTGTTATTACTGCGCTTATATCAATAAACCTTGCAATTATTAACCTTTTGCCATTTCCTGCTCTGGATGGGGGAAGACTCCTCTTTATTTTGATTGAGACAATTAAAGGCTCTCCAATCAACCCTAAAACATCTTCTTGGATAAACAGTGCAGGCTTTTTAATCCTTATAGGACTTATGGTTTTAGTCACAGTTCGAGACATTATTCAATTATTCTAAAACCCGATTAGGCAATTTGACAAAAAGTATGTCAAATGCTACTATGCAAAATAGCGAACGGATAAGTCCGCTTTAAGATTTAAATTGAAATACTATGGCAAAATTATCATTTAAACCAAAGCAAGTCACAAAAGACCTTCTCGGGGCTCTTCGTGACCGATCACTCGACGTGGTTTCAAGTCGGTTTGGGCTGAAAACAGATGCTCAAAGAAAAACACTTGAAGCTATTGGTCAAAAATATGGCATCACTCGAGAACGAGTACGTCAAATTGAAAACTCTGCTCTCAATTCAATCCGAAAATCAGATGAATTTGAATCAGCACAAATTCACTTTGATGAACTCAAAACAATGATTCATGAACTTGGAGGAGCTGTAAATGAGGAAGAACTTCTTGAGGCTCTTGCTGATGATCAAGCAACTCAAAATCATTTGTACTTCTTATTGGTACTTGGAGATCACTTCAAGCTTCACAAAGAAAACGAGTACTTTAAAACACGATGGACAACAGATAATCAAATTCTTACAAATGTTCATGACGCTCTTCAAAATCTTTATAAAAATTTGAAAGATGATGAAATCATGACAGAGGCAGAAATCGTTGATAAGCTTTTGCAACAAATCAAAGATATCAATGAAGAACATCGAGATCTTGAAATCGCAAAACGATGGCTTCGAATTTCTAAAAAAGTTTCTCCAAACCCACTCAATGAATGGGGGAAATCTCACTCAAAGAATGTAAAAGTTCGAGGAGTAAAAGATTATGCATTTCTTGTTATGAGAAAGCATGGTAATCCAATGCACTTCCGAGAAGTTGCAGAGGCAATTACAGAACTCTTTGGAAAGAAAACTCATCCAGCAACAACTCACAATGAACTTATTAAAGACAGCCGATTTGTTTTGGTTGGACGAGGTAAGTATGGTCTCCGAGAATGGGGATACAAACCAGGAGTTGTTCGAGATGTTATCAAAGAAATTCTTGAAAAATATGGACCACTTACTCGCGATGAGATCGTGGACCATGTTATGAAAGAACGTTTCCTTAAACGAAACACTATTCTTGTTAATCTCCAAAACCCACAGTATTTCACACGTCTTGAAGATGGGCGATATACCTCAATCTAAATATCTTAAAACAAAAAGAGTTCCCACAGGGAACTCTTTTTGTTTTTGGTATAATGAAAAGACATATGGAAGATATACTTTTTGGAATACTTTTTTTCTTCATGGATACATGGCCAATTTGGACTTTGATAATCTGTGTTTCTTTAGCATGGAGTTTTTGGATGAGATACCTCAATCGAAAATTTATCGAAAATATTAAATGGGTACTGCTTGAAGTTCGTATTCCAAAAGAAGTTTTTAAATCTCCTTTTGCTATGGAGATGGTAATTGCAAATGCACTCACTCAATCTGGGGGAGTTGGAACCTGGGTTCAAAGATATTGGCTCGGAAACGTACTTAACTGGTTCTCTCTTGAAATAGTTTCCACAGAAGGAAATGTTCGATTTTTTATTCGAACAAGCAAAAACTTCAAGATGATTATTGAAAACCAGTTGTATGCTCAATATCCTCAGGCAGAAATCACAGAAGTTGATGATTATGTTATTCCTGTTATGGCTTCCATGAATAAAGAGCCATGGTCTTTGTTCGGTGCAAATTTTATTTTGTCGAAAGAGGATGTTTTTCCAATCAAGACATACGTAGATTACAACCTTGACCAAGCACCTGAAAAGCTAGATCAAGAACAGATAATTGACCCAATTACTCCTGTGATTGAATTTCTCGGTTCAATGCGTCCTGGTGAACATCTTTGGATTCAAATTATGGTTCGGGTGGCGACGAAGCGATATCTCAAGCCGGGGAATTGGTTTAAAAAAGGTGACTGGAAGGATGAAGGAAAAGATGTTATCAAAAAACTCAAAGAGGAATACGGAGGAACAGAAGAAAAACCAAAACAAATGACAGAAATCCAAAGACAAACTCTTTCAGCTCTTGAAAAGAGTATGTTAAAGCCTGGTTTCGACACAGGTATTCGTACGATGTATCTTGCAAAAAAAGAATCTTTCGATGCTTTTAGAATAGGGGCAATGCTTGGTGCTTTTAAACAATACAACTCTGGTTTTTTGAACGGATTCAAACCTACCAATACAACTGGTTTTGATTATCCATGGCAAGATCCTACAGGGCGGCGCGCAAGAGCTTTGAAACAAGAAATGTTTGATGCGTATATCCGACGTTCATATTTTTATGAACCTTACAAAATGGATCCATTTGTATTAAACTCAGAAGAACTCGCTACGATATTCCATCTTCCTGGTGCTGTATCTGAAACTCCTCAATTGAAACGAATTGAGTCTACCAAATCTGAGCCACCAACTAATCTTCCACTATAGTTATGTATACATTTCACAAATTAAAACAATCTAAACAGTCTTTTTTTCATTTTCTTAAAAAAGAACATGTTGTTATTTGGGGTGTCTTACTTTCTCTTGTTCTTGCTTTCATGTTTGCATTTCTACTCCCACCAAAAGATTTCAGAGTGGATACTTTTATTGAAGTTGAAAAAGGAATGACAATGTCTTCTTTTGCTGAAAAACTCAAAGAGGAGGGTTATATTAAATCAGTCTTTTTGTTTCAAACAATCGCAATCGCAATTGGTGGTGAAACTGGTCTTGTTGCAGGAGATTATTCCATGGATGCAGCAGAGAGTACTTTTCAACTTGCAAGGCGTTTCGTGAAAGGAATTTATGATCTTGAACGAGTGAGGGTTCGTCTCGAAGAAGGTGAGTCAGTGTATGAATACGCAGAAATTCTGGATGAGAAATTACCAAAGTTTGATAAGACACAGTTCTTGCGAGTTGCTGGTCCAAAGGAAGGATACATATATCCTGATACATATATCTTTTTTGAAACAGCTGACGAGCAAGATGTTCTTCTTGCAATTGAAGAAAATTTCCAGAAAAAAACTGCAAAACTTCAAGAGCAGGTTGCAAAATCAAATAGAACTTGGGAAGAAATTGTTATTATGGCTTCAATTATTGAAAAAGAAGCAAATCGAAACAAACAAGAGCAACAAATGATTTCGGGAATTCTTTGGAAGAGAATTGACAAGGGAATGCATCTTCAGGTTGATGCTCCATTTAAGTATTATCTCGATAAGGGTTCGTTTGATTTAACTATTGCCGACCTTCGAACAGATCACGAATATAATACTTATACTCGAAAAGGTTTGACCCCAACTCCGATTGGTAACCCTGGAATCGCAACTCTGACTGCTGCAGCGAATCCAATCAAATCAGAATATTTCTTCTATCTTCATGGAAGAGATGGGGTTGTGAGATACGCTGTTACTCATGACGGTCACGTCGCAAACAAAAATCAATATTTAAGATAAACTTACTAATATAACGAAAGAACGAAAGAAATAGATATGCGAAAAAATAACCTAGCCTTTATCGATGTTGAAACAACTGGATTTGATCCACAAAAACATGAAGTGATTGAAATTGGTTGTGTTGTTGTGAAACAACTCGATGATATCGGAACACAGTTTCAGGTAGTAAAAGAATTAGAATTAAAAATTAAGCCAGAGCGACTTGAGGATGCAGATCCAGGCGCTCTTCGAGTAAATGGATATAATGATGCAGATTGGTTGTTTGCTCACACACTTCAAGAGGCGATGACGGTCTTTGCAGAAGCAACGAAAGACGCTGTCTTTGTCGCTCACAATCTAGCTTTTGACTATTCATTTATTCAAGAAGCATTTAAAAAGACTGGAGTTGAAAATAAAATGTTTTTCCAAAAAATGGACACCATTTCTATTGCATTTGCAAAACTACACAAGGACCCAACAGTGGAAAGATTTTCACTTCAAAAACTGACAGAGTATTTTGGGATTGTTAACCAACGAGCACACACAGCGCTTGCGGATGCGAGAGCAACCTTTGAGGTGTATGAAAAAATGATGAAGATGTAATAAAAAAGAGGGCGAAGCCGAAGGCTTCGCCCTCTTTTTTATTTTTCAATAATCAGTATGATTAAAGACATGAACAAAAAACCAACAGTATTTGTCGGGGTGTCAGGCGGTGTTGACTCATCGGTTGCGGCTTTTCTCTTGCAACGTGAAGGTTACAATGTTGTTGGTGCTTTTATCAAAACTTGGCAGCCAGATTTTATCCAATGTACTTGGCGCGAAGAAAGACGCGATGCTATGCGTGTCTGTGCTCATCTTGGAATTCCGTTTATTACCATCGACGCCGAGAAAGAATATAAAGAAAAAGTTGGTGAGTATATGATTGAGGAATATCGAAAAGGAAGAACTCCAAACCCGGATGTCATGTGCAACAAAGAAGTGAAGTTTGGAATCTTTCTCAAAAAGGCAAAAGAGCTTGGTGCGGATTTTGTTGCAACTGGTCACTATGCGCGTCGCGTGGAGGCAAACGGAAAGGTTAAACTTCTTCAAGGTCTCGATCAGAAAAAAGATCAAAGTTATTTCTTGTGGACTCTTTCGCAAGAACAGCTTAAACACATTTTGTTTCCAATAGGACATCTTCCAAAAGACGAGGTGCGAAAAATTGCAGAGAAGAATGGTTTGTTTACTGCAACAAAAAAAGACTCACAAGGAGTTTGTTTTCTTGGTGAGATTGATATGAAAGATTTTCTTCAGCATTATATTCCAAAGCAAGAAGGAAAGGTTTTGGATACAAACAATAATGAAATCGGAGTTCATGATGGAGCACTTTTCTTTACCTTTGGGGAACGACATGGATTCACTATTACAAAAAAGGGAACAAGTGACAAAGCTTTGTATGTGGTGGATAAAAATCTCGAATCAAACACCATTACGGTTTCGCCAGAGGTTTCAGATAGAAAAAAATTCACAAATCCAAAAGAAATTAGAATTGCACATACAGTGTGGAATCACCCAATTGAGTTTGGTAAAAAATACTCTGCCTCAATTCGTTACAATCAAATTCCAATACACTGTACTATTGTTCGAGGAAAGGAGAATCAAGCAATGGTACTGTTTGAACAAGAACAAGATACCTTTTCACCAGGGCAGTCTATTGTGGTTTACGATGGAGAGCAGTGTGTGGGAGGAGGGATAATAGTTTAGTGAAAAAGGAACAGAAAAAGCCGCGACATTTGTCGCGGCTTTTTCTGTTCACATTAAGGAATATATTTTAAATAAAGTACTTGACATATATTATATTATATGATATCTTTCGTGTAAATTTAAATCCAGTCCTATGAAATACTTAATTATTTTTATCTCACTCTGTATTGTAAGTTGTAATGCAGAATCTACAGAAAAACAAACCGTGGCTACAATTGCTGAAGAACAGTTGGGGCAAACACCTTCGGTGGACACTTTGAAAGTGTTTGTTGATAATCAGCTAACTCGAATAATTAAAGTTGACACCACTCTGAGTCCTCAAGATGCTTGGTATTCAATTAATTCTATAACAGTTTCAGAGGGTTACAATCACGATGTCTTACTTGCTGCACCAAAAGCAAAAGCCAAAAAGGTGAAGGTGTACCTTATTCCTTTCAGGGAAGAGCTTTCACCTATCGAACTTGAGGAGCGAATAGATGATATTGGTTTTAAGCTTGTTGACTTTGTAACTCTGTGTGATTTAAATGAGCAAGAGATGTTACTAGCTATGGATTATCCAAATGCCACTCAGTGGCGAGATGAAAATGGTAATACATGTTATGCTGCTTTTGCATATTTTGATCGTAAAAAACCTTGTAAGGGAGTGGCTTACCGTGAGAAAAATTGGAGTACTAAGTGGTACTTTGCGTGTGTTCCTAAATAATTATTAAAAACCGTTTCGCTTAAGCGAAATGGTTTTTTTTATTTACAAATCATTAATAAAGTTTTATTTTGGTTTTTCAAAAGCCCTTGTTTGCCCTGGGTGGTATAATTGAAAAGTTATGAAAAACACACCATTTGAAAATATACAAAAAAGAATAGATAGTGCGGCACAGATTTTGAAACTTGATTCTCACATTACAAAGCTTCTTCTCACTCCAGAAAATATTGTGGAGAAAACTTTGGAAGTTGAAACATCAAAAGGAAAAAAATCTTTTCCAGCCTATCGTGTTCAATTCAACAACGCACGTGGTCCATACAAGGGTGGAATTCGTTTTCATCATGAAGCAGATTTGGACGAAGTCAGTGCTCTTGCTGCAGGAATGGCGATCAAATGTTCGGTTGTTGGAATTCCTCTTGGTGGAGCAAAAGGTGGTGTGACTATCAATCCAAAAGAATATACTGAGGCAGATTTGGAGCAAGTATCTCGAGCATTTGCACGAGAGATGGCTCCGTATCTTGGGGTGGATAAAGATATTCCAGCGCCAGATGTGTACACAAATGGACAAACAATGGCGTGGATGCTTGATGAGTATGAAAAGGTGATTGGAAAAAATGAGCCAGGAATGATTACTGGAAAACCGATTGTGCTTGGTGGTTCACTCGGGCGCGATACAGCAACAGCACAAGGTGGTGTCTATGTACTTCACACATATCTTGAAAAAGTAGAGGGAGGTGTAAAGCCAAAAAAGATTGTTATTCAAGGACTTGGAAACGCTGGGGGAGTTGCGGCGGAAATTCTTCATAAAGCAGGACATTCAATCATCGGAGTTTCCGACTCAACAGGCGGTGTGTGGAGTGACGCTGGATTTGATCCTGCTCTTGTGATGAAAAACAAAGAAGAAGGAAAAAAACTCGGAGAAGGACTCAAACTCAACTCAGTCACAAATGAAGAACTTCTTTTACTCCCATGTGATGTGCTTGTGGTAGCAGCGCTCGATAACCAACTTCGAGAAGATAACGCAGGTCAAGTGAAAGCAAAAATTGTACTCGAGCTTGCAAACGGACCAACAACTCCAGAAGCAGATAAGATTTTTGAATCAAAGGGTATTGTTGTAATTCCAGATGTTCTCGCAAATGCAGGTGGGGTGACAGTTTCTTATTTTGAATGGGTACAAAATAGACAGCAATACTATTGGTCACTTACTGAGGTTCAGGAAAAACTCAAAGTAATCATGGTTGATTCACTTCATGAGGTAATGAACTATCAAAAGAAGTACATGTCGTCACTTCGAGGCGCGGCATATCTTCTGGCGGTACACAGACTCTATGAAGCAATGAGACTTCGAGGAAGGAAATAAAAAGAACAGGTAAAAAAGCCACAAAAAATCCCCTCGTGAGGGGATTTTTTGTGGCTCTGGTCGGAAAGAGGGAAATTTTGTATGATTAACTACATGAATTCGAATTTAGCAAAAAATATTTTCAGAAAACGTTTAATTATCGAAGGTTTATTTCAAAAGGAAATAAAATCAGAAGATTTTGTTGATTCTTTTTTGAGAAGACTATCTCAAGAATTGGAAATGACGATTATTGCGGGACCTTTTATATCAAGTGCCACTGGAAAAAGCGTCCCATTGCATGATGGATTTGAAGGTACTTTAGTGTGGGCAGAGTCAGGTGTGAGTACTTATGTTTGGACTAATTCAAATTTTGCAACAGTAGATATTTACTCATGCAAACAATTTGACACAAAGCAAGCTATAGATTTTGTAATAAAAGAATTTGATATGAAAAATTTCTCATATCATGAAATACCGGATCCTTTAACATATCAAGAAGATAATAGAGTTGAAATATTAACAACAGACGAAAAAGGTTCTGGTGTTTTTGCAAAAGATTTTATTCCTGCAGAAACCCAGATTTCTTATGTTGATGGACAAATTCATTTCGCAGAAAAAGAATCTCAGGTATTCATTTACGCAGCTGATCATGCCGTTCCTTTTCATAAATATTTCTATAGAAATGGATTTAATACAAATGCAGTTAAACTCAATCATTCTTGTGAACCCAATTGTTATGTTAAAGATTTATTTTTTGTCACAACCTTAAGAGACATACACCCAGGTGAAGAGTTAACATATTGTTATAGTTTGTTTTGTAATTCAGATTGGAAAAATCCTGAAGGTGTTTGTTTATGTGGGTCTCAACAATGTTTAGGTAAGATTTTACCCTGGAGGGATCTTCCTTCAGAATTTAAGAAAAAATATATTGACTATACGGCGGATTGGATTTTATTTGATGAAATGAAGAAAAATGGATATATAAAAAAATTAACTGAAGATATATAAAAACAAAAAAGAGCCACAAAAAATCCCCTCACAAGGGGATTTTTTGTGACTCTTATAACATTGACATGTTTGATAATTAGTGTAATGTAAAACAAAACATAAATAATACAATAAAATGAGCACTTTAGAAAAACAGATTAAATCTTTTTTAGGTATCAAAAATTTACCTATTTCAGAAGAGATTAACTATCAAATCTTACAAGAACGATTAGACAAGGCACCTTTGGGTTCAGGCCTTAGAGAACAAATCGAAATTCGAATGATCGAGTTGAATAAGACAGAGATTAACTATCAAATCTTACAAGAGCGACTATGCGACGCACCTTCTGGTTCAGACCTTGAAAAACAAATCGAAATTCGAATGATCGAGTTGAATAAGGAAGAACTTCCGAAGATTGCTAACTACCAAATCTTACAAGAACGACTAGACAACATATCTTCTGATTCCGACCTTGAAAAACAAATCGAAATTCGAATGATGGAGTTGAATAAGGAACAACTCCCGAAGATTGTTGACTATCAAATCTTACAAGAACGACTAGACAACACAGCTTTGGGTTCAGACCTTAGAGAACAAATCGAAATTCGAATGATCGAGTTGAATAAGACAGAGACCAACTATCAAATCTTACAAGAACGGTGGGTAGATTCAACGGATGGATCTTATCTTGCAAAAAAAATCGAAATTCGAATGATCGAGTTGAATAAGACAGAGACCAACTATCAAATCTTACAAAAACGACTATATAAGACATCTTCTGATTCCGACATTTCAAAACAAATCGAAATTCGAATGATGGAGTTGAATGAAGATGAGACCAACTATCAAATCTTACAAGAACGACTAGACAACACACATTCTGATTCCGACATTTCAAAACAAATCGAAATTCGAATGATGAAGTTGAATGAAGATGAGACCAACTATCAAATCTTACAAAAACGATTTGAAGATTCAACGGATGGATCTTATCTTGAAAAACAAATCGAAATTCGGATGATGGAGTTGATTTCTCTTGTTTCAAAAGAACATATACCGGACTGGTTTTCTGTTTTTGTAAAGACACAAACTCTTAAAAGTCAACCTTCTTCAATTCAGTCTGTTCTCAACGAAAAATGCCAAGAAATTTTGGCAGCTTAAATTAAAATCCCCTCACAAGGGGATTTTTTGTGGCTCTGGTCGGAAAGAGGGAAATTTTGTATACTAGTCCCATGCTAACAAGTAATGAAATACGAAAGCGGTTTTTGGACTTTTTTGAAAAGCGGGAACACACAGTGCTTCCTTCGGCTTCTTTGGTAACTACCGATGAAAAAGGACAAACAAACGCAACACTTTTTAATACTGCAGGAATGCAACCTCTTATTCCATACCTTCTTGGTGAAGAACATCCAGGAGGTGGAAAGCTGGCAAGTTCACAAAAATGCGTGCGAACAAATGACATTGAAGAAGTGGGTGACAATACTCATCTCACATTTTTTGAAATGCTTGGAAACTGGTCTCTTGGAACATACTTTAAAGAAGATGCAATCAAATGGAGTTTTGAATTTCTTACCTCAAAGGATGAAGGACTCGGACTTGATATCAATAGACTCTATGTAACAGTTTTTGCGGGGAATGAAAATGTTGCTCGAGATGAAGAAGCAGCGGGTATTTGGCGAGCTATCTTTAACGAACACGGACTCGATCCTGAAAAAAGAATTTTCTATCTTTCTTCAAAAAGTAATTGGTGGACAGCGGGACCAGATTCTCCGGCGGGTCCAAGTACAGAAATGTTTTATGATGTCACAGGAACTCTTGTTGACGGACTTACTCATGAAGAATTTTTGAAAGCAGACGACGAACAAAAAGTTGTTGAGATTTGGAATGATGTATTTATGGCTTTTGAGCAAAAAGCTGGAAAGGTTGTTGGTCCACTTCCAAAACAAAACGTAGACACAGGTGCAGGACTTGAACGTGTGACAATGGTGGTGCAAGGAAAAACAAATGTGTTTGAAACAGATTTGTTTTCAGATATTTTGGAATCAATTAAAAAAGATGCACTCATGTACCAAGGAATAAGTGCAAGAATTATTGCTGACCACATCAAAGCCTCAATGTTTTTGATTTCTGATGGTGTTGTTCCAAGTAATAAAGACCGAGGATATATTTTGCGAAGAATTATTCGTCGAGCGATGGTGAACGCACAAAAAATTGAAATTCCATTTGAAAAATTGGCAGATATCTTTGTTTTGATTCAAAAGCAATATGATTCTGTGTATGGAACAATGCAAGCTCAAAGCGTTGTTGTGTTTCAAGATGAAATTGCAAAGTTTGAAAAGACTTTGATTTCTGGGTTGAAGGAATTTGAAAAAGGTGAGCGAGATGCTTTTATTCTTTTCACAACATATGGTTTTCCTTTTGAGATGGTAAAAGAGCTTGCATTTTCTCGAGGCGAAAGTATTGATGAAAATGATTTCCATTCAAAGATGAAAGAACACCAAGATAAATCACGACTCGGCGCAGAACAAAAATTCAAAGGAGGTCTTGCTGGTCATTCAGACATGGAAGTAAAATACCACACAGCAACTCATCTTTTGCATCAGGCACTTCGAGATGTTTTGGGAAATCATGTATTCCAAAAAGGATCAAACATCACACCAGAGCGACTTCGATTTGATTTTTCTCACAATGAGAAAATGACACCAGAAGAAATCAAACGAGTAGAACAAATTGTAAATGAGAAAATCAAAGATAGTCTTCCGATTTCTTTCCAAGAAGTTCCGCTCGAAGACGCTCGAAACAAGGGTGCTCTTGGACTCTTTGGTGACAAGTACGGAGAAACTGTAACCTTGTATCAAATCGGAAATGGAGATGAAATGTACTCACTCGAAATTTGCGGTGGTCCACACGTGGAAAATACAAACACACTCGGAACATTTAAAATCCAAAAAGAAGAAGCTTCAAGTGCTGGTATTCGAAGAATCAAAGCAGTATTGGAATAAATAAAAAACAGGGAAAACCCTGTTTTTTATTTTGCGTGATATAATACAAGTACATGTTTTTCTTTGGTTCAAAAAAACCAACATCGCAAAACCATCTTGTGATAAGTGTTGAAAGTTCGCATATTCGAACCTGTTTTGTAAATGTTTCAGATCATCAAAAACCATATATCATCGCACAACATATTCAAACTGTTCAGGGTGACCACTATTCAATTCAAAACATTAGTAAGACTCTTGATCTTGCAATTAGTGCACTTATTCAAAAAAAACCAACAAAAATAGATCAGGTTCTCTGTGTGCTTTCTTCTCCGTGGTACATATCTCACATGGATACTTATATTCGAGACGAAGAAGCTCCGTTTGTATTTCGGGAAAGAGATGTAAAAAAGATTCTCAAAGATACTGTTCAAGATTTTTATAATACCTACAAAGATCAAGGAGATTTTGAGATTCTTGAAAAAAATATTCTTCATATTGGAATTAATGGATACGAGATTCATGATTTCAAAAAAGAATATACAAGACGAGTGGAAGTTTCAAGTTACGTGAGTCTTGTGGGGAAAGATATTAAACAAATACTTCAAAATACAATAGAAAGACATACATCAAAAGATATCTATTTCCATACTTCAATGCTGGTGCAGTCCGTGGTGAGTCGAGATGCGTTTCAATATCTTGATAATTTTGTTTTAGTTTCGATTGAAGGTTTGTATAGTGAAGTTTCAATCATCAATCAAGGTTCGCTTGTTCACGGAGAGGTTATCTTGAGTGGTGAACATCTCATTTTCTCAAAAGCAGGGGAACAAAATATTCATCCAGATATTATTCTTTCTGAGCTTAAAACTCTCAATCAAGGAACTATGCACCAGAACGCATCTTTGGGTCTTCGGAAAACAGTATCAAATGTTCAAGAAGAGTGGAGAAGACACTTTGTTTCTTCTCTTCAGGAAGTTACAAAAAATATTCCACTTCCAGAACATTGTGTAGTAATTTCCAAACCAACAACATTTTTCTGGATTAAGAATGCATTAGAAGATCCAAGAAATAAACATCTTTCAGTATCAGACAAAAATTTGCATGCTATACTAATGAATGCAGAAGCACTCCAACCTTTCTTGAGTGCAAAAATTCTAGAACCAGACTTTAAATTGATGATATACGCTGCTTTTACAAGTATAAAGGTAATACAATAAACACTATGTCACTCAGTAAGTTACATGATATAAAAAAACCAATGACTCACTACGGTAATGAATATCGCCACAGTGAACCTCAAAAACCTCTCAAAAGAACTCCGGTAACATCGCCGAGTCGTCTTGGCAATTCACGACACAATCATCCAAGTGGAGGTGGAAAAGGTCTGTGGTATTTAGCATTTGTTCTCATACTCGGATTATTTTTTGGTCTGTCTGTATTTTTTACAGGCGCAGAAGTTGTTATTACTCCAACAATAGAAAACACACCACTCAATGAGCGATTTATTGCATACAAAAAGTCAGTCTCAAAAGAACTCACATTCGAAACCATGATTGTTGATGGTTCTGTAAGTGTATCCGCAAGTTCTGGAGAAAAGCAAATGGTTGAAGAGCAAGCTGTGGGAAGGGTGGTTATCTCAAATAATCATGGTCCCGAGGCACAACCCCTTCGAATTGATACACGTTTAGTGGATGACAAGGGAAGGATTTATAAAACAAAAGAAGCTGTGAGTGTTCCAGGACAAACAACAAAAGATGGAAAACCAGCTCCAGGTACAGTCGAGGTTGATATTTATGCCGAAAAAGCAGGGGATACATACAACCAAACAGAAGTTCAAACCTTGAAATTAATTGGTTTCCAAGAAGCAAAAAGTCCAAAGTTTGATACTATTACAGCTCAAACTCTCGGTTCAATAGAAGGGGGATTTGTCGGTGAACGAATGGTTGTACCTCAAGAAGAAAAAGACCGAATTGTAGCTGAGCTACAAGAAAAGCTTCGTGGTGAACTTTTTGAAAAATCTCGAGCGCAAGTTCCTGAAAAAACAGTATTTCCAGAAAATCTCAGTACTCTTATGAATACTGAAATTAAAGAATCTATACAAGAAGATGGAACTATACTCATTACACTTTCTGGATCACTTTTCAATGTTCTGTTTAATGCTGTTGAATTCGAAAACTACATACTCCAAACTTCAATCGTGGGTGTTGATCAAGAAACTGCTTATATCTCAAACCTACGAGACCTTAATATTTCATATGTTGATCCAGTATCTCAAACTGTAAATCCAGAATCTCTTGAAAATCTAGCTTTTCAGATAGACGATGTACTTGAAATTATATCAATCGTAAATACAGAAGCTCTTAGTTTTGACCTTGTGGGTCAAAAAAAGAAGGAATTTCAGAATATCATTGCAAAGTATCCAGGTGTTCAGTATGTTGAATTTGATATCAACCCATTCTGGCTCAATCGATTCCCGGATAGTAATGAAGATATTAAGGTCACTTTAACTACAGAAAATAAAGAGTAAATTGACCATTTATTAAACTCATGATAGAATTGTTTTTGTTATATGTCAGATGAAAATCTAATAAAGGTTCAAGGTACTGTTACAGAGGCTTTGCCAAATGCCACATTTCGTATTGAACTTCCGAATGAAAAGCTTATGATTGCTTATCTTTCTGGGAAAATGCGAAAATTCAGAATTAAGGTTTTGATTGGTGATACGGTTGAGGTTGTAACAGACCAAAGTGGAGAAAAAGGAAGAATCACAAAACGCCTCTAACGCGTTTTGTTTTTCCTCTTGCGTTTTTATTAAGTTTGTATTAGTATGTTCCCTTGTAAACCCTTGGGGCACCCCCGCTTGGTTTAATTTTTTATTATGAAGATAAAATCATCAATTAAAAGAAACAACTTGCGTCCCGGAGAACAAATTGTTCGACGAAATGGACGTCTTGTTCGAATTAACAAAAAAGACCCTCGACGAAAAGCTCGACAGGGTTAATTATTTAGACAATTATTATGCGAATTTCAGGTATTACGATTCCAGATAAAAAGAGACTTGAGGTGGGACTTACTGCCATCTTTGGTATTGGTCGTGCTCGGGCTCGAAAAATTCTTGACGAAAATAAAGTATCTTACAACGTAAAAGCTGTAGAACTCTCTGAAGATCAAGAAAACAAGATTCGACAATCAGTAGAAGCATTTCTTATCGAAGGAGATCTTAAACGAAAGGTTTCAGCAGATATTAAAAGACTTAAAGATATCAACTCATACCGAGGAGAACGTCATGTGCGACGACTTCCGGCTCGAGGTCAACGAACAAAAACAAACTCTCGAACAGTTCGAGGAAACGTTCGAAAGACTATGGGATCTGGTCGAGTAAAGGCAACTAAGACTTAATCATCACACCTAATTATTTAAATTACTACAATGGGAAAAAAGAGAATTGTTAAAACAAAAGGTACATCAGTGAATAAAGATCTCAAAAATCGTTCACTCGCTCGTACTCCAAAGAGAAAACTTGCTGAAGGAACGCTTTTTGTTGAAGCGACCTTTAACAATACAAAAGTTTCTTTTGGTGATGATAAAGGAAACATTATTTTCTGGTCTTCAACAGGATCACTAGGATTTAAGGGTGCAAAAAAGGGTACTCCATTCGCAGCTGCAAAAGTTGGTGAACTTATAGGAGAAAAAGCTAAAAACATTGGTGTAAAAGAAGCAGTAGTAGTTGTAAAGGGCGCAGGTTCAGGTCGTGAACCAGCAATCCGATCTTTTATGGCTCATGGAATCGAGGTTTCTCGAATTCAAGACCGAACACCAATTCCACACAACGGAACACGTCAACGAAAGCCACGACGAGTATAATCCGTCTTACTAATAACTAATTAATTGTAGAACAAACACATGATTCTTGGAGCAAAATTTAAAATCTGCCGACGACTTGGTTCAGGTGTGTACGATAAGTGTCAATCACAAAAGTACATGCTTTCTGAGGCTCGTCATGCAAAAGGAGGAAAAAATCAAAAGAAACCAAAGCAGCTTACTGACTATGGTATTCAGTTGATTGCAAAACAGCGAATCCGTTTTTCTTACGGAGTTTCTGAAAAGCAATTCGTAAACTATGTACGAAAAGCGGAATCTATTTCTGGGGCAAAACCTTCAGAAAAACTTGCAGAACTTCTTGAAAGTCGACTCGACAATGTCGTGTACCGACTTGGAATTGCGTCTTCACGACGACATGCAAGACAAATGGTGTCTCACGGACACTTTATAGTAAATGGAAAACGAACAAATGTTCCTTCACAAGCTATCTCACAAAAAGATGTTGTGACTGTGCGAGAAAGTTCAAAAACTTCTCCTCTTTTCCAAGATATTGCAAAGAAGATGTCACAAAAAAATCTTCCAAACTGGCTTTCGTTTGACGAAAAAGCAATGTCAGCAAAACTTACTGGACGACCGAAAACTGATGATGCATTCCTAGACTTCCACGGAGTTATCGAATTCTACAGTCGATAGTCAAACCCCTTCTTTTTTGTTTATTGGTTATTAGTAATAAATGAGCGCTCAATTTATTTATGTCTAACACAAAAATTATTTTGCCTTCAAAGCCACGACTTGTGTCTGAAGAAGGAAACAAGGGAATTTATGAAGTAGATAACCTCAATCCTGGATTTGGTCACACACTCGGCAACTCTCTTCGAAGAATCATTCTTTCTTCACTGGAAGGTGCTGCTATAACATCTCTTAAGATTGATGGAGTGGAACATGAGTTCGATACACTGCAAGGTGTAAAAGAAGATGTTCTTCATCTCATCATTAACCTCAAACTTGTTCGTTTTAAATTGCTAACCGATGAACCACAAACAGTTGAAATTTCTGTTGGCGGACCAAAGGTTGTTACAGCAAAAGACATTCAAACTGTAGGACAAGTTGAAGTTTTGAATCCTGAACAATACATTTGTGAAATCACAGATTCAAAAACAAAGCTTAACATCGAAATCACAATTCAAAAGGGAATTGGATACCTTACACGTGAATCTCTTCAAAAAGAGAAAGTTGATATTGGAACTATCGCAGTAGATGCTGCATTCTCTCCAGTGCGACGGGTTGCGTATGAAGTAGAAAACATGCGAGTAGGAGATCGAACAGATCATAACCGACTTCGAATAATTATCGAAACAGACGGAACATATACAGCACGTGAGGCTTTCGAAAAAGCAGTTGAAATCCTCATTATGCAACTTCAATCAATTCACGACTTCAAAGGTCTTGATGAGAAGCCAGAAGTAATCGCAGAAGAAATGGAAAAAGAAATTGCTGCAGATCGAACATCAGATTCAGAAGAAATGAGTCAAGATGATTTCGATAAGCAACAAGAAATGCTTAAGACTCGAATCGAAGATCTTAATCTTTCAACAAGAACAATGAACGCACTAGCAAGTGCAAAAATTAGAACGGTCGGAGGTATTGCGCGAAAGCGAGAAGAAGATCTTCTAGCTATCGATGGAATGGGTGAAAAAGGAATCCAAGAAATCCGCCGCGCTCTATCAAATTTTGGTATTCTTTTGAAATAGCTACAAGGGGCTTGCCAAAGACGAAATATTCAGTAATATATAACACTATATAAAACATTATGCGACATCATAATAAAAACAGAAAATTTGGACGAGACACAGACGGACGACGAGCGTTGCTTCGATCTTTGGCTATATCTCTTGTGCGATACGGACGTATCAAAACAACAGAAGCAAAGGCAAAAGAACTACGACCTTTTATTGAGAAACTCATTACAAAGGCACGAGTTGCAAAAGAAAGTATTCCAGCTCGACGTTCAATAATCTCAACATTAATGAACCGAAATCCAGAAGCTAAAAAACTTATCGAAGAGATTGCACCAAAATACAAGGATCGAAATGGTGGTTATACACGAATTTTGAAACTCCCACAACGGGGTGGTGACGCTGCTAAAATGGCGCTTATCGAATTTGTTGACTAATATGAAAGAATTTACATTTGACGCTACAAACAAAAAACTAGGACGACTTGCGAGTGAAATCGCAGTTATTCTGATGGGAAAAAATGACCCATCATATGCTCCAAACGTTGTGGCTCCTCACAAGGTGATTGTTTCAAATGCTTCAAAAATGGCTATCGACGAAAAGAAGATGGACGAAAAGAAGTATGCAAAGTTTTCAGGATATCCAGGAGGTCTCAAAATGGTTTCAATGCCACGAATGATTGAGAAGAAAGGATATGCAGAAGTGCTTCGAAATGCTGTGTATGGAATGCTCCCTGGGAATAAACTCAGAAAGCAGATTATGAAGAACCTAATCATCTCAGAATAAATATATGGCAACGACTAAAGAAAACAAATATATTGAAGCTGTTGGACGACGAAAGACTGCAACAGCACGGGTTCGAATCACTCCTTCAAGTAAAATGACTTACTCAGTAAATGATAAGCCACTTGCAGACTACTTTAAAACAGTAGAACTTCAAAAGGTTATCACTGATGTATTCGCAAAAGGAAAAATCGAAGACAAATTCACTGTTACAGCAGTTGTAACTGGTGGAGGATTTGCCGGACAAGCAGCAGCTGTTCGACACGGAATCTCACGAGCACTTGTTGAACTTAATCAAGAAGTGAAAGGAGATCTCAAGAAGCTTGGATACCTCAAGCGAGATCCTCGATCAAAAGAGCGACGAAAGGCTGGTATGGCTGGAAAAGCTCGAAAGCGAAAGCAGTGGTCAAAACGATAAGACAAAACAAAAACCCCTTGCGGGGTTTTTTGTTTTGTCTTATAATCATTTCAAACCAATACCGTTCGCCCTATGAAATACAAACAACTTCGCCGTGTTGCAAAATACCGTAATTCCAGAAAAAATTCTACTAGAAATTTTTTCAGGATCCTTGCTGTACTTACTGCTGTCTGGTTTGCTTTTTTCCAAGGTACACCAATGCCTTCAAGAGATTACGAGATCTTGAACTCTGTAGAAAAATCAGAAGTGATTTACCCACATGTTGAGGATGGATCTCATATACCATTCCTCATTATTATTGTTAGTTTTTCAATGAATAAACTAATCAATCTGTATTTTTACAAAAAAGGGAAAACTTTACCTGAGAAAATTGACTGGTCATCTGTCTGTAAGTGGAAAGAATTAAAAAACAATCTCTAAAAACAAAAAGCCGTCGCTTCGCGACGGCTTTTTTATTTCAATCCAAACAACTTAACAAGCTCTTGCTCAGTTTCTGGATCAATCAGCTGTGTTACGAGAATTGTGATTTCTGTGGCGAGTCCCATATCTTTTTTAATATTCATAAAAAGATGTTCAAGCGGATAGGGAGAAACCCAGACAGAATTTTTGAGCATCACAAAGCCAGCTTTTTTCAAAATGTATCGAAGGGAGTTTCGTTCACTTTTTCGTGACTCCGGAAGATCGAGCATAACCATTCGCCAGTACCCATCCCAACTTGTCGAAACCAAAGAGGTTGGGGAAGAGAGTTTGAGGTTTCGGAGCTTGTGACGACCTTCTGGAGTGATTCGCACAAAAGAAGAATTTGGGGTTTCTATCTCTTCCACAAAGCCAGACTCAGAAAGAGTCTTGAGGCTTCGGTTTATAGCATATTTAGGCTTTGTGGAAGCCTCAAAATCAGCCCCAAAATCGTTTTCGAGCTCTTCGTGAAGCATTTCCTTATTTACCGCCTTTTTACCGTGGAGAAAGCTTAATATCTTTTCTTGAATATTAGTCTTTTTGTTGTTCATGGCCATACTATATCATGGTTATCCACATTTTACAATATTTTTACGTACGTAAAATACTTGTCAAAAAAATCAGGATGAATATAATGAGAGGTGTATTACAAGTAAGTTTTTAAATATATCCATGAGTGAAGAAAATAATCAAACAAATGAAGAATTTGATGTTGAACTAGAAAACGACGAGGAAACCTCTTTGGATGTTGTCAAAAAGCTCCGGCAAAAACTTCGGGAAACTGAAGAAAAAAACAAAGAAAACATGGAAGGTTGGCAGCGTGCTCGCGCTGACTATGCAAACCTCCAAAAAACTCACGCGGAGCAAATTCAAAATCTTCGAAGTTATGTTGTGAGTGATATTGTGGAAGATTTACTTCCGGTACTCGACAGCTTTTCGATGGCTATGAATAACAAAGAGGTCTGGGAAAAGGTTGATCAAAACTGGCGAATGGGAATCGAATATATTTTGAAACAATTTCAAACAACTCTCGAAAAATATGGAGTGACTGAAATTGAAACAAAGGAAGGAGATTCTTTTGATCCAAATATGCATCAAGCGCTCGAGACGGTTGAAACAGAAGATGAAAGTTTGAATGAAAAAATCTCAGTAGTGATGCAAAAGGGTTACAAGATGAAAGATACTGTTATTCGTCCGGTGAAAGTGAAAACTTATAAGAAGAAAGAATAAAGATGAAAAAAGAAAGGAAGGATTTTTATTTGGAAAATAAAAAAGCCGTTCGGTTCAGGTCTGAACGTACTAGGCTTTCAAATTTTTTAACTTTTACTGTTTTCTCTTCCCAATAGTCCAAGAAGGATTGGGAGAACTCCAAATACTGAAAAGCAGACTGATGTCATGAATAGAAAATATTCTTTTCCTGCAACACTGACTTTTTGTCCGGGGAATATCTCTGTTAAATCAATAAGTTCTATATCTAATTTTAGAATATAGATAAAAAAGAATGTACTAAGTATCAGCATTATAATGCCGAAAACTATTAGTTTGTGATGATACTTCATTTTTATTAAATTTTTAAAAATTTAATCATAATTTATTAACTTAGTCAAATATAAAACAATATGTCAAAAATAATTGGAATCGATTTAGGAACAACAAACTCAGCAGTTGCGATTGTTGAGGGAGGGCAACCAAAAATCATAGAAAACAAAGAGGGGAATAGAACAACACCATCAGTGGTGGCTGTTGGAAAAGATTTGTCACGGATTGTGGGACTTTTGGCAAAACGCCAAGCTGTAACAAATCCAAAAAATACTGTTCATGGAATCAAACGATTCATGGGTCACCGATTTTCTGATGATCAAGTGAAAAAAGATAAAGATTTGATCCCATACGAAATCCGAGAATCTTCAACCGGTGGAGTGGAAGTAAAAATGGGAGAAGAATGGTTTTCTCCAGAAGCTGTATCTGCGATGAT
Organism: Parcubacteria group bacterium; assembly: GCA_943356745.1. Classification (GTDB taxonomy): domain Bacteria; phylum Patescibacteriota; class Minisyncoccia; order Phycocordibacterales; family CSBR16-119; genus CSBR16-119. The sequence continues at coordinate 32,181 of CALRFT010000005.1, read as the reverse complement.
TCTTTCAAAGATCAAAGCTGACGTGGAAGAAAAACTCGGTGAAAAAATTACAGAAGCGGTAATTACAGTACCAGCGTATTTTGACGATGCGCAACGAAAGGCAACAAAAGACGCAGGAGCAATCGCAGGACTTGATGTAAAACGAATCATCAACGAACCAACAGCAGCCGCGCTTGCATACGGATTCAACAAAAACAAAGATGAAAAAGTTGTAGTGTACGACTTCGGAGGAGGAACATTTGACGTGACCGTTCTTGAAGTTTCAGATGATACTATCGAAGTGAAATCAACAGGTGGAGATTCACACTTGGGAGGAGAAGATTTCGACCAAAGAATCATCGCGTGGATTCTTGAAGAATTCAAAAAAGATCAAGGAGTGGATATTTCAAAAGACCCACTTGCTATTCAACGACTCAAAGAAGCTGCAGAAAAAGCAAAGCATGAACTTTCATCTGCAAATCAAGCAGAAATCAATATTCCATTCATTACATCTGGAGCAGAAGGACCGAAGCACCTTGTACTCACAATGACAAAGGCAAAGCTTGAATCTTTGGTACAAGAATACATTGAACGATCAATCAAAATCACAGAACAGGTACTTGGTGATTCTGGATTTTCAAAATCTGATATCAATGAAATTATTCTTGTGGGAGGACAAACACGAATGCCAGCGATTGGAGAAGCAGTGAAGGCATTCTTTGGAAAAGAACCAAACAAATCTATCAACCCAGACGAAGTAGTTGCAGCGGGAGCAGCAATTCAAGGAGGTGTGCTTCAAGGAGATGTGAAAGATGTTCTTCTTCTTGATGTAACTCCGCTTTCACTTGGAATCGAAACACTTGGAGGTGTTGCAACAAAACTTATTGAGAAAAACACAACAATCCCAGCACAACAGTCACAAGTATTCTCAACAGCAGCTGACAACCAACCTTCTGTAGAGATTCATATTACTCAAGGAGAACGACCAATGGCAGCTGACAACAAATCTCTTGGACGATTTGTTTTGGATGGAATCCCGCCAGCGCCACGAGGAGTTCCTCAAATTGAAGTAACATTTGACTTGGATGCAAACGGAATCCTTTCTGTAAAAGCAAAAGATAAGACAAGTGGAAAAGAACAATCAATCCGAATCGAAGCGTCTTCAGGACTTTCAAAAGATGATATTGAACGAATGAAAAAAGATGCAGAGATGAATGCAGAAACTGACAAGAAAAAGAAAGAGTTTGTGGATATTAAAAACACAGCAGAACAAACTCTCTTTGCGGCAGAAAAAGCTTTGAAGGATCATGCGGAAAAAATCCCAGAAGATACAAAAAAGGTGATTGAAGAAAAAGTTGCAAAGCTTAAAGAAGTGAAAGAGATCCCAGCTCATGCAGAAAGTCTTGATCATGGACCAATCAAATCAGCGACAGATGAACTCAATACTGAGATGTCAAAGATTTATGAGATAATGCAAAAGGCTGAACAAGAAAAGGGAACAGCAGGAGCAGAAACTCCAAAGGCTGATGATGGAGTGCAAGATGCGGAGGTTGTGGATGAGGATAAGAAGTAATTTGGTCTAAATATTATGATACGAACAATATTAAAAGCTCCATTTTGGTTGATATCTTGGGTAGGTGTTGGAATTGTTTCTTTTGCAACGGAAGTTGTGGATATTATTGATAATTTGTTTGATAAACTAGAAAAGAAATAATCCTACTTTTTTCTTGATAAAAAAGTAGCAAAAACTCAAGACCCCTTGAAAAGCCGGAGATTGCGGAAAATTTTTCTAAAACTTGCTAACCGCTTCGCTTAAACGCAAGTTTTTGTACGAAAAATTTTCCGCATCTCTGTATGGCTTTTCTACGAAGGGTCAAGAAAGATATGTCTCAAAAATTACAAAAAATTGAAGAGGAAATTGTCTTACTTCAAAATAAAAAATCTAAATTAGAACTTTCTAAGGCAAGGTCTGAATTCATGGGAAACTTTAACTCAATAGACCTATTTATTGAAGACGATACCCCTGAGTCAATTGATTCAAAAATTAAATCTAAAGAAAAAGAAAGGCAATTTCAATTACAAAAAGAAGAAAGAGATTTTAAAAGAAAATGGTATAACCAATCTTGGTTGCATGTTCTTGTTACTGCAACTGTAACTTTAATTGCAACTTTACTAGCTAGCTAGTTAGTGAATAACCATGTCAAAAGACTATTATCAAACACTTGGAGTGAGCAAGACTGCCACCAAGGATGAAATAAAGAAAGCTTTTCGAAAGCTTGCGCATCAGTACCACCCAGACAAGCAGGGTGGGGATGAAGCAAAGTTCAAGGAAGTAAACGAAGCCTATCAAGTGCTCTCTGATGACCAAAAACGGGCCTCTTACGATCGTTTTGGATCTGCAGGACCAAACATGGGTGGAGGCGGTTTTGGTGGCCAGCAAGGCTTTGGAGGTTTTGATTTTTCTGGATTCCAAAACGGTCAAAACATGGAGTTTGATTTGAACGACATCTTCGAAGGATTTTTTGGAGGCGGTTTTGGGGGACAAAGAGTTCGTCGTGGAAGAAACATTCAACTAGGCCTTTCTCTCACATTCAAAGAATCAATCTTTGGAACAAAAAAGAAAATCAAGATTCCAAGTGAAAGTGCAATGGCAGGGAAGAAAGAAGTTGAGATTGATATTCCTGGAGGAATCGAGCACGGTCAAAAGATGAAACTTTCTGGATATGGAGAAGCTGTTTCTGGAGGACAAACAGGAGATTTGTATCTCATCATTTCTGTTCCAGAACATCCAGTGTATCGAAAAGAAGGGTACCATTTGGTACGAACACTTGAAGTCAAACTCACAGATGCAATCCTCGGAGCGAAATACGAAATCGAAACTCTCGATGGGAATGTGACAGTGAAGATTCCAAAAGGAATCAACACGGGAACACTGCTACGAGTAAAAGGTGAAGGAGTGCGAGTGAATGCATTTCAAAAAGGAGATATTTTGCTTCAGGTAAAAGTTCTCATTCCAGATTCACTTTCAAAGGAACAAAAGAAACTCATCGAAGAACTTCAAGAAAAAGGATTATAAAAAATCACCCTCTTCGGGTGATTTTTCGTATGCGTTTTTTAGGTACATACTTTTGATGGATGAGTTCTTTTTCCCTGTAGATCAGGAGGAATTTCTTGATGTACCAGGCGGATACAAGATACAAGAAGATTCCAATCATGGTCAGTAGTTTTAGCATACTGTACGTTTTTTAGGATTCTATCATAAAAAAAAGAAAAAACGAACTTTCGTTCGTTTTTTCTTGTAGGATTATGCTCGAGAAACTTGTTGAGCTTGTGGTCCTTTTTCTCCGTTTGCTGCTGTGAATTCAACCGCATCTCCTTCTCGAAGATCGTTGAAAGCAACATCTTGAAGTTCTGAAGCGTGGAAGAAATAATCTTTTGCTTCTCCTTCAACAGAGATGAAACCGAATCCTTTGTCGTTTAGACGTTTGATTACACCTTGTGCCATTGTTGTTTTACAATTAACCTTATAACTCAAAACAACTCAAACCTCTAGATTTAGACTCCACAAGCCACAAGTGTTTTGACATTCACATCATAGCACGTCGGCCTATATTACGCAATTTAATTTTTATACACCTTTGTTCCTTCTTGGGTATCGAGAACATCATAACCAAGACTTTCGAGTTTTGCGCGGATTTCGTCACTTGTTCCAAAGTCTTTTTGAACTCTTGCTTCGTCTCGTTTTTGAATCAAGTTTTTGATTTCTTCTGGAAGAGATATTTTTGATATCTTTGAAAAACCAAAACCAAGTACTGAATCAAGCACAAGAAGTGTTTCTTTTTTGTCTTCTTTTGAAAAAGTGCTATCTTTTATCATTTCCCAAATTACTGCGAGAGCTTCTGAGGTGTTGAGATCATGTTCAAGTGCTTCTTTAAAATTCTCGACATACTTCTCAATAACTTCTCCTGTTTGTTCAGTGTCTTGCACAAAACGAGTGAGTTTGATTCTTGCGTTTCGAGCAGCGTCGAGTGATTCCCAAGTGAGATTTATTTTTGTTCGGTAATGAGCACCGAGAACAAAATAGCGAAGATCAAGCGGGTCATATCCTTTTTGAATAATATCAAAAAGAGTAAATTGATTTCCTTTTGACTTCGACATTTTTTCTCCATTAATCAAAATGTGTTCATTGTGAAGCCAGAAGTTTACAAATGGTTCTCCGTGAGCACATACAGATTGTGCGATTTCGTTTTCGTGGTGGGGGAAAGTGAGGTCGATTCCACCTGTGTGAATATCAAAATGATTTCCGAGATATTTTGTCGACATTGCCGAACACTCAATATGCCAACCTGGTCGTCCACGCCCAAGACTTCCGTCCCAGTAATTTTCTCCATCTTCACTTGTCCAAGTTTTCCAAAGTGCAAAATCTTGAGGATTGTCTTTGTCGTATTCATCTGAAACAATCCGACTCAAGGTTTGATTACTTTTTTCAAGGTCGACTCCAGACAATGCTCCGTATTCTTTAAACTTTGAAATAGAAAAATATGTTGAGCCATCTTCTCCTTCGTATGCAAAACCTTTTGCCTTGAGAAGTTCGATCATATCAATCATTTCTTGGATGTGGTCTGTTGCAAGAACTTCTTGTGTTGGTGGAAGAATGTGAAGAAGTTCCAATTCTCGGTTAAATTCTTTTGTGTAAAATTCTGTAAATTCTTTGAGAGTTTTCCCTTCTTTTTGTGAGTCGCGGATTGTTTTGTCATCCACGTCAGTAATGTTCATAATATGATTTACTTTGTACCCTAAAAAGCTAAGACTTCTTTTCAGGATGTCATTGAATAAAAAGGCTCTGTAGTTTCCAATGTGAGGGAGGTTGTATACTGTTGGTCCACAAGAATACATTCCAACATGGCCTGGTTTGATAGGTTTAAATTCCTCTATTTGTTTTGTGAGGGTATTATAGATTTTCAGCATATGGGTTTATTGTACCGTAAAATAAGGAAAATTCTAGGCTTTTTTTGAGCTTGCATTATTTAAAAAAATAGGTAGAATAGTGTCTGTTATGTCAAACAGTGAATTTGCAGTTATAAAAACTGGTGGAAAACAATATAAAGTATCTGAAGGTTCTGTGATTAAAATCGCTAAACTTTCAAGTGGCGCAAAGGTAGGAGATTCTCTCACTTTTGACGAAGTACTATTGAAGGACAACGGATCATCAACAACTCTTGGAAAACCAACTGTTGCTGGAGCAAAGGTATCTGCTGAAATTCTAGAAATCGGACGAGAAAAGAAAGTTCTCGCTGTACGATACAAGTCAAAGAGTCGAACTTTCATTCGACGAGGACACCGACAAGATTTTGTGAAAGTAAAAATCACAAAGATTGCGTAAATAAAAAGACCCACAAAGTGGGTCTTTTTATTTACGCGTATTTCTGCTAAAGTGTCTTCTGAACAAAAGTACTAAACCAAAAACTTAATAATCATGATTCAAAAAATAGTTCAGAAAATAGTCCCAGTCACCGTGGCGTTAGTTGTGTTACTTATAATATTTTGTGTAGTTTTTTTTCAAACTACACCATTTAGTCCAAAACCTGTAAAAGTTGAAGATACAAAATCTTATTTTGATGTACAGGACAAACCAATTATGTACAAATTGACCATTGTCGGAAATATTAAATATTCAAAATGGTACAATCCTTGGAAGCGTAGTGAATTTGAAATTTCTTTAAAAGATGCAAACCAAAAAATCATGGATGATTATTTTCAAACAAATTATCTTAATAGAGTATCTGACGATACTATTATTAATACTTTTGATGTTTCAAAATATTTTTCATCTGATCTATCTTTTGATTCAGTATATTTCCAAATTGTTGTTGAAAAGAAAATCACCCTTATGGGAAAACCGCCTTTATGAGGCGGTTTTTTTAATGTCTATTTTCAAATGCGTTTCCAAGCGTCATCTTGTCTGTATATTCAAGTTCAGACCCAGTTGAAAGTCCTCGTCCAAGAACAGAAATTTTTACTGAACCGTTTGTGAGTGCGAGAAGTACTTGCTTTACAATATCTTCCGTGTGTTCGCCTTGGGGTGTGAGTGAAAATGCCAAAATGACTTCTCGAAGAGATTTATTTTGGAGGCGTTTTGAAACTTGTGCTAAAAGCTCATGAAGTCTCACTGCTTTGTTTGGTTCTTTTTCAAGAATAGGGATGCTTCCACCGAGAACAAAATAGTGTCCATCAAAGGCTCCACTTCGTTCGATTGCTTCAAGGTCGGAATCTCGTTCAACCACTACAAGTTTTCCTTTGTCTCGAGAAGTGTCGAGAATAATAGGGGAAAGTATTTGGTCTTTCATCTTCGGAGAAAAATATTGAAAACTCTCAGGGCATTGTCTGATATTTGAAGTGATTGTTTTGATTGCATCAGAAAGTTCTTCACGATACCTCGGACTTTTTCGGAGAAGGAAATAGACAAAACGCTTGGCTTGTCGTTCGCCAATTCCAGGAAATTGTTTAAATAGCTCTGTAAGTTTTTCGAGATCTGTCATATTTAAAATCCTCCAAATCCATCATCACTTGGTGCTGGGCCAGTGAGATGTGTGTTTTTGTCGATAGAAAGAAATGAACTCGTCTTTTGATCGAAATACAAATCAACTTTTCCAACAGGACCATTTCGGTGTTTTTCAATCAAGATTTCTGCTATACCTGTACTTTCATTTTCACTTCGTGTTCCTGCTCGGTCTTCTCGGTGAATAAACATTACCACATCGGCGTCTTGTTCGATTGATCCAGAATCTCGAAGGTCAGAAAGACGAGGTTTTCCTCCACGACTTTCCACAGCTCGAGAAAGCTGTGAAAGGGCAATTACTGGTACATCAAGTTCACGAGCAAGTCCTTTGAGAGATCGAGAGATTTCCGTTACCTGGTTTACCATGTTGTCGTAGTTTTTGTTTGTTGTCATGAGCTGGAGATAGTCAATCATGATAAGCCCCAAGTCATGTTCACTTTTGAGTCTTCGAGCTGCAGCTTTCATTTTTGTAATATTATTTCCAGCCTGATCATCAATATAGATTGGAGCTTTTGAAAGTTCATGAAGAGCTTCTGAAAGTGCTTGAAATTCTTGTTCGGCAGAAAGTTTTCCTGTTCGAAGTTTCCATGCATCAACTTTTGAGTGTGCAGAAAGCATACGTTGAGTAAGTTGTCCTGCACTCATTTCCAAAGAGAAAATTCCCACAGAAATTCCATGCTTTACCGCAGCATTTCGAGCGATATCAAGCGCAAGAGTTGTCTTTCCCACAGAAGGACGAGCTGCGAGAATGATAAGGTCTGATTTTTGGAATCCAGCAAGCATATTGTCGAGTGCTGGGTATCCACTTGGAACTCCTCGAAGTTCTCCTTCGGAATCTTGAAGTTTTTCAATTTGTGCCCAAGTCTCTTCGAGAGAATGCTTGATACTGATAAACTTTTGTCCACGAGGAACATTGGTTACTCCGAAAATTTTCTTTTCAGCCTTGTCGAGTACGTCTTGAATTTCATCTTCTCCCTCAGAAAAACCAAGCTCAGAAACAAATTCACCAGCGTCAATAAGTTTTCTTTGAATTTCTTTTTTCTCAAGAAGTTTTGCGTAGTGTTTTGCATTTGTTGATGCTGGTACAGATTCTGCAAGGTCTGCAAGGTAACTTCGTCCACCGATCTGGTCAAGTTGCCCAAGTTCTTCGAGTTTTGTCGAAAGAGACAAAAGATCTACCGGTTCACTTTTTGTGTGAAGTTTGATAATTGCCTGAAAAATAATTCGATGCTTTTCACTATAAAAAGTATCTGGACCTACCAAATCTTCGATATCGTAGATCGCTTCTTTTCGGAGCATAAGCGCTCCAAGAAGCGCCTTCTCTGCATCAAGGTTTTGTGGTGGAATTCGCATTGATTTTTTGTCTGCCATAGTGTTTGTATTTTAGCACAGGGCTTGGTTTGAAAAGACTAGACAGATCTGTGTGGAAAGAGTGGAAATGTTTTAGGTGTATAATATCTTTAGAACAAAAAGTAAATTTTCTGCAAGGGAAAATTTGCAACCAAGACCAGTTCACATTTGAGCTGGTTTTTTTATTCTTTCATTTTTGATACAATGTTTACATGACAAAGAAAACCTTACTTTCAGGGGTAAAACCAACAGGGCGTCTTCATCTTGGAAACTATTTTGGGGCAATGAAGCAGTTTGTAGATCTTCAAAATTCTGGAACATATGAATCATATGTTTTTTTGGCAAACTACCATGCTTTAAATTCAATGCAAGAAAAAGAGGCGATGGAGAAATCATCTTTTGATCTCATCTGTGCATATCTTGCAATAGGACTCAATCCAAAGAAAACAGTTTTGTTTAAGCAATCAGCTTTCCCAGAACTTGCAGAACTTTCTTGGATTTTTTCTTCTCAAACCACCATGCCATATTTGATGCGTGCTCATGCGTTTAAAGATGCTGAAGCAAAAAGTAAGGAAATTTCTGTTGGTACATTTACATACCCACTTCTCATGGCTGCTGACATTCTCATGTATAACGCAGATGTTGTTCCGGTAGGAAAAGATCAAAAGCAACATGTTGAAATGGCTCGAGAGATTGGACAAAAATTTAATCGAACATACAACGTTTCTATTTTTAAAGAACCGCAAGAATTGATTGTTGAAGAAGTTGAAACAGTCCCAGGAATTGACGGTCAAAAAATGTCAAAGAGTTACAACAATGTAATTCCACTCTTTGGAACAGACGAAGAAATTTCAAAAGCAGTGATGTCTATTGTGACAGATTCAAAATCTCCAGCGGATCCAAAAAATCCTGAAGAGGTTGTGATTTATCAAATCTACAAATTGGTCGCAACTCAAGAAGAAAAAGAACAGATGCGAAGTTTTTTGGAAAAGGGAGGAATGGGCTACGGAGATGCAAAGAAAGAGCTTCTTCGAAAAGTATTGGAATATTTCAAACCAATGAGAGAGAAATATGAATATTTTCAAAAGCATCCTAAAAAAGTAGAGGCAATTCTTGTAAAAGGAGCGAAGCAGGCTCGAAAAAAGGTGGAACCAATGATGAAAGAAGTACGAAAAGCAGCGGGACTTTAGTCCCGCTGCTTTATATTTACATTTACAACAAAGTGTGTTAGTGTACAGTCAAACCCTATAGTCCTATGCTTAAAAATTTAAAAGAAAAATGGGAAAAGAAATCCCTAGAAGGAAAAATTAAACGGGAAAAGAAATCCCTAGAAAGAAAAATTAATACTTATGAAGCACTCATTGAGACTGAGAAGAAAAAAGGTGCTGGGCCTCACAATGTCAGCCTTCTCGCTTACGAAAGTCATCTTCGTGATTGCAAAAAAGAACTATCAAAGCTTGAATAAAAAATAATTTTTCTTCTTGATCCAAAAGCCAGCGTTTCGCTGGCTTTTTCTTTTTGTTTATGGTAATTTTCAAAAGAAAATATAAGTACAAACCAAAAACCAATACAAACAATGAGTCAATCATTATTACAACTTTCATCTGAAAATCAGTATGATATGTTTACTAACATTTCAAATTTTTTAACAAAACTAGGTTTTGAGATTGTTGCTCCGCAAGAGCTTGCACTCGAACGAAAAGCGATGAAAATTTCAAAGCCGGTAACACAAAGACAAGAAGAGGGTGATGGTTGTCCAGTATTTCGAAAACCTTTCATGTCTGGTTATTTTCTTGAAGTTATTCCAAGGTTCAACAAAGAAACAAAAACGTTCACTCAACATGGTCAGGTTACTGTTCAGGTAAAGACCATATATAAACACAAAAGAGTGTTTGGAATCTATTTCAAAAAATGGGATGGAATGAAAGATCGTGTTGAAACCGTTACGGGCTTCCTTGTGAATGTTTTGCTTAAACATCCAAGAACTGACAGTGGTGAATATATGATTCTCCAGCGATCTGAAAAAAACAAATGGAATATTTATTTCTCAGATCCAGATTCACCGAAAAGTATTTCCAAAAGAAAGAAAATCCTGAGCGAAGAATTCTTGGATCGATTTCCCGCAAAGAAAAAAGAGGTTTTGGATATTTTTAATGGAAGAATTGAATATGTGGCCAACAAGCCAAAAGACGTTCAAGATCTTTCAGGGAAAGTACACAGAAGAACTGTAAAGAAAGGTTCAAAATCTGCCGTTTCTGTCTAGAACTGTAATGTTTGTTGTATTGTGAAAAGCCGCGACTTCGTCGCGGCTTTTTTATTTGATCAAAAACCAGTATCCAAAAAAGAGAGAAACAATTGCAATTATAATCCAAGTTGAAAGTTTAAGTTTTTTGAGATATGACCAAAAAGCTTGATTGCCTCCCACACTCGCAAGATATCCAACCAAGAAAAATCGAGCTCCTCGTCCAATAATACTTGCAATAAAAAAGATAAAAAGATTTACATCAAACATTCCTGAAGTAATGGTGAATACCTTGTAGGGAATTGGTGTGAATCCTGCAACGATGATACTCCAAAATGCATTTTGTTGATAAAAATTTTGAACGGTTTGAAATTCATCTTGGAGTGAATAGGTATTCATGATCCATTGTCCAGCAGTATCAAAAAAAACTGAACCAATGAGGTATCCAATGAAGGCTCCAACTATTGAAAATATAGTTACCCCGAGTGCTAGTTTTTTCCATGAAGATGACTTACTGACAACCATTGGAATCATGAGAAAATCCGGCGGAATAGGGAAAAAGATTGATTCAATACACGAAACAAAATATAGAATAAAAGATCCATATCTGGATTGTGATGCCAATATGAGTCTTTCTTTAAATGTCTTTTTTTTCTTCAGTCATTTCACTATAGAATATCATATTTCAATAAAAAATGGTTTTACTGTATAATGAAGTCATTAACAGATAATCTAGTTATATATACTCTATGTTTAAAAATATCTTTGAAAAACCCTTTGTTGCTCCAGCTCTTGTTCTGTCTGTTGCTTTCATTGTTGGTTCTCTTATTGGTGGAGTTTTTATCTCAAAAATTCGTGCAGGAAATGATACTCTTTCCTCAACAGGTTCTGCAAAAATGACTGTTATGTCAGACACTGCAAAAATTAATGCATCTTTCTCTCGAACAGTTTCAGAAAACGCGCTTGCGAGTGGTTACACTGCAATGAAAAATGACGGAGCAAAAGTTCGAGAATTCTTCATTAAGAATGGACTCACAGAAGAAGAATTTGAAATTCTCCCAGTATCTCTTAACGAAAGATATGATTATTATGAGGGGGCACAAAACCAACCAAAGCGATACGATCTTCGTCAAGAAGTTCGAATTGACACAAACGATATCGACAAGGCTGCAAAAGTTGCAAATGATTCAGGTTCACTTATCAATAGTGGAGTGTTGTACCAAAGTTTTGGTGTTCAATACTACTACGGAGAACTTGCACAAGCTCGAATCGATCTCACTGCAGAAGCTGTAAAAGATGCGAAAAGACGAGCTGCGGAAATTGCAAAAGGAGCAGGTGGACGAGTTGGAAAACTTCTTTCTGCATCAAGTGGTGTAGTGCAGGTGCTTGCGCCAAACTCACTTGAAGTTTCAGACTATGGTTCATATGACACTTCAACTCCAGAAAAAGAAATCATGGTAACAGTTCGAGCAACATTTAAAGCAAAATAAAAACCTTCCCGACGTTTCGGAAAGGTTTTCACTATACTTGAAAAATTAAATAACCAGTTTGCGAGCTCAGATACTCGCGTACTATTGAAAAAATTATACTTATAAAATATTTTTTGTCAAATATTATGGAATGGATTAAAAAAATCGTCCCAACAGCGGGACTCTTGATTGGAATCTTGTTTGTAGCAATCGGAGGTGTGATGACTATTGGTTCTACTTTAGAATACTTTATCATTGAACCAGATCTTTCATATGTCGAAGATGGTTGTATGTATAAATTCGACCAATCTCTAGGAAAAGATATACAGCTGGATGAAGAGGCAAAGCAAGATTGTATTGCAAAGCGAACAGCACAAGAGATAACAATGCAGGAAAACAATCTGAAGAGAAATTTGATTCAAGGATTTTCTTTCCTTGCTACAGGTGCATTTTTCTGGATATTTTGGAATCGAAAAAAACATGCATAAAACAAAAAGCCCCGACAACGGGGTTTTTGTTTTGTGGTATTCTTAAAGCATATGAACACACAAACAATATATCTTGGTGGCGGATGTTTTTGGGGAATGGAAGAACTCTTTCGAAAAGAAAAAGGAGTTTTGGATACAGAAACAGGATACTGTGGAGGTGAAAATGAAAACCCAACATACAGAAATCATGAAGGTCACGCCGAAACTCTGAAGGTTGTTTATGATCCAAACCTGACAGATTTCAAACATCTTTTGGATTTCTTTTTTCGTATTCACAACCCAACCACAAAAAACAGACAGGGAAATGATATTGGTACCTCATATCGTTCTGTTATCTTTTATCAAAATGAAGCAGAGAAAAAAGAAGCAGAAGATTTTATCAAGCTTGTTGATACAAGCGGGGTTTGGAAAGATCTTGTTGTAACAACACTTGAAGAGTTTCAAACTTTTTGGCCAGCAGAAGAAGAACATCAAGACTACTTGCAACACTATCCAGAAGGGTATACTTGTCACGCGGTGAAGTTTGATAGTTTTTTGAAATAGAAAAAGAAAAAAGAGTCGCACTTCGTGCGACTCTTTTGGTTTCCTAAACAACCTGCAGTTTTTTCTTGGTTGCTGTAACAACAAAAGTTTTTGCTTCAGGATTTCTGAATTTTGAACCATCCCATGAAATGGTTCCCTGAATAGAATCGCCAACTTTACCTTGCATTTGGAATCTTCCTTTCTTGATTCTGATTTGGGAAGGGAAAGGTAATGTTTTTTTACCTTTTCGAATTTTTGAAGGTAGCTTCCCATGAGTGGGCGCTGAAACAGAAAAATGATAGTAGACATTGGATTCTCTCGAGAGAGACAATGTCGGCTTTTTGGTAATGTCTGACAGAGTCAGAATCACAGGGAATTCTTTCTTTTTTGTTTCGGGTTTTTTTGTTGCTTTTTTTGCTTTAAACAAAGAACGAACCATAGGGTGCATAAATTTATAGGGTTTTAAAATTCTTTTAAAATATTACCTATATTTCAAATACTTGTCAATTATAGCAATATAAAGAAAAAAGAGTCGCGCTTCGCGCGACTCTTTTGGTTTCTTAAACATTATTTCACAAACTCTAGTTCTGTAAGAAAATTTTCGATATAAATTTTCCGTTTTTCAAATTCAGCAATTTCTATTTCGATTTTTGAGATGCTGATTTTTTTGTCTTGAATATCTAAAGTGTAAGAAGGTATTAGATCATTCAAAAGTTTTAATGCTTCTTCTTTTGGTAGAAATACTGCTTCTTCTGTTACTCCAGAACCAAAACAAATAGATTTTTTTTGTTCATTTAATTCTGGAAAGAAAATCTCATATTTGCGGTCATAGTTAGCAGTCTCTTCTCCATCTGGTGTTAGGTTTTGAATAACTCCAACAAGTCGTTGTTTTAAAGAGTTATAGTCTGAGACTATAAAGCATCCTTCAAATAATTGATCGTAGTGCATTTTTGTACGGGTTTTAATTTGGTTAGATAATATATTATATTAATAATTTGTCAATATATAGAAAAAAATATCAAAACATGTATAATGAAAGAGTCAAAGAAACCCGATGACAAGGGTGGAGACTCCAAATTCTATAAAAGTGTCCTAGCGCTCGCTAGGGAATGTGAGGTGGCACCGCGGTCCAAAAAATCGTCCTCACAAAGATTATTAGTCTTTGTGGGGTATTTTTTTTATGGAACAATTTAAACCATCCCAAGAAAATAGACATGAAATTTTAAAGAGAAAATTTTTAGAAGGTAAAATAACTCCTTTAGATTTTCGTGATGCTATTTTGAAAATTGATCAAGAGGGAAACCATACAGAAAATGCTGAGGTAAATATAGAATTACTCGAGGATAAAGAGATTTTTGATAAGGTTGAAAAACTAGCCACTGAAAACCCTGAAGTCTTAGAATCGTATAAAAAACTTCTCGCATTTTTTTATTTTCACAAGGGACAAGGATTCCTTGATTCTGAATCATTCAATAAAGCGGAGGAAATATTACGAGAAATTGACGATAAATCTGACTGGTATCTATATGTCAGAGGCACAAGAGATTATTTTAATAATAATTTGATAAATTTGGAATCAGCTTTAATTCTTTTTGAAGATAAAAATAGTATCAATTATAAAATTCTCGAACGATTAGTTTCTTCTTTAAAGAGGAATGATAAACCACAAGAAAAATATTTAGAAGTTTATAGTAAAAACTAACATGCGAATATTAATTAAAGATTTACAACAACATATTGGAAGTGAGGTAACTATTATGTCTTGGGTACATATTGCACGAGATCAGGGAAAGATGGCTTTCTTTGATTTTCGAGATATGAGTGGAAAGGTGCAAGGAGTGGTGTTTGGAAAGCCAGAAGTTTTGGAAATTGCAAAAACATTGCGACCAGAATTTGTGGTGGAAGTGAAAGGAATCGTAAACAAGCGACCAGACAAAATGATAAAGGAAGGAGTATTGAACGGAGATATTGAACTTGAAATCACAGGAATCAAGGTTTTGAATACTGCGGAAACTCCTGCGATTGAAGTTTCGGAAAACAACTCAATCGATATCAACGAAGAAGTGCGTTTGCGAGATCGATATGTGGATTTGCGAACAGACAGAATGCAAGCAAACCTTCGAATGCGAGGAAAGGTAGCACAGCTTGTGCGAAACGCTTTATATGAACAAGGCTTCACAGAAATCGAAACTCCAATCTTTACAAAAAGTACTCCAGAAGGAGCTCGAGACTTCGTGGTGCCTTCACGAACAAACCCAGGAAAGTTTTTTGCGCTTCCACAGTCACCACAACAATACAAACAGCTTCTCATGTCTTCTGGGATGGAACGATATTTCCAATTTGCACGATGTATGCGAGATGAAGACGGGCGAGGGGATCGGCAACCAGAATTTACTCAAATGGACTTTGAAATGTCTTTTGCGACAGAAGAAGATATCATGCGAATCAATGAAGAACTTTTGATCAAGGTTGTACAGACTTTGTATCCAGAAAAGAAAATTCAAAAGATTCCTTTCCCGAGAATGTCATATAAAGATGCGATGGAAAAGTATGGAAGTGATCGACCAGATATTCGAGAAGACAAAAATGATCCAAACCTTTTGGCGTTTTTGTGGATTGTAGATTTTCCTTTCTTTGAAAAAACTGCAACTTCAGACGACCCACAAGCACAAGGTGAATGGACATTTACTCACAATCCATTTTCACTTTGCAAGCCGGAACATATTGAAAATTTGATGAACAAGGAAAATATCGGAGATATTCTTGCTGCTCAATACGACATCACTTTGAATGGATTTGAAATCGGAGGAGGTTCAATCCGAGCTCACGATCCAAAAATCTTGCGAACAATTCTTCAGATTCTTGGGCACACTGACGAGAAAATTGACGCAAACTTTGGACACATGCTTCGGGCTTTTGCATCAGGAACTCCACCACACGGAGGAATCGCATGGGGATTTGACCGTTTGATGATGATTCTCCAAAACGAGCCAAATATCCGAGAGGTGATTGCTTTTCCAAAGACTCGAGACGGAAAAGATATTATGATGGATGCACCGAGTGAAATCGGAAACGCTCAGCTTCGAGAACTTTCTATTAAGGTTGACATAGATAAAAAGGAATTATAAGATAATAGTAAGAATTCTCATATGGGTATAGGTTAAACCATATATAGAATTTGTTTGGTTTTTTAGCTAATTTTCGTCTTAAAACCCTGCGGAAACGTCTGCGGGGTTTTTCTTTTTGTGAAAATCATACAAAAAGCCCGTAAGGTATACTTACGGGCTTTCACAAAACTTTTCTAAAAACCATCAAACCCGGAAAATCTCGGGTAAGTTGTTTGGGCGTTTGTTTCAGGAGCTTGACCTCGATCTCCTTGGCTCCCTTGCTGACCCTGGGTGTTTTGTTCTTTTTCTTTTGGCTTCTCTAAAAGTTCTGCGTTCTTTTCCATTTTTTAAATAACTTTTATTTAGGGATACAATATAACCCATATTTTATTTTTTTTCAAGTCTTTTTGGGGTAATAAGAAAGCCGCGACTTCGTCGCGGCTTTTTGTTATTTTTTTGTTTTCTCCCAAGCTCCTGATGGAAGTCCCTGGCTATCTTTGAGATGTCCTTGTCCGGCGAAAGCACCTTCTTTTGGACCTCCGCCTGAGTCTAATGTAAATGGTTCTTTTGCTTGATCTTTTTTAGGTGTTGATCCACCTTCTTGTGCTGTATCGGTCATGGGCGGTTGGTTTTGATGGTTTATATGAAATGAACTTTTATTAGAAACATATTATAAGTAATTTTCAGAAAATATTCAATAGCAATATATCTTTGTGTGGAAAGAAGATATATAGGGAAATGATTAAAATAGGGTACAATGGAATCATGGAAACAGAAGTGTTTAGCATTAAAACAGAGGTTTTTGAAGGACCGCTTCCTTTGCTTTTGCACTTGATTCAAAAAAGAAAACTTTTCATAAACGATATCTCTCTTGCGAGTGTTGCGGATGAATATATTAATTACATCAAAAGAGGCGTTTCTCTTTCAATTCACTCAAGAGCCTCGTTCATCGCTGTTGCTTCGACGCTTCTTTTGATTAAATCAAAATCACTTCTGCCAACACTTGAGCTCACGCAAGACGAAGAAGAAGATATCAAAAAACTCGAGCTTCGTCTTTTCTTTTACAAAACAATTCAAGAAGCTTCGCAGGTGCACATTGGTCCTTTGTTTTTGAAATGTCCTTCATATGGAAGAACTGCAAAACCTCTTAAAGAAGTCATTTTCAGTCCAGATAAGCAAATCACAAAAGATTCACCTCATGACAATATTCTCGATATTCTCCGAGCGATTCCAGAACCTCAAAGTAAAAAACCAGAAGTGTATATTGAAAAGGTTATTTCTCTTGAAGATATGATTTCTTCTCTTACGGATAGAATTCAAAGATCAATGAAAATGTCATTTAATCAGTTTTCTGATGCTTCACACAAAGAAACAGATCAAGGAAAGAAAGTTCATGTGATTGTAAGTTTTCTAGCACTTCTTGAATTGGTGCGACAAGGAATTGTGCAAGCAAACCAAGGAGAAAGACATGGAGATATTGAAATTGAACAAGGTTTTAATAACGAAAATTATCAAGACTAAATATGGAAGAACAACAAACAACACAATCAAATATTTCTGTCACAAAACAAAACATTCAAGCTGTTTTGTTCTATCTTGCAGAACCTGTTTCTTTCAAACGTCTTGCAAGTTTGTTTGAAGTTGAAATAAGCAGTATTGAATCTCTGGTGCAAGAACTTAAACAAGAGCTCAGCTCAACAGGTCTTTCACTTGTGATTCACGATGGGGAAGTTCAACTTGTAACACATCCAGAATCCCACTCTGTGATTGAAAAAATCCGAAAAGACGAACTGACAAAAGAACTTACAAAGCCAGCCCTTGAAACACTTTCAATCATCCTCTATAAAGATAATGTAACTCGAGGAGATATTGATTTTATTCGAGGAGTAAACTCAAGTTTTATTTTAAGAAATCTTCTTATGCGAGGTCTTATACTTCGAAAACCTCACCCGAGTGACGCGCGAACTTTTATCTATACTGGTAGTCATGAACTTCTTGCATATCTTGGAGTTTCAGAAACAAAAGATCTTCCTGATTTTGAAAGAATTAAAAAACTTCTTGAAGAAAAAGTTGAGAATTTATTAGGCGAACAAAAAGAATCAGAATAATACATGTCAGATACAACACCGACAATATCAAATAAGGGAGGATTATTTCTTGCAATTATATTTCTTGCAATTATATTTTCTATTGTTTCAGTTCCGCAAAAATCAAAAGAAACTGAAGTTTTGCAAGCATCCGCTACAGAATCATTTTCTTTCTCACATTCCTCATTTGAAAACGCGATTCTTGAAGCTGATGTCGCATATATTGAAAATCTGGAAACAGGAAAAGCAGTCTATCAAAAAAATGCAAATCAAATTCTTCCACTTGCTTCATTAACAAAAATAATGACAACATACACAGCACTTTCTCTCTTTCCGGAAGATGCAAAGATAACTATTACAGAAAGTGATTTGCGAGGCGCAGGTGATCACGGGTTGATTGTTGGCGAGGTTTGGAATTTAAAAGATTTACTTATCTTCATGCTCGTATCTTCATCAAACGATGCAGCGCTTGCAATCGAACGAGAGGCTGAGAAATATACTGATGGAATTTCTCTTCCTGAATACATGACAAAACAGGCAAGGGAACTTGGTTTTGAAACACTGTCATTCGAAAATGCTTCAGGGCTTGATGTTGATACAAACGAAACAATCCCAGGTGCGGTTGGAAGCGCGGAAGAAATTACAAAACTTTTCAATTTGACTTACAAAGCGTATCCGGAAATCTTTATTCAGACAAAGGAAGCAAAGATAAGTTTTGAAACAGATACAAAGATTCACACAGCAGAAAATACGAACATTGCGCTTCATAGTATGCCGGGAATCATTAGCTCGAAAACAGGCTACACAAACACCGCAGGAGGAAATCTTTCGATTATTGTGAATATACAAAATGTTCCGCATATTGTAACAGTGCTTCATTCTTCTCGAGGTGGAAGATTTGAAGATGTAGAAAAAATTATTGAATTAGCAAATCAAGAAAATACTATATGATGAGTCTTAATCTTATAAAACTTTTCCTACCAATTATTGTTACTTTTTTTGTTGGTATGATGATCACTCCAATTCTTACAAATTGGATGTATAAATATAAACTTTGGAAAAGATCAGCTCGAAAAAACGGAGCGGATCACGTACTTGATGAAAAAGGAAAGATGCATCCAGATGCAATTTCAAAAGAGTTTCAAAAAATAACTAACGAACAAGAAGAAATAAGAACACCAAGAGTTGGTGGTATTGTTGTGTGGGCTTCTGTTCTTCTCACAAGTTTCCTTATGTTTGTTGCATTTGTTATTTTTCCAAACGAAACAACATCAAAACTTGAATTCGTAAGTAAGAATCAAACATTGCTTCCTTTCATTGCCTTAATCATGGGCGGGGTTGTTGGTCTTGTTGATGATTTCTTAACTATTCGTGCGCCACAAGGAACTTTCGTAAATGGACTACCTCGAAACTATATGATTGGGCTTATTGTTATTTTGGGAACAATCTTTGGTGTATGGTTTTTTACAAAACTTGGAATTACATCAATCGCAATTCCTTTTTCGGAATGGAGAATTGAATTTGGTTGGCTTATTGTTCCAGTCTTTATCATTGTTACTATGGGAACTTTTTCTTCTGGAGTAATTGACGGAATTGATGGACTTGCTGGGGGTGTAATGGCAAGTATTTTTTCTGCATATAGTTTGATTTCATATTTTAATAACCAGATTGACCTTGCTGTATTTTGCGCTGTTGTTACCGCTGCACTTCTTGTGTTCTTGTGGTTCAATGTTCCACCGGCACGATTTTATCTTGGAGAAACAGGAATGCTTGGGCTGACGCTTTCTCTTGCTGTGGTTGCGTTTCTTACAGATTCAGTCCTCCTCCTTCCAATTATCGGTTTCCCACTTGTGATTACTTCACTATCTTCTTTTATACAAATTGTTTCAAAGAAGATTCGTGGACCAGAAGGAAAGGTATTTCGCGTTGCACCTATCCACCACCACTTTGAAGCAATAGGATGGTCACGACCAAAAATTACTATGCGTTATTGGATTATTTCTATTTTCTTTGCAGTTGCAGGAGTTATTATTTCACTCTTTTAATATATGTCTTTAATTACCAAAAAAGAAAAAAGCATAGATACTTTTTTTCTGGGCATAGTGATTGCTCTGGTTGTTTTTGGGCTTATTATGTTTCTTTCGGCTTCTTTTGGAGTTCTCGCAAAAGATCAAGCAAAGTTTTCAGGAATTCTTTTCAATCAAATAGCTCTCGGTTTGATCGGGGGTTCATTTGCAATGTGGGTTGCTTATAAAATTCCATATGAATTTTGGAGAAAATATGCATTTTATTTGTTTATTGCTGGAATTATTTTAATTGCTCTTGTGTTTGTTCCTGGACTTGGATTTTCTCATGGAGGTGCGACACGTTGGCTCAGTTTTGGACCGCTTTCTTTTCAACCGGTAGAGTTTCTTAAAATTGCTTTCATTATATATTTCTCTGCTTGGATTGCGTGGATAAAACCAAAAGAAAATATAGATCATGTTAAAAAAATAGTCATTCCATTTGTTATTCTTTTTGGAATCGTTACTGCTATTTTGGTTCAACAACCTGATACAAAAAGTTTGATTCTCCTCATGTCTACAGGAATGGTAATGATGTTTGTTGCAAAAATTCCTTACAAATATATTGCAGGACTTATGCTTATCGGGGTTCTTGTGTTTAGTCTTGTAGTTGCTTTTAAGCCCTATGTTAGAGAACGAGTTCAAACCTTTCTTGATCCTTCTCACGATCCTCGTGGAGCGTCCTTTCAGCTTAATCAGGCTCAAATCGCAATTGGTGCGGGGGGTGTATGGGGAAGAGGACTTGGTCAGGGAATCCAAAAATTTACCTATCTCCCAGAACCTCAAGGAGATTCAATCTTCGCAGTTATTGGTGAAGAGCTTGGTTTTGTTGGTTCTTTTATTACAATCCTTCTCTATGTCCTTTTTGCATTAAGAGGACTTCGGATTGCAAGTCGTAGTCCGGATACATTTTCTAGACTTCTTGTGACAGGACTTGTTATAATCCTCACAGCTCAATCGTTTCTCAATATTGCTTCGATTTCTGGGTTGTTTCCTCTTACAGGGGTTCCGCTTGTATTTATAAGCCATGGAGGAACTTCATTACTTTTTGCCTTATTCTCAGTTGGAATTATTCTTAATATCTCAAAGCGTCAAGTGTCGCAGAACTAATTTATATGAAAATAGTACTTACAGGAGGAGGTTCAGGAGGACATTTTTATCCTCTCATTGCAGTTGCTGAAGAACTCAGAATGCTTGCTGAACAAAAAAATATTCTTCAAATGGAGATACATTACTTTGCTCATACTAAATATGATGAGAAGGCTCTTTTTGATAACCAAATATCATTTTCAAAAGTTCCAGCAGGTAAACTTCGAAGATATTTTTCTTTGGAAAACATAAGTGATATTTTTAAAACAGGATTTGGGTTTTTTGTTGCTTTGTATAAACTTTTTGTTTTGTATCCTGATGTTGTGTTTAGTAAAGGAGGTTTTGCAGCTGTGCCGGTTGTTCTTGCTGCTAAAGTTCTTCGAATTCCAATTGTTATTCATGAGTCTGATACAATTCCAGGACGAACAACAAAACTGACTGCAAAATATGCAGATAGAATTGCAATTTCTTTTAAAGAAGCTTCAAAATATTTTGATTCAAAAAAAGTTGCCCTTGTTGGACATCTTGTAAGACGAGAACTTCAAAAGCCGATCAGTGAAGGTGCATATGAATATCTTAAACTAAACCCGACAATCCCAACTATTTTTATCATGGGAGGATCTCAAGGTGCGAAAATTATCAATGACGCTATCTTGAATGTTTTACCAGATCTCTTGGAGAAGTATCAAGTTATCCATCAAACAGGAGTGAAGAATTTTGAAGAGATCAAAATGCACGCAAGTGTTATTCTGGAAAACCAAAGTGATTTGCAAGAAAAATATCATACATACCCATACTTGAATCCTCTTACTCTTCGAATGTGTGCTGGAGTGGCAACTCTTGTGGTGAGTCGAGCAGGTGCTTCAAGTATTGCAGAAATTGCATGGTGGGGAACTCCCTCAATAGTTATACCAATAACTGATTCAAATGGTGATCATCAAAGAAAAAATGCCTTTAGTTATGGTGCAACTGGAGCAGCTTCTGTGATTGAGGAAAAAAACCTAACTCCTCAGATCTTTCTTCAAGAAGTTCGAAGAATCATTGACGACAGCAAATTACAGAGTAATATGAAGAAAGCAACAGAACTTTCTCGGTATGGAAATGCCGCAAAAACCATTGCTTCAGAACTTATTTCTATAGGATTTAAGCACGAAAACTAACTTTTATATTTATGTCAAAAATTGTCACAAGAATAGCTCCTTCTCCAACGGGAAAATTCCACATTGGAGGACTTCGAACAGCTTTATATAACTATTTCTTTGCTCGTCAAAACGAGGGTGTATTTATTGTACGTTCTGAAGACACAGACAAGGAAAGAAGTAAAAAAGAATTTGAAGAAAACATGCTTGAGGCGCTTGCTTGGCTCGGTTTAGAACACGATGCTTTTTATAGACAAAGTGACCGCACTGATATCTATATCGAACATATCAACAAACTCATTCTCTCAGGACATGCATATGAAGCAGAGGAATCTTCAGGAGACGAAGGCGGAAAGGTGATTCGTTTCAAAAATCCAAATATTGATGTAACTTTCCATGATCTAATTCTCGGAGATATTACTTTCAACACAGAGGAGCTTGGAGATTTTGTGATTGCACGAAATATGAATTCACCACTGTATCATCTTACGGTGGTGATTGACGATGGTCTTTCAGAGGTATCTCATGTGATTCGTGGGCAAGATCACATTTCAAATACAGCGCGGCAGATTCTCATTCTTGAAGCGCTTGGGTTTACCCGTCCTTTATATGCTCATATTCCGCTTATTTTAAGCGAAGGAGGAGGCAAAATGTCAAAACGTGATCCAAGTGTCTATCCTGTGACTGAGTATCGAGAAATGGGAATTTTGCCTGATGCGCTCATCAACTTCATGGCGATGATTGGCTGGAATCCGGGAGACGAAAGAGAGATATTTACCAAAGAAGAACTCGTACAAGCTTTTTCTCTCGACAAGGTTCAGAAAAAGGGAAGTGTGTACAATATTCAAAAACTTTTCTGGATCAACAAAGAACATTTGAAAAAACTTTCAGATGGCGAGCTCGATATATATTTCAAAAAATTCCTACCTCAAGAAATTTCTGAGGAACTGTATCTTAAGATAAGAACTCTTTTGGTGGAGCGAGTTTCGTATGGAAAGGAAATTGTTGATATGTATCAGGCTGGAGAATTTTCATACTATATCGAAAATCCAAAAATCACAGATCTATCAAAAATAATTTGGAAACAATCAACCTTGGAAGATGCAAAAAAACATCTTTCTCATGTTTTGGAATTATGTAACAAGGCAGAAGATTCTGATTTTGAAACTGAAGAATCTGTAAAAAATTTAGTTTGGGATTATGCTGAAGAGGTGGGGAAGGGTGATGTGCTGTGGCCACTTCGATATACTCTTACCGGACAAGATAAATCTCCAAATCCATTTTTTGTTGCAAGTGTGATTGGAAAAGAAAAAACAATTCAAAGAATACAATCCGTACTAGAGAGTCTATAGTTTAATTGAGGGAAATAAAAAAAGGCCGAAGCTACGCTTCGGCCTTTCCCTATTCTGTAAAAACCGACTTACCCAAGGCGTCAACCAATAACCTTTGCCAACCTTGAGTAATCTTCGTGTCGTTTATAGCATTTTTCTATATTTCTGTCAAACATTCCAGAATCCTTTGACAAAATCGAAATATTCAGTATTGTATATGTAAACCAATACCTGTTACTTACATGGAAGAAAATAAAGACCAAAAAGAACTTGAAACACAGTATGTCACTTGCAGTATTCAAGAGGGAGTATTTTTTCTAGGGGTTCCGGAGCATTTTGAGCAAATTGATCAAGAACATTTTGAGGCATTGCAAAATCTTTTGAATGAGAATTTTGGTGCGATCGCTAAAATTCTCGGAGATTTTGAAAATCTTCGAAAAGATGCCAATTTCTACATTGTGCTTATGATAGATTCAGAGACAGAAGAAGGGAAAGAGCATGTGGATGATTTTATCAAAAATCCAAAAAGACGTTTACCTCATCACACCCTTGGCTTTGGATTGAGGAGTGACATCCAGACTCATCTTATAGATGTGGATCCAGACAATGCAGAAATCTTGGAGCTGTGTTCTTATGAAATTATTCTCGTGGTATACCACCAAGAATCTTTCGACTGCTTAGTTTGGAAGGGCAAACCATAATCATATGGTAAAGCAGTCGTGCCGGTAGCTTATACAAGCTACCGGTTTTTTATTTTTGTATAAAGCAGTAATGTAATAAAAAAGTGTGTTCCATTTTGGAACACACTTTAAAAAAATTCTATTATTTTTTCCTCAATCTCGATGCCGAAAAAGAGATGGCTGGAACTGAGATGGTTAAGAGGGACCCTACAACCATTAATACACCATTTTGTTTCTCTTCAGAGATACGAAGTCCAAATAGAGTAAATTCATTGGTTTTCATGGTGATCCACGGCATGTCGAAATCAAAAAATATCTCAAGACAAATAACAACAGAGACACATAAGACAAGGACACTCACAAAAAAGATCAGTAGCAACAAAAGTTTTTGAGTAGATAACATAACAATATGTATTTAAATTTAGTATAAATATACAATCTTAATATATTTATGTCAAGTTATACTTGTGAAGCAGAACAAAAAATCCCCCTCATATCAAAGGGGATTTTTTGTTCCCAAAAACCTACTATCTCATACAAAATCTGACCAAAACACAGAGATCCTATTAGGTTTTGAAAATAGGGGTTTTAGGGTATTATATTAGTATGAAGAAATTGCCAAATATTATCGACAATAATCGAACATCTTTCTTGAGTGTTTTTAAAGAAATTTCAAATTCTTTCAAGGAAATTTCTATTGCGACGTCGGTGTTTAGCGACGGCGACAATTAAAATTTGTCAGATCTCCTCCGGAGCGTTTGCTACTCTTGGCTGCTTTTTTACGCATTTTTTTGACCTGCTTGGCACGTTTCTTTTTGTTGTAGCTTGGTCCTGGTTTTGACTCAGAAATGCTTGTTTCGAAGCTTTTTGAGCTTTGAGTGGTAGTCTGGCTTGCTGCGAGGGAAGTGAAGCTGATCATAAGGGCGGAAAGGAAAAGAATGATTGTTTTCATAATGAACTGGGTTTTAATTATGATTTATTTATATCATATTATATATATTTTGTCAATACCATGAAAAACCTTTAAAAACCTATGGTATAATAAAAATCTCACAAAAACCTTACTCAAAATATTTTGACGTAAAAATAAAAACATATGCCAATATTAAATCAAAAAACACCCAAAAAACACCATGGTTCTATGAAGGATCTATTAAAATTTGTCTGGTATAAAGCCAGACCTTACAAGAAAACCCTAGTTCTCCTGGCTGTGGTGACATTACTCACAGAATCAATTTCTCTTGTTTCTCCACTTATTACAGGTCGTCTTGTTGATACTTTTTTCCAAGATAATTTTCAAGTAAAACAAGCAATCATTCTGGTCCTTATCGGATTTGGAACGGCTATCGTTTCAAGATTACTTTGGATGGTTAAGCATTATCTCGATATTCAAAAATTCTTTTTTGATTTTCGAAAAGACATTAGTATGTACGGACTAGATAAGATGCTTAGTTTGTCGGTTGGGCAACATATAGATAAAAATTCTGGAGTAAAAGATACAATTTTAAATAAGGGGGTAAACTCAGTTAAAACGTTAGTTGAAGCCTTGCTTTATAATTTTCTTCCTCTTATTTTGAAAATGTTCGCTCTTCTTGTTGCTTTGTTTGTCATAGATTGGCAGATAGGTTTGTTTGCCTTAATTGCATCAGCTGTAATTATTAAGATAAAACTTAACATTACAGGAAAATATATTCCAAAATTTAGAGAGCTTGAAACCTTAGGACAAGATAGAAGTAAGGGATTTTCTGAAATACTCAGAAATATTTCACTTCTTAAAAACAGCGGAAGAGAAGAATACGGCTACAATCATGTTGACGATCTTTTTCTAGAGGAACAAAAACCTGCCAAAAAATATTGGATGGCTTTTCTCAACAAAATGTCAGTAAGTGCTTTTTTGATAGCTTTCTCATCGGCTGCGATAATGATTACAGTTGTATTCAAGATACAAGCTGGTCAAATGAGTCCAGGTATGTTTGTTGTTGTAAGTTCTTGGGCTGGCATGCTTTTTTCTGAACTCTATATGATTCAATATCTACAGAGAGTTTTTGCTACAAATGTACCAGCAATTCAGGAGTTTCAAGATTTTATGAACATAGAACCTTCTGTGAAGATATCTAAAAAAACTTTGAAACCTAAGAGTTTTGAAGGGAAAATTGAATTTCAAGAAGTTTCCTTTAAATATCCTGACGATGAAAACTCTGACGCAATTTTAGATAATGTTTCTTTTGAAATAAAACCAAAAGAAACAATTGGCGTTGTTGGTAGATCTGGTTCTGGAAAAAGTACTTTTATTAAAATCCTTCTAAGAAATTACGACCCAACAAAAGGAAGTATTCTGATTGATGGAAATAATTTAAAGAAACTTCATCCATCTTGGTATCTTCAACATATTGGATATGTAGAGCAGTCAACTCAACTTTTTGATACAACAATTCGAGAAAATCTTTCGTTTGCGACAGAAGAGAAACTGGAAGAAGAAGACTTCAAACGAGCTCTCACTCAAGCCGGACTCCTTGATTTTATTGAAAAACTCCCGAATGGTCTTGATACCAAAATAGGGGAGCAGGGGGTTAAGCTTTCTGGAGGACAAAGACAACGTCTCGCGATTGCCCGTGCTTTGATCAAAAAGCCAGCACTTTTGATTCTGGATGAAGCAACGGCTTCTTTGGATTCTGAAAAAGAAAAAGAAATTCAAGAGGCTATTGATAATCTTGCAAAGGAAAGTATTTCTGCAACAAAGATCATTATTGCACACCGACTTTCAACAATCGTGAATGCAGACAGAATTTTTGTCTTTGATGAGGGAAAAATTATCGATATTGGAACACATCAAGAACTTCTTAGTCGATGTGAAATATATCAAAATTTGTACAATATTCAACACCAAACGGCGTTGATATAAATTTAAAAACAGTCTCGAAAGAGACTGTTTTTTTCTGGTACAATTAAGGTAATGAATTACACAAACAAGAAAATACTTCTATACATGGTTCTTCTTACTGTACTTATGCCGAGTATTTCTTTTGCTGATACAGAGAAAATACAAGAAATTCAATCAAAAATACAAAATTCTCAAACCGTTATACAGGATCTTGATAAAGAAATTTTAGAATACCAAAAACAACTCAACGAAGTTTCAGGACAGAGAAAGACTTTAGAATCAACTGTTAAAGAATTAAATCTTACAAATAGGAGAATCGAAACGGCTATTAAAAGTACCTCTTTGAAAATAGAAGATACAGAAAAAAATATTCAAAATTTATCCCTTACCATTGACGAGCTTGAATCAAAGATTGATAGAGATACTTATCTGATTTCTCAATATATTCAGACAATGAATGAACTTGAGACAACACCTATAGTATTTTCTATTATAAGGGAACGTGAACTTGGAGAAATGGTCCGTGCTCTTAATACTTATCATCGAATGCAAAATCTTTTCAGTTCTCAGATAAAAGAATTCACAAACTTTCTTCAAGATTTAGGTGTCGTAAAAAAGACTCATGAGGAAGAAAAAAATCATTTTGAAAAACTTGTTCAAGAAAAAAGTGCTGAGCAAGAAAGTGTAAAAAAAGTACAACAAGAAAAAAAAACCCTCCTTAAGGAAACAAAATCAGAAGAAAGTGAGTATCAAAAAATACTCAATGAAAAAATTGCACTTAAGAAACAATTTGAAGATTCACTTCAGACTCTTGAATCTGAACTTCAATATGTTCTCAATCCGTCCTCGTATCCAGCGCCTTCATTTGGAATTTTTGACTGGCCACTTGAATACGTTCTCATTACCCAACCTTTTGGATTAACCGCTGATTCTGCAAAACTCTATAGCTATAGAAAAGGAACATGGAGTGGAAGACATACTGGAGTTGATTTTAGGGCAAATAATGACAATGTCTATGCTATGGGAAATGGAACTGTGGTTGATTTTGGAAATACTGATTTAGATTGCCCGAGAGCTTCTTTTGGCGGGTGGATGCTGATTCGATACGATAACGGACTTTCGAGTATCTATAGTCACTTATCAAGCTTTAAGGCTACTAAAGGTCAAAGAGTTACAAAGGATACACTGGTTGCTATCTCGGGAAATACAGGATATTCAACAGGTCCACATTTAGACGTGAAAATCGTACCAACAGATGCGGTCGAGATAAAAACATGGCCAAGTGCTGGTTGTCCTGGTAAAAATTATACAACTCCAATCGTTGCTGGATCAACATATTTTGATCCACTGGGATATCTTCCAAAAGCAACTGCTGATATGTTTAAATAAATTTATTATACTTGTATATATGCAAAATAATTTAACTCGAGGTTTCGGTCTAGTGAAGTTTTTTATAACCGTTGTAATTGTTATTATTTTTATTTCTCTACTTGGATTTGATTTACAGCAGGATGTTATTGCAAATGAGACAGTCCAAACTAATTTCTCTTTCGTCTTAGATTTAGTTTCAAATATTTGGGATAATCATTTATCAAGTCCGGTTCTCCATGTTTGGAATAATATTATTATCGAAATGCTTTGGGAACCTTTTATCCAGAGTGTTATAAACGGAGGGTTTGTAGAGCAAATTCAGAACCCCGGAAACGTTCAATAAAAATATGTTTAAAGAAAAAGTTTTGGAAGTTGTAAAAAGTATTCCGGAAGGTACAACACTTTCTTACAAAGAAGTTGCAATGAGAGCTGGTAGCCCGAAAGCATATAGAGTTGTTGGGACTATATTAAAACAAAACCAAGATGAAAATATTCCGTGCCATAGAGTAATTAAATCAGATGGATCTCTTGGGCAGTATAATGGACTTCGGACAATTTCAAAAAGAGAAATTCTCAAGAGAGAGAGGGGGTAGAGTTTAAATAAAAAAAGAATAAAAAAAGAATAAAAAAGACAAAGCAAAAGACCCTGCACGAACAGGGTCTTTTGCAACACGCATCACGTATACGTTCTCTTTAATAATACTGAATCAACCCACCGATGCAACTCTATCTGTGGAAAACTTATATTGGTCCCTCATAATATTGTGCGACATTAAATACTTTTCTATGTATCCATTGTTAGTAATGAGTAGGTGTTACTTATATTATCTATTTACTAATCCCATAATTGCATATTGGTATGAGTTGTCTATTTATTTAAAAATAATTTCATAAGACTTTGTATACTTAAAATATTTTTAATTTTTTTAGGTTTCCATACATCTACTTCTGTAAAAATATTTTTTGTAGGAGATACCATTTCTAGCTTAAGCTGTAAGGTTATTTTGAGAAAGACACAGGAAAGGGGGAGATTTAAAATGAATCAATATATGTTTATAAAGATAGACAGAGCTTATAGGGCATTTAAAAGCTTCCTTTGAGCCTTATTTTAATAGATCTATATACAAGCTATATATTATGTATATAGTGTCGTAAAAGATATATTGTGCGACATTATATATATTCTTTTACTTATAAATATAGAGACTGGTATATAATTCCAGACACCCTCTTCTCTCTTCCTTTTTCATTCTCATAATAAATAAAGTAAATGTCGAGTTGCTGATTATGTTGCCACCTCTGAGTTATCTACTTTTATTTTTTACTATTAAAATAATTTAGATAATAATAAAAATTACTTTGAGTAATATAAAACACCCCCTTTCAAATTTATAAGGGGGTGTTTTTAAATATCTAAAAGCTCAAGCCATTTTGGAACAAAAATACTAAGTATCATTCCAAATACCATTATTGGTGCCAGAAGCACAAAGAGTATTACTTTAAATATTTTTATAAGAGTATCTTTATCCATAAAATAAATTAATTTGTTGGTTCCAGTAAACATCCAGATGCTTGCTCATATCCTTTTTCTATTGCTTCCGATACTGAACTAAAGTAGATTGTATTTTCTTCATTAAAGGTGCTTTTACACCACGGGAAGTAATATTTGGTACCTTGTGAAGAGGCTCGGATCTGTATATCTGGTTGATAATTTTCACCGCTTTGTTTTTCTTGTTTTAAATCCTGAGAAGTTATAATTTTAATCTCTGAATTTCCCTGGGGTTTACTTATTGTAGATAATCTTCCGAGAATAAAAGCTAATACAAGACTTCCAAGAAATGCTATTGTGATAATTGTTTTTTGCTTGTGTGTCATATTACCCTTTATTATGCCTAAAAACAAGGGTATTGCAAAGTCTAATAGATTGTTCTATAATCACCTTCGTGACATAGTTTACTGCTATGCTCATAAGTACTTATAAGTAGCAGCGCACTCGTATTGAGGTGTCCCAATCACCTCTCATGTCCTACGAGTTGGGCTTTATTCTAATATGGCAACAAGGAAAGCCGGAGGATCGGCTAAAAACCTTACGGATTCAAATCCAAAGTTCCTGGGAGTTAAAATTGCAGATGGTCAATCAGTGCGAGCTGGAGGAATCATCGTACGACAACGAGGAACTAAATTCATTTTGGGAGAAAATACAGGTCTTGGACGAGATCATACTATTTTTGCCCTTAAAGATGGAGTTGTATCATTCCTAAAGAAACGACATAAACGATTTGATGGCAAAGTTGTTATCAAAAATATTGTTCATGTTAAATAATTAAAAAACACCCTTTTGGGTGTTTTTTAATTTACAATGGCTGTATTGAAACAGCACAAGTTGCAATAAGTTTATCTTCTTTTAAGGTAACACTGTACTCACCGGTGTGTTTAATTGGGGAACCTTGTATTGAGATATGTTTACTTTCAATATTTTTGAAACCTTTTTTGTGTAATTCCTCAATAAGATGTTTTTCTTCAAATTTAGCAAATAAAGCACCTTGCTCATTTGATTTTAATTTAAAACAAAATGTTTGATTATGTACAGCATTAAAATTTTCTTGTATCTTACCTAAAACATTTTGTTTATGTTTATTTTTATCTTGAGAAAGTTTTGCAACTTCATTGAGATTTTGAACCGTTCCAGGCTTTGCTAATTTTCTGGGAAACAAGTGATTGTGAGCAAAACCCTCAGACACTTCTTTTACTTCTCCCTTCTGTCCAACTTTTTTTACATTCTGCAATAAAATTACTTTCATGGTTTTTATATTATCGTTTATTTAAAATTTCGATAGCTGCTTGAATTTGAGAATCTTTTTCAGCCTCGCTATCATACTCTACGACGTAATCTGGAGTCAACCCTGATTCCTCAATAGAATTACCAAGAGGTGTAAGCCATCTTGCAACAGTTACTTTAATAGCTGTATCATTATCAAGCTTGAGATATTCCTGTACACTTCCCTTGCCAAATGTCTCTGTTCCAATCAATGTTGCAATTTTATATTCTTGAAGAGATCCAGCGACAATCTCAGACGCAGACGCAGATCCTTTGTCTACAAGAATAACCATTTTCATATCTTTAGGTAGTTTTAAGTTTGTGCCCTTACTTCTATAAATAATATCTTCTTTCTCTGAAGAATCTGAAAAAGATTCTGTAACAACAACCTTCCCTTGAGGTACAAAGACACTTGAAATATCAACAGCAGAAGTGAGGTAACCTCCTGGGTTACTTCTTAAATCTAATATCAACTTTTTTTTGCCACTCTTAATGAATTCCTGTATAGCATTATTGAATTCAAGAGATGAATCCTCACTGAAGTTATACATTGAAATGATAAAAATGTTTTTATCATCTGGAGAAATAGAAGTTTCAATTGTTGTAAGCTCTATTGTATCTCTTACAATTTCAAATTCGATTAACTCTCCTTCTCCATTTCTCGCAATTGTAAGACTTACAATTTCCCCTTTGGGTCCGCGTATTTTTTCCACCGCTTGATCAATAGTCATATCAAGGGTCGATTCATCATTTATTTTTGTAACAATATCTCCAGCCTCAATTCCAGCTTTTTCTGCTGGACTATCTTTGAGAGGTGCTATAACTGTTACATACCCATCTTCTAAACCAACTTCCATTCCAACACCAGAAAACTCACCATTAATGTCTTCATCAAAATTAGCCATTTCTTCAGGGTTAAAGAAGGTTGTATAAGGATCACCGTAACTTGAAGCAAGTCCTTGAATTGCTGCCCAAACTCTTTCCTCGCTTGAAATTTCTTTTGCAT
>CALRFT010000004.1 GCA_943356745.1 Parcubacteria group bacterium | reverse complement strand
AACAAGAACAGTAACAGCGATCATGAGAGCAGATTTAGTATTCATATTTTGATTAGTTACCTATTAACATTCTAATTATATACCCCTTAACTACAAATAGATAGGAAAAATACAGCAAACAAAAAAACCGTGACGAATCACGGTTTTTATTTAAAGAACTTACTCTCCGGAAAAGGGTTGTGGGACAAAAGCACCTCCAACGCCGCATCCAATAAGTATAGTACTAAAACAGGCCAAGAAACATAACATGGGCAAATGTGAGACAAATACAATCACAAACAACAAACCAATTATTGCAGTCATCCATCCTAGGATAATTCGAGTTTTTGAAATTTTTCTTGGCGCGCTGTTAATTTGAACCAAAAATATACCAAAAGTCATAATATATCCAAAAATACTCATGATACTTATTTGGATACCGTCAAAAGATCCTGTGTCAAACAACCAATAAATAGGCGTTCCAACAAACCCAAGAATTCCGAGGGCTAAGACAATAAATCCTGTTTTCATATATTTTGTTTTTAAAGGGTTATTTGTAAACATTATATAACATATATTAGCAATCTGTCAATATTTAAAACTAGAAGAGTCTTGACAAGATATATAAATTATGCATAATATAATCCAAATCAAAACCCAATTTAGTTCATGGAAAAAACAGAAAAAAACGATTCCCTTCTTCGAAAGTATCGTAAAAAAGAATTTGAAACCTTGGAAGCTTTTTGCAAAGAGTTTAAAAAACAAACTGGCGAAAGATTAACCTTGGGGACCATGTCTGCTTACGAAAGAGGCTTTCGTATTTCATCTCGTCGATTTGATTTGCTTTCAGAGGTACTGAAACTCTCTGACTACAAAAAAAGAAAGGTGAAAAAAACCATGTGGGAAGAAGAACTCAAATACAGACAACCTCACAAAGAGTATGAAATGCGAAAAGTTCGCAAAAAACGAAAAACAAAAGAAGGAGCGACCACCGTTGCAATTCGACCAATTGAAAAAAAGCGCGCAGCAAACTCCGCTCCTGGAATTCGAAAAGAGAAAAAGAACAAACATTTGATCAAACAAGTGAAGACTGATATTGCAACACGTCAAAAACAAATCGCAAAATCAAACGAAGAGATCAAAAAATTGCAGACTAGTATTGCGAGTCACAACAAACAAATCGCAATATTGAGCAATGAAATCAAAACTTACGAGGAGGTTATAAAAATACTTTCTTAAAGTTCTATCTACAAAAAAACCGTAGCAATTGCTACGGTTTTTTTCTTAACTCAGGATAAATATGAAAATACTAATCATAAGCATAAGAAGTGAAGGAAGTGCTCGTTTGAAAGAATCTCGAACCTTAATATGCATAAGCACAGCACCAACCATCATTAAAGTAAGTACGAGCGATGCCGGACCAACAAAGTATGGGTACCAAATCCCAAGAATTAAAGCAGTTGCTGACAAAACTTTGATTGTTCCCACAAGATACATAAACCAAACAGGTAAACCATACGCAAGAAATTCTTTTTTCAGATTCCCAGCTCCCCTTCCTCGATATGGAGTTGAATGCCCCGCGCGAACAAACCATACATTATAAATAGTAAGCGCAGCAATAATTTGCAAAAGAATGAGTAACATAAATAAATATTTAATATTAATAATATTTTTATTATACCGTGAAAAAAGTAAGCAGAAATAACTTGACAAATTAATTTTATGTGTGATATAATTTTTGTAAATTTAAAACCCTTACAATCATGGATATTTCACACATTCTTATGACACTTTTGTATTGGATTTTTGTTGTTTCCCTTTTGGTATTTTTCACAGGTTTTGCTGTTACACTATCTCATGCAAAACAAATTCAAAGATGGAAAAAACCGATCTGGGGTATAAACGCCACAATTGCAGTATTTAGCTTGTTTCCCGGGCTTCCAGTGTTTTGGATTCTCAATCAAATGATTGAAATTCCAGCCGGACCGTGGAATATTTTCATCGCAATCATTCTTGGTGTAATTGTAAAAAACTACATTCTCGAAATATTGCAAAAATATCGAAATGCTGAACTGACCACGTTTTCTCTTAAGCACTTTGGTTAATATTTATTGTTCCAAAGTGCCGTCAAAACCATCTTCTTCGGAAGGTGGTTTTTTTATTGTATATAAAAACACCCCCGCACTTCGTGCGGGGGCTTTTTCATTGTTTCAGAAACTCTCGAAGATTCTTGTTCAGATACTCCCAAGGATTTTCCACATGCTCAAAAGAAAGAAGATGTGGCATAAACTTGAGGATGCTTTTCTTCAAGTTTTCTTTTTCATTCTTGGGAAGAAATTCATCGTTATCATCAAGCCATTCAAAAACCAAAGTCATGTCGTGAATACAAGTATTATATTCCTCTTGAACATTATCACTTTGCTTTGCTAACGGCTGAATCTCGGAAATTTCAATCTCCAAAAGTTCAACAAACTTTGCACAAATAATGAAAAGTTTGAAAAACTGTTCTTCGCCCTCGAAAGAAAAGAGAATCATTGAAAGTTTTGTTTTAAAATCATCTTCAAGATAATAAAGATCCTTACATTCACACATAAGCGAGAAGGTATGTTTGAGCTTAAACTCCAAACGACCTTTTTCTGTGAGGGATCGGAGTTTTGGATATTTCGCTGGATCAAAAATCCATTTTTTGTTCACCAAAGCAATCGCTTCTTCGATTGTCTTAATAGCTTGTTTTTCTCCTGTCATGTTCTGTTGTTTTGATTGATTATACATACCAAAATTCAAAACACAACATACTCTCCTCAAAAAGCTATATAATATATACATATGGAAAAACTTAATCCCATTGAAACAAAAATTAAAGAACAAGGAGATATTATCCGAGACAAAACATTACAAGCGCTTATAAATGATTTGAAAGAGAATATCCTCACTCTTGAGGTAGTGGAAAAGGACGAAGAACTTTTTGAAATTATTTCTGAACTCATAGAACTCACACAACAAAAACAAGATATCCGAAGTGCGCTTGCAAGTATACCAGAGGTTGCAGAGGAGAGAGTGAAAGATATTCAATCAAGAATCATAGAACTTACGGATGAAATCCAAAAAAAACATCCTGGTATTGTGAAATATATCGAACAAAGAAATCTTCAATTTCGAGACTATTTTGTAAGTCAAAACTAAAACAAACCCCCGCACTTCGTGCGGGGGTTTGTTTCATCAATACAAAAATCATCGAACCAGCTGTGAAACAAACAAAGCGAGAGATCCCCACCAACCCACAAACGACACCAGGAAACTTATGGTAATTTTTCTTTGCCAAGACTTTGGTAGAAGATTTTTTTGTTCTCCCCTTTTTTCTCTCGCAAGCAAAAACGGACTCACCCAAAAGCTCAAGAAACATCCGTTCACAACAAGCAC
This sequence comes from Parcubacteria group bacterium, assembly GCA_943356745.1. Classification (GTDB taxonomy): domain Bacteria; phylum Patescibacteriota; class Minisyncoccia; order Phycocordibacterales; family CSBR16-119; genus CSBR16-119. The sequence goes on along the minus strand of CALRFT010000004.1, from coordinate 78,464 downwards.
ACCCACCAAAAGTATATGAAGCAAAGAAGACGGGCTGCTTTCTTTGTAAAAAGACATAAGCCCAAACGAAACTAGCAATATCCCAATCCAAATCAATGGTTTTGTTATCTTGTGTGTTCTGGTGGTTGCCTCTGTCCAGTATGGTGACTTGCGACCAAGAAAACCGTGCAGGTCGACAACAGTCACCGCACCGAGTCCTATCACAAAACCAGCTATGGTTATAAAAATTGAAAAAAATTCATTCATAGTTTTCTATCTCACACCTATGCGTTAAGAACCGTGATAGTGATTTGTAATATGGTGGCAAACAAAACCCAAAGAAGGTATGGAATATTGATCCAAGAAACCCAACTCGCGTATGGGAAAATTGCAAACAAAGCCCAGATGAGTGTTCCTAAGACCAAAAGAATATCGATTGAAGCAAAAAGATTATTTTTCAAAACAAATTGAAAATAGGTAAAAGAAAAATTAAAAATGAGATTCAAAACAAAGGGAACAGCAACCACAAGTGGTATTTCTTTTGTGTAGACTTTGTAAAAAACAAATCCATAGGAAACAAAAATAACAGCGTACAAAAAAGTCCACACCGGACCAAAGATCCATGAAGGTGGTGCCCATGTTGGCTTTACGAGAGTTTGATACCAGTTAAAAGAATTCATATATACATTGTAGCATCTTAAAGAAACAAAACCCCCGCGACTTCGTCGCGGGGGTTTGTTATTTCCCTCTTCTACTCAAAACACACTGAGTTTGTACAATATCTCAAACCTGTTTGCGTCGGACCATCCGGAAAGACATGACCTAAATGTGAAGAACACTTAGCGCAGACAATCTCCACCCGATGCATTCCGTGTGAATCATCTGGAATCTCAACAATAGCGTTTGGAAGAGCTTGGTCAAAACTCGGCCACCCTGTGCCGGATTCAAACTTTGCATCTTTACTAAACAAAGCATTCCCACACGCCTTGCAATGAAAATTTCCATCAGAACCTGGTTCTATCGAACGTCCAGAAAAAGGCGCTTCTGTTCCCTTTTCCCGAAGCACTCTGTACTCTTCTTCACTCAATGTTTCTTTGTATGAATCGTTTTGCATAGGTGTTTTATTAAAATAGATATATAAATTTCTTGTGAAATGATTTTAACCAAAAAGACTTGCGTGTGTACCAATATCAACCAAAACTAGTATAAGTTCTTCATGTTCTATTTTATAAATAAGCAAAATATCGGGACGAACATGACACTCTCTATATCCTTTTAATTCACCTTTTAATGCATGGTCTCGATACTTGATTGAAAGTTTTTCACCAGACGCAAGAATATCAATCGCCACAGCAACTTCTTTTTTAAGAGTGGTTTTATTATATCCTTTAGAAATTTTCTTAAAAGATTTTTCAAATTTTTTTGTTCTACGAAGCAGATACATATACTAATTATAAATCAGCAAGTGCCTCAGTACCAGTCTTATAACTCTTACTTATCTTTAAAGCTTGTACTACTTCTCTGTCCCATTTTGCTCGTATCTTTGCAGGATCTTGAGTGGGCGTAAAAGGTAAACCCTTTTCTATTACCGTCTGAGTCAAAAACATCTTAACAGCAGAAGAGGTATCCATACCCAAAGAAGCAAAGGTTTTTGCTGCTTGTTTTTTTAGTTTTTCATCAATTCTTATGTTTAATGTTGTCATATTTATAGTATATACATTGTATATACAATGTCAACATGGTATAATATAGACATGGGGATATCTCCTCACCCATCAATACTAGTTACAGTCGGGAGATTTTACAAATTAGGACAAATAAAACTATGGCGACAGACGCAGCGGGTATGAAAGGTTATCGCACACGAAATCAAGACGGACAACTTCGAGATAAACGAAACGACACACACATGAAAACTATCGAGAAACAATATGGACGAGATTTTGGAGTACGTGGAGATATGCACCTCGGAACATTCCTTGAAAAGACAGGGATACAATCTCTTAATGATTTAATCACGGACAAAAATAGAAAAACGACTCGCGAAAGTCGTTAATCTAAAATAATGTTTTCACTAAACAGGCATACTAGTTGCCTGTTTTTATTTTCCCACATTTTAATTTTTAATTATGGGGAAACTACTTTTTACCAGAAATATACTTTTTATACAAATCAAATAAAAATTCGATTCGATCTTCTTTGTTGGCAAATTTTCTTCCATAACAAGCGTCCACGACCCTATCGAGCTCATCGTGAGCTTTTACTAATTCTGGTGGCATAGTATTTGGATCGTATAAATCTGCAAGTGAACTATTTGGGAATTGCGCTCGAGTATCCAAAACTTTTTGAGCAGATTCTTCTACTTTTTTCTTTTGTTCTTCGGTCACATTTTCGGGCCAAGGAAAGTTGTTGTAAACAATATCTTTTGAATATCGAAAATCACTTTTGAGTCGTCCACAGGTATAATTTACCCAAGTCATGTGCATGAGTGATTCTAGAACTCCAAAATGATATATTTCTGCATTTGGGATTATTAAATTTCCGTTTGTTGAAATTGTATCGTTATCAATAAATCCTATCGGAATATATTTTCTTTTCTCAGAAGAAACCACTGGAACAACTAGTGCAATGTCTGGGTTATTTGTTTCTCTAAAACGTGTTGGTGCAAGATTTTGCATTCCTTTATCAGTACTTTTAAGTCTATCTTCTCTAACACGATTAACCCGTTCCAAAACTAAAGGCATTTTTCTCAGTTCATCAGGAGGGCAATCAACCAACCAAAGACAATAACGTTTTTTATTGTTTATAAATTCTTCTGCCCCTATCAAAAGTTTTATATATTTTTGTGCATTTGGTTCATTTTTTATTAAAAAATCTAAATCTTTTTCCTCAACAATCAAACCTTCGCTTTTTGCATAATAATTCCCCTTTATAATACTGGGAACATTACAAATTGGCTTTGTTCTTTTTTCAACAAAGACGCTTGGTCCAGAAACTAAGTATCCGTTTATATCTTCTACCTCTTTTTCTTTTGGTTCACTTTTTATTGTTTCGTATTCAAAAAGATATTTCTTTGGAGTATCAAAAGTTGCAAATCCAACAATCACGCAATACACTGCCGCCACACCTGGCGCGTCGTTATTCCATTTGAATGTTTGATGTGCAAAATGAATAACTACGCCGTATTTTTCTTTGAGTCTTTTCCAGAGAATTCCCACTTGTTCACCTTGGCAAATACTGTTCGTGGACACAAAAGCTGTTTTGATATTTGTACCTTGTGTGTAATTCGCAGCCTTTTCATACCACGCAGTAACAAAGTCTAAATTCCCTACATTTTTTGCATCTTCAAATACTTTTGTTAGGTTTTCTTTTTGATCCTTACTCATAATCTGAGCACCAACAAAAGGTGGATTACCAAGAATATACGAAAGCTTATCTTTTGAAATTACTTCTTCCCAGTCTATTGCAAGCGCATCTGCGTGCACGATAGTTGCAGGTTCACGAAGCGGAATACGAGCGTACGCCTGCCCGAATGTTTCTGAAAGCTCCATATTCATTTGATGATCCACCAAATACATCGCAGTGCGCGCTACGAGTGCTGGGAATTCTTCTATTTCTATTCCGTAAAATTGGTTTACTTGAATTTTTGAAATATCTTCTGCGCCAAAAAGAACCATTTTCTGGTCCTTGCGAAGCTTTTTCAAAACTTCAAGTTCAAGTCGACGAAGTTCTCGGTATGAAGTTACGAGGAAGTTTCCGCAACCACAGGCAGGATCAAGAAATGTAAGTGTGGTTAAATATTCATGAAATTTCTCAAGTTTTTTTCTGTCATGCTTTGCTTTGTCGAATTCAATATATAGCTCGTCCAAGAAAAGCGGGTGAATTACCTTCAAGATATTTAATTCTGAAGTATAGTGAGCTCCGAGCTGTCTTCTAGATTTTTCATCCATCACACCCTGGAAAAGTGAGCCAAAAATAGAAGCAGAAATTCCAGACCAATCAAACTCACAACATTTTAAAAGCTTGAGATATGCTGTGACATCAAGAGAAACCGGCGACAAATTTTCAGCAAAAATTCCTCCGTTTATGTATGGGAATTTCATGAGTTGCTCATCTGTGGTTGTTTGTCTTTTTTCTTGTGAAGTATTGAGAATATGAAAAATCTGTCCAAGATGAAGACCAAGGTCAGAACCATCTTTGTTTATTCTGTTTGAAATATAATTTCTGAATAATCCTTTTTCAAAAATACCAGTATCATCTGCAAACAAACAGAAAAGCACACGGATAAGAAATACTTCGAGTTCGTGACCAGAATAACCTGTTTTGGCGATTTCATTGTGAAAATCTGCCATTAGTTTTGCGCCTTTAATACTCACCTCTTCTTCGTGTCCGTAGTCTATTTCTGAAATGTGTCCAGAGATAAAATCAAACAAGTGAATATTTTTTGAAAGATCTTTAAGAAGAAATTCGTTTTCTGTTTCTTTTTCTAAATCATAAAGACGAATTTTTTCAAAATCAGACACAACAATATAGCGGGGAAGCTCAGAATCTTTAAGACCCGGAAAATAATCTTTTGCTTGAGTAAATGCTTTGTCGAGGTTTTTTCCTTTTGATTTATGCTCAGCAAGCATAACACCCTTCCAAAGAACGTCTATAAATCCTTGTCCGCCATCTTGCTTTTTTACTTGATACTCAAAAGAAGCAACTCGACGACGAGAAAGTCCGAATACATCAAAAAACCCATCCCAAAAACTTTTTGCTTCTGCGTCTTCACTTATTTCTCGCTCCCACTCTTTTGAAAAAGCAAGTGCTCTATTTCGAATTTCGTTTTTTGTAATCATTACTATAAATAATGCATTATTTTTTGATTTTTAACAATGAACACCCCTCTTGGGAAATTGTGAGGGAAAAAGAAAATCCGCTTTGACATAAGGCGGATTTTCTTTTTATTTTTGACTTGTTTTCTTTTGGAAACTTTTTCTGAATTTAAAAAGGCGACAGCACGTTTGCTGTCGCCCTCTACATCATGCTGGATAGATTACCAGACAAGAGACCTTGTATAAAACAATACTATAAAATGAATAATTTGCAAATAAAAAAACCGACAGTACGTTTACTGTCGGTTTTGATTACTAAACTGAAAACTAATCCACATAATTCTCAAAGACTGAGAATTTTTACTAACTATACTTGTAAGATAACACTCAATAAAATTTTTGTAAAGAAAAAACCGACAACACGTTTGTTGTCGGTTGGCACCATATCCTGTTTGAAACCACTGTTTAAAGATATGGGGGTTATGGCCATTTTGTATAATACTTTCTCAAAATAATTTTGCAAGAAATAAAAAAACCAGTGAGCTCGTTATACTCACTGGCAAATTGCACACCTTCTCATAACCCGTTTTATTAATCAAAGGTGCGAGGGAAATCAAACCTCCAACACTAATATGTTGTATTTTTACATCAGACGTCTAGTCTTCAGATTTGTCATCTTGTTGAGATGACAATATTTTTTTGAAGTCTCGACGACATAAAACAAAAAATGTAATGACCACGAGAGATGCTACAAAAAAGTATTCTCCTATAATCCATTGATTTGAAGTGGAAAGATAGTTCATAGAACATTTGGTTTTGGTTCAGTAAAACAATATCACAATTATATAAAAATACAACTCATATAAAACACAAAAAGAAACGGCGATCCAAAAGGATCGCCAAGCGTTGAAAGAAAGAACAATATACAATATATATGAAATCATAATACCGAAAGAGAGGAAGAAAGGAGCAAGGATGAAGGAAAGAGAATGTGAAGAAGAAGGAAAATGAAAGGAAAAGGCGGGAAATGTGAGAAGAAAAGATATGAAAGCTGGAGAAAGGAAAATCGGTATATGTATGATGTATATATATGATGTTGAAAAAGATCTGGGAAGAAAAGAAGAACATGTAAAGTGAAACAATGTTTAGAATGCTGAATTGTAATAATTCAGACTTGTGACAATTTCGGAAAGTGTCGTGATAGGAACGTAAACCGATCCCATCCTCAAGCTATTTAAGTCTATCAAAAGTGCGTGTGATAGACAGGGATAACATTCCTGATGAAACACTTGCTATGTTTTTTGTTTTCTGTGAACCTTTCTTGACCATACTGTAGCAAAAACAAAGACATAAAGTCAATACTTTTTGATATTTATTTTTATATAAAATGAAATAAATATTATATATTAATACTTTATGATAAAAATGTCATAAATATTTGTCATTTTTTATATACAAGATATACTTGAGATATGATACAAATCAACCAAGAAATCTATCAAAAACTCAAAGCTGTTGGCTTTGGAACTGCAGAACAACAGGTTATTTTTCATTTGTTTGAACACGGCGGAAGTACCATTGCCGATATTGCAAAATTTGTGAAACTTCCCCGCGCAACAGTACACCTTGCCGTTGAAACACTTTTGAAACAAGAAATCATCCAAACAAGCTATTCAGGAAAAAGAAGGGTTATTTATATTGAAAAACCAGAAAAAATAAGGAAAATTATTGAAAATCAACAAAAAGAGGTTCATAAAAAAGAAGAAATTCTTGAATCCGTACTTCCCGACCTTCGAACCCTCTTTACCCTTCGCGGAGAAGGAGAAAAGATTGATATTGAACGATTTGAAGGAGAAAGTGGCTTTGTTGAAACCTTTTGGAGATCACTCGACCAAGAAAAAGGTGGTGAAATTCTTCGAATCGCAGGAGATACCGAAACCTTTACCGTCGGAAGACAGAGTTTGAAAGAATATGGTGTGAAAAGAAGAAAAAAGAAGATTTTCGCACGGCATATCATCACAGAAAGTCCTCTTGCAGATGACGAACTCAAAGAAGCGCCTTTAAAACAAAGAGATGTACGAGTTATCTCAAAAAATCTCATCGATCCAAAAGTTCATGTAGCGATTTGGAAAAACCACGTTAGTTTCACAGTCTGGGACAAAAATCTCCACACGATCATCATTACCAATCCATCCATCTACACCTTTATGAAGTCTGTTTTTGAGGTGCTTTGGATACAAGGAAGAGGAAAATAAAAAGACCGGCAACATTTCTGTTGCCGGCACTAAACCTAACTATAGAAAGGGTGTCAATTTCTGTAACATATTCCCTTTCATGTAAAAAATAGCTTATTTTCTGTCTTTTGTAAAGCAAGTCCTGACGAAAACAATCTTTTTTGTTATACTGGCTGTACATATATTACAAATAATATAAGTATAGAAAATATGAATAAAAAAATAGGAATTGCTTTTGGAATTCTCATTGCGGGGGTTATCATTCTTGCAATTGCAGGGGTTTTCAAAAGTGACGAACAAAAAGCACTTGAAGCAGATATTATTGGATTTGCAGAGTGTCTTAAAGAAGAAGGAGCTAAGTTTTATGGAGCTTTTTGGTGTCCACACTGCCAAAATCAAAAGAGAATCTTTGGTAAAAAGGCATCAGATTCCCTTCCATATGTAGAATGTTCAACTCCGGATGGAGAAAATCAAACAGAAGTATGTAAGGAAGCTGGAATTGAAAGCTACCCAACATGGGAATTTGCTGATGGAACACGAAAGTCTGGAGAACAAAGTATCCAAGAGCTTTCAAGACAAACAAGTTGTCCAATCACTCCAGCAATGGCCGAATTTTACAAGGTAGAAGAAACAGCAGCTGTTCTTGAAGGACTTAATGTAGAAGTTCAAGAAACAAATTCAAGCATTGAAGGTCTCAATATTGAAATTCAGGAACCAGCTCAATAATCATGAATCCACAAACATTAAATATTATTTTTGCTGTAGGAACTATTGCTTTTCAAGTGATTTCCGTCCTGCTCTTGGTTCTTCTTTTCATGAAACAAGAAAGCAAATGCAAGACATGGATCCAGAAAAACGCTTTATATTTAGCATTTTTTGCATCTTTTGCAGCAATGGCGGGAAGTTTGATCTACTCTGAAGTAGTTAAATTTCCACCATGTGCACTGTGCTGGTACCAAAGAATTCTTATGTATCCACAGGTTTTCATAACTCTTGTGGCCCTCACAAAGAAATTTGGAGTAGAAGTTTGGTATTACCTTCGAACACTCAGTATTTTGGGATCAATCATCGCACTCTATCACTTCATTATTAAAATGACAGGATTCTCACCGTTTCCTTGCTCAGCCTTTAGTGTTGAAGGATCGTCAGACTGTGTGAAGCAAATTGTTCTTGAGTTTGGATATATCAATATTCCAATGATGGCACTATCAGTATTTATTCTTGTACTTATCTTGTCATTCTATGGGACAAAAAACAAAGCCGCGTAAGCGGTTTTTGTTTTTGTCTTTTAAGAAAAAATAATAAAGGACAGTTATCCACAATTTAAATTTGTCTTTTATAAAAATTAATCTTACAATAAGTGAGAACTTGAGTTGGTTAGACAAAAAAATTATCTAAGGGTCACGGCGCCCAGAATAGCCGCATAATAAGAGATAACTTTTTTATCTTAAACAAATAGTTCATTTGATCCCTCTGTCGCGAGACAGAAAAGCATCACACGTTAATCCTAATGTTCTTTCCTCCAACAATTAAATATAGAAAAAACACGCACACATAATTCTTTGCATATATTACTCTCATAACAATATATGCCAGAGGGCTTGTCATACGAGCGGTCAATCTTTGATTGACAATTCATATGACAAGCCCTTTTCATTTTGTCTTATACAAAAAATGACCGTTTGTAACGGTCATTTTTTATTTATAGAGAAAGTATGAAACGTTCGAAGTTATTCGACAGGTCAACTCCACGCCGAGCATCGTGATACATTGAAACCAAATCTTTCATATAGCCTTCCAATGTAGAAGAAGAGAAGGAATGTAAGGCTTTTTGAGCTTTTGATACCACAAAAGGTTTCAAACCTGCATCTTTTTCTGTCTTGTGTAACACCAGAAGTAACACACGAACCTGCCATAAGATAATTCCAATGATTTCTTGTTCTGAAACACCAGCACGGATAGCCTTTTGATACAAAACCCATAAATCTTTTTTGTTTTTTGAAGCAAATGCATCACTAAACGCAAAAAGGTTGAATTTTTCCTGACTTTCTTTGACTGTTACACAATCAAGTACAGGCACCTTTACGAGCTTTTTTTTGTCGGCGGCAAGTAGTTTTGAAACACAGAAGATAAAATAGTGTGGTGAAACAATATATTTTTCAATATCCTTTGAAAAATCATCAATCTTTGTTTCAGACACAACAATAAACTTCTTTTCACTAAACAAATCTTGTGAATCTTTCAGAAATGAAACATCTTCCTGAAGAGAATCATATCGAAACATACTATCCGGTGAAACATTGTCTTTTATTTTCTGTATTTCTTTATTTTTCTTGAGGACATCATCCCCTTCTAAAATCCAAAGCATATATTATTTAAGATCAAACCAAGAGTAACCACTTTTTCCATCCACACGAAGTGGAACTGAAACTTCTAAATGTAAGAAACATTCTGAAAATACGTTTTCCATGATTCTTTCTATCTCTTTTTTAATAGAATCAAAGAGTGTTTCATCAATTTCGTAGATAAGTTCATCGTGAACTTGAAGTAAAAGTCTCACCTTGTCCTTTAATTTTTTTTGAGTGAGATATCGGTCAATATGTATCATGGCCAATTTTACGATATCAGCGCCTGTCCCTTGTATTGGGGCATTCGTAGCCATTCTCTCTGCCATTGCGCGTATAAAGGGCGTTTTAGAGTTAATAGACTCAAAGTTTCGTCGTCGTCCAAACATTGTTTCTGTATATCCGTGCTTTCGTGCAAAAATCTTTGTTGATTCCAAATACTCTTGAATCTGTCCGAACTCTTTGAAGTAGTTATCGTAGAATTCTTGTGCTTCTTTTCTATCTGTTCCGATTTGTTTTTGCAAAGCACTGATTCCCATTCCGTAAATAATTCCAAAGTTGATAATTTTTGCCCTTCTTCTCATTTCACTTGTTACTTCATGTTCTGGAACATCAAACACTCGAGACGCTACCGCAGCGTGAATATCTTTCCCCCGCTTGAAAGTCTCAATCATAAAAGAATCTTCTGCCAAAATAGCCGCGAGACGGAGTTCAATCTGAGAATAGTCAAAACCAGCAAGGAGAAATCCTTTTTCTGCAACAAAAGCACTTCGAATCGCTCTTCCAAGATCACTTCTTGTTGGAATATTCTGAAGATTTGGATTATTTGAAGAAAAACGTCCTGTTGTGGTTCCGTTTTGAATAAATTCAGCGTGAATCTTTCCATCTTCAGCAATCAATGCCGGTAGAGTATCAATATAAGTTGAGAGAAGTTTTGAAAGTTCTCGATGTTCGAGAATAAGTCTTACGATTTCATACTCTTCTTCAAATTTTTCTAATACAGAAACATTAGTTGAATATCCGCCATTTGCACCTTTTTTGATTCCCTTTGTCGGCAAACCAAGATCGGCAAACAAAATATCAGAAAGTTGTTGCGGTGAACGAACATTAAACTCTTTTCCAGCCAAAGCAAAGATTTGTTTTTCTATTTTTTCAATTTCTGTGTGATACAAAGTTGAAAGCTTTGAAAGTGTTTCTTTTTCAACAGAAATACCGACTTTTTGCATACCCGCCACAATACTCATAAGCGGCTCCTCTATTTCTTGGAACACTTGAGCAAAAGCTTTATTTTCTTGTATTTTTTCTTCTAGATGTTTTCTCGCACTCGCAAAATCTTTTTGTTTTGTGTATGACAAAATATCTTCAAGGTTTGCATTTGGTTTATCAGAATTCAAAATCCAAAGCATGATTGCGACTCGTTTCAAATCTTCTTGATTCACAACCTCTTCTTCGGTTTGGGATACATTGTGAACATTAAAAAATTCCTTTACTCGTGTAACCAAAGCCCGAAATTCAAGTTCTTGAAACATTGCAAGAATATTTTCCGGTTGAACAGCGTCTTTCCATGGTTTTGAAGGAAGATCAAAAGAAATTGGAACATCTCGCACAATAGTTGCAAGCGTTTTTGAATAGAAAGCTTCTTCTTCTCCTTCCATAAGAAGATTTATGATTCTTGGTTTGATTCCAACTTTTTCAAAAGCTTCAGGGTTTTTCTTGAGTTTTACATACATATCTTCAAGACTCCCGAAGTTTGAAATTAAATCGGTGGCTGTTTTTTCTCCAATCCCTTTAATTCCAATAATATTATCCGAAGGATCTCCTCGAAGACCTTTGTAGTCTGGCAGAAGTGCTGGTTTGAAAGAAAATCGTTCAACAACAGCTTTTTCATCATATAAAACAGTATCTTTAATTCCCTTTCGAATAGTAAATACCTTTACTCTTTTTCCATCAACAAGCTGAAGTGTGTCCATATCGCCAGACGCAATAACAACCTCAACATCTTCTTCTTTTTTAAGAATTTCGCTGATTGTCCCCAAAATATCATCAGCTTCATATCCTTCTTTTTCAAAAATAGGAATTGAAAAAGCTTTCAAAAGGTCGCGAGTACGAGTGATCTGCACCACAAGGGCTTCGTCTGCTTCTTTTCTGTTTGCTTTGTAGGTTGATTCAACTGTGTTTCGAAATGAACCTCCCGGAAGATCATATGCGGCGACAATATAGTCAGGTTTCAAATCTGTGATAATACTCATAAGCATTGAAGCAACACCAAAAAGAGCACCTGTTGGCTCACCTTTTGAGGTTGAAAAGTCAGGAAGTGCATGATACGCACGGAAAATAATGGCGAAGGTATCAAGAACAACAACACGTTTCTTGTTTGTTTCTTTCATGATTTAAGTATAGTCGATTCTGAAAAATAATCATATTGACACAGGCTTATGAGAATATAAAAAAGCGATTCCTTTCGGAATCGCTTTGTCACGCAAACTACACCGTAGCTTGTGTGAGTTCTTTTCTTTCTTTTCTTTTCAGATATAAATATCTAAAAATAAAACCACACACACAAGAAGTAATCAGATATACTAAATATTGATTTATAATATCATTAGTATTGCCACCCAATCTAAGCGTGTTTTCAGGAAAAGTTAAAATAGAAAAAACAAAAGAGTGTAATATAAGCAAACTCAATACAATATAATAAATAAAATATAGAATTTTCGGTTTTTGTGGTACTAAAAAACCAATATACAAAACCAAAAAAAATGGAATAATTAAATAACCAAATAAAAACCACCAATCAACAATTGACTTTGATTCTTTTTTGTTAATTAGTTCAATATTATTATCTTTTACAGAAAATTGTTCCATTATGTCTGAAAACGTGGGAAGGAAAAACTGTGTCATTTTTTTTGTATTTTTTGATACTATTCCTCCCTGAAAGAGAATTGCTTTTTCTTCATCGTTGAAGGTAAGGTCTGTGGTATTGGTGAAAGATATCTTCTCGATAACTTGCACCTCTTTAATAGTGGCTGTAATAACACCAGCAGAGTCTGTGTAGGTTATTTCTGTTTGTGCTTGCAATACAAAAGAAAAAAGAAAGAAAGATAAGAAAATCAAAGTGCTTTTCATGATTGAAGGGATTTAAATTTGAGTGTATAATAAGATATATAAATATATTTGTCAATATACTTTAAACCTTTAAAATCAAGCAAAATATAGGGTATGGAATATATTTCTCATAATCTTGAAACAACAAACGAAGTGGCGAAAGAGTTTCTCAAAACTCTTTCGCCACTTCGTGGTCGTGCAACCATCATCGAACTCATTGGAGATCTCGGAGCCGGAAAAACAACCTTCACAAAATCTCTTGCAGAGGAGTTGGGAGTGGAAGATATTGTCATCAGCCCAACCTTTGTTATTCAGAAGCGATACAATATTACAAATCATCCACATTTTAAAACGCTGATTCATATCGACGCATATCGTTTTGAAACACAGGAAGAAATTAAAGCACTTGATCTTGAGCAAGATATTCAAAACGGAGAAAACCTTATCTTGATTGAATGGCCAAGTAAAATTCAAAACCATATTCCAGAAAGTATCAAACTTAATTTCGAACATATGAACGAAACAACAAGAAAAATCTGGTGGTAGAAATCAAAAGAAAAAACCGCTTACGCGGTTTTTTCTTTTGATTTAGTTAATCTGAAAGGTTGGTTTTTGATTCTTTCGGTCATTGTGATCATTATAGATTTTTCGTGAAATCCAAACGATAACGAGAACAAGTAGAATCAAGATAAGCCATCCAAATACTCCTGGGAAGATTCCAGCTCCGAGAGCGAATGCTCCGAGAGTTGATCCATTTTCAAGAATAGTATTGAGTGCGTGCGCCAAAGATGAACCTTGTGCATTTTCAATTGTTGGGTGGTCGTATGTACCTTCTGCTGTTGTTACAGCAATATCTTGGTTATTAAGTCGTCCTAGAACGTCTGTTTGAATAAGGATTGTTCCTTCTTCATCATCTTCTAGATCTCCAAGATCAACAGTCAAAGTTCGATCAAGATCTGAATAGAAACCTTGTGTTGCCTTTCGGAATTCAATTTCCTCTGGAAATCGAACGTGAATCACAACATCTTCTAGATCTCCGTTGTATAGATTTCGATAATCAACATCGAAGTTGATTGTGTCTCCCTCGTATACATTTTCAAAATCTGGCGTTATGTCAAGAGCAAGATAAATCATTCCTGCTCCTCCATTATCAACTTTCGTTGTTGTCGCTGTATTTGTATTCGTTGTTGTGCTTGTAGTATTTGTAATAACTACAGTTGAAACATTTGAACCTGTTCGGAAAGACTTAATTTGCCCTTTCACGTCACCTGTAACAATTCGGTAGTAATATGTTGTATTAGCAAGAAGACCTGTTACTGTTTTTGAGTTGTAAAGAGTCTGTCCAGCAGAAACTGTATTACTTGAAGTTCCAAGTCCAAGATTTCCACTCGATGTTCCGTATTCAAAGTATGATACAGATGAAGCATTAGTTTCGTTAATAGAAACTCCGTTAAGAACTGCTGATGAACCAGTAATTCCTGTTGCAAATGTAGTGTTTGAAATTAAATCACCATCATTGTCATAGTCATTATTATTGTTATCATCGTCTGTTCGGAATGATCGCACTGATCCACAGTCGTCATCATTTGAATCTTGTGATTCAATACATGCTCGGAAATAGTATGTAGTATCTTCATCAAGACCTGAAATAGATTTTGAGAAAGTTCCTTCATCATCTGTTTCTCCTGAAAGATATGTTGTTTCATCAAGATCATCATTATCTTCTCCGTATTCAAAATATCGCTCTACATCTTCTCCGTTTGTTTCAATAATATCTCCTCGAAGAGTTGCGCTATCTTCATCAACATTTGTTGCAGAAAGCGTATCTACCTCAATATCATTGTTATCATTGTCGTTATCATCATTATCTTCAGAATCGGTTGTGAAAGATTTTACAGATCCACAATCTTCCCCTTGTGCATTTGTACCACATGCTTTGTAGTAGTATGTAGTATCATCGTTAAGTCCTGAAAGATTGTAATCAAAATCAGCACCATTTGAGTTTGTTGAAGATGGACTTGCATATACAGTGTTATACAAACTATTTGAGTTTGTTCCGTATACGAACTTGAGAAATGAAACTGTACTATTTCCTGTACTTTCAACTTCTCCATTAAGAGTTGCTGAATCTTCATCAACATTTGTTGCGTTATTTGTTACAACAGAAAATGGTGATGGGTCAACGGTAATAATTGGATTATATATGAAAGAAAGCGTTGAACCACAAACTGTTCCTCCGTTTGTTGTAGCACATGCTTTGTAATAATACGTTGTATTACTATTTACATATACAGTTTCAGAGAAATTTGTAGATGTTGAAGATTGGTAATCTTGTGCTGTTGTTTGTGAACCACTTCCTAGGTTTGAACTTGTTCCATATACAAAGTATGTATAAGGGTTTTGTCCTTGTCCATTTACGTAACCATTAAGAGTTGCTTGGTTACCATTGAGAGAGTATGAGTTTGTTGTAACGATTGGTGTTTGGTTTTGAGTTGTTGATCCAACTTTATATTGAACAACAAATGAACCTTGTGATGCCCATCCTGGAGCAATCGTTCCAATATTTACACCAGAACTTGTGAACACTTCTGTCCCATTTTGTCCATTTGGAAGTGTATATTCTGTTGAACTTTGGTTATTTGCATACCAAGAAGCTGAACCAGAAACATAATTCAAAGATTGTGAACTTGAAATGTTTACAGTTGCTGATCCAAAAACAGTTGAAGCATTTGCAGCAGAAACTGAACCTGAAAACGTATGTGTTTGTGAAGACCCTAGTGTTTGACCATTACTAATCTTAAGTTTTGTTGATGTTGCATTTTCTGAACCATTATTGTGGTAATACACAAGAACAGAGATAACATCTCCAGCATCAGCAGAAACTGATGTTGACCAGTTTGAATTTGAACCGGGATTGTCAGTATAGTTTGAAACGAGAATTGTTTGATAGTCGTTTGGGTGATTATTAAATACAGTTGCAGCAAGCACAGCTTGAGCTGATGATCCAAAAAGGACCATTGTCATGAAACCGTATACTATTGTTTTAAATGTTTTTTTCATAATAAAAATCGTTACTTTTTAATTAAACAGTATTATAATAACATATTAATCTAAAATTGTCAATATGTTCACTTGTACCGTTCAGACCTCAATACTCTCGTAAATTAATGCTTTTTATAAGAAAAAGCAAGATATTAAGATCTAAAAAATACAAAGGAGGCTTTTAAACCTCCTTTGAAAGAACCATTCATAAAACTTAACGACGCCCTCCACGAGAACCTCCACCGACAGAACCACCTGAACCACCACCAGAACTTCTCATTCCACCAGTGTTTCCCCCACTTACTTTTCCACCAGAATAATTATTTGAACCTTTCATAGCGGTAGAGCTTTGAGAGGTCGTACCTGAATTATTAGAAGTTTGATAATTTCCAGTATTCAGTTTTCCTGATGTTGAAGAAGTGTTAGTTCCACCATTCCCTCTTTGAACTGTTGTGTTTTGAGAGGGTTTGTATGTGGTTCCACTTGTACCATTACCTCGAACAGGAGCAGTTGTTGTTCCTGTATTTTGAGGTTTGGTGTTTGTTGTTCCAGGATTTTTTCCACCACCCACAGCAGGACTTGTGTTTGCTGTTGCGTTCCAGTTTAAGGGTTTCCCTTGAGCTGGTTGTCGTACTGAAGTCGTGGAAGAATTATTTCCTGTGGTTCCATTTGTACCATTACCTCGAACAGGAGCAGTTGTTGTTCCTGTATTTTGAGGTTTGGTGTTTGTTGTTCCAGGATTTTTTCCACCACCCACAGCAGGACTTGTGTTTGCTGTTGCGTTCCAGTTTGCAGGTTTTGTTGATGTTGTACCAGCTGGTTGTTTAGTAGAATTACCACTAAGTGTTGGGGATGTATTTTGTTGAGTAGATACACCTTCTGCCGGTTGTTTGGTAGACACACCCTGGTTTTGAATATTGGATGTATTTTGAACATTCCAATTTGCAGGTTTTTTTGATGTGTTATTAGAAGATTGATTTTGTGCATAAGCAGTCTCTTTTTGTACAAGAGATTGTTTTGTACTGTTCCAATATTCTGATTGAACCTTTGGACTAATATCTGAAAAAGATACCGTCTTTTGAGTTTGTTTTGAATCTGAATCATTAGCAATCATTCCACTTCCACCAAGATTACCTCCGCCACCGTTATTGTCACCATTGTCTGTTTCTTCACCATTATTTCCAAGATTGGGGCCATTCTCACCGAGATTTGGTCCGCCATCATTGTTGTCTGGTGTTGAATCATCACCGTTTTCTCCAAGTACTGGTCCACCATCGTCATCATCTCCATTTGGAGGTAATACTGGTCCACCATCGTCATCGTCAGCAGGAGGGTTATTATTCACAATAACAACATCACCTTCATTTATGATTTGATCACCTTCATTTGTAATGTAGGTATCACCTTCATTTGTAATGTAGGTATCACCTTCATAATAGTAGTTGTTTGTGACTGGTTGCTGTGGAACATAAGTTGTACAACCCCAACAATTAGTCGGGTAATACACCGCAGGACTCCACCAGCAAGGATTGTAATTAAAACCCCACTGATAGGATACACCGCAATAATTAAAATTTTGCGGAGCCATCTGAACCAAAGGTTGTTGAATTGTATAATATTCAATACTAACAACCCAATCAGATCCCAAATAACGAACACCCGGATCAGTTGCTTGTTGTGTTTCAACAAACTCCAGATTTGGTTTTGCAATTTTAAGTTTTTGAGGGTTTTTTAACATAACAGCATTTCCACAACCAAGTGAATAATGCACTATGTACACCCCAACAAACTCAGGTCGTCCCGAAAGCTTTTCAAGAGGAAGTCCTAGAAACTTTTCATTTTCTCGATAACTGTTTTGTCCGTCTCGGTAAGGAGCTCTTTCAATTGACTTCATTCCTTTTTTGGAACCATATGCATCTTGATCAAGATAGCCAAGAGAAACAATGGTATCGGTAGCATTTAGAGATATCTCTTCCAAAAATGGAAAAGATTTCTCTTGCCATAGTTCGGGATCCCCTCCTAAATCAGGAAAGTTGACCGAAACCCAATCAGCAACATCGCTTGGTTTTTGTGTTTCACCAAGAATTGTGCTGTAGTATGCAAATTCAATAGTACGGAACTCTTTGTAAGAGTTATGTAATTGATCCAAAGGAATTGAAGTATTCAATCCTTTTAAGTGAGCAAGTCTCACTTCATCAACAGAGAAATTGGTACCTTTATGAGCATTTTTCATCGTTGGATAAAGCGTTGCCCCTTCCGGACGAGGATTTTTCTCATTGTAGTACTCAACTTGTGCGTTAAGTTTTAAGTTTACAAGGAGCAGACCAATCAAGGTCAGAAAAACAAGAATTTGTTTCATTTTGTATTGTTTTTTATGGCATTTCTGCCTGGTTTTTGTTTATCCAGACAGCAAAGCTACTGGACCTGATTTGGGTTTATTTACATTATATATAGCACACTTATACCCTTCTTGTCAAGTACTATGTGTCCTTTTATTTATATAAGAGACAAATATAAAAACCTTGAAAAATCAAGGTTTTTATTCAGCATTTATATATATTTCCTGTACATCATCCTGTTCTTCTATTGCTTCTATAAGTCTTTCGAGTTTTTCTCCATCTTCTTCATTGAGCGGAATTGTTGAATTTGGTACAAAGTCTCGTTCTTGATTTTTGGTAAAATTCCAAGAGACAGAACCTGGGGTACTAAAAACACCATTATTTTTAGTAAGAATATGTCTTATTTCTTGACTTGTCCGATTGTTATTATCAGTCAAAGCTGTGATTATCATCCCAACACCTCCAGGGCCATATGCTTCGAATACAACTTCTTGCATATCTGCACCGCCTTCATTACCTTTTTTGATAGCACGATCAATATTATCGCTCGGCATATTTGCCTTTCGTGCTTTCTCCAAAGCAAGACGGAGTCCTGGTGAATCAAGATTTCCTCCACTTTTTTTGGCTTCCACTTGAATCAAGCGGACAATTCTTCCAAAAACTTTTGATTTTTGAGAATCTATTGCTGCTTTTTTATGTTTTATTTTTGACCATTTATTGTGCCCTGACATATTATTAAGTATAGATAATTAAGAGAAAAAGAAAGAGACCCTAAAAAGGGTCTCATCTTTTTTAGAAAACAAAAAAGAAAGACCTATCACCAGTTACTAACCTGATCCATAGCTTCGGTACAGTATGGGTCCTGTTTCTATCTCCCACCTTAGCTTATGGTCTGGGTATATTCCCCTTTAAGACCCGCTAGCTCGTAAGTCCTTTCAGTGCAATCTTTTTTTAAATTATACTCTAAAAAGATTTTTAGAGTCAAATTATTTTATTATTTCAAGATGTTCGTAGGCTTTTTCTGTAGCAATTCTTCCTCTTGCTGTTCTTTCAATAAACCCAAGTTGAATAAGGTATGGTTCAACAACATCTTCAATTGTTGATTCTTCATCACCCGTTGCTGCAGCAAGAGTCTTGAGTCCGACAGGTCCACCATTGAATTTTTCTATTAGAATACGGAGTAGATTTCTGTCTGTTTCAAAAAGACCAAGCTCATCAACACCTAGTAATTGCAATGCTTTTCTAACACTTTCTGTATTAAGGTCATGCTTATGAACCTGGGCATAGTCTCGACATCTTTTTAAAAAATAGTTTGCGGTTCTTGGTGTACTTCTTGCACGTTTTGCAATTTCTTGAATTGCTTGTTTTTCTGCAATCACGCCAAGTATGTGTGAAGATCTATCTACAATCTTCTCCATTTCATCAAGAGAGTACATTTCGAGTCTATGTACACCCCCAGAAAACCGAGACCGAAGAGGTGATGAGAGAAGTGATATTCGAGTAGTTGCTGCAACAAGAGTGAATGGCGGAAGATCAAGTTGGATGGTACGAGCACTTGGACCTTTTCCGATAATAATATCGAGGACACCGGACTCCATCGCAGGATACAAAACTTCTTCTACAGATTTATTAAGTCTGTGAATTTCATCAATGAATAAAATATCTCCTTCTGAAAGGTTTGTGAGTATTGAAGCAAGATCTCCTACTTTTTCAATTGCCGGACCGGATGTGATTTTTATTTGTCTACCTGTCTCTTTTGCAATAAGGTTTGCAAGGGTTGTTTTTCCAAGGCCCGGAGGACCATAAAAAAGAATATGTTCAGCTGGATGACCTCGTTCTTCTGCTGCCTTAAGAAGAATTTTAAGGTTTTGCTTTATTATTTCTTGACCAATATATTCATCCCAAGTATGAGGACGAAGGGTTTGATCAAGATAATTATCACCAGTACGAGATTCGCTATTCATATTTGTATTATATCAAATAAAACAAACTAGTCATAAGTACTTGACAATATATTTTTTATATGATACATTTGTGTTTGTAAGCTTTTAAAAAGACAGAAAGCTTGACAGTGATTGTTTTCTTTTCTATATTCTCATATGTGTCTCTTAGGAGAAAGTTTGTAATCTTTAAGCATTCTGGGTACGCCCACTACGGCTTTGCAGAGGACGGTTTGGTTCCGACTGAATCTATCCTTATCGCTTTTTCGTTACTAGTATTGCAAAAGTGATATTAGGAATGTTTAAAGATTAGAGATTTTACTCCTATACAATAAAAACCAGCGATATTCGCTGGTTTTTATTTTATATATAATCAATATCTTCATATATATCAACAACGCTTTTTACCTCTTCAATAGAAGTGACACCTTTCAAGGCTTTAATTATTCCATCTTCTTTCATATCAAGAATTCCTTGTTTTTTAGCAGCTTTTCGAATTTCTGTTTCACTTGGGTTTTGAGGCATGAGTTCTTGCATTGTTTCATCTGCTACAACAGCTTCAAAAATTCCAATTCGGCCTTTATATCCTACCCCATTACATTTTTCACAACCCACAGCTTGGTACAGTTTAAGAGTTTGATTTTTATCTATATTATATGCCTTTATATCTTTTCCGTCATTTTCAGCATTTATTAATACAGAATCTATAACTTTCTTTTCTTCTTCTGTTATATCTCTTTGTTTTTTACAGTAGGGACAAATTTTTCTCACAAGACGTTGACCAATAGCTATTGAAAGCGCTGAAGAAAGTGTTTTTGGGTTTACACTCAAATCAATAAGACGTGGAATTACCCCTGCCGCATTATTTGTATGGAGTGTTGAAAACACGAGGTGTCCAGTAAGAGATGATTCAACAGCAATTATTGCTGTTTCACTATCTCGAATTTCCCCCACCATTACAACATCAGGGTCGTGACGAAGCGCCGCACGAAGCCCAGCAGCAAAATCATACTCTTTAGAACTGTTTGTTTGTGTTTGGGTAATACCAGAAAGATGGTATTCAATTGGGTCTTCAATTGTGATTACTTTATTTTCTTCTGATTTTATTCTTCGAAGAAATGAATAAAGAGTTGTTGTTTTTCCAGAACCTGTTGGTCCTGTAATTAAAATCATTCCGTTTGGTTTTTCAATCTCTCTATTGATAATTTTGAAAAGTTTTTCTTCAATACCAAGATCTTCTAACTCTACCTCAATTGATTTTGGATTAAGTATACGCATTACAACACCTTCACCAAAAGCTCCTGGCATAATTGATGTACGCATTGAAATTTCTGAACCATCAATAAAAATAGAAAATCTTCCATCTTGTGCTCGTCCTTTTGTGAGTTTCATCCCCGAAAGGAGTTTAATTCGAGAATTTATAAGCCAGTATGTTTGATGATCTATAGTTATTACATTATGAAGAACACCATCAAGTCGAAATCGAATGATTGTATTTCCCTCTTCTGGTTCTATGTGAACATCAGAAACACCAAGTGAAATTGCTCCAGCAAAAATAATTTCTAAAATATTTGTAATTCTGTGTGTTTGAGAATTGTCATTATTTTTTTGTATTTGAAATTCAACATCTTGAATTGTTTTTATTTCATTTATTTTTTGACTAAGCACTTCGGCTGAAATATCAAGACTTCCTGCTTTTACACGTTCTGCGGAAGATATTTCTTCATATCTTTCAAGTACTTTTTTTACACTAGAACTTGAAACCATATACAAATCCAAGATATATCCTTTGGATTTTAAGATTTCAAGAAATTGAACAACCTCTTTTCGTTCAGGAGACTGTAAACCTATTGATAATTCTTTACCTTTCAAAGCAAAAGGAACAATTCCAAAACTTCTTGAAAAAGATTCAGGAACGATAGAAAGAGCAATATTTTCAACCATTATTTTAGTAAGATCAATATAAGGAATTCTATATTGTGTACTTGCAAGTGTTTTCACCAATTCTTCTTCTTCTCGTTCCCGAAGTGAACTTGTAAGTTTTATTTGTTGCTCATCATTAAAATTCGCCATGACTAGATTATAACACCTGTTATACTATACACATGGTAACAATATCAATTGACCCTGGATACGAGAGACTCGGTATCGCTGTAATACAAAAAGAAAAAGGTAAAAAAGAGGAACTTCTTTTTTCTGAATGTTTTAAAACAAGCCCAAAAATAAAATTACATGAACGTATTTTCCTTGTTGGTAAAGAGGTTGAAAAAATAATAGAACAATACAAACCAAATCGTTTTGCTATTGAAAGTGTGTTTCATACTAACAACACAAAAACCGTTTTAGGAGTCGCGGAAGTTCGAGGAGTACTTATGTTTATTGCATCAAATCACAATCTTACAATTTCAGAATATACTCCACCTCAGATTAAAAATGCCGTGACAGGTTATGGAAAAGCTACAAAAGAACAAGTGTATCTTATGGTTACCAAACTAATACATATATCAAAAGATACCAAACAGGATGATGAAATCGATGCAATAGCTATTGGATTAACCGATCTTGCTTCGGCTCGAGATATTCACAAATAAAATCTTGCGTAGAAACTTTCTTTTTGTTAAAACTAACTGTAATTATTAAATTAAATTTATTTTGTAATACCATGTCGGATTTTATTATTCCAGATGATGATATTTTAGATGAAGATTTTTTTGATACTCAAGATTCTTTTGATGAATTTGAGGATGAAGAAGAAGGAGGTGATTCTGACTACAATCCAGATGAGTGGAATTAAAAAGAGCGAAGCCGAAGGCTTCGCTCTTTTCTTTATTTTTTCTCAACCTCTATTTTAAGAAAACGTTTTTTTCCAATACGAAGATCGGTTGATTCTTCAACAAGAGAATTTGGGTCGATAATTCTTCGTTCTTCTTGTTTTAGTTTTATTTTAATAGAACCAGCTTCTATTAATCTTTTAAATTCGCTTTTTGATTCTACAAGACCTTCTTCAATAAGAATATCTACAAGTGGTTTTTTAAAGTGAACCTTCACTTGTTTTACATTGTCTGGAATCATTCCAAGTTCGAAAGTTTTTTTCCAAGAATTTTCTGCCTCACTAGCCTCATCCTGCCCGTGATACATTACAACGATGGTTTCCGCAAGTGCCATTTTTGCCTTTTTAGGATCCTTTTTGATAAGTTTTTTATATTCTTCTATCGCATCATAAGAGACTCTTGTAAGAAGTTCAAAATACTTAATAACAAGTTCATCCTTCATGGACATTATTTTTCCGTACATATTTTCTGGAGTATCAAGAAAATTTATTGTATTTCCCCATGAAGAAGACATTTTTCTTCCATCAAGCCCTTCAATAATCGGCCCAAGAATAACACTTTGTTCTTTTTGATTAAAATGCTTTTGAATATCTCGTCCAGCAAGAATATTGAATTTTTGATCAGTTCCACCCAGTTCAACATCAGCCTTTACCGCGACCGAGTCAAATCCTTGCATAAGCGGGTAAAGAGTTTCATGAAGTGAAACACGTTTCCCTTCTCGGAGTCGTTTTGAGATAAGTTCTCGAGAAATAAATTGATTTACCGAGAAAATACTAGCTAATTCACCAATTTGAGCAAAGTTTAGTTTTTTGAGCCATTTAGAATTAAAATAAAACTCCGCTTTTGAAACATTTATTATTTTACCAAGTTGTTTTTTGTATGTTTTAAGATTTTCATTAATCTGTTTTTCTGTAAGCATAGGACGTTCTGAATCCTTATCTGAAGTGTCCCCCACGACTCCTGTAAAATCTCCCACAATCATCACAATCTTATGACCAAGATCTTGAAAATCTCGCAATTTTAAAAGCGGGATAGATCGCCCAAGATGAAGATTTGGACTTGTTGGATCAATTCCAAGTTTAATTCGAAGTTGTTTTCCAGAAAGAAGTGCTTTTTCAATATCTTCTTTTCCAATTATTTCATCAACACCTCTTGAGAGGAGTTCTTTAATTTTCTTTGGATCTGTTGAAATCATATAATTACTTTACCACAACACCACTTTATGGTAAATAATACACCTCTGTAATGGTTAAGAATAAAAAACGTCAATATGGTAGTATTACATAAGACATTATAAGTGTTGTGAAAAAATAATGAAAAAAAATTTAAAAAAAATTAAACATACGATTTCATCTCATAAACACAAAGTTGTTGAGCTGTATAAAGAATTTAAATCTGGTGTAAAAAGTGGATATCAAGACACAATGCACTTTATTAAAATTCATTCAATAAACATTACTCTTATAGGTACTTTACTTGGAATTATCTGTTTTGGACTATTTCTTATTTGGGTATCAAATTTCAGAATTCCAGACTTTTCTTCTTTTGAAGATAGAAAAATATCTCAGTCAACTAAAATCTACGACAGAACTGGAGAGGTGTTGCTTTTTGACGTAAATCAAGACATACGAAGAACTGTAATCCCTATTGAAAATATGGGTGAAAATATCCAAGAAGCTATTATTGCTATTGAAGATGATGCTTTTTATGAACATAATGGTATTCGAGTAAAAGCAATTGCACGAGCAATCGTAAGTAATCTTACACCAGGTGGTTTAACACAAGGTGGATCAACAATCACTCAACAGATTGTCAAAAACACTCTTCTTACTTCAGAAAAAAGAATTTCAAGAAAAATTAAAGAAATTGTAATTTCTCTTCGAATTGAACAAGAAATGACAAAAGACCAGATTCTTGAAATATATCTCAATGAAGCACCGTTTGGAGGAAATATTTATGGAGTACAGGAAGCTTCTTCTAGTTTTTATGGAAAAAACCCTGAAGATATGAGTATTGCAGAAGCTGCATTTCTTGCAGCTCTCCCACAAGCACCTTCTCGGTATTCTCCTTATGGAAAAAATACAGATCTTCTAGTAGCGAGACAACAGAGAGTCTTGAAAAATATGAGGGATCTTGATTTTATTACTGAAGAAGAATATCAAGACGCACTCAAAGAAGAAGTTTCTTTCCTTCCGCTCAACAGACTTGGAATAAAAGCACCTCACTTTGTATTTTATGTTATTGATCAACTAGAATCGCGGTATGGTGAAAATGTTGTTGAATCTGGAGGATTAAAAGTTATCACAACAATTGACTACGAACTACAACAGGAAGGTGAAACTATTGTATTGAAACATGCTCTTGATAACGAGAAACAATACAACGCATCAAATGCAAGTCTTGTTGCTATGGACCCAAACACGGGTGAAATTCTCACCATGATTGGATCACGAAATTATTTTGATGAAAATATTGATGGGAAATTCAATGTAGCTCTTGCAAAAAGACAACCTGGATCATCTTTCAAGCCTTTTATTTACGCAACAGCATTCAAAGAAGGTTACTTACCGGAAACAGTAGTATTTGATACCCCAACAGAGTTTCAAACAACTTGTGACCCAGAAGGAAGAGTAATTTCAGGATCACAATCAAATTGTTATAAACCTCAGAATTACGATGGAGCATTTGTTGGACCAGTTAGTCTAAGAAATGCTCTTGGATCATCTCGAAACGTTCCAGCGGTAAAACTCTTATATCTTGTTGGTATTCCAGATGCTCTTAAAACCGCTAAAGATTTTGGTCTTAAAACTCTCACAAACCCAAATCAATATGGTCTTACACTTGTATTGGGAGGTGGTGAAGTAACATTACTTGATATGGTTACAGCATATGGAGTTTTTGCAACAGAAGGTATCTATAATGAACCTGTTTCAATTCTTGAAGTTCAAGACAAACAAGGAAGTGTTCTTGAAAAGTTTGATCAACCAACAAACACTAGAGTCTACCCTGAGGAACCTATCAGAAAATTAAATGATGTTTTATCTGATAACAACGCTCGACTCGGCCTCTTTGGTTCAGTAAACAACTTCATGTATTTTGGAGAAAGAGATGTCGCAGGAAAGACAGGAACAACAAACAATAATAAAGATGCGTGGATGATGGGATATTCCCCAAATATAGTGGTTGGGGTTTGGTCTGGAAACAACGACAACACTTCAATGACAAGAGGTTCTACAATTTCTGGATTACTTTGGAGAGAGTATATGAACACAGCTCTTCAAAAAACACAAAATGAAAGCTTTACCCCACCAAGTTATTCAACTGAAGGGTTAAAACCTATCCTTAAAGGTAATTGGATGGGAGGTGAAGTTGTAAGAATTGATTCAATATCAAAAAAACTAGCAACTGAGTGGACACCAGAGGAGACAATAGAAGAATTGGTTATTACTGATGTAAATTCAATTCTTCATTGGATAAATAAAGATAATCCTATATCTGGAGAACCTATAAGAAGTGGAAATCAATATATAAACTGGCAATATTCTGTTAAAAAATGGTGGGAACAAAATAAACAAAATTACCCAACTATAGATCAAAGTGATGTTCCAACACAATTTGATGATATCCATACAGAATCAACACAACCTGATTTTGAAGTTGAGGGATTAAATCAAAATGATCCATATCAAAATAATGAAGAAATATCTTTCTCTATAGATACAGATACTCACTACACAGTTGAACAAGTTGATATATATATAAACAATAGTTATATAACAACACTCTCTGGAGAAAATCTTGAATATTCATTTAATCCAAGTTTTATTGGTTCTATACAACCAGTTAATACCCTTAAAGTAATATTAAAAGATTCAGTATTTAATATAAAAGAAAAAGAGTTTCAATTTTCTATAACTCAATAATAAAAACCCCTTAAAGGGGTTTTTATTTTATATCTGTAACAATAATACCAGTTGTTTTTTTAATATCATTAATAATTTTATCTTTTTTAAAGAAAATAGTGTTTTTAACAAAAGAATCCGTATTTATATAAAGAATTCCTTTTGTAACCTTTATATTATTTAAATCAAATTCTTTTTTAATATTTTGAAATAAAACTTCACATATCATTTTCTTTGATATGTTTTTCTCGTGAATTAGTGTTTCAAATTTCTTTAAAAATAAAGCTATTTGCATAAAACTACCTACTCATTGGCATAATAAGATATAAAAAACTTTTATCACCAACCCCTTGAATAACAACAGGTCTATTTTCTTCATTACATTGAATTATTACTGAGTCAGTAGCTATAGATTGAAATGATTCTGTAAAATAACGGTGATTAAAGTTTATTTCTATAGAATCTCCTTTAATTGTTGAATCAATTTCTGAAATATTCTCACCTTTTTGTGAATTTTTTGCTTTCATAATCAAATGTTTTGTATTTGAATCAATAGCAACATGTATTTGATTAAATTTATCTGAAAAAATAGTTGATAACTTTAATGTATTTAGAAGATCTTGTTTTAAAGCAATAACCTCTGTTTTAAATTCTTTCGGAATAATCATTTTATAGTTAGGATATGTACCATTTACTATTCGAGAAGATATAAAAATTCCAGGAAGTGATATATTTATTTGATTTTCATTAAAACCTATAGTTACTTCTCCTTCTGAATCAGAAAGGAGTTTAATCAATTCTAAAACATTTTTATATGGGAGAAGTATTCCGTTAATATCCTGAAGACCCTCTACAAAGATTCTTTTTTCCGCTAAACGAAAAGAATCAGTGGAAACGAATGTTAACTCATTTCCATCAGAATACATATATACAGACGAAATTTCAGGCTTTATATCAGAAACAGAAGCGCAGTAATAAACAGACTTCACACCATCAAGAAAAGATTCAAGAGAAAGGGAGAAGGGTTTTTCTGAAACTTTTGGAAGTGTTGGAAATTCTTCCGTATCTCCTGATGAGTTTATTGAAATAACACTTTTTTTTGTTTGAATTTTCAAATTTCCTTCTTCCACATACACAGAAAGCATTCCTTCATCTGGAATTGAAGACAACACTTGAGAAAAAACTTCCCCAGAAACCAAAAAAGATCCTTGTTCCTGAATAATCACAGGAATTTCAAGCTCTATACCAATATGAAGATTAGTAGACCTAATAAAAAGAGATTTGTCAATAGTTTTTAGTAGTACAGAGCTTAAAATTGGAGTATTTGAACTTTTAACTATAATCTTTTGTGCTTTGCCAATAGCATCTTTGAGATTTTTGGTTGTACACTCAAGTTTCATATATGTTTATAATTTATATATTAAAATCTATTATATTTATTAGTCCTGTGGATATGTGGATAAAACACATTAAATCAATAAAAATAAATGCTTTTTATTGATTTTCTAAAAGGTTTATTTGTTAATAACTTATCTTGTTTGGGGATTACTTTTGGTTTTTATGAATAAATAAAAAGTTATTCTTTTTAATCCCACAAGATTTATATTAGTTTTATTCACATAAATCAGTGTTTTTAAACAGGTTTTTCCACATGTTAACTAAACATTGCTCTAATTTGTTCAAGATCCCCCGTTAATTCAACATCATTTTTAAGTTCATCTTTTATTTTTGAACAAGAATGGATTACTGTCGTGTGATCTTTTCCACCAAGTTTTTGACCAATGAGTGGGTATGAAACATTGAAATCTTCCCGAAGAATAAACATAACCATTTGTCTCGCTCTTACAATTTCTTTTCTTCTTGTTTTTTCATAGATTGATTGTTCATCTATGTTGTAAAAATCACTTACAATTTTAACAACCTCAGGAATAGAAATATTTTTCTTTGGTTTTATATTGTTTTTAATGAGATTTTTAACTTCTTGGAGGGAAATTTCTCTATTTTTAAGTTGAATTTGACAAATTATAGTATTGAGACTCCCTTCGAGTTCTCGAACTGAATTTGAGATTGAAGATGCAATATATTCTGATATTTCCTCAGAAAGTTCAATTCCAGACTCACTTGCCTTACTTCGAACAATAGCGACTCTTGATTCAAAATCAGGTTCAGTTACATCAACAATCATCCCAGATGAGAATCTTGTTTTGAGTCGATCTTCTAAACCTGGAATGTAGTTAGGGTGTTTATCAGAACTAAATATAATTTGTTTATTTGTTTCATATAGATTATTAAATAAGTGAAACAATTCTTCCTGAGTTTTTTCTTTGTTTGAAATGAATTGAATATCATCCATGATTAAAACATCATACTTTCTGTATTTTTGCTTAAATTCATTGGGTTTATTATTACGAAGTGCATTAACATAATCAATTGCAAACTTTTCAAGAGAAATATATTTTATTGTTTTATGGGGATATCGTATTTTAATTTCATTACCAACAGCTTGAATAAGGTGTGTTTTTCCAAGCCCAGATGGACCATAAACAAAGAATGGATTATATGAAACACCTGGTTTATTGATAATTGCTTGAGCAGCTGCAAAAGCTAACTCATTAAAGGAACCAACAATAAAGGTTTTAAAGGTATATCTTGGATTAAGACTATCTTCTTGGTTTGATGTGTATGTTTCTGTAAGAGGTAGTTCGTTAAAAGCCTGAATTGAATTTCTCTGAATAACTTTGTTTTTAGGAGGTGTTTTTGAAATAGTAAATTTTACACCACGAATAGCGTTGGAGTAATTCATAAGAGTTTTTAGAATTACTTTTTCATATTTATTTTGTAGCCAGTCACGAATGAATTCATTTGGTACACCAATAAAGGCGATACCATGATCTTGTTTTTGGAGATGAGTATTTTTAAACCAAGTAATAAAATTGGCTTTAGAGACATTTTGTTCTATCTCAGCTAAACAACTATCCCACAATTGTTTATTATCAATCATGATTTTAAAAACTAAATTAGTAAGGTTTGAATATTATACTCCCTGCAACAATTCAATCGTTTATACTACTTCTGTTGATTACCTGTGGAAAAACTTTATAAAACCATTATACTCGTTTCTTGAACACATCAACAACTTGTTTTTTTAGATAAGTATTACCCTATTGATTTATTTTTTTTGTTACTATATACTCTGCCTTGTATGTCAACTACACCTAATCCAAAAAATAGAAAGCGAAATAAAACCCATGGATTTCTTGTACGATCAAAAACTCCAGGGGGGAAAAACGTACTTAAGAATCGACGAAGAAAGGGTCGAGCTAGTATCGCTGTTTAATTTTTATATAAAACACCTATGGTACCTCAAAAGAATAGACTTGGGAGCTTATTCTTCAAAAACCTATTTAAAAAAGGGATTATTATTGATTCTCAATCGTTTTCTCTTAAATATGTAAAAGGTCAAGGAGAAGAATTTAAGATTTCCGTGGTTATTTCTAAGAAGGTTTCATTAAAAGCAACAGAAAGAAACTTTCTTAAAAGAAGGTTTCTTTCTGTTTTAATGGAGCAAAAAAACCTTTTAAAACAAGGTTTTTCCTATATTCTTTACCCTAAAAAGGGTTCAAACCTTGTCTCAAGAGAGAGATTATTTCAAGAAATTAATGAAAAAATCCTTGTAATATATGAACAAAATCATTAATTTTTTATACTTTTTCTATCAAATAGTAGTAAAGTTTATTTTGGCCGCTTTTTCTATAAAAACAGGACCAACTTGTCGGTTTCAACCAACTTGTTCCGAATATTCCAAAGAATCCTTTAAAAAATATGGTTTTTTAAAGGGTTTATATAAAAGTACTGTAAGAATATCTAAATGCCACCCTTTATCAAAGGGTGGAATAGATTTACCGTAAGGCTGTATTTTACAGCCTTTTTTCTATGAGGTATACTACCTTCTAATGATTACATTTTTTAGAAAAATATTTTTTATACCACTTTATAATCTTTTAGTTCACCTTATTACTATTCTCCCCGGAAATTCAGTAGGTTTGGCTGTTATTGCGGTTACTATTCTTGTAAAACTTGTTCTACTTCCCTTCCATATAAAAACAGTGGTAAGTCAGATTCAACTGAAAAAGATCCAACCAGAAATTGATAAAATTAAAGAAGGAACTCCCGACAGAACAGAACAAGCACGAAAAACACTCGAACTTTATAAAAAGGCTGGAGTTAACCCACTATCTGGTTGTTTGCCAGTTTTGATTCAAATTCCTGTTGTTATCTCTTTGTATTATGTATTTTTTCAAGGTTTAGTATTTAACGGAGATATTCTCTACAGTGGGGTTTTGATTCCGGAAGCTGTAAATTCAAGCTTTTTAGGAGCTGATCTTGCTGGAAAAAGTCTAGGACTTGCAATTCTTGCTGGTATTACACAATTTTTCCAAATAACTATTGCGAACAAAAGAACAACTGTTCAAGAAGGTTCTGGAATTCAAGCTCAAATTGGAAAAAGTCTACAGTTTCAAATGAAATATATTCTCCCGGTATTTATTACTCTTATTGCATATCGGATTTCGGGAGCTGTTGCATTATATTGGGTAGTAAACAATCTTGTTTCAATTATTATTGAGGTATTTATAATGAAAAAATACCAAAATAAACCAGTCGTTTCAGTATTGTAATTTAAATAACCAAAACCTATGACAACACAAGATATTCAAAATTTTATAGAACAAATGCTTTCAAATATGGGTTTCGGTCAAAACTCTATTGATTTTGATATCGATGAACGTGGAACAAAGGTTTTTAAAATATCTACAACAGATTCAAAAGATCTCATAGGTAAAGATGGTGAAACACTTCAATCACTCAATCACCTTCTTAAAAGATTTGTTGAGAAAAATGGTGAAACAAACCATGTAATGATTGATATTAACGGATATCAAGATAAAAAAATAGAAAGAATAAAAACAATTGCTCATATGATGTCTGAAAGAGCTCGATTTTTCAAAAGTTCTGTAGAACTTGAACCAATGAATGCTTTCGAAAGACATATTATTCATGAATATGTGCAAAATCTTGAAGATCTAGAGACAGAATCAACTGGATTTGGAAAAGAAAGACATATTGTTATTAAATACAAAAAATAAAAACCAACCCTAGGGTTGGTTTTTATTTTTGGATATTTTTGATACTATGGGAATAGTTTAGTAGATAAAGTAACCTATTTTCTATTTTTCTGATAGAAACGATGAAACATAAAGACTGAGAGTGATAGAAAACGGGTTTTGAAATTATGAGTACAGTAACAATTGTTATTTTTGCAATTGTTTTACTTGGTGCTGGGACAGCTTTTGGATATTATCTTCGTTTCATCATAACAATGGGAAAACGAGGATCTGTCGAGCTTGAGGTGAAACAAAAACTCATTCAAGCAAAAGAAGAAGCACAGGTAATTATCGAAGAAGCACAGAAAAAAGTAGAACAAAAACAAAAAGAGTTAGATAAAGAAACAAAGGAACACGAGGAAAAATTTGAAAAAATAGAAGAACGTTTGAGTAAACGGGAAGATGCGATAGATAAAAAACTAAATGATCTTGATGTAAAAAATGAAGAGGTTCAAAAAAAGATTGAACAAGTAAAGGAAATTAAAGAAGAAATATTAAAAAAACGGGAAGAAGCAGAGAAAAAACTCGAAGAAGTTGCCCGGTTGGATGCAGAACAGGCAAAAAGTATTCTTCTTAAAAATATTGAACAAAAATACGAAGAGGATTTATTGATTCGTATTCAAAAGCTTGAGAATACAGCTCAAGAAAAACTTGATCAAAAAGCTCGAAATATACTTGCAGCTGCTATTCAAAGAATGGCAAATGAGGGAAATCCAGAACTTGTTACTACAACCCTTACAATTCCAAATGAAGAAATAAAAGGAAAAATTATTGGAAAAGAAGGAAGAAATATAAGAGCGTTTGAACGAGCGACAGGTGTCGAGATTATAGTAGACGACACCCCTGGAACAATTGTGATTTCTAGTTTTGATCCAATTCGAAGACAGGTTGCAAGAGTTGCACTTGAAAATCTTATTATGGATGGAAGAATTCAACCGGTTAAAATTGAAGAAATGGTTGAAAAAGCAAGAAATGATATTAATAAGATTATTAAACAAAAAGGTGAAGAAGCTGCGTATGAGGTTGGAGTATTTAATCTTGACCCAAGAATTCTTGCAATCCTAGGAAGACTTCATTTCCGAACAAGTTATGGGCAAAATGTTTTGACTCACTCAGTTGAAATGGCACATATTGCTGGAATGCTTGCTGAACAAATTGGCGCTGATGCATATATTTCAAAAGCTGGTGCTCTTGTTCATGATATTGGAAAAGCACTTACTCACGAGGTTCAAGGAACACATGTTGAGATTGGTATGCGTATTTTGCAAAAATTTGGCGCTGACGAGAGAATTATCACCGCAATGAAGTCTCATCACGATGAGTTCCCTTACGAGTCTATAGAGGCTGTTATTGTTCAAACAGCAGATGCTATATCCGGAAGTCGTCCAGGTGCAAGGTCTGATACGGTTGAAAACTATATTAAACGACTCAAAGAACTTGAAACACTTGTGACAGATTTCAAAGGAGTTGAGAAAGCATATGCTATTTCAGCAGGACGAGAAGTTCGAGTATTTGTGAATCCAGAACACATTACAGATATTGAAGCAAAAAATCTTTCACGAGATATTGCACAAAAAATTGAAAAAGATTTGCAATATCCTGGAGAAATAAAAGTTGTAACAATTAGAGAAAATAGAATTATTAATTTTGCAAGATAGAAAAAAGCGCCTCACTCTATAGTGTGGCGCTTTTGGTTTTTTGAAACCATTTTTAATTCATCTGTACACAAAACTTCTCAATTGCTGGATCTTTTGTAAGTTCCACAAAACCAAGTGTGTAACTCAAGCCAATATGGTTTCTTTTTCCCATTGGAAGTTGAGAACAGAGATTCATTACTTTGTGTGCTTTTGTGTGTAAGTCACGCAAAGATTCACGAAGGATAAAGTTATTTTCCAAAGCATGTAAGATTGCTTTTAAAACAAATTCATAAGCTTCGGTGTAATTTAATATCTTTGCGTAATGAATAAAATAACTTTCGTTTATTGGTTCATATAAAACATCACGAATACGATCTTCAGATTGTTTTTGTTTTTCTTTGTTTTCATTATTCCAAAAACACAAAACAATTAAAGCGATATCTTCAACTCGATACTCCCCCTGAAGAATTTCATCTTCAAATAAAGAAGTATAAAAATCAAATACCAATAATTTTTTTAAGGATAAATCGCCAGATAGTAAGTTTCTACCACGAACATCTTCGGCGGTTTTGTTGAGGATTTCTTGTAAATTCTGATTCATTATAGGGTGTTTTTTAAGGTTCAACTTGAATAAAATAATACAGATATTTATCCACATTGTCAAATGGTTATTCTATTGCGCCTTATTTTTGGAAAATATATAATAAACACAAAGCTTTTTTGGTAATACAAAAAAGTGAGGATTAACAAAATATTTGTGGTCATAATTTACTCAAATAATTTCGCGTTTTACGCACAATATTTTACATGAATAAAGCAACTCTTATTGAAAAGGTACAAGACATGCTAGGTGGTACAAAATCACAAGCAGAACAAGTAGTAAATGGAATCTTCGATTCAATTTCTATGTCTCTTAAAAAAGGAGATGATGTATCTATTTCAGGATTCGGAATCTTTAAATCAAAGATGCGAGCAGCACGAGAAGCTCGAAACCCAAAGACTGGTGCAACTGTAAAGGTTCCAGCAACACGAGTAGTTAAATTCCAAGTGTCTAAAACACTTAAGGATCTCGTTAAATAATAAATAGTTTGAAATACTATTTCAAAGTAAATGACAAAAAACCGCTGTGAAGCGGTTTTTGTTTTACTATAATGAATAATTAAGAAAACCCTCCTTTTGGAGGGTTTTCTTAATTTGTGCGGGTGGAGAGAATCGAACTCTCGTCCCCTGCTTGGAAGGCAGGTATTCTACCACTAAACTACACCCGCATTGGTGTATTTAATTTTTACAAAGAAAAGTCTATCAAAAATAATATATTTTGTAAACTTCTCTTCTTGTCGGGGAGCTGGGAATCGAACCCAGGCCACACGGTCCCAAACCGTGTACACTACCATTATGCTACACCCCGTAATGTATTTCGGTAACGAGGAAAATTATACATAATCTACAGAAAAAAGAAAGTAACAAATTATACTATTTGACATAATTAAATTATGTATGTATTGTATGATTAAATTTGTTACATATGAAACACAAGAAAAAATCATTTGATGTTGGGAAAAAAGTCCGACACATTTCACGAGAAGTATTCCAAGGTAAACTTCCTTGTGAAAAAACAATGAGAGATAAAAAGAAATTCCATAAGGGTTCCCGTGGAAAAAACAGGCGAGATTCAGAAAAAACTGAATACTCGCCTTTTGTTATGTTTCAGGTGAAACATGTTGTTTTGATTTAAAAAATCTATATAATCAAGAAAAACGTTCCACATGAAACAAAAAATATACAAACTACGGATTTATTTGTTTGGAAGCCCTAAAGAAAGGCACTTTTCACGTCTGGATTGGATTCGTATGTTTATGAGAAGTCGATATCGACTTTTTGTATACAAAAAGATATTTTGGGATCATTGTAAACAAAATCTCCATCCTTGTTTTCTTATAGATCATGAATTTGTGTTAACTTCTACTGAAAAACAAAAATTTCACTATCTTACAGGACTTTACACAAGAAGAGAGATTGCCCACAGAAAGGCTACAGGAGAGGAATATCATTGGTTGTTGAAAAATAAGGTTATTTACCTAACAACCCAGGAAATAGTTTTCTTACCAAGTTGTTAATTAAAAAATCACCCCAAAAGGGTGTTTTTTTTTGTTTCATGTGGAACAATACAAACCAAAAATCATTGTTTTTAGTATATTGTTTCAAGTGAAACCTTCCCTATTCTTTTTTCTTGATCAATAATCACTGTAGCAAGTAAAAGTTTTGATTCCCCTACTCTTCTGTGTTTTGAGAGATAATATTGGACAGTTTTAATCATTTTATGGAGTTTTTGCTGATGAAAGTTTTGATGAGGTTTCCAGTCATACTTATCCATTTTTTCACGTGTAACAGCTTTAACTTCTATAAAACATAGTGTTTCATGTGAAAAAGCAATAATATCTATTTCTCCTAGTCTTGTTGTAAAGTTTTTCTCGATTATTTTATATCCTTTCTTTTCAAGATATTGTACCGCAATAGTTTCACCAAGCTCCCCTATTTGTTGGGATTTAGATGTAAATACTTTTGGCATATGTTTAATTATATATCTAAAATATAAATTGTTTCAGGTGAAACAAAAAAGCTTTATTTTATATACTTTTTCACATGTAACACATGTTTCATGTGAAACATATTGAAAAATTTTAATATAAAAGCCTTATTTTATAAAGACAAAATGTCTGTTATCCACTTTTCCCACATAGTTTTCCACAGTGTGGATTTGATATGTGTATAAATATGGGGGAAAAGTGGATAACTATGAATAATTTAAAAGTCTTACTTTGGTTATTTAAAATAATTAAAATACAAAATGTCCTTTATAAAAGACACAAATGTCTTTTATAAAGGACATTTTTTAGATCATCAAAACAAAATAAAAAGTCTTGTATTAATACAAGACTTTTTATTTATTTGTGCACCTGCCAGGACTCGAACCTGGAACGACGGTTCCGAAGACCGCTGTGATATCCATTTCACCACAAGTGCATATGCCTTTTAAAGACTTCCAAATTATACATGTTTCCTTATTAATGTAAAGAAGGAAGGTCTGGAATTTTTCTTATATTCATATATAATTCTCAAAGTATTATAAATATAACCTGCGGATATGGTTTAGTGGTAAAATACGTCCTTGCCAAGGATGAGTCGGGAGTTCGATTCTCCCTATCCGCACATACGTTTCATGAGAAACAATTTTACTATTCCAAATGAAGTTTTGGAAATTATAGAAAAGCTAGAGGAAAGGGGGTTTGAGGCTTATGTTGTTGGAGGATCTCTTCGAGATATCTTACTTGAAAAAATCCCAAAAGATTGGGATGTTACTACAAACGCAAAACCTGAAGATATTCAGGCTATTTTTCCTGATTCTTTCTATGAAAACACCTTTGGAACTGTTGGTGTAAAAACAGAATCTCTTGATGAAACATTGAAAGTTATCGAAATAACTCCGTTTCGCATTGAATCAAAGTATTCAGACAATAGACACCCAGATGAGGTTGTCTTTAGTCAAAATATAGAAGATGACCTAACTCGCCGAGACTTTACAATAAATGCCATGGCCTACAGTCCTACAACACGAGAACTTCTTGATTTTTATGATGGAGAAAGAGATTTGAATAATAAAATAATCAAAGCAGTAGGGGAGGCTGAAAAACGTTTTCAAGAAGATGCTCTTCGGATGATGCGAGCTATTCGTTTTGCGGCTCAACTTGGTTTTGTTATTGGAAGTGAAACATTTGAAGCTATTGTTGAAAACAAAGAACTTATAAAAAATATTTCTTGGGAAAGAATTCATGATGAATTTCTAAAAATTATTATGTCGCCCGGCGCTGTGCAGGGAATAAATCTTCTTCAGAAGACAGGCTTGCTTGCTTATATTATTCCAGAACTTGAAGAGGGAATTGGTTGTAAACAAAACGGAAGTCATATTTATGATGTATATGAACATCTTTTACGTGCTCTTTCTCATGCTGTGGAAGAAAATCATTCACTTGAACTCAGAATTGCAGCACTTTTTCATGATATTGGAAAACCAAGAACAAGGCAGTGGAGTCGAGAAAAACAAGACTATACTTTCTATGGACACGAAGTTGTTGGTGCAAAAATGACTTTGGAAATTATGAAACGACTTAAATTTTCAAAAGAGAGTGGCCAGAAAATTGTTTCACTTGTTCGTCATCATATGTTTTTTGCGGATCCAGACCAAATCAGTCTTTCTGCTGTACGAAGACTTCTTGCAAAGGTTGGAGAACCAATGCTTTGGGATTTGGTAACTCTTCGAATGTCAGACCGAAAGGGAATGGGGCGACCAAGTGCGGAGCCGTATCGCCTTAGAAAATTTGAGTCAATGATTGAAGAAATAACCAGAGACCCAATATCAGTAGGAATGCTTAAGGTTGATGGGAAAAAGCTTATGGAAATGGGTGAAAATCCAGGACCAAGAATTGGAAATATTCTCCACATTCTTCTGGAGGAAGTTTTGGATAAACCAGAAAGAAACAGTGAGGAATATCTCGAAGGGAGAGCTTTGAGTCTACAACTTCTATCTGATCAAGATCTTCGAGAACTTGGTCAAAAAGCAAAAAAAGAAGCTGAAGACGCCGATGAGGCAGAGGTGAAAGAAATTCAAAAGCAGTATAAAGTAAAACAAGTAGGGAAGAGTGAGTAAAAAGAAAACACCTCAGACTTGAGGTGTTTTTGAAAAAACAATAACTTGCTACTATATACCATTATAAATAGTGGGTACGCCACCGGCAGTACTAATTTCTCGTCCGTAATAATACTGAGAATACCAAGTGTTATTACCACAGAGGATATATATGTTGTTGTGATATACAACATAATACCTAATTTAACGATAGTGTTAGTTTTTAGTCCCAAGTCGATTATCAAAATAATAATAGCGATAATAAATGGAGGAAAGAAAACAGTAAATACTCCGCATAAAAGGGGAAGATGTGGCAAGAGATAAGATCCTCTGCTTGTTAGTGCAGTTTCTATTTCAAGAAGATAAGAATCCTCTATTAATATCAACTGGACACATTGTGAAGAGAATACTATACCCATAATAATAGCAATTATTGCTTGCATAGAAATTGTTTGTAATACTATTTTTTTCATGGTACTTTATTTTTTTATAAAATAACATAATTTTTATATAAAGTCAATTTTATTAAAAAAACGCACCAAACGGTGCGTTTTTTGGTTAGATCTCTGAAATAGAAGAATTTCGTGTAATAAAACTTCCAACTCCCCAAAATACAAGGAGTGTAAAGAACATAATTCCAATAATAAAGCCTGTCATGGTTTCAAAATTTATTGATTTCTTTTTGCAGTGTAACAAAATAAATTTATATGTAAACCTTTACCTATCTTTTTATACATAAACTTATATAATGTAATTATGAAATTTGAATCATTTAATTTTTCAAAAAAACAAACTGTAGAACCAAAAGAAGAAAAAACAGTTTTGGAAAAAATGCGTTCAATCCCTAAAGGTGTCAAAACTGGACTCGTTGCTGGAGCTCTTTCTCTTTCTTCTTTGGAGTCTCAAGCCTCAAATGATGTTTCTCCTATCGACACAAAAAACCCAGAAAAAACACAAACCTATCAAGAACAGGTGGAGGAAAAAGGGAAAACTGCTTCTTTCGAGGTTTTTCAACAAGATTCTGAGAGAGAATTTACTTTGAATATAAGTAATGCTTTTGAAACAGATAGCTCTTTGGTGAAACCAGAAAGTGCTCAAATTTTAGAAATGGAACTTCAAAAGTTTTGGTCTAAATTAACCCCAGAAACAATTAATTCTTTTGTTGAACACCCTGTTGTTGTATATTCATCTTGTGATGAGGATAGAACAAATGCCTATGAGGGTGGAAATGCAGAACTTGCACAACTTCGAGCAGAGCAAGGAGAAAAGCTTATAGAAGAATCTCTTGAGGATTTTGACTTCTCTTCTCATGGTTTTTCTGCAGAAGATATCCAAAAAATAAAAAATATTGATATTGTTTATAATATTCCAGAATATGGTGGATATGAAAAAGGTGTTACACCACTTACAAAGATAGTTAACCAAGAAACTGGTGTGTTTTATACACAAGAAGAACTTTCATTGATGAATCCACAGGAACGAGAAGATCTCAAACAAAAGGCAAGATGGGTAAAAATAGAAGTTGAAGGTTTGAGAAATCTTGAAGTTAAAGAACAAAAAAATTCATATGAAGATAGATTTACTTTGATTCTTAAGCTCTTAAATCAATATGATGATGTTTCTCTTTTAGTAGATAATAGTCCCTCAATGAGCAACTCACAAGAACTTCTTAGAAAAACAATTTCTGAGAGTACTTCAGAAACTCCTGTGCTATATGCTCCATTTTCTCGAGACGTTGGAGAACTTGTTGATTATAGAGATCAAAAAGCTGTTGAGGTTTCTACTAATAAGTTGATTAAACAAACGGAAGAATTCGGCCTCGATGCTGCAATTAAAATGAGTGGAACCCTCGAGGGCGGTAAAAAACACGCAATTGTTGTTATGACAGATGAATCACTTCAAGGAATTACTAAAAGAAAACTCGAAGAAATAAAGTCTAAAGAAGATATTTCCGTATATTTCTTTGTTTTAGATGACGCAAAACAAAACTATAAAATGTTAACTTTGGAAGAAATTGAATCTATGTTTGATGTTGAATATCAAAAAAGAAAGCAAAAACTTGAAAACAATACTTCTTTGAATCCAACACTGAAAGATAAAGAATTAAACGATAGAGCAATATTAATCCAAGTTGGACAAATTCTCTCTTAAAAAATAAAAACACCCCAAAAGGGTGTTTTTATTTTTTAAGAGTTACAATTACTGGACAATGATCAGATCCTTCAATATCTTTTCTATGTTTAATTGATTGAACTTGCGGAAGAAGTTCTTCTGTACATACTGCATAATCAATTCTCCAACCAACATTCCGCTCTCGTGCGCCGATTGCCCGATAACTCCACCAAGTATATTCATCTTTCTTATTTCCATTTTTGTGTCTAAAAATATCAACAAGTCCACCTTTTTTAAGAAGTTCTGAAAACTTATCTCGTTCACCTTTTGTAAAACCAATCGTTTCTTCATTTTCTTTTGGTCTTGCGATATCGATTTCAGTGTGGGCTATATTAAAATCTCCAACAATAAGTATTTTTTTTCTACCTTTTTTCTTTAAATTTTTGATATATTCAAGTAATTCCGAATAGAATTCCATTTTGTATGTGAGCATTTCTTGCCCACTTGCTCGCTCTCCACCATTTGGAAAATAAATGTTGAGAAGTGTTATGTCTCCAAAAACAGCTTCTGTAACGCGTCCGTCTTCATGAAATTTGGGGTATTTTTCGAAATTTGTTTGTGTTGTATCTGGTTCTTGTTTTGAAAAGATTGCAGTTCCTGAATATCCAGGCCGAGCTCCATCGTGCCATACTGTATGATAGGGAAGTTTTTTGATAGAAACAGGGAGTTGATCCAAAAAAGCCTTTGTTTCTTGGAGACAAAAAATATCAGGTTTTTCTTTGAGGATAATATCATTGAATCCCTTTTTTTCTATCGCTCGTATTCCATTTACATTCCATGAAAAAATTTTCATACACAGAGTATATCATTTTTAAAATGATATAATAAAGTTATGATACTTTCACCATACAAAAGAGAACTTATAAGAAAAATAATTCATATAGTTACTGGAGTTATTTTTATAGCAACGGCTCTTATATTTAAAGACATAGACGCTATTTTTTGGATGGGGGCAATTCTTCTTGTTCCATTCCTAATTTTCTACTTTGTTGTGAAGTGGTTTTCTGAAACAAAAATAGGACAACTTTCTCATGGACTAGTTGAAAGAGAGGTTGGTCATCATACTCACGGAATTGGAGGACTTTCTTTTGTGTTAGGGGTAATGCTCTCTTATACACTGTTTGGATTCAACCCATCTATTGTTATTGTAAGTATTATCATTCTTGCTTTTGGAGATGGATTTGCAAGTTATTTTGGAATGAGATTTGGGAAACTCAAGTTTAATATTGAGGGTCATACAAAAACCCTCGAAGGTACACTTGCTGGAATTATTGTTGCCACAGCGGTAAGTTCAATATTTGTTGATTTTGTAACAGCTCTTGTTGTAACAACACTCACGATGATAATTGAAATGGTTGGTATTAAAATACGAGGAAAAGAAATTCCAGATAATCTATATATTCCAATTATTGCAGGTATTATTATGTATATTTTTATTACCTTTCGATAAATAAAACACCACACAGTGGTGTTTTATTTTTTCTTGAGAAGACTAAAAATATAGGATTGGTTGTTTATTTCAGGAAAGGTGTGAATTTCAGTTTTAATCAAAGAAAAACCAAAAGAAAACATCTCTTCAATTTCTTTTCTTTCAAAAAAGTGGTACAAAAGACCTTCATATTCAAAATTTCCTGTTGTTTCTTGTACTGGTTTGAAAGATAAAAATGATTCTGTTTTTCGTGAAAGTTCAACTAAAAGAATAAAACCTCCAGGTTTCAATACTCGAAAAATTTCTTCTGAATATTTTTGCCACTCGGTTGGGTGTATATGTTGAAGAGTTCCAATATCTACAACTGCGTCAAATGATTCTTCTTGAAAGAGAATATTTAAAATATCACCAGTTTTAAATGCAACTCTACCCGTATATTCATGTTCTTTTACAAACTGATTATTTTTTTCTGTTAATTCTTGAACATAATCAAGTCCAATTACTTTCATACCAAGATCTGCCAAGATGTATGACATGTGTCCACGTCCTGAACCTAAATCAAGAACAGTTCCTTTGTGAGGAATATATTTAGCAAAATCAAGAAACTGTTTTGTGTAGTTATTGTGCGACCAAATATCAGATCCTGATCTGTAGGTTTGTTCAAAATATTCTTTATGTGAAGAATAATTATTCATAGAAGCTATTATAGCATCTGATTGACAAAAACCTGTCTGGAGAGTAGAAATAAGAAAAAGTTCTACTATGGTAACACCTACACAAAAAACAATTTTTGAAATTATGGTTCCAAAAGAACAATGCCTGGGACTCAATCATTTGCTTGTCTGTAAAGATTTTGGTGAAAAATGGAAAAAGTATAATATTGGAATTTTCATTGTGGGTTTTAAAAAACAAGAAGGGGGTTTTGTTTTTCACCCAGAATGTTACAGCGCAAATAATCTTCCAACAAACACCATTGAATCTTTTATTGTTCAAATCTCCTCACTTGAAGAGATTGCAAACAAAGATGTTATTCAAGATTTTATCAATGAGGTTGTTCAAGATTTTTTCAAACCAAAAACTTAGTAAAAAGCGCGCAATTTTGCGCGCTTTTATTGTTTTTTTCCATGAAACTTTTTGTGAATCTCTTGAAGTTGTCTGTCTGTTACATGAGTATAGACTTGTGTGGTTGCAATGTTTGCATGTCCAAGCATCATTTGCACACTTCGAATATCTGCGCCATTTTGAAGAAGGTCTGTTGCAAATGAGTGACGAAGCATGTGAGGTGTAACATTTTTTGAAATACCAGCCTTTATTGCGTATTTTTTTACAATTCTTTGAATTGATCTTGGGGTGAGTCTCAAATCTTTCTCACTTGTTTTGTTGTTTGAAACTTGAATAAACATTGCTTCCTCCATATCTCCTCGTTTTGAGAGATAGGATTTAATTGCTGATTTTGCTTCCGAAGACAAGAATACAACACGTACTTTTTCTCCCTTTCCTCGAATTGAAAACTCATCTTTTGAAAGATCGAGATCACGGTTTAAGCTACAAAGTTCCGCAAGACGAAGCCCTGTCGAAAAGAAAAGTTCAAGCAGAGCCTTATCTCGCAAATCTGAAATACTACTTCCGTTTGGTGCCGCAAGGAGTCGCTCAAGTTCTCCTGAAGAAACAGGATCAATCTGTCTTCCCGGTGTCTTTGCAAGCTCGATCGTATCTGGTCGAAGGGAGGTAATATTTTTCTTGAGAAGATATTTCAAAAAAGAGCGAAGTGCGATGAGGTAGTAGTTTTGCGTATTTTTCTTCATTGTTGCACTTTGCTGACCTTTTACCTTTCTTCCATTTTGTCTGTTAAGGGTAAGACGAAATTCTCGAACTTTTTCTTCTGTAATATCTTTCGGGGAAGAGATTTTTGAAAATTCA
Organism: Parcubacteria group bacterium; assembly: GCA_943356745.1. Classification (GTDB taxonomy): domain Bacteria; phylum Patescibacteriota; class Minisyncoccia; order Phycocordibacterales; family CSBR16-119; genus CSBR16-119. Next base: position 34,926 of record CALRFT010000004.1, on the reverse strand, counting down.
AAAAAACGACTCAAATAATGGTTGTAGTTCTCTACTGTTTTGAGGGATCGCCCTTTTTCGATTTCAATATATTCAAGAAACTCTCGTTTCCATCTTTCGATTTCGTTTGCCATATGTCGTACAATAATTATAGCTTACTTTATTAATTATGGATTTTTGAAAGATATTGACAAACCTATATTTCCCATGCTACAATGCCATTCGTTATTAGTTAGAACAGATAGAAATACCAATTCCTTTTTGATTGATATTTCTTGAACAATAATATGTTGAATAAGGACAAAAAGGCGAAAGTTATTAAAAAGACTGCAATTTCTGACAAGGACACTGGTTCATCAGCTGTGCAGATCGGAATCCTTTCGGAGCGAATCAAGGAGCTCTCAGCTCACTTGAAAGAGCATAAGAAAGACAATCACTCACGCCGAGGTCTTATCAAGCTCGTTGCAAAGCGACGAAAGCATATGAAGTATCTTGAACGAACAGATGCTAAAACATTTGCAAAGCTTGTAAAAGATTTCAAACTTAAAGGGTAATAACCCAAAATCATAAGAAAAACCACCAGAAATGGTGGTTTTTCTAATGCTTGACAAAAACATTTATATGTGATATTATTTACACAAATTTAAAAATATAAAACCATGATCAATAAATTACAAGCTCTTTTTGAACTTAATCCAGCAATTAATGTACTTATGACAATTCACACTGTTGTCATCTTTATTCAGTTTCTTGTCGGTGTATTTAACAAGAAAAAAACAATTATTTACTACACATTAATAGCCTTAATTGCAATAGTGATAATTTATTACTTTGCCCCGATTAAACCTCTTGTCGGTTCTGCGGAACTTTATCTTGTTCTGTTTCTTGTGGTTATGCTATTTATGTATAGCGTGATACTGGATTGGGATAAATAAATTAGAACCCCTAAATTTGCTTTTTATGAAAAAGCGAACATGGAGCGCTACGGTGGTGAGTAGCTCCTTAAAATCCTGCAATTGAAAGTCATGTTAAGCCGATTTAAAAATCTTGAAAAGATTTTTAAATCGGCTTTTTTATTTTCTCCACTTTTGAAATATTCTTTTTGGTTGTACGCTATAGATATGTTCTCTCGTGTATATAGCGCACAAACAAATGCACTTCAAGGTCATATCATTACTATTGAAGTTGATATTTCAAAATCTTTTCTCCACGCTTTTTCGATTGTTGGACTTCCTGATAAGGCTGTAGAAGAAGCACGTGATCGTGTGTCTTCTGCAATTAAAAACTCTGGATTTGAAAATCCTAAATCATCTCAATATAAAATTGTTGTTTCACTTTCTCCTGCAAGTATTAAAAAAGAAGGATCAAGCTATGATCTTGCTATTGCGCTTGGTTACCTTCTTTCAACAGAAGAAATACAATTTGATCCAGAAGGAAAAATTTTTATTGGTGAACTTGGTTTGAATGGTGATGTGAGATCTGTTCATGGAGTTTTGCCTCTTGTTGAAATGGCAAAACAGCAAGGGATTGAAGAAGTCTTTGTTCCATATGAAAACAGAGAAGAAGCTGCACTTATTTCTGATATTACAATCTATCCCGTGAAAAATTTGAAAGAAGTCATTGAACACCTCACCTTGCAAGATAAAAAACTTTCATCACAAGAAAAAACACTCTGGGACTACAGTAATCCACAAAGTGTGATTGATTTTGCTGATGTTGTAGGACAGCAGCAAGTGAAAAGAGGGCTTTTGATTGCCGCAAGCGGTGGACACAATATCGCAATGTATGGACCACCCGGAACCGGAAAGACAATGCTCGCAAAAGCATTTACAGGAATTCTTCCACCGCTTTCAGAAAAAGAAGCGCTTGAGGTAACAAGTATTCATAGTATTGCAGGAATATTGAATCACACAATTATCACTCATCCGCCGTTTCGAGCACCACACAATACTTCAAGTTATGTTTCAGTAATTGGTGGCGGAACCTTCCCAAAACCTGGTGAGGTAACATTGGCACATAAGGGAGTTTTGTTTTTGGACGAATTTCCAGAGTTTGATAGAAGAGTTTTGGAAAGTCTTCGACAGCCACTCGAAGATAGAAAGGTGAATATTTCTAGAATTAAAGGAAGTGTAACTTTCCCAACCCATTTTATTCTTGTTGCCGCAATGAATCCGCCGCCGCATAATGCGACAGCTGCTGATATCGTACGATATGAAAGAAAAATATCAGGACCGATTATGGATCGAATCGATATGTGGGTTCATGTTGATCATATTCCATATGAAAATCTTTCAAAAAAGGATGAAAACCAAGAAACTACACAAGTCTTGAGAGAAAAGGTTCTTCAAACAAGAAAAGCCCAACACAAGCGTTTCGGAAAAGAAAAATTAAATAGTGAAATGTCTGCAAAAGAAATTGGAGAATATATAATTCTTTCAGAAGAAGTGGAGAAACTTCTTAATGAAACAGCAAGTAGACTTTCACTTTCTCCAAGAAGTTATCACAGGGTTATGAAACTCGCACGAACAATAGCGGATATTGAAGGAAGTGAGCACATTGAAAGAAATCATATTCTCGAAGCGCTTCAATATAGACCAAAACAAAAATAAAAATCACACATGTTTCATGTGTGATTTTTATTTTTAGTAGAGGATTGGTGTTGGAACTGGGTCTGGATCTCCACGTACTTCAAAGTGAAGATGTGGTCCTGTTGATCGCCCTGTATTTCCAAGTTCTCCAATTTTCTGACCTTGTTTTACTGTTTGTCCGGCTGAAACACTATTTTCACTTAAGTGCCCGTATAAAGTTTGAGTTTTATTTCCGTGCTTGATAACAATATATTGTCCATATCCTCCATTCCATCCAGAAGATTTACTAATTATAACAACTCCGTCTGCCATTGCGTATACTGGTGTTCCAACCTTGTTTGCAATATCCCACGCTTCATATGGTCCGTGGCCTCGCTGTGTGACAACACCGGCAACTGGTCGAATGAAATAGTTTTCAAGTTCTTTTCTTTTTGCAACAGTACTACTTGAAACAGTTTCTTTTGTTTTTGTTGAAGTCTTCTCAGCCTTCTTGTTGTTAATTTTCTTCTCTTCTTTTGTTTCTTCGGCTCCAAGTTCGCCGTCAGGGATAATAATTTTTTGTCCTACAGAAAGAGATTCATCAAGAGAGAAACTATTATAGTTTGCAATTTCTTCAGCGTCCCCAGAATACCGTGCTGCAATAGTTGAGATTGTATCTCCCTGCTTTACTTCAATTTGAATTCCTGTAATTGGAAGAAGAACAAGTTCTTGTCCGACACGAACAGTTTCATCTTTTTTAATTCCGTTTGCCCAGCGAATTGTGTTTGTTGAAACACCGTGTCGCTCTGCTATTTCTGAAATAGTGTCACCACTTTGAACGGTATAGATAACAATTTGTCCACTTGCGGTACTTACTTCAGCAATTTCATAGTCGATTGAATACGGAGAAAATTCAGGAATGAGTGCTCCATCGGCTGCGATTGCAACTCGTGGTCCTCCATAGGATTCTAGGTTTACAATTCTTTGCTCGTCTAGCTTTACCTCAAGAAGTCCTATTGTTTGAGAATTATGATTTTGGTTTGTTTTTTCTTCTAGATAGGCAAAAGAAAGCCCTCCCATAAAAGAGAAAACCCCTGCGTATGTAATGGTAGGAATAAAGACAATAGAGGATACAAACCCAACAATGGTTTGGGTTTTTGTCTTTTTCATAAAGTCAAAAAATATGTTCATCCGATCTTTTCGGTTTCCCGAATATGGATCAGAATCTTGAGTTTTATGTTCGATAAGCCTTTATGTGCAGTGGAGCGACGGATTAACATCACATCCACGTATAAGGATTGACAGATAATGATTAGAGTTGCCCCGTGTGTAATCTATCAATTGCCTATATATGCTATCCGACTCTCGGGATTGAGTCAATGGAAATGTGGAAAAGTTTTTGGCTTTACCACAGCTTCGACAAAGAATCCAAAAAATGATGATATACTATTATATGTATGAATGTGCGTTTAGAACTTGGCCCGCAAGGGTCTGAGACAGGTGTTGAAAAAACAACGACACCTATCCATGGGGATTATAAGAGTGCTGATAAGACAACAGAAAATCAGCTTATTCAAGATGTCTTAAACAATCCAGAACAAAAAAAAGAAGAAATTATAAAAATTGAAGAGATTCGCAATGAGATTTCAAGAGTATCTGAAGATTTTCAAAAAAAAGAAATATCAGATCCTGTTGAACAAATGCGAGCTGCTTTGGAAAAAGTGAAAGCCGGAGGCCAAAATAAACCAATTGAAAAAAAAGAAAAGTCTGAGATTTTGAATACTCAAGAATCAGCTTTAATAAACAAAAAAATACAATTAGATAATCAGGATAGATTGATTTATTTAACAAATCAAAGAAACAGAATTGTTGAATTAATGTCAAAAGCACAGCTTCAAAAAGATAGTGAACAATATGATATTTTAGAAGATCAACTCCTTGATATTGATAAGTTAATTAGATTTGAGAATGGTGGAAATGAAGTAAAAAAAATATCATATCCCGAATCCATTTTTTCTCCAGAAGAAAATTCTCAATTAGAAAACAAGTCTTCTCAAAAATCTACTGAATTAAAAGCTGGAATTTCTGAAACAAAAATTTTAGGAGTTAAAGAAGCCACAGGGGTGATTCCTCAAATTGAACCAACAGAAGAAACTCTTGCAAAACTTCATGAGTTTGGAATTAAATATGAAGATCTTGTGCAGGTTATTCCAAATTTTGCAAATCTTTCAGAAGGACAACAAGCATATGTTCTTGTTAAGGCTCAGGAACAAAGTCTTGAACATATTCAAGACAAGGCAAATAATGATTTTGCAAGAAAACAGCAAGAGTCTAGTTTTTTCAAAAAAATTTTTAAAGGTGGTGCAATGCGCCGAGAAGCAAACAGGAATGCTGTAAACGAACACAAAGGGCTTAATGCTTTTGCTGATGATATTGAAGCACTCACTAACTACACAATCGAAAATGGTATTGATATTTCTATTCAAGAAAACGGAACAGATAGAAATTATGTAATTGAGTATGCAAAAAAACCAGAAGGTCTCACAGAGAAACAAAGATTTTTTGTAGATACATATAATAGATATGCAACAGCGCTTTCGGAAATTCCATATGAGTGGAGTTTGAGTACGGCTACAAAAGATCAAAAAAAACAATACCAAGAGGCACTTGGAGGATTTCACCAAAGTGAAAAAGCATTACAGAGTATGCTTGAGCAAGGAGGTCTTGAACATTCTGATATTTTACAAAACACATTTGGACTTCGGGCAAAAGTAGAACTCAATCAAATGTTTAGTAACAACAAAGATGTTGCAAAAGAAATTTCTGAAATGAAAAACGCAACATGGCAAAGTGATCTTACAAAAAAGATTCTTCAACCTGGAAGTGTTGGTATCATTGCTGGATCCGCAACTCGACTAATTTCAAAATCTCTTTGGGGTCTCGGCGGTGCAGCGGGTGCGAGTGCGATTATTGGTGGATGGATGGGAATACGTCGAAAAAATCAAGAGTTTAAGCAAGACGCAAAAGATGCAAGACGAGGAAAAGGTTTAAAAGATACTACAGATAAGGTGTTTGATGCAAAACAAAATGCAGAGAGAATAGCAAAGCTTCTTGTAAAAATTGAAAATGAAACAGATCCAAAAAGAAGAGAAAGATCAATGCAAGCTCTTGAAGATAGACTTTTGCTTTTAGATGAAAGAATGAAAGAAGGAAGAGTCAACTTTGGAAAATCAAAACAACAACTTGAAAACAAAGCTCTTCTTGTGGAGGCAATGGTTGAAGCCCAAAAAATTAGGTATGAATTAAATGGAGAGGGTGATCAAGATAAAAAGCAGGTAAATTCAAGAGTCGAAGGTTATTTTGATAGGCAAGACAGCAAGACAAAACAGGAAAGAAACAAAGATAGAGCAAAAGCTTTTGTTTTAGGAGCTGGAGTTGGTGCAGGAGCTGCAACCGCTGCATGGTTTATTGCTGATTGGTTCAATGGAGATAAGGCCTCAACGGCTGTAAAGACTGTGATCGATGGTCCTAATCTTTCTCCAATAGAAAGTATTTCTCCTATTGAAACTCCAAGTAATCCAACAGACTTTGAAATTAGTGTCGATGCCTCATCAAAAGGTGCTATTGAAACATATGCGAATCTTCAAAACGCAATAGAGGAAAAATACAACGGAGATTATACAAATGCTCCAAAGTACATACAAGAGTTTATGTCTAAGACAGACGTACAGCTTGCAATGGAAGATAATATGTATCGACCTGGTGAGGTAAACGAAAGTGCAAAAATATACAAAGGAGGAAAACTTGGATTTAACAAAGCTGGAGAACGTATTTATACAGATGCGCGAAACGGTATCGATATTCTTTCCGGAGAAGGAAAGTTTGACGGAGATCATTTTAATTTTAAATCATATCAAGAAGGAAAAGTTTCTCCACAAGAATTTCCAAAAACTGATACGGTAAACCAAACAACAGAAAAACCATCTGATTTTTGGAATCAAAATACAAATCAGACACCAGCTCCTGAGGTGAAAGCAAGTGTTCTCACCCCAGAAGGTGGAACAGTTACAATATCAAAAAATATTTCAGCTGATGTTGATTTCATTCAAAAAAATGGAAAAGTTGAATCAAGTATTACAACAAATTTCGAACAGTTTGATGCCTATCACAAAGCATATCTCACAAAAGACATTGATACCTATGCGAAATTCTTGGCACAAGAAACTAATTTTACGCAAGCGAACAAGCTTTCAGAATCTCAAATTAAAGAATCTTTGAATAACTATATTAATCAGATGATTGCACGAGATCAAATTCTTCAAGAGGGAGGTCTTGATCCAGCAAGTGCTGAATATAAAGCACTTCAGCAGGAAAGAGATATTCTCAAATCTGTAATTGATAAGGAATTTGTTCAAGGATATTCTGAAGAACCTTTGTTTGAAAATTCTCTTGGTAAAAAATATCCAGACCCAAATTATTCTTTTGAAAATGCTACAGATTTGGGAGGTGATGAAATTGAAACTAGTTCTGAACCAGAAAAAGCATCATCACAAACTGAAGTTGTTGAACCAAAAACAGAATCTCAAATAATAAAAACTAGAGTAAAAAATAATGTTATTAATCAAGAGTTTGATTTTAAATTTGAAAAAGACACACAAGGAAGACTTACTGGATATATAGAAAATTATAAACCAGCAACAATTCCTGAAGACTATTTCAAGCAAAGACTCGGCTTTGATCCAGATTGGAGAAAGACATCCGGTCTTTCTCAGACATTTGAAGATAGTGTTGAAGGTAAAAAAATAGCTCAAAAAATTGAAATAGCAAAAGTTGCTTTGATTGGATATGACTCATTTGTGCCTGGTACGCCAGAACATGATTTATTCAAAAGAACACTTACTAATACAATTAATAATCTTGAAAAAGATTATCCAGCTATTTTTGAATATAAAAATTAACAAAAAAGAGCCTCAAAGGCTCTTTTTTGTTTGTGCTACAATAGTCACTATGCATTATCTTGATACATTAAATTCAGCCCAGCGTCGTGCTGTTGAACACACAGAAGGACCACTTCTTATTTTGGCAGGAGCAGGGGCAGGAAAAACAAAAACACTTACAAGTCGAATATTTCATTTGATTAAAAAAGGCATTGCACCACATAATATTTTAGCAATTACTTTCACAAATAAAGCAGCAAAAGAAATGAAGGAGCGAGTCCAGTCTCTCATGTCTTCTGAAACTGGATTTTCTGGAGAAGCACCTTTTGTTTCAACCTTTCACGCTCTTGGTGTATATATTTTAAGAAATGAATACCAGCACCATAAACGTGGCAAGTTTTTTTCTATTGCAGATTCAAAAGATACTCTTGTGATGGTGAAAGAAGCTATTAAGGAACTTGGACTTGATCCTAAAATTCATGAACCAAAGAAAATTCGAGGAATTATTTCAAGTCAAAAAAATAAATGCCAAACAAGTGCGATGTATATTAAGCAATCCGAGACACATCTTGGAAGTATTATTGGTTCAATTTGGAATAAATATGAACAAATACTTGCTTCGGAAAATGCATTCGATTTTGATGATCTTCTTTTGGAAACAGTATATTTACTCGAAACAAATCAAGATGTTGCAGAAAAATATAACAAACTCTGGAAATATATTCATATTGATGAGTATCAAGACACGAACGAAACTCAATATAGAATTGCGCAAGCTCTTGGAAAACACGGAAATATTTGTGTTGTAGGTGACGGAGATCAGACAATTTACACCTGGCGTGGAGCTGATGTGACGAATATTTTAAATTTTGAAAAAGATTACCCAGATGCTTTGGTTGTACTTTTGGAAGAAAATTATCGTTCAACTCAAAATATTCTTCTTGCGGCAAATAATGTTATTAGTAAAAACACAAAGAGAAAAGAGAAAAATCTCTTTACTAAAAACAAAGAAGGGGAATTGATTACTATTTTTGAGGCAACAAGTGATAGGCAAGAAGCATCTTTCGTACAAAGAAAAATACAAGAGCTTGTAAAACAAGGTGTTGAGTATAGTGATGTTGCTGTTTTGTATCGAGCAAATTTCCAATCAAGAATTCTTGAAGAAACTATGCTTTTAGGAGATATTCCATATATTGTACTTGGTGTAAGATTTTTTGATCGAGCCGAAGTAAAAGATGTATTGTCGTATCTTCGAGCGGCGTATAACAAAGAGTCGTTGACTGACATTAAAAGAATTATCAATGTTCCCAAACGAGGGCTTGGTAAGGTTACTATTGCAAAGTTATTTGCTGGAGAAAAAGACTCACTCCCAATAAAAACAATCCATAAAATAAACGAATTTTATGCTTTTTTGGATGAAGTATTTACTTACAGTCAAACACATTTACCAAGTGAGACAATTCGATTTGTTATTGAAAAATCAGGACTTAAAAAAGAACTTCAAGAAAGTGGAACAGAAGATGATATTGCCCGAATCGAAAATATGGAAGAACTTATTACTTTCGCTCTTAAGTATGACCACTTGGCTGAAAACGGTATTTCAAAAATGATTGAAGATGCAGTTCTTGCGAGTGACCAAGATTCTCTTGAAAATACAAATCAGACAAAAGAAGCGCCAAAAGGTGTGAGACTTATGACAGTGCACGCTTCAAAAGGACTTGAATTCCCATATGTTTTCATTGTGGGGCTTGAGCAGGATTTGTTTCCCCACCATTTTGACGGGAAAGACAACGGTGATTCTGATGATGAGGAAGAAAGAAGACTTTTCTATGTGGCGCTTACCCGAGCTGAAGAACAGGTGTTTCTTTCTCACGCAACACTTCGATATATTCATGGAGAACAGCATTTACAAGAACCTTCTGAATTTTTGAAAGATATTCCTTCAGAAATAGTAAATAATGAGTACGATACTGTGAGTTTTCGTGGTAGAAACACTGATGACTATAATGATGATGGACCAATGGAATATCTCATTATTGATTAACAAAAATAACACTTTCTTTGAAAGTGTTATTTTTATGATACTCTATAATATATGCCAAAAAAATCTCTTGGACAAAACTTCTTAAAGTCAAAAAAAGCTATATATACCATGACGGAAGCATCAAAACTATCAAGTGAAGATGTCGTTATTGAAGTTGGTCCCGGTAAAGGTGCTCTTACAGAAGTTCTTCTTGAAAAAGCAAAACAAGTGATTGCTTATGAAAAAGATTCTGATCTTATACCACTCCTTCAAGAAAAATTTGGAACAAGAGATAATTTTTCTTTGCTAGAACAAGACATTTTAGATTTTGATCCTAAAAACCTTAATCATTATAAAGTTATTGCAAATATCCCATACTACATAACTGGTGCTATTTTGGAGATGTTTTTAAGTCTGGAAAAACAACCATCTTCAATGACTCTTTTGGTTCAAAAAGAGGTTGCTGAGCGCGTGGTTGCTCGTGATGGAAAGGAAAGTATTTTGTCTCTTTCTGTAAAAGCCTACGGAAAACCAAGTTTTGTAATGAAGGTTTCAAAGCAGTATTTCAGTCCAGTTCCAAAGGTTGATTCTGCAATACTTCACATTGCAGATATTTCAAAGAATTTCTTTTCTGATTTTTCAGAACAGGATTTTTTTAGAGTGGTTAAAAAATCTTTCCAATTTAAAAGAAAAAATATACACAACAATCTTAAAAATGAATTTCAAAATACAGAAGATGTTTTGAAACAGCTTTCGATTGATCCAAAAACAAGAGCAGAAGATTTACCTCTTGAGACATTTGCACTACTCACAAAAAAATTGCGTTAAAATAATGTGCTACAATTCAAATGTATGAAAAAAAAAGTGTTTATTTTATTAGTGCTTTGGTTACTTACATTTTCAACTCCTTTTCTTTTATTTGCAATGACTCCATTTGGTGGAAAAATAGTAACAATAAAAACCCCGCCTAATGTTCAGTGTGGTATTTCTATCGCAAGTCCCTTTAATATTTCTCCTATAAACACAAGTTCTTTGCCTGGCCCTTGGTCAACTCTTCCAGGTAGAGTTAATATCGGAGTTATAACACCAAATGCTTGGATTCTTGGAATGATGTCTACGATTCCAGGTGCCTGCGTTACTACAACGACCCCACCTGTTCCATTTCCAACCACTGTTACAGATTTTTACGGAACCTCAGCAGGTCTTTAGTTGTATAAAATAAGTATGAGTATTAAACAATATTTACCAAGTAAAAAATTCTCTATTTTTATAGGGGTCGCATGCCTTGTCGGTGTTGTTATTTTTACTGCTCTAAGGTTTTTTGGTTCTAAAAATCAAGCTCGTCAAAATATTCAAAATATTGCAACTCGAGAAATTATACTTGAAACAGACACAGACGGAGACGGCTTAAGAGATTGGGAAGAGGCTTTATGGGGGATGGATAAAGAGAATCCAGACACAGACGGAGACGGCTTACTTGATGGTCAAGAGGTTGAATCAAAAAGAAAAGATTTGAAAAATTTAGAAAATTATGTTGAGGTTGAAAATATTCCAGAAAGCGAAACTGAAAAAATTGCTCGACAGGTGTTAATAATTGCAACGAATATTCACAAGGCTTCTGGAGGAAATTTGAGTCAGGAGCAAATTGTAGCAATTGCACAAAGTGTGGTGGGTTCAATTAATCCAGAACTTATAAATATTTATGATCTTGGAGACATTGTAATTAGCACGCAAGCAACACCTCAATCGTACTATAATGAAATGTCACAAGCTCTTGTATATCTTGACACACTACCTTCAAATGAGCTGCTCATTATTGAGCATTCTATTGCAACAAAAGACAAAAAGCTTTTGAAACAATTAGGTCCAATTATTGATGGATATATTCAAGCAGGTGAAAAAGTTAAGGATGTTCAAGTTCCAAGTCAAATTGCACAATCTCATCTTGAATATATAAATGCACTTTCACAAAAAGCCGTGGCTTTAATTTCTATGGGGCAATATTTTGAAGATCCTATTATTGCATCGAGAGGTGTCGAAGAATATAAACTTGCAGATGAAAAATTAAATACATCTTCTCTTGAAATAAGAAAATATTTACAAAGAAACAATGTTGTAAGATAAACATTATGTTTACAAAAATTAACAATATCATAAAAAATATAACTACTATTTTTGTGGTGTTTTCTCTTTGTTTCTCTTTTTCTTATAGTAGTGTTCAAGCTCAAGGGGTAGGGGCTGGTGGAAGTGGAAGTATTACAAGCTCTCTTAATATCCAAGGAATAGGAGCGGTTGCACTTCAATGTGTTTCAACTAACCTTGGAGGAAACTCACCGTTCGGTCAAGCGGTGGGTTCTGCAGCTGGAGGTGCAGCTGGAGGTGCTGTTGGGCAGTCGATTGGTGGAGAAACTGGTCAGCAAATTGGAACAGCGCTTGGAACTTTTGCTGGAGGGGTTGCTGGAGATGCTATTGGCGGAACAGTAAATAATCTTATTGAAAATGCACAAGATGCTCCTCAGGAAGCTTTGGAAGGTGCGATATCATCAGTCCCTGTTGTTGGAGGCTTGGCGGGCCAAGGAGTTCCTGTTGAAGTAGTTGAAGATTCGAAACAGGCAGAAAATATTGATGAGGCAACTAAAAAACAGGTTATAAAAGAAGAATGTCTTGATCGGATTGCACAATGGGCAGCAATTACTGTGATGGATAAAATGACACTGGCAACATTAAACTGGATAAACTCTGGTTTTGAAGGAGGGGCTCTTTATCTAGAAGAGAGAGAAAAATTCATGTCAATTATAGCGATAGAAGAAATTCTTGGTTTTTCTGCAACATTTTCTGCTGATTCAAATCTGTATCCTTTTGGTGAAACACTTGTTCGAACAGTTCTTACCTCTTTCCAGAGAACTTTTGAACAAAATATGATCAATTCTCTTAATACTGTCTTGGCTCACGGCACACGTGTGGAGTGGGAGCAAAATTTTTCAATTGGTGGCTGGGCCGGTTATACCGCATTTCTGGAACCAAATAATAATATTTTCGGTTCATATATTGAATCAAGTGCTAATTTGCAGAGGAATCTTCAAGGAACCTTTAGTTCACAAGCAATTAATATTCAAGCTGAGCTACAAGAAGGTTCAGGATTTTTGTCACAAAAGGTTTGTACACAAACTCAAAATGGCGGCGAGTATATTCCTAGAAATCATATCCGGCATATACCAACAAACGTTGGAACAATAACAAACATCAACCAAATTCCAACCGACACTTACATGTTTCTTACTTCGTGCGACGTGCCATTTGATACAGATGGTGATGGAGAAGAAGATTCAAATGGAGAGTGTATCGATGATATACCACTTGTTCTAGAAATAGCTGAAGATTACCGCCAAAGAAGTAATTGTCTTAACTGGAGGACTGTTACTCCAGGTAATCAAATTGCAGATAGTTTGACTCGTGCAATAGCAAATCCACAAGAACAACTTTTACTTGTTGATGAATTTAATGAAAATCTTGGATTAATATTTGATGCTCTCCTACTACAACTTGTTAATGAAGGTGTTGCTGCGTTTACTGAAGACAATCCAAATAATGTTGTCTTACAACAGGTGAATGGTGAGAATCCAGGACAACAACCAGATACCGTTTCTTTTATTGAGGCAATTAACGGAAGTTTAGGTAGTGGTGAGGAGGACTTTTCTGGTCTCATACCGATACAGGAACAATATATAGAAGATGTTCAATCATTAATAGCACTTCAAACTGAAGTTTTTCAAAGAACCTTGGATCTTGATTACTGCATTCCTGGACCAAATCCTTCATGGCAATCAGTTTCTTCTGAATCTTTAAGTGAAGCATTTCTTGCGTTGCCTGCATATGAAAGTTATGCACAAAGTTCATGGATTCAAATTACTCCTGCTTTATTTCTACCCGGACTCGCTGTCATAGGGACTTTCTTGTCAACAAATAATCCAGATGTTATAGAAGATTATCTTCATGATATATATGAAAGTCTAATATTCTACTTCACTGGTCTATCAGGAAATTTAGGAGGTAATATTATTAGTCGAGATTCACAAACTTTGCCTATGTTATTTGATTTATTTTCAGATTATGCTTCTTTTATAAATCAAAGATTTATTTTAGCTAATGACTTTTCGGGTAATGTTAGAGGACTTGCATATGAATATTTCTTTGATCTTGGAACTATTAATCAGTCAATTATCGCCTACGAAAATAGTCTAACTGTTGTTCAACAAAATCTTAATAACCTGATCGAGCTTCGAGAAGAATATGCAGATATAGAAAGAGATTATATTGTTGAGTGGTTACAAACTGCTGTGAATCAACAAGGGATTCAAACACTACAAGATAATCTTCAAACATTTCAAGCGTTTTCAGATGCTGCTGTAACATATATATCTTCTAATGAAGAAAATACGCCATATCATAATGCAGTGATTGCGCTTACTGCCGAGGTTGGACAACCAGTAGTTCCACCGAGTACTTATCCTGGATATCAACCAATTCTCCAAGAGTTAGTTCAATTGTTACCTAATACAGTATTTGAATCTCAACTCGATGCTGTTATATTTGAAACAGGAGAAGCTCTGGAGAAAATTGGTAATCCTTCGGATCAAAATAGTTTGATTGGTTTGACATATTCTTGTATACAGCAAGTAAATCAACCAAACTTTAACGGTTTCGAAGAAAGGCGACCATATCCTTTTCCACTTTCAAATGATATTCCTGGGCTACTTTCTCTCCCGACAACAGAAACATTTCTTGAAGATATTGGAATAGAGCATGACAATCAACAAAGTGCTACACACTTAACATTACCAATGATACCGGCAGATGATATTGGAAATGGTGTTAATGAATCAAATACTGTTAAGTTTTTTGAGGACAGATTTATTAATATTGGACAAAACTTTTATTAAAACAAAAAACCACCTTGTGTGGTTTTTTTGTTTTGTTTTGCACAAAAAAAATAAAAAATAAATGATATACTATTTATATTTAAAGAGTATGTGTATAAAGCTCAAGAAATTTTTACTAATATTCTCACCTCTTGTTGTAGGGTTGGTTTTTTCTTTACTTTCTTTTCGAGTCTCTTATGCTCATGTGCAAGGAGAATTTACTGCAACAAACCATAATCACGTTGTAAATTCAGGAGCCACTTCCCAAAATCCCAGTAACGGTCAAACATCGAATGGTTTGTGGTATTCAGAAGCTCCTTACCAACCAGTTTTGTTTCCGCCTGGTTCTATTGTATTGGTAAACGGAAGTCACCCTTTTAATATACCTCCACAAACAAGTATTGTCTCTGTTGATGGTGAACAAGCCGATTCTAGTAATCAAACAGGAACTAATCCTAGCCCTAATGTAGGAAATGGAACAAATCAAACACTTACCCAAACGGGGGGAGGCTTTCAGTCTGCTGATTCACCGCTTCCCGCTTGTGGAATACTACCTGATTCAGCTGGAACAATAGAAGGTTGTTTTGTTAGACTTTTCTATTATATTCTTCTATACCCAACTTCTTGGCTTGCTGCGACGGCTGGGCAAATTTTTGATTATTTTATTGCTTTCACTCTTAACTCAGAATCTTATGATTCGGGAGGATTTGTTGAACAAGGTTGGAGAATTTTAAGAGACTTAGTAAATGTTTCTTTTATCTTTATTCTTCTATATGTTGCGATCCGATACATTATTAATGCTCAAAAAGCTGACATGGCGAGAACTGTAACAAGAATAATACTTATTGCTATTGTTATAAATTTCAGTCTTTTTGCTACTCGTATAATTATTGACGCTGGAAATATTCTTGGAAGAGTATTTTATGAAAAAATTATTATTGAAAATGATGATCAGGCAAATATAACTCAATATAAAACTCTTTCTGCAGGTCTTGTTGCTATTGTAAACCCTCAAAAATTACTTACAGAACAAATGTTTACCAAAAAATACCGAGCAACTGCAACAGATGCAGCAACCCAACAAAACACACTCGGAACACTTCAAGGAGTTGGAGATAGTAGTGCTGGTCAAGGATTTGAAGTTGGAGCTGGTTTTTTGATATTTATTATCATTATGGCTTCTGCTGTTAATCTCGCGCTTGTTTGGATATTTATTAGCGTGTCTATCTTTCTTATCGGAAGAACTTTAGGGCTTTGGATTATGATGATAATGTCTCCACTTGCTTTTGCTTCAGTAAGTATTCCATTTCTTAAAATACCTAAATATGGTTTCTCTGATTGGATTAGTAGAACTTTAAGGCTTTCTTTTATGGTTGTGGTGTTTATGTTTTTCTTGTATCTCACAATCATGTTCATAAATGTTGGTTTTACAACGATTTTTAATCTTACTGTAAACGAAGAAAGCTCGTCTACTATTCATCTTATTATGGCTGTTCTTATACCACTTGGAGCAGTTTTGTTTCTTCTAAAAACAGCAAAAGATACAGCAAAAAGTGCTGCGGGTGAGTTCGGTGATTTTGTTGGTAAAGGTTTGAAATATGCAAGTGTCGCAGCTCTTGGCACTGCTGGGTTTGCGCTTGGGGGTGCAGCTTTTCTTGGTAGACAAACTTTAGGAAGGGCTGGAATGGCAATGGCAAATAACGCAAGTACAAAAACTGCCGCTGGTAGATTTGCAAAGAGAAGTGGTAAGTATCTTTCAACATCATCATTCGATGCTCGAAATATGAAAATTCCTAAGCCGATTGGAACACTTACAAATACTGCCGTTTCTTATGCAACAGACGGAAATGTAAAAAGTCTTGATTTTGGCAAAGGCACAACAAAGGGTGGAATCCAAACAAGAAGACAGGCTTTTATTGATGATAAAATCAAGAAAGCTAAAGAGCTTGCACCTGATGAAGGAACATCTGTAATAGTAAAAGATAAAACTGGTAAAGATGTTTCAACTTCTGTTTCTGAAACAAAAAGAGAATTTGAACGAAAGAGATATGCTGTTCAAAATGATCCAGTGCATGATTACAGCACTAAAAAGAAAGCACAAGAAAAATATAAAAAGGATCTTGAAGAAAAGGAAAAAGAATACAAAAATGCAAAACAAAGACTCACTGATGGAAAAATAACAAAGAGCGATTACGATACGATTTCCAAAGAATATGAAAAAATAAAAAAAGATAAAGAAGATAAAGATGAAGAAGTTAAAAATATTGAAGCTTTGTGGAAAGATGAAGAACGTATGTATAAAGAAGCTCAGTCTGTATTAGGGAAACAGAAATCAGAACATTATCGCAATTATTCAGATAGTATAGATTCTTTTGATCCTAGAAGACGGGCTGGGGAGGCTTCAGATGCTGTTGAGGATCTTGCCTATCAGCAGGATAAAAAGAATGAAGCAGATGAAAAAAATAAAGATAAAAAGTAAATAATATAGTTTAATCATTAGCATGATAGATCTAACTCTTAAAAATACTATAGACCAACATATGAAAACGCTTCCGCACGATGTGCAGGAAGCTATTCATGGTTCTTCTTGGGAACGAAAAATTTTGGATATTGGGCGAAGATATGGTCTTCATGTTGATCAACTTGAAGTACTTCAAACAGAACTTTCTCTCGCGGTACTTGGACTTGTTGGTCGTGATGAATTTGTGAAAGAAACAATGAGAGAGGCTAGTATCACAAGGCAGATTATGGATCTTATGATTCTTGATATAAATAGAGAGATATTTGAACCAATAAGAAATCATCTCAAACAAACAAGGATAAGAGAAGAAACATTAGAAAATGTTAATGAAAATAAGACTGTGTCTGGTCTTCATTCTCGAGAAGAGGATGAACTAAGAAAACACGGCGTCTCTCTTGATTTAGAAGAAGAACAGATGATTCCTGAAAAATCTCAATTTGTTTCTAGTCAAGAAAAAATAGTAGAAGAAACAACAAATCAACCAATCCTTTCAAGTCCTCTTAGTATTAAAAAACAAAATACCCCAAAACCTACAACCACTGTCAGTTTTCAGGATATTCTAAAAAATACTGAGCAAAAAGAACCATTACCTGTTATTCAAAAAGAAGAATTTCAAAAGCAAAATATTATTGGTTCTGATATAAATCTTGCTGACTTACCAAGTGCAAAAACAGAAATAGCACAAAATAAAATTACAGAATCAAGAACACCTATATATCAAGGAACTGATCCTTATAGGGAACCTATAACATAAAACAAAAAGACTCATATAAGAGTCTTTTTGTTTTATGTGGAAGATATTCTTTATATTTTTTTTGTTTCCTTGGTATACTTATAGCATGCAGTTTATTGTGCCTCAATTTATTGATATAGAAGATAAGGTTATTGGGCCATTTACCTTTAAACAATTTATGTACCTTGCGGGAGGTGCGGGTCTTGCGTTTACTCTTTATAAACTTCTACCCGTTTTCATTGCACTACCAATCGCTATAGGTATCGTCGTACTTGCTATTGCACTTACCTTTTATAAGGTAAACGGAAAACCGTTTGTTTTTACATTGCAAGCTTTTATATTCTACGCTTTCCAATCAAAATTATATATTTGGAAAAAATTACCAGAAAAGAAAGAAGAAATTAAAAAACAAGAAGAGCCTGTTGAAATAAAAAGTAAGCTTCCAAGACTTACAGAGTCAAAACTAGGAGATCTTTCATGGAGTCTTGATATTCTTGATATGAAGGAAAAAGGTCAATAAAAACTATGTCAAATAATTCACAAAATTTTGTACCAATTAAAGAAATCAAAGATGGAATCATCGTTCTCAAAGATGATTCTTTGAGAGCTATTCTTATGGCTTCCTCAATTAACCTTGGGCTTAAGTCGGAAGAGGAACAGCAGGCGACTCTTATGCAATTTCAAAATTTCCTTAATACTATTGATTTTCAAACTCAAATTGTTATTCAGTCTCGAAAAAGAAACATTCGTCCTTATATTGCAAAATTGGAAGCAAGAATGAGAGAACAACAAGAGCCACTTTTGAAAATTCAAACAAGAGAATATATTGAATTTATCAAAAGTTTTATGGAAATAAACGATATCATGACAAAACATTTCTTCGTTGTGGTTCCGTATGATACAGCACCTATTAATAGTTCTAGTAGTATTATTAGTAAATTTTTACCAGGCGGACCTAAAAATAAGACTGAAGAAATGGAAGCTTTTGAGGAAAGAAGAATGCAGTTGGAACAAAGAATTTCAATTGTTCAAGATGGACTCAAGAGAACTGGTGTAAGAACACTGCTTTTAAAAACACCTCAAGTTGTGGAGCTTTTCTTTAAAACGTTTAATCCGGGAGAAGGAGAGAGTAGTGATAAGTTTGAAGATATAAACTAAATAATATGGGCTTACTCGATTTTATAAATACAAATAACTCTGGTGGACAGAAAAAGAAAAAGGAAGAAATTTTACCAGTTCTTCCTCAGGAAATTTATAGTGCTGCCAAACTTGAACTTCAGGATGTTATTGCTCCCGGAGCTCTTGAAATTTCTTCAAAAAATCTTAATCTTGGAGATAAGATTTCTCGAACATACTTTGTAATTTCTTACCCAAGAACACTATCTGATAACTGGTTTACACCAATCATCAACCTCGATAAGATTTTTGATGTTTCGATCCATATCACCCCAATTGATACAGTTTCAATTTTGAAGAAATTTCAAAAGAAGGTTGCAGAAGTTCAGAGTCAAATTAACGAAAGGGAATCAAAAGGATTAGTTCGGGATCCAAAGCTCGACGCTGCTTATAATGACCTTGAGGCACTGCGAGATAATTTGCAACAAGCAGAGGAAAAGATGTTTGACTTCGGTTTGTATCTCACAATTTATGCAGATAATTATGATGATCTTGCAAAAACAGAAACCGAAATAACCTCAATTCTTGAATCAAAACTTGTCTATATTAAACCAGCTCTATTTCAACAAGAACAAGGATTCAAGAGTGTGATACCTACCGGCCAAGACTTTTTGAATGTAAAACAAAAACTAAACTCAAGACCACTTTCAAGTATCTTCCCATTCGTGTCTTTCGACCTCTCGTCAAATAATGGAATTTTATACGGTATTAACAGGCAAAATTCAAGTCTTATTTTGTTTGATAGATTTTCTCTTGAAAACTACAATTCTGTAACTTTTGCAAAATCTGGATCCGGAAAATCATATGCAACAAAACTTGAGATTATTCGAACAATGATGTTCGATACGGATGTAATTGTGATTGACCCTGAAAGGGAGTATGAATATCTTTCAGAGGCGGTTGGTGGACGATATTTCAATATTTCTCTTTCTTCAGAGCATCATATCAATCCTTTTGATTTACCAATTCCAGGAAAGGATGAAACAACAGCAGATGTTTTGAGGCAGAATACCATTGAACTTGTTGGAATGTTTCGAATTATGCTCGGAGGACTTACTCCAGAAGAAGATTCTCTTATTGATCGAGCGATTTCAGAAACTTATGCAATGAAAGATATTACTCCAGATTCAAATTTCAGTACTATTGAACCACCACTGCTTTCAGATTTTGAACTCGTATTGTCTGGTATGGAGGGAAGCGAATCAATTTTGACACGTCTTCAAAAATATACTCAAGGGACATGGAAAAATTTCATCAACCAACCAACAAATGTTGATATTAATCGAAAATTTGTAGTGTTTTCAATTCGAGACATGGAAGACGACTTAAAGCCTGTTGCGATGTATATCGTAACTCACTTCATCTGGAGTGCTGTTCGAAAAAATCTCAAGAAAAGACTTCTTGTTGTTGATGAGGCTTGGTGGATGATGAAATCTCCAGATACAGCAAGTTTCTTGTATGGAATCGCAAAACGAGGACGAAAGTATTATCTTGGACTTTCAACTATTACTCAGGATGTAAACGACTTTATGGATTCAGAGTATGGTCCGGCGATTGTTGCAAACTCCTCGATGCAACTACTTTTAAAGCAATCAACCTCAAGTGCTGAAGTTCTTCAAAAAGTATTTAATCTCACGGATGAGGAGAAGTATCTTCTTTTGGAATCAAGTGTCGGGGAAGGAATCTTCTTTGCTGGCTTGAAACACGTGGCAATTAAAGTTATTGCCTCATATACAGAAGACCAGATTATTACATCTGACCCATCTCAGGTGCTTGCTATTAAAAAAGCAAGAGAAGACCTACAAAAAGAAACAATGATGGACACAGATGCTCGAAGAAGAGAAATCAATAATGTTGTCTCGTTTAACCAATCTCAGGTTACAGAAAAACCTTCACAAGGAGGAAATATACCAATGAATACTTCAGGCCAGATCCCCAGTGTTCAAGATTTGGGGGATGATATAACTCTTGCTCCAGAATCAAGTGAAGATAAAGTTGAAATTATAGAAACTAATAATATTCAAGATAAAGATTTGGAAGAGTTAGAAGCATTATTTAATGAAATATAAAAAACGCAGTTTATCTGCGTTTTTTATATGTGAATTACACATTTTATTTTTACATTACCTGGTATAATAAAACTAATGAATGACGATAACTCAACAAATCAATCAAGTCAAAATTCTTCTGTTGGAATTTTTGGTATGCCGATGTCTATTCCTTCAGACGCACAATCTAATACCTCTGGAGTACAAAATACACAACCTATTGCGAGTACAGATAAAAAAACACAAGAAGATGATATTACTTCAATAGGTGTAACTTTTGTTGATGATAAAGAAGAAATTCCAGCAGAAACAAATATTTTCAGTCAAAACTCTTCTTTTAAAGATAAGGAAGAGGAGGCTGTGAAAAGTTTAATCCAACCTGAAATTTCAAGTGTTTCAAATCCTATTCAACAATCTAATATTCCACAAGAAATTATTTCAAATGACGTTCCAACCCAAGAGCTCGAAGATGATTTCTCTAAAACATTTAGCGGGTCTTCATTTTCAAGTGCTCAAAACCGAGAATCATCTGACGATCATCTTAAGATAGAGGAAGAAAAGCTTACAAGACTTCACAAAGAGCTCAAAGAAAAAGCCGCTGCAAAAAAAATGGTAGTAAAGCAACGTCTTGAGAAACTTCGTTCTGAAAAAGAATCTCTTGGTAAAGAGTTGGAAGAAATAAAAGAAATAGAGGAGATTGCTTTGAAGATAGAAGAAAAACTTAAAGCACTAGTTTCTATTGATGGGGAAATTGATTCACTTGAGCTACAAGCAAAAGAAGAATTACAGTAGTTATGAGACGTGTTTCTATAATAATATCTATACTTTTAATTATACCTGTAATAATCCCTTACGGTGTTTTTGCCCAGTCTGCAGATTTTGAAGTTGACCTACTTTGGGAGGCAATTGGTTCATATACTCCGCCTTTTTATAAAGGAAAAGCACTTCCATCACTCGAGGCAAATATACATGCTGTAGCAATTCCCTCATCCCCATCCTTAGATTTAATGTATGTATGGGAAAAAGATGGACAAAGGCAACCTGGTCAAAGCGGAAGAAATAAAAATAGTTTTGGATATGTTGCGAATCCTCTTGAACAAGGAAGTTCGGTCTCTGTAACCGCTTCTTATTCTTCTGGGGATGTGACAGCACAAGAAAGGATTAATATTTCTTATAAAAATTCAGAAGTTCTTTTTTATGAACATAGTCTCGATTTCGGAACTCTTTTTAATAAAAATATTAAAAATGGACACAGTGTAGGGGAATCAAAAAAAATATCTCTAACTGCTATTCCATATTTTCTTTCGACAAATACTCTTAATTCCAAAGATATTGAAATGATTTGGTTCACAAATAACACTGCTTTGCCTGAGCAAACAATTAAAAACAAGATTTCATTAGAAGGTCAAGATGGAACTATAGGGGAGTCTATTATTTCAATTTTTATTAAAAATAAAACAAAGATTTTTGAAGAAGGAAAAGTTGGAATATCTCTTCAATTTTAATATATGAAATTTTTTACATCTAAAATTGGATATTTTATTCTGTTGATAATCATTTCAATATTTTCATTGACGTCACCTGTTTCTGCAGATGCCTGTGAAGTTAAAAGAACATCAGCGACACGATTTAGAACATCTTATGGTACACAAATGAATCAACCCGATTCTTTCTTTAGCTCTGACGAAAATCCTCCCTTTGTTTATATTGATGTTGATACTGACAATTGTACTAGTTCTGATCAAATTAATTTAAGAATTTGGGGAATTACAGCTGTTTCCACTGGAGGGGGATTATTTAGTGACTTTGATATTCCAGGGCAGATATTTGGCAGTCAGGGTGTTTTTGATTATCCAATCGATTTAGCCAATCAGAATATTGACAGCGAAGGTAGATTTACTATTACTCTAAAAGCTGGAACAGAACTTTGTACAGTTTTCAATGACCCATATGATTGTTTAATAATGGCTGCTTTCTTAAATCAAAACTCTACATCAATTTTAGCGATTCTAGGTAATGCTCTTGGTAACTTGTCTCAAGCAGATGCTGATTTCTTTTTATCAACATTTGCAAATTTACAAGGTGTTGTTCCTAGTGGAAATACAGGTGGTGAATGTCTTTCTCAAGGAACAGATTCTGGATATTATTTTCAAGAGTCTTTAGCTTGTAGTGGACTTTTCCCTTTTAATGGTTACAGTAATAGTTACTTTGGTTCTAGTTTTGATAATTTACTATTAAGTTACTATAACAATTATCCAGGATTAAATTATCAATTTAGTCCAGATACTGAATCTGGTGAGTCAGAGTTTAGAATTGCTTTACCAGGTATTCGATTTAATTGTCCAGGAGGTTTTGGTGATATTGAATGTGAATCTTCTCTGTGGTCTGTTCCTGTAGGTGCAATTATTCCATATGGAGAATCTCATTCTAATGATCAAGGTTCTGTTGTCACTAGTCCTCTATCAGACATTTACCAAGAAGATTATGTGCCGCTTGCACCACTTCCTTTTGAAGGATTAAGTGGTGGTCCAACTCCAACACTTGGTGAATATCTTGCAAGTATATTTAGAATGAGTCTCGTTGTTGTTGTAATACTTGCTGTTTTAATGATTGTGTTCCATGGAATCGCACTCACTGTAACTGCATCAGCAGGTAAAAAGAGTGACCATAAAGACGGTGTGAAAAATGCAATTTTTGGACTTCTTCTGGCGATGGGATCTTGGCTTCTTTTAAATACAATTAGTCCAAATCTTGCTTCTAATTTGAGTATTAATATACCAAATGTTACTCTCGAAGGAGACGCAGAATCAATTTCAACTTCACCAGTAAATACCTCTTCTGGAACAATAACAGGACTTACTCTCCCTAGTGATATGGGACTATTTTGCCCACTTAGTGGAGGATCCTCGTCCGTTCCTAGTATTATTGATAGTTTTAATAATAAGGTTACATATCGTTGGGGTGGAAAAGGATCTGATCTTCCTTCTGGTTCATCTTTTCCTTTAAGCCCAAACGAATCAAATAACGGCCAATACATGTGTACAAATAACGGTCAGAGTGTTCCATGTAGAAATTTTTGTCCTGATAACTCAGTCTGTCTTGATTGTTCAGGTTTTGTAAATCATGTGAGAAAGTGTGCAGGTTTGTCAATTTATAGTGGAACATCGAGTATGACACAAAGCCAGGATGCAATAGCTGTTGATATGTCAACTCTATCTTCAAATGGGCAAACTCTTACCATAAATGGATCACCTTATAACTTACAATCCGGTGACATATTAGTCTGGAATGGTCATGTTGTGGTGTATTATGGAAATGGAATTATTGCAGAATCTAAAGGTGATATATCAAGTATTAAAAACCCAAATCAAAATATCAAAAAAACAAATCTTGCTCAGTCAAGTTATAGAAATAAAATCACACATTTGATTAAAGTTAATCCATAATTATGCAAAAAAGAACCTTTCTTATAATCCTTATATTTATAATCTTCCTCGGTGTTATCGGGTTCTTTCTTATTTCAAACCAGAATTCAATTCCTGAGATTGAAGTCGAAGACAGTGAAAATCCTGATTTCGTTCCTTTTTCAGGGAGTGATTTTGGTACAGTTGATTTGGGTGAGGGTATATCTTCTGGGGGCTCAATAATAAATATTAACAGAGATAGTTATGATGATTTTAATACTATTGATTCTAATTTAGTACAAGTATCAAATCAATCAGTTGCTGGATATACACTCATCTCAAAAATAATTGAAATTACTGAAGATCCAAAAGAATTGGTGAATGATAATCTAGTCGAAACATATAATTTTTTTGAATTTCCTAATATGAAAATTGGAGATTCGGGAGAAGGTGTGGTCGCACTTAAAACAGTATTGAATAGACTTTTTCCAGATGCTCTCCTGTCAACAGAAAATACTTTTGATACAGCAACAAAAAATACTCTGATTAATTTCCAGACACAAAATAAACTAGCGGCTGATGGAATTGCTGGAGCAGGTACAAAGGCAAAATTAAATGAAATTCAAGGTCTTTCAAAAAATCCAAAAGATTTTGAGCCAATTATAAAACAAGAGGAGCATTTTACTATTCGATATCAAAACAAAAAAAATGGTTTCGTTTACGATATAGGGGTAGATGACAAACGTTTTGAAGAAGTTTTAAAAAACACTTTTTCTGGAGTTTCAGAGTCTTTCTTTGGAGACAATGGAAATACTATTGTGGTGAGATATCTTTCAGACTTTGAAACAATATCAACATATCTTGCTCAGATTAAGGAATTGGAAGATGGAACTAAGACACTGGAGGGAAAATTTATGACTGAAAATATACCCTTTGTTTCAGTAAACCCTGATGGTTCAAAAATGGTATATTTTGAAGAAAAGAATAGAACAACAAAAGGTTTTGTGTTAGATATGAAAACATTGGAAAAAAAACCAGTTTTTGATTCAAGATTTAGTGAATGGCTTCCTCAGTTTAATGGTTCTGAAATGTTTTCTTTAACAACCAGAGCATCTGCACTTGCTTCTGGATATAGTTATAAATACAATTCAAATGAAAAAGATGAATTTGAAAGAGGGGTGGGAAAATTTACTGGACTTACAACAAACTACAATCCTTCAGGTTCAAAAGTTTTGTATAGCACAAACAATAATGGAAGATTTATTGAAACATATGTCTATGATTTTAATGAAAAAACTACTTTAAGATTGGGAATCAGAACACTTTCTGAAAAATGTGTTTGGACTGATAATGACAATGTTTTATGTGCTGTTCCTAATTTTATTATCCCAGAGGACTATCCAGATGCTTGGTATAAAGGAGAGGTTTTATTTAATGATAGACTTTGGAAAGTTAATACCACAAACGGACTTGAGACAATTATTTCAAATCTGAGAAGCTCAGGAATACAAGAAGTTGATCTTATAAATCCTATATATAAAAATGGCGTACTTCTTTTCCAAAATAAGCATGACTATACATTATGGATGCTTGATTTGAGAAATAGATAAAATAAAAATCCCGTAAGGGATTTTTATTTTTTATTTGGTTTCATTATTTTGTCTACAATTCCGTACTTTACTGCTTCTTCAGGAGACATCCAGTAGTCTCGCTCAGTATCTTTCTCCACTTGAGAAGGTGTTTTACCTACATTTTTTGCAAGAACCTCGTTAAGTATAGCTTTAGTTTTAAGAATATGTTTTGCGCCAATTTCAATATCTGTTGCTTGGCCTTCCACACCAGATAATACCTGATGAATCATAACTTCTGCATGTGGAAGAATATATCGCTTTCCTTTTGTTCCTGCTGAGAGAGTAAGGGCTCCTCCTGAAGCTGCAATACCAATACAAATTGTTGAGACATCACATTTAATATGATTCATGGTGTCAATCATAGCGAGCGTACTACTCACTGATCCTCCAGGAGAATTTATGTACAGATAAATATCTTTTTTTGGATCTTCCGCTTCAAGAAAAAGCAGTTGGGCAATAATTGTATTAGCCATCCTATCTTCAATTACTCCTGTAAGAAAGATAATTCTTTCCTTGAGAAGGCGAGAGTAGATATCAAACGCGCGTTCTCCATCGTGACTTTTTTCAATAACTGTTGGAATTAACATAATATATGTACAAGATTAATGATAAAAACAGCATTAGTATGCCATTTTTGAGGTTTTTTATCAATATTTTCTTAAGAAAAAACACCAAAAAACATTTTAAAATAAGGTTTTTTGAGTATTGTCATATAATCAGATATATTGACAAATATATTCATATATGATATTATATATTTAAATAAAACATGAACTTTAATAATTACGACAATGAAAAATTACATTTTTGCCATGATGGCGTTTTTAACTTCTTTTATTGCTTCGGCACAAGGAAATTGGGGTGGTGATCAAAATAGAAATACCAAAATGCAGCCGATTGGACTTATGGCTGGTTTAAACGGATCTATTATTGGTTCACGCCCTGGTCTTAGTTCAATTTCTGAAGGTGATATTAACCTTGGAATATTTATTGGAAGAAGACCTCTTTCATTTCTTATGTTTGGTGGATCTTCTTCTCATTCAGAAGTAGTAAACTACATTACACCAGATATTGATCCAGTGTGTGGTTGCTATCAAGAAACAACTATCAAAGAATTTCAAAATCGCCTCCGAATTAACTATTTTCAAGCAGGTTTTTCTTATCAGAAAAAAGGTACAGCCATATACCTGACTGGCGGAGTTGCTTCAGTGCAAAGAAGTTATCCAGTAATTGATTCTCTTGGTGGTTTGCAAATGCAAACATTATCATTGAAAACACTACCAATGGTTTCGTTCTCAGTTAAAACTATTGTCGGTAGAGACCTTCTTTCTGTACAGGGAACTGGAGTGGCCGACATTAATTACCCAATTGGTAAGGGATCAATTAGTTATCTTCTTCGTTTTAACGCACAAGAAAATTTGTTTGGAGGTTTGCGTGCTGGATATATTTCTCACGAAGTTTCCGGTCATGAATTTTCTTTCGGTCCTGAATTTTTATTCGGATCAAATGATATGTTTGTAGATATTTCATTATCGTTTGGTGGATCTTACAATCCAAATCCAAATGAAGGTTTCGGGTTATAT
Organism: Parcubacteria group bacterium; assembly: GCA_943356745.1. GTDB lineage: Bacteria > Patescibacteriota > Minisyncoccia > Phycocordibacterales > CSBR16-119 > CSBR16-119. The sequence continues at coordinate 7,405 of CALRFT010000004.1, read as the reverse complement.
ATCAGTGGTGCAATTAATTTAACTCGTCAAAACCGTTCCTTGTTTCAGTAGGTAATTTCATACTAAAAAAGCTCTCGCAAGAGAGCTTTTTGTTTTGGTTACAGGCTTTTGCTATACTACAAATATTACAAATAATCGTGGTCTTGAGGCGGATACTACATACAGACTTGTGTGTCGTGTGGCTTCAAGATCAAAAAAAGAATGAAATACAAAAAAGATTTTTCACTTCAGGTTGGTGAACATACTATCACTGCAATATTTAGTGATTTGGCAGATCAGGCACACGGATCTGTAATGCTTAAATGTAACGAAACAGTACTTTTGGCGACTGCTGTTATGTCAAAACAAGTTTCTGGGACGAGCTGGTTTAATCTTACCGTTGATTACATGGAGCGTTTTTACGCTGCTGGACAAATTCTTGGTGGTAAATTTAAGAAACGAGAAGGGAAACCGAGTGACGATGCTATTCTTGCTTCTCGTGTGATTGACCGGACACTTCGACCTTTGTTTGATCAACGAAATCCCTATGCTGTACAAGTAATCGTAACTGTTCTCGCTGTAGATGGAACAGTTGATCCTGTAACGCTTGCGGTAAACGCTGCATCTTTGGCTCTACATACATCTTCGATTCCTTGGAATGGTCCAGTTGGTTCTGTCCGTTTCGGAGAATATCAAGGAAAAGAAGAATTTTTTGCGGGGAGTGAAAAAAGAATACAAGACAATACTTACGACTTAATTGTTTGTGGTAAACAAGGAAAGATAAACATGATTGAAGCAGATGCTTTTGAGGTGTCTGAAGAAATTCTAGACTCTGTTTTTAAAAAATCTCAAGAGGCTATTACTTTGTTGGAAGAATGGCAAGAAAAAATCAGAAAAGAAATTGGTTCATCAAAAGAAGATTTACAATTTCCTGATATTCATCCCGCACTTACAAGTTTGTTTCAAAAAGATTTTTTACCACGTTTTCCAGAATATATTACGAGTGGTAAGCCAGGAAAAGAAACAATTAATATTTTACATCACGAATGGTCTGAAAAGGTTTCAGAGCTTCTTGAGTCTGGAGATTTGTCAGACGAAGAAAAATCTTTGATCAAAATTCAATCAGAAAGATTTTATGATGAAAAAATGGATGACTTTGTTCATCAGGCTGCTATTGAAAAAAATACACGAGCTGATGGCCGAGCAATGGACGAGGTTCGAGAATTATTTGGAGAAGCCGGTGGTATTTCGAAAGTGCTTCATGGTTCAGGAACTTTCTATCGAGGCGGAACACACGTAGTGACAGTTCTTACTCTTGGTGGTCCTGGAGATGCTGAATCAGTGGAAGGAATGGAGTTTGGTGAGGATAAACACTTTATGCATCACTATAATTTCCCTCCATTTTCTGCAGGAGAAACAGGGCGAGCTGGTTTTACAAATAGACGAGAAATAGGGCACGGCGCACTTGCTGAAAAAGCAGTTGCAAAAATTCTTCCTAATCGTGAAGATTTTCCTTACACCATTCGTCTTGTGTCTGAATCAACTGCTTCAAATGGTTCAACATCTCAAGCTTCTATCTGTGCATCGTCACTTGCTCTCATGGATGGTGGGGTTCCAGTAAAAAGCCATGTCGCAGGAATTGCAATGGGACTTATGTATCAAGATGAATTTAATTACAAGATTCTAACTGATATTCAAGGTCCAGAAGATCATTATGGAGATATGGACTTTAAGGTTGCTGGAACAAATAAAGGAATTACAGCAATACAACTCGATGTAAAAGTTGATGGTGTTTCAAGAAAAATTTTGGTTGAAGCACTGCATCAAGCGGGAAAGGCAAGAACTCATATTTTAAATACTCTTTCACAGGTTATTTCAGAACCTCGAAAAGATATTTCTCCTTTTGCACCAAAAATCGATTCAATTGCTATTAATCCAGATAAGATCGGATCGGTAATTGGATCAGGTGGAAAAGTGGTTAATGAAATTCGAGAAAAAACAGGAACAGAAATTCAAATCGAAGATAGTGGAATGATTTTCATTACCGGAAAAGCAGATGGTCCTGCAAAGGCTCGAAAGATGATTGAAGAAATAGTTCGAGAATATGCGGTGGGTGATATGGTTGAGGGTGAAATTGTAAAAATTGCAGATTTCGGTATCTTTATATCACTAGGTGGTGGAAAGGAAGGAATGATACATATTTCAGAAATAGCGCCATTTAGAATCGAAAAAATAGATGAATACCTTGCTGTTGGGCAAACTGTCCCAGCAAAAGTTATTAAAATAGAAAAAGGTAAAATTGGGCTTTCTATCAAAGAAGCAAACAAAGAGTTTGTGAAGCCAAAAAAATAAACACAAAAAACCACCATTTTGGTGGTTTTTTGCTACAATAGAGACATGGAAGAAAAAGATACTCCAAAAGAATATGAAAATCTTACAAGTGAAGATATCTCACAACAACTTGAGAATATAACAAATAAAGAAACTGAGAGGAAAAATAAACTACATGTGAGAACTTTTGCTCGAGACGTTGCAGAACAAATGAAAACAAATAGTGCATCTGTCGTCAAAATTGCACTTGCAGAACAAAACCGACAAAAAGAATATGAAACCATTGTAAAAGATAATAAAAAGCAACAAATAATATTTATTATTGCTACATTTATTTTTGTTGTTGGTGGTTCTGCTTTACTTGCTTTTAGTTTAAACAACAAAGAAGCAACTGTGCCGATTCCAGAAATTGCCACACAAGCTCCAAAGGCAAATTCAATAGTTTTTTCTGAGCAGCAAGAAATTGTTGACGTTACAAATTTTTCTAGAGCCGAAATGATTCAAGCAATTTTAAGTAGAATTGGTTTTATAAAAGAAACAGGAATTACAAACATAATTACTATTCTTAAAAATGAAACATCTCCTCGAACAATGTATGGCCCAGAGTTTATTTCAATGATTGCTGTCAATCTTCCAGAAACAACAATTCCTTTGATCGAAAATAATTTCATGATTGGAGTTGATGGAGATAATGATTTTTCAATATTTGTTATCTTCTCCTTTAAAAATTTCGATGCATTTGTTGATGGTTTTCGAGAATGGGAACCATTTTTGGTTCAAGATATGAATAGACTTTTTGCGATAAATACAAGTGGTCAGGGAATTGAAGTTTTTTCAAAGCCATTTCAGTCAGAAATTTTATTTAATAAAGAATCACGCGTACTTCGGGATCAGAATCAAGGATTTGTTGTTGGTTATACATTTTTAGATAGAAACAACGTTGTTATCTCAACAAATATTGAAACAATTCAAGAAGTAATCAATCGATATAGTATTCAAGGTATTCAATAAAAAAACACCTCGGAAGAGGTGTTTTTTTATTAATTCATATGAGCTTTACATGTTCTTGCTGCTGGATTTGCAAGAAGTCTATCTTCTTCAATTTCTTCTCCACTTACTTCACAAAAACCATAAGATCCATTTTCAATTTTTTGGAGTGCTGACAAAACATCATTGTATCGGAATTCAAGCTCCTCGATCTTGCTTGAGGAGATAGTAAAATCTTCATCTCGGTCTCCCATATCAATAGGGTCTGATTCAATTTCTGTGTTTTCAGAAGGGTTTGGATTCCAGTTTCCCGTTTCAGGATCTTTAATACCAAGTCTTCCAAGCTCTTGTTCTAAAAGAGCTTTTTCTTCTTCGAGTTTTATTTTAAATTGGTTCGTATTCATAAGCTTTATTATTATCTTTCAATAGTTGTATCATACCATATATGAAAGGGTTATTTCTATACTTTGACAAAGAAGTCCTAAGTCAGTAATATGTTGCCTGTATGACAAATCTTAAAATCGAAAAACAAAAGGGAAGCGTTGTTGTAATGACAGGAGAACTTCCATGGGATGATTTCAAACAATATCGAAATAAGGCAATTAAAAAACTTGCTGAATTGGTAGAAGTTGATGGATTTCGAAAAGGACATATTCCTGAAGAAATTCTGATTAAAAAAGTAGGTGAAATTTCTATTTTGGAAGAAATGGCCTCACTCGCATTCCAAACAATATATCCAAAACTTGTTATCGAAAATAAAATTGAAGCAATAGGAAGACCAAGTATTCAGATTACAAAACTAGCAGCAGAAAACCCACTTGGATTTTCAATTACAACTCCAGTATTACCAGAAGTTTCTCTCCCGGACTATAAGTCAATTGCGTCTGATGTCAACAAAAAGAAAGTTTCAGATGAGGTAACAGAAGAAGAAATTAAAGAAACGATCGAAGAGATTCGAACAATGAAAGCAAAGCAAGATCTTTTTAAAAAAATGCAAAGTGATGCAGAGCATGTTCATGATGAAAATTGTAATCACGATCACGACCATGAGGAGGTTCCAAATAATAAAGATGAATCTATTGAAGAGGTTCAAAAGAGAATCGACGAAAAACTCGTACTCCCAGAATTTAATGATGAGTTTGTGAAAACACTCGGAGAATTTGAAGGTGTTGAAGACTTCAGAGCAAAGCTTAAAGAAAATCTTGCCTTTGAAAAAAACAGACGAGCACAAGATAAACACAGACTTGATATTATTGATGGAATTCTTGAAAAAACAACTCTTGAACTTCCAGATATTATGATAGATGCAGAAGTTGATCAGATTTTATATTCAATGAAATCAGATGTTTCTCGAATGGGGATGACTTTTGAAAAATATCTTGAATCTGTTGGAAAAACAGAAGAAGATATTCGAAAAGACCTTCGTCCAGATGGAGAAAAAAGAGCGAAACTTCAAGTTGTGGTTGCTTCTATTTCAAAAGAAGAAAAATTAAAACCAGAGCAGGAAATTATTGAAAAAGAAATTGAAATGATCAAAAAACAATATCCTGAAGCAAATGAAGAAAATGCTAGGGCTTATGTTGAGACAATTCTTACAAACGACTTGGTATTTAAGTTTCTTGATAAACAATAATAAAAACCACCCGAAAGGGTGGTTTTTATTATTCAAAGCCAAGATCTTCAAACATTAAATCATCAAATTCAGTTTGAAGGAGAGATGTTTCAGATTCAAGTGTTGCAAAATCTTCTTCTGTAATTGTGATATTTGTTTCGGTTGTCGTGACTGTTTCTTTTGTTTCTGGCGACTTATATGTTTCTACTTTTCTTGTTGTAACTTCTTTTGTTTCCTCAACTAATTCAATTTCTGGAGTTTCTTCAGGTGCTAGGGTTGTTTTTTTGAATACTCCATATGCAATAATTCCAAGTATTGCAATAATTACAATCATAAGAAGAGTACTAAATCCTTTGGTATTTTCTTCCATAGTTAGTTTGCTGTGTTAATGTCTACTGTATTTTCTTCCGACCCATTATTATTTTCTTGGATTGAACCAATAACACTTTGTTTGAGACTTTGGATTGAATCAATCAAACTTTGCCGTGAGAGAGAAAAGTTTTCTTTGATTGTTTCAAATAACTCTTTTGCTTCTTCTTTATTTTCCACGGGATTATTTTCAATAAGTGTTTTTAGCTCTTGATGAGTTGAAATTGCAATTAATAGATAATTTCGCGATTCTGTTAATTTTGATTGAGCTTCAGCAACATCAAAACCTCGAGATTCTGCAAGGTTGATTCGTTCTTGAGTTTGCTCTTGCATAAGAGTAAGTCTTTCAACTGCGTTAGTGAGTCTCAGTACAAAACCTTCTCGAGCTTGTTCTCGAAGCCCTGCTCGTTCTTCAGGGCTTTTTGCTTCACGATATTGTTCTCCAATTTCTCGTGCCTCTTGAAGATTTTGCATGTAGTTTGTTCTTTGTTTTTCTATGCGTTCACGAAGAATGTTTTGTCTTGTAGGAACTTGTTGTGGTTCACTTTGAGCAAATACTCCCATAATGGGGAAGAGTGAAAGTGAAAGAATAATAATACTTTTTTTCATAAGTGAATGTAATATTAAATGATAATCTATCGTTACAATTAAATTATAAACAATATGAGAGGGATTGAATATAGGAGTTGTTTAAAAGTATATTGTTTGACCTTATATACTTTTTATAGTATAAAGTATAAAAAATAAAAGCCCTATGAGAAATATTGTTATTGCTTTTTCCTTTTTTGTTGCTGCTGTTTGGATTGTTATTCAAATAGACCATCCAGTCTTTCATATTCTAGAAAGTAAAACAGAAATTGAAATTCAAAGTGATAGTTCATTTTGTTTTCAGAATCTTAAAAGTTGGAGTATTGCTTTTCCTGTTCCAGATTCATTAAGTAAATTGGGAGATATGGAACTGGATGGAATTACCAATATGCAACAGGTAATATCTTTTGCAGAAGAAGAGGGGATTCATATTATAGATCCCTCGTTTGAATCTTTTACTAGAAATAAAAGAGGAAAACACATGATTCGTTTTATTTTTTGTGCAGACTCTCTTATAAATAAAAGAGACTTGGAAAAAATTGTAACTAAGGCATTGTAAGTTACAAAAAGGCCGACACGAAGTGTCGGCCTTTTTTATTTAGTTATCACTTTGCAAATCTGCAAATGATCCATATCCTTCCTCGTTTTCTTGAATAGTTTCTTCTTCATCAGGTTTTGGCGTCGAAGTAAATTCACCATCCTCTGCCTTGATATCGATTTTCCATCCAGTGAGTTTATTTGCAAGTCGTGCATTTTGCCCTCCTTTACCAATCGCAAGTGAAAGCTGATCGCTCGCAACTCGGATTTTTGCTTCCTTTGTTTCCTCATTTATTTCTATAGAGAGAACTTTCGCAGGTGAAAGAGATTTTGCAATGTATTCTTTTGGGTCTTCATCATATTCAATGATATCGATTTTTTCTCCGTTGAGTTCATCTGAAACAGTCATAACTCGAACTCCTTTTTGTCCTACACATGAACCTGTTGCGTCAATATTTTCATCGTGTGACATCACAGCAACCTTTGAGCGACTTCCTGGTTCTCGCGCGATACCTTTTACTTCAACTGTTCCGTTTGCAATTTCTGGTGCTTCCAGAGCAAATAGTTCGAGTAAGAATCGTGGGTGAGATCGAGAAAGTTTCAAGTTTACTCCACGAGAAGTTTCTTCTACATGGAACAAGTAGGCTTTAATTCTTTGTCCTTGTCGGTAGTGTTCTCCTGGAATTTGTTCTTCTTTCGGAAGAATTCCAGTTGCTCGTCCAAAGTCAATAAATACAGTTCCTTTGATATCAATCTTTTGGATAGTACCAATAATAATTTCTCCTTCTCGGTCTGAAAATTCATCAAGTACTACTCCTCGTTCTGCTTCTCGGATTCGTTGCATGATAACTTGTTTTGCAGTTTGTGCTGCAACCCGTCCAAAATCATCTTGAAGTGGAAGAGGGAAGACAATTTCGTCATCTACCTGAACTCCATTTTTAATTTTTTGTGCATCCTCAAGAAGAATGTGTTTTTCTGGATTATAAACTGATTTCACTTCTT
>CALRFT010000003.1 GCA_943356745.1 Parcubacteria group bacterium | reverse complement strand
TAAAAACCGTGATTCGTCACGGTTTTTTTGTTTGCTGTATTTTTCCTATCTATTTGTAGTTAAGGGGTATATAATTAGAATGTTAATAGGTAACTAATCAAAATATGAATACTAAATCTGCTCTCATGATCGCTGTTACTGTTCTTGTTTTTTTCTTTGTGATATGGATTGTTCGCTCTGACAAATCCGCTCAAGATGCTGTCGATCAACAGGTTGTTGATCAAGCGCAAGAAGATGATGCTTTGTTTTCAGAAAATGTATCTTCTGATACAGACACTCTGATTGTCCCACTTAATTCTGGGGATCAAGCTGTTGAAGAATCTCCAGATTTTCCAAAGACAGGATTTTCTGGAAATGAATAAAATATAAATAAAAAACTTCTCTTACGTGAGAAGTTTTTTATTTATATTTCACGAGCAAAAACAACAAGTCTCAAATCATGAGTATTTTTTTCTGGGTTCCATTCCCCATAGCATGTAATAAGGTTAAGTTTTGATATATTCTCATGAGAGATAAATATTTCAGTCGTGTCTGTTTCGACAGGGTAGTTTTCTATTTTTTCAACAATAAATATGGTTTCTTTTCCAAAATTATCAAAAATACTAATAGTATCTCCGATGTTTATTTTTTTTAGATTTGAAAATACTGCATTTTCACCATTTTTCCAATTGACGTGTCCTGCAAGTACCGAGCTTCCTATTTCACCTGGATGTGTACCAAATTTATACCAACCAACATATTCTTTTGAATTTGGTACAGCCATTACACCATCGAGTGTTCCAACAGCTTGAATTGAAGCATCTACTTGAATACTTTTGATTAATATTCTTACAGGAAAAGACTCAAAAGGAGTAATGTCTTTAATTTTAGGTTCTATTTCAAAAATGGAATCTCCAGGAGTAATGACCTCAAATCTGTTCAAGTGTGCCAAGGGAACAAAAAAACAAATACTAATGAATAAGATATAGCCTACATTTAGAATAATTGTATTGAGAAATTTCACTGTGGTTAGTATAGCACTCAAGAGGGAGGTTTTATTAAAACAAAAAATCCTAGAAATAATCTAGGATTTTTTGTTTTAGTCCCTTCGGTAGAAGCGCCTCTTCCTTAAGGTCGAGATTCACAATTTTTATAGTCGCAAAGCTCCTTAAAAATTGGAACCAAAGGTTCGATTTCTAAAGAGAAAAAGAAAAGTATCAGACAAAAGTCTGATACTTTTCTTTTTTGTCCCTTCGGTAGGAATCGAACCTACGACCGTCTCCTTAAAAGGGAGCTGCTCTACCGACTGAGCTACGAAGGGGTATTCAATTGAAAACCGCATTGCATGCGGATATCAATAAATTATCATACTTAGCTTTTGAGGTCAATATTTTAAAAATCGTGATACCATATAAAGGTATGAACAAAGCATTAAAAGAAAAACTATTATTTATTACAGGAGGAGTTATTGCCATTTTTGGTCTTGTTATTTTTCAGCAAAATTTCCCTTCATCACTCGATTCTTCAAAATTTCTTGCTCAGGTACCGGGAGAAAATATATATGAAGAATGTATTTCAGATCCAACAAAAATTATTCAAAATGGAAATTTTGAACAGTTCATCAACGGTGCACAAGGACCAACCTACGCTTTAAGTGATATAGGAAGCTGGGTTTATAAGGAGGTTTGCTTTTTCGAGAGTTTAACTAACCATGTTGAATTTGATATTGAGACACAAAGCAATGTTTTAAGAACATTTTATATGAAACATGTTTTTGACGGGAATCCTGATAATGTTATGTTTGGTTTAGATCAAACCGCTGGTGTGGTTCAGTATATTCCAAACCTAGAACCTGGAGAATATGAAATTTCATTACAAGCAAAAAAAGATACTGCTTATATGCAAGAAGAATTTGAAGAAGGGTTAATTACTCTGTATATTGCTTTTAGTGAAGATACAATTCTTCCGATGAATTATAATTTTTCGTGGTGCACTAATCAGAATATGGGTTTTGGTGTAGTTAATTCAACTAACCTTATGACACAGGTAGGTTTGTATGATGATTGCATACTAAGTCAATTTGATACTTATACTGAAGTTATAGTTAATTCTGAAAACTATTTTGATGAGTATGTTGCAAATATTTCTATTACAAATCCAAACTTAAAATATATGTACATATTTCCCTACGGAATTACTCCGGAATGGGATCCGATTCCTTGGAGTAATAGTAAACCATATTCTCATGTTTATATAGATAATATTACGGTTAATTTACTTCCCGAATCTTTCACTTGCGGTATTACTTTCCAAGGTGAGGGTGATTTCTACTATAGTAATTTAGATGGAGAATATGTACTTCACGAAGGAGGGTCACTTGATATTGAGGTAATTGGAAATCAGTATCCTGAAAATGTTGATGAAGATTCTTTTTATCTATATAGTCCAGTGCCTGGAGTTCTTAATGTAAAAGCACCAACAGATGTTACATATACAGATGCAGATATTCTTGAGTTGTTTTCACTACAAGGGGGGAGTGTTATATCTGCTACATCATTCTCAGGATCAAACTTTTGGATAGAATATGAGTGTCTTATTGCTTGTACAGAATTTTCGGAAGATTTGAATCAAGATGGAATTGTTGATGAAATGGACATTGAAGCATTTATGCCGTTCTTTGGTCAGTTTTGTTCAAACCTCGAGACTTGTCAGTTTGATTTGGATAATGATGGGATCATTACTGTTCAAGACATGATGATCCTCATATCAGCTGTTGGGCAAGAGTGTGGACTTCCTATTTCTCCATCAGCTTCAAATCCAGATGAGACAAGTGGGCCAGAAAATACTACATACAGTTCTCAAGGTAATTTTGTAAAACCAACAAAAATTCCAGGACTTCAAAAACCATACAATTATATTGTTAATACAAAAGTTCTTGATACAAAACAAACAGCACTTCGAATTGAACAATTTTTCCCATCAAATATGATTCTTCGAGGTTTGTATTCATCTACAAAAAATATCTCGCTTGTTTCAAAAGAGGGAATTGTAAGATTTTTCAATCTTGGAAAAACAACAGCGGTGAAATCATATTTGTATCTTGAAGCCGATCCAGAAATTTGTAAGACAGTTTCTCAAAACAAAAAAGCATATACTGAACTTGTCTCATATGGACTTTGTAAGTAGTATGGTGTCATGAAAAAAATAATTCTTATTTTGGATAATATTCGATCGGTTCACAATGTTGGGTCACTATTTCGAACCGCTGACGGATTTGGAGTTTCAGAAATATTTTTATGTGGAACAACACCTACTCCGATTGATAGATTTGGAAGAGAGAGGAGTGATTTTAAAAAAGTTTCTCTTGGTGCAGAAAAAACAATTTCTTGGAAATATTTTGAAACAACTGAGCAAGCAATTTTATTTTCAAAACAAGAAGGGTTTCAGATTCTTGCTCTTGAGCAAAGTGAACGTTCTCAAAATTTGAATACCTTTGTTTCAGAAAAAAATCTTGCTCTCGTTCTTGGTACTGAAGTTACTGGTATGTCACAAGAACTTTTAAATTACTGCGATGTGATTCTTGAGATTCCAATGTTTGGTTCAAAAGAATCTTTTAATGTTTCAATCGCTGGTGCGATTGCGATGTATGAATTATCACAAAACAAAAAATCCGCTTAAGCGGATTTTTTGTTTTTTTAAATTCGTACTGTGTTGATGATTTCAAATACTTGTTTTTCTTCCTCTGGTGTTAGGTTTTGATCAGTGTAAATTGTGATTCCTTTTCTCCAATTTTTTTTGATATATGCCCCAGTGATATCATCGCTATTATTTTTTGGTTTTACAAATCGTGCCCACTCACCATTGACTGATCCGTATTCAACAAGATAGTTTGGATCATTTTCAAATTCTAATTTATTGATATCTCTTCCGTATTGGTAGTCGAGAGTGATTGAGTCATTTTTAATTTCTCCGTACTCTGTTTCACCAAAAGTTCCTTTGGTGGCACTTGTCCATGATGGAGGAGTGAGAAAAGAAAAATCTGTTTTATTGTTGAGTGACCATCCTGTATAGATTCCTTCTTGTAAAACATTCTCAACTCCTGTTTGTAATTTTCCACCTTCTCCGTAAACTGTTCCATCTCCAAGTGGATCTACGAGAGGTTCAATAAACGGGTTGTATTTATTTTCTACTCTCTCTGGTCCACCTGTGAAAAGCCACATTGCGAAAAGAATGATGAGACCACCAAATATAATTTCTCCTAATGACATTTCTTCGAAATTCATATGTTCATTATACCCTGAAATTTATTTTTGATGAGTTTCACAAAAGTGTGCAGATCGAGCATTGACCACGATGCGTTTGATCACTCCATTGCAATTTTTCTTGGTGCATTTTTTTCCAGTCTTTCTATACGCGTTGTGTGCATGATGAAAATTTCCATGTTCACCATATACATTTCTGTAGTCACTTGTTGAGTCTCCGCCAAACCTAAGACCTTTTTCTAAAACTGGTTTCATGCTCTTCCAAAGTTTTTTCCATTCAGTTTCGGAAAGTGAAAGAGGGGTTCGAAGTGGATGTATATCTGCAAGAAAAAGCATTTCGTCAGAGTAGATATTTCCAATTCCGGTGATGAGGGTTTGATCCAACAAAACAGTTTTGATGGGAGTATTTTTCCGTTTCATGATTTGTGCTTTGAAGGTACGAAGATCAATATCATTATCAAGCGCGTCTGGACCAAGATCTTTGAGATGTTTTGAGTTTTTGATTTCTTCATTTGTATATAGGGTAACAGTTCCAAATTTTCTTGCGTCGCAAAAAGCAAAAGATGTGCCATCACTAAACTTCATCACAAAATGAATGAATCGATTGAACGGATCTTGAAGAGCAGTTGTATCACCCCACCAAGACCAACTGTGCTCTTCTTTTCCGTCGCGAGGGGTGGCCTTTCGATAGTTTCCCACCATAATGTGTCCGGTCATTTTCATGTGGATCAAAAGAGTGAAACCATTGTCGAGGGTAATCAGAATATTTTTACCACGTCTTCTCACTTGCTTGATTGTCGCTCCAAGTACCTTCTTTTTAAAAGAATTCCAAAAAGAAAGATTTTTAATTTCAGATTTTTTGATATGGTTTTTTTGGGGAAGGTCACTCCAAAGAAAAGTAATTGTTTTTCCAATCACTGTTTCATTCAGTCCGTTTACTGTTGTTTGTACCTCTGGGAGTTCTGGCATACTTGTATCGTATTTTATTTTAGGGTCATGTCAACTACCCCTCTTGATTTGCTTTTGTTACACTAAAGACATGATCGCAAAACTTACAGGTTTCATATCAGATGTAAATGATAAATCTATTACCTTAGATGTTGGGGGAGTTGGGTACGAGATTTTTCTTTCGCCGGGAACTTTGGCTGGAATGCTTCCGGGAGATATTCCGACAACAATTTATACCTATCAACACGTCAGAGAACAGTCACTCGAATTGTTTGGATTTTTAAGTTACGACACAAAAAAGTTTTTTGAACTTATGATTTCCGTTTCAGGAATTGGTCCGCGAAGTGCACTTTCGATTCTTGATGTTGCACCACTTGAATCACTTGTTGGTTCTATTATGCAGGGTGATTCGAGTTACTTAGTTTCCGTTTCAGGAATTGGAAAAAAGACAGCTGAAAAAGTTGTACTCGAAACAAGAGACAAAGTTGGTAAACTTGGTATTGAAGGTGATACAAGAAATGTGTCTGGAGACAGTGATGCACTCGCAGCTCTTCAAGCACTTGGGTATACTCTCATGCAGGCTCGTGAAGTTTTGAAACAAGTTCCAGAAAATATCACAACAACAAATGAGAAGATTAAGTTTGCTTTAAAACAGTTGGGATAAAAAAGAGCGAAGCCGAAGGCTTCGCTCTTTTTTCTTCCTTGACTTCACTTGTTCATTTCAGTAATATATCAACTGTTCGCAAGGTATGGTCTACGTTCCGGATGGAGATCATACATAGTGTCGCAACTATAAGTAACGAACAAATATAATTATGGCAAATACAGCAAGTGCACGAAAAGCTATCCGTGTTGCAGATCGAAAACGAATCATCAATGATCGACTTCGAAAGACAATGCGAAAAGCTATTAAAGAGATCAAAGATCTCGCTCGTGAGAAAAAAATGTCTGAAGCAAAAGCGCTCATTTCAAATGCTTACAAAGCAATTGATAAAGCCGCAAAGCGAGGAGTGATTAAACAAAATACAGCGTCTCGAAAAAAGGCGTTTGTGTCACGAATCTCTAAAGCTTCATAAGACAATCAAAACACCTCTTTTGTAAGAGGTGTTTTGTTTTACTTATTTTTATTTTTTTTCTATCATGTACAACATATGAATATCGAAACACTTATTTATTTTTATACTGAAGATTGTCAGATTTGTAAGGAGATGGAACCAGAGTTAAAAAAACTCGAAGAAAAATATGATTCAGAAATCCTGAAAGTTAATGTGGAAGAAGGGGAAGATGAAAGGGCTTTGTTTGATGAACTTGCGCTCGACGAATGTGGTGGCGTGCCTTTTATCTTCAATCAAGAAAACTATAAATCGATTTGTGGTTTTGCAAGTGCGGAAGACATTGAAGATATTTTGGATTAAAAACTAATACACATAATATGAGTGATATATAATCACAGATAAGAAATCTTGAAAATGATTTAAAAAAAGAAAAGAGTGAAATTCTTAAGTTGGAACAACAAGCAAAACAAACCGAGCAGAATCTTCAAAAAGAAAATAACACCTTGAAGGAACTTACTGGCGCGGTTCAAAAAGCAGAAAAAGCGCTTCAAGATGCGACACAAAAAGTTCAAACTCAAGAATCAAAGATTCACAATATTGAGCAACAAAAAACAAAAACAGACCAAGATTTGAATCATAGAAAATCTCAGATGGGTTTGCATGAAGCTGAGCTTCGAAAGCTTGGAACAGATTTACAAAATGAGTTAAAGAAAAAATAATATATGAATATAAAAATTATCGTAGGAAGTACTCGAGAAGGTAGATATGCTGATAAGGTTGCTGCTTGGGTTTTAAAACAGTTTGCAAAACATCAAAACATTTCAGCTGAAGTTGTTGATTTAAAAGATTTTGATATGCCATTTTTTGATCAACCAGTAAGTCCTTTGTATAACCAGAATCCATATCCACATGAATCAGTGGTTCGGTTTACCTCAAAAATTAAAGAGGGAGATGCTTTTGTTATTATCGCTCCAGAATATAATCATGGACCAACCGCTGTTTTGAAAAATGCGATGGATTGGGTGTATCATGAATGGAACAATAAACCAGTTTCCTTTGTTGGATACGGAAGTGTTGGAGCAGCTCGGGCTATTGAACAGCTTCGCCTTTATGCTATCGAACTTCAAATGGCTCCAATTCGAAATGCTGTACATATTTCTGGAGAACAGTATTTTCCAGTGTATTTTGGACAAGGGAATGCTGATGAGATGTTTGCTCACGCTGAGAAACAAAATGATGCGATGATGGAACAATTGCTTTGGTGGGCTGAAGTTCTTAAAAAAGGAAGAAATTAAAAAATCCCCGAAAGGGGATTTTTTGTACTCTCGCCAGGAATCGCTTCTCACAAGAAAACTTGTTCCGAAATCCACAATTTTTATAATCGCTTCGCTCTTTAAAAATTGGGACCAGAGGTTCGATTCTTATATAAAATAGTCAAAAATAAAAATACCAGAAAGAATTCGATATTTTTATTTTGTGCTCTCGCCAGGAATCGAACCTGGATCGTCGGTACCGCAAACCGATGTTCTATCCATTGAACTACGAAAGCTTGTATTAAAATTTTTATTATTTACCACCTTGGCGCCGACGAGTCGGTACCGCCCTTATAATTCTTTGGATGTTCTATCCATTGAACTACGAAAGCAAATAAAAACCGTCTTACATGTAAGACGGTTTTTATTTAATCATATTTCTTTTTAGAAACCAAGTTTTTCAAAAATCTGGTGAGAGATTGGCTCGACAAGATACTCTTCTTTCACTTCATTTTCCATAAAGATTTCATAGATATCATCCCCAAGACTTTTATCTTCATAATATATACCCATAATTGGAGAGATTGGATGTTTTGTGTGAAGAAGAATTTTCCCCCATTCTCCTGTTTCATCAAGATAGAAACTTACTATTTTTGTGTAGGGAACAAACTCCGTCCCTATATGAATACCTTGATGGTCAATTTTGTATAAAATTTTTCTTTTTTTCTGACTGACAGTAAAAATCAAAACAGTAATACCAAGAAGAATAAATACTCCAAAGAGAAAATTATCAAAAATAAATGCCAAAACAGATCCAGCTATTCCAATAATTCCCAACGCCCAAAACCAGTCAACTTTCCGTTCTTTGTCTTGTTTGTCATATGCTTCCCATGTAACAATTTGATTTTCTTCCATGGCTATATTGTAGCAAAGATTTTTTAAAACACTTGTGATATAGTATGTGCGTTATGGATTTTATATTTCACGGGGCAACAAATGTCGCTCTTCAAAAGACAATTGAACAAAAAAAAGAAACACCAAGAGTTCGATGGCAAGGTTGGTGGTATGCTTTTTTGTGGGGAGCAATAGCAGATCTTGTTCCTTTTACTGTTCCGGTTGTATATTCAATTTTTAAAGGAATTGCTTTTTGGGCGGGGGAAAACCCTGAAATGTTACAGGTTTCTCAGAATATGTATCAATATACTCACAGTTTGGTTATTTTTGGTGCATTATTTTTACTTGTTCGCGCTATTACAAAAAAATGGCATCTCCCCATGCTTGGATGGGCTCTTCATATTGTGATGGATATGCCACTTCATGCTCCAGAATATTTTCCAACTCCTTTTCTTTTCCCTTTGTCTTCTTGGACGCTACCTTTCGGGATTTCTTGGACAACTTGGTGGATTTGGGGAAGTCTCTGGATTATTCTTATCGGGTGGTTTGTATGGCTTAAAAGAAACAAAAAACACGACTAGCGTCGTGTTTTTTGTTTGATATACTGGAGCTATATGAAAGAAAAAATATCTGTATATTGGACACGAAGAGATTTTCGTTTGCGAGATAATCCGGCACTTACTGCTGCGATTGCTTTTGCGAAAAAAGAAAACGCTTTACTTCTTCCACTTTTTATTTTAGAAGACTATATGTGCGCTGGTGATCCAAAGTTTCAATTTGGATATCCTTCAAGGGTGTTTCTTTCAAAAACTCTTCCAGAGTTTTCTTCAGAATTTCCTCATTTTGCATTAGTTCGAGGAAAGGGAGCTGAAAGTATTCTAAAACTTTCAAAAAAAGCAGATATTCATGTATTTGTGAATGAAGATGTCTATCCTGATTTTTATACTCAGATTAAAAAAATACAACATGCTGGAATAGATATTAAGCTTTTTGCTGATATGTTGACAGTTTCAAAAGAAACAAAAACAGGGGCCGGGAACTATTATTCTGTGTTTACCCCCTTCAAAAAAGCAGTCTGGAAGGAATTTGTAGAAGTAAAGACTTTTCCAAAAGTATCTTTCAGTAATGTTTCTTTTGTCTCTTCTCAGAAAATACAAGAACTTTTCTCAAAAATAGTTGAACCAAAAGAAAAAGAAATTATGAAATGTTTTTCAGATAACAAAACTTTCACGGTTGGTAAAAAAGAATATAACATATCTGAATTGATTGATAGAAACATGAAATTTGAGAACTGGTATATTTCTGAAGAGGGGGCTTTGAAACATTTTGACTCATACCTCAAAAATGGAATGTCTGGCTATAAAGACGACCGAGACTCTCTTGAAAAAGATAAAACCTCAAGAATGTCACTTGCTCTTGCATGGGGTCTTGTGTCGACGCGAACATTGAAAGACAAGATTCAAAAGTATTTTGATGCAAAGTTTGAAAATCCATTTAGTACCTCTCTCAATCAAGGTGCCATGCACTATATCTCAGAGCTTATTTGGCGAGAATTCTACAAATATCTTTTTGTTCACAATCCAAAACTTATAAGTCAGGAATTTCAGGAAAAATTCCGCGGAACTGTAGACTGGGTAGAAGCTCACGAAGCACACAAGAGATTTGAGGCTTGGATACAAGGAAAAACAGGATATCCGGTGGTTGATGCTGCGATGATGCAGCTCGCTGAAGAGGGCTGGATGCACAACCGTGCTCGAATGATTGTGGCCTCTGTTTTGACTAAAAATCTTGGAGTGGATTGGCGATGGGGGCAGGAATATTTCCGTGCAACGCTTCTTGATCTTGATGAAGCTTCAAATAATGGAGGTTGGCAGTGGGGAGCTTCTGTGGGGGCTGACCCAAAACCGATTCGTATTTTCAATCCGTATTTGCAAGCCGAAAACTACGACGCACATGATGTGTATCAAAAGAAATATCTGAGTGAAGAATATCTTGCAAATCCTCCAAAACCTATTGTGGAACATAAAGATGCGAGAGGTGAGGCGCTCAAGCGCTATGGCTTGAGTGAGAAAAAAGACGGAGATGCGAGAGATTATTAAATATAGAAAAAACCACCTGAAAAGGTGGTTTTTAAGTGCGTGAACGTCTTTTTTCTGTTCTCCATTCTTCGAAGGTGAGACCACCTTTTCCGACTGGTTTTGGGCAAGGAGTATATAGCTTCATAGATCCTTTCTGATCATCTCCACCACAATTTACACAGACCCAGTTTCGGTGTCTTGCATCTGAATATCTAAGAACATGACCGTTTGAAATATTCATGGTAAAGATTATTTTGTTTGAAGATAGTTTATTACAAAAATAAGGTATAGGCAATAAAAATAAAAACCCCATAACGGGGTTTTTATTTTTGGTGCGGAAGCGGTGAGATTCGAACTCACGGTACGCGTGAACGTACAACGGTTTTCAAGACCGCCGCCTTCAACCACTCAGCCACGCTTCCGAAGACTATATTATCAGGAATTTTTTAAAAAACAAGTGCTTTTGCGTATCTTGTTAATTTATGTATAAATAAGGCTATAATATACATATGAAAATACTTGGAATTGATTTTGGAACAAAAAGAATAGGTCTTGCAATATCGGACGATGAAGGTTCTTTTGCCTTTCCCCTCAAAACAATTGAGAATAATCAAAATAGTATTGAAGAGATTTATCAGCTGATTCAAGAAAGGGGGGTGCAGAGAGTTGTGCTTGGTGATCCGGGTAGTGATGAATTTGTCCAAGACACTCGAGCAAAGATTCTTGTTTTTAAAGAAAAACTTGAAACGAGTGATGTTTCGGTGGTTCTTCAAAACGAGTCGATGACAAGTCTTAATAGTGATTTGTTTGGAGCGAAAAAACCAATTGCGCGAAAGTGGGGAACACAAAGAAAGGATAAAAAAGATGAAAGTGCTGCGGCTTTGATACTTCAAAGATATCTTGATGGAATGAATATGAAAAAATAAAAACCCCTCTTGTGAGGGGTTTTTGTTTTGTTACCTGTGATGTATCTTGTTGCGAAAATACTCTTCAAGTTGAGTGCTGTTGTTCGCTCGATAACAGGCAAAGTCTCTCGTGAGACTTTTGGTTTTTGCGCGACATGACGCATTTGGACGACCAAGTTTTTGAGGCTTGGTAGGTAACACGTAACATTACGTATTTAATTGGTGTACAACAAAGAACTAGTATTGTTTTAGTGTAATACTAATAATTACACTAATTTCAATATTTGCATAATAATCTTTTACCTATTAAAAGTCTAGTCTTTATTTTTTTCTCAAAAGTGAGTACTATACAACATATGAAATCAAAACATAATGTAATACTCATTCATGGATATGAGGGAAATCCTGAAAATCACTGGTTTCCATATATCAAAGAAAACCTTGAAAAGCGTGGGGTGGAGGTTTTCGCTCCAGAAATGCCAACAGAACATACACCAGAAAAATGGCTTGATTCAGCGAGTGCTTGGAAAGATAAAATTAATGAAAGTACTATTTTAATAGGACATTCTGTCGGTTCATCATTTTTGCTCCAGCTTTTGTCTCAATTTGACGTTTCTGTCGCCTGTACTATTTTGGTGGCTGGCGCGGGGAAACCTTTTTCTATTATCGGTGGAGACAAAACAGAAGAGGATGAATGCAATGCGTTCACAAAAAATATTTCATGGAAAAAAGTAAAAAGTAATGGAGGTTTAATCGCAATTTTTGCATCAACGAATGATGTCGATGCTCCGATTGATGTGACCGCCCATTTGAGTTCCATGGTTCAAAGTCCAGCGAGATTTTTTGAAAATAGAGGACATTTTACTACTGAAACCTTCCCAGAACTTCTTGAATATCTTCTGACTCAGATTTATATGACATATGAAGAGTTTAAAAAACTCGATGCCAGGGTGGGTCATATTAAAAAAGTTGAGGAAGTAGAAGGTGCTGATAAACTTCTTCGATTTGAAATTGATTTTGGAGAAGGACAAGACAGACAGATTGTTTCAGGTATTCGAGAATTTTTTCCAGAATACGAACAACTGGTTGGGAAAAAAGCCTTGTATGTTTTAAATCTTGCGCCACGTGAGATTAAAGGTGTGACTTCATATGGAATGCTTATGGCAGTGGATGGAATTGACGGAAAGCCGGTATTCTTGATTCCAGAACAAGAGGTGAATCCTGGTTCGAAGGTGAGATAAATTTAATTGTTTAGTATAATAAAAATATGGAACATATAAATCTTAATCAAAATAGACAAGAGAGTATTGGTTCTCTTCGTGAAAAAGCTATTGCTATTTCAAATAATCTTGTTAATAAAAATAGACAATTCTTGGAAGAAATTACTGAGCTTGTAAATAATAACGAAGCTATAAAAAAAGCTCTTTATAAATATGGTCCAATTGATGAAACATTTACGGACTTTACAGTAATTCCTTGGGGTCATAGAAATCTTGATAAAAGTTATCTGGATTTTAAAAGTATTATTGAGGCAAATGTTGAACATGAACCTCAAATTGATGTCTTAAATAATATAGAAACCGAGCTTGATAATAGAATTGCTGATATTAAAGAAGCAATAAGTAATTTTTCTGGAACAGAGGATGAGGCTTTTGATTTAATCCAAAAAATTCATAAAGAAAAAAATCTGGAACCACTTAATTCTGATGAGAGTCCTATTCTTGAAAAAATATCTTAAAATAAAAAGGCGAAGCCGGAGGCTTCGCCTTTTTATTTTTTCCATCTCACAGATTTTTTCTTTGTACGGTATACTATAGTTATATGTTTTCATATCTTTTTCCAAAAGGAAGTCTTGGAATCGAAATCACAACAAAGTATGTGCGTTTTGTACATCTTTCAAAAAGAGGTGATAAGTTTCGTTTGGAAAACTTCGGTCGTATTATGCTTCAGACTGATATTTTTTCTGAGGGTGTACTCAAAAAACCAGAAGAGTTATATCGAGTTTTGAAAAATATTCTTCGAGAATCACATGAAAAACAAATACGTATCAGTATTCCTGGAGATTCTCAAAGATTTTTTTCTCTCAAACTTCCACAAGGTAGTACAGAATCATTGGTTGATGATATTATTTTTCATCTAAAAGAACACGTACTTTTTCATGAGGGTAAAGATGCTTTAGCTGATGTTCGGATTATAAACACAGATGAAGATTCAGTATTTGTGAGAACTGTTGTGGTACCTCTTGCCTGGTTCCAAAGTTTTAAAAAAGTTCTTTCAGTATTTTCAAAATCAAATCTTCATATTGAAGGATCAAATCAGGCTTCTGTGCTTGTTTCTTATAAAAAAGAAGAATCAAAAGGTTCAAGGCTCCATGTTCAGTTTGGTGATGATACAAGTTCTTTTTCTGTGATTGAACATGGAAAAATTGTCTCTTACCAAGAATTTCCTTTTTCGACACATAGATTTTTACTCGAAGTTCAAAAAAGACTGACAAAACCATCAGAAGTCGCATCTTCATATCTTTCCCATCTTGGAATACTTGGTGCTGATGTTCGAGAATTTTCAGAAAATTCAATAGCACCAATTGCTTTTCTTTTGGATCATGCAATTTTGGAATATGGAAGAGAGACGGGTAATACGATTCAAGAAGTAACACTTGGAGGAACATTTGGTGGGTATAAAGGTGTTTCTCAAATATTTACAAAACATCTTCGAATTTCTGTTCATGAGGCATATCCTTGGAAAACTTTTGATTACCGTTTTGATGATAGTATTTTTGCAATGAAAAAACATGAAACTTTGGAATATCTTACAGCACTCGGACTTTCGCTTGATGGGATGAAATAAAAAATTCCTCCGTAGAGGAGGAATTTTTTATCGGTTTCGAAGACTCATTGTCTTTCCAGCCTTTTTTGCCTTTTTCTTTCGTGCTAGTTTCTTTGCTTTATTCATAGTTATTTAATTTAGTTTCATTGCTAAAACCTATGAATATATGTTAGTTTATTATTGTTATAGACGCAAGTCTTGATATGCCCCCGTAGTTAAATGGATATAACTGCGGACTTCTAAGCCGTTATTCTAGGTTCGATTCCTAGCGGGGGCACATGTGAATAAAAACCAGATTCAAAATCTGGTTTTTATTTATACATAGTCTATTTTAGGAATCGAACCGAAGGTCCCAATTTTTAAAGAGCGAAGCGATTATAAAAATTGTTGATCTCGGAACAAGTCTTTGACTTGTGAGAGGCGATTCCTAGCGGGGGCACACAAAAAGAAAAACCGCTCATTTGAGCGGTTTTTAATAAGCTAGTTTTCTCCTAGGTAATCATGTTGTTTGTGGGGTTCTTGATTCAAGTTTTTTGTATAGCAACCTTAAGGTAATCATGCAAACAATACTTGTTAGTAAAACAAATAAAATCTCATGAGTTTCGTTTGGTGACAGGTTAGGTTTTACAATTAAGTAAATTAACAGCCCTGGTGCAGTTAAAACAGAAATAAAGAATGTGAACATGGTAATGTTGCCAAAGAGATACATTACAAAATTAAATAACCATCGAAATGGAAATGTAAAATAATCGACAGCGTCGAAACATTCTTCTGGGCGAATCTCATCCCAGGACATGTTGTAGTCAAAAAGTTTTTTACCCGACAATATATACATTACAATACATATAGCTGCTGTCATTATAAAAAAACTTTTTTGCACTGATTCAGGAAATATGCTGTTTGATAACGGTGAGTCATCTCTCGTGATCTGAATCACAAAATTCAAGATAGTTCCAAATAGTAAGCTTTGAAGAATGATATCAATAAAAAACGTTGAATTTAGAGTTTTTTTCATAGAGCAATTAATTTAGTATTGTTTTTATTATATAATCTATCTATAATTGTGTCAATATCTTATTTTTTGAATCATTCTCATAATTTTATCTTGCACTTCAATTCAAAAAGAGTATGCTAGATACCGTTATGTCATTCACAAAAATAGTAGCGACCATTGGTCCATCATCACAATCAAAAAAACAACTTGAACCTCTTGTGCGAGCTGGAGTTTCTATTGCTCGTCTTAATATGAGTCATGGAGATCATGAATACCATGGAGAAACGGTAAAAAATGTTCGAGCGGTTGAGAAGCTTGTCCAAAGACCACTTGCTGTGTTGGTTGACTTGGCTGGTCCAAAAATTCGAATTGGAGATTTTGAAACATCAGAAATTGAACTTATTCCAGGAAAAGAATTCATTCTTTCAATCGAAAAAGTTGCGGGAACAGAAAAGAAGGTGTATATCAACTACCCAGCTCTTGTGAAAGAGGTAAAGAAAGGAATGATCATTCTTCTTGATGATGGAAAAAAAGCACTTGAAGTAACAAAGGTTACTCAAAAAGAAGTATTCACTGTTGTGAAAACAGGAGGAATTATTAAGCCTCGTCGAGGAGTTAATATTCCTGGCGCACGGCTTTCAATTAAAACTCTGACTGAAAAAGATGAAAAAGATGTTGCGTGGGCAATTGAAAACAAGGTTGATTTTATCGCACTTTCTTTTGTTCGAAGCGTGAAAGATATTGAAGAACTTCGAACTTTGACTACAAAGAAAAAAGGAACACAAAAGATTATTGCAAAAATTGAAACAGTTGAGGCTCTTGAAGATATTGAAAATATTATACAGGCGAGTGATGCTGTGATGGTTGCTCGAGGAGATTTGGCTATTGAAGTTGGGCCAGAAAAAGTTCCGCATGAACAAAAAAATATGATTGAACTTGCTCGAATGCATGCAAAACCAATTATTACTGCTACTCAAATGCTTGAATCAATGACGACTCGTCCTGTTCCGTCACGAGCTGAAGTTTCAGATGTTGCAAACGCTGTCTTTGATGGAACAGATGCAGTGATGCTTTCTGAGGAAACAGCAATGGGACAATATCCTCTTGAAACAATAGAAGTGATGTCTCGGGTTTTAAATGAAGCAGAAAAAGATGAGTACGTACGGGCAGTTTCTGTAGATCACACCACAATCCAAAATGCTATCACTTCAGCGGTCGCTCAGGTTGCTCTTGATACTGACGCGAAAGCTATTATTGCTTTGACTGAAACAGGCGGAACAGCAAAACTTGTTTCTCGATATCGAATCGGAACTCCAATCGTTGCTGTGACTCCGTATATTGAAACAGCAAGACAGCTTGTCCTTTCGTTTGGGGTAACTCCAAAAATGATGACTATTGCAAAGGACGTAGAGAAAAGTGTTGAGAAAGTAATGCAGGCACTTTTAAAAGACAAGCAAGTACAAAAAGGAGATAAGTTGGTATTTTCTGCAGGTGTTCCACTTGGACGTGTGGGAAGTACAAATACGGTAATGGTGCGGAATGTAAAATAAAGACCAAAAACAAAAACCACCCGAACGGGTGGTTTTTGTTTTTGGTGGGCGATAGAGAACTCGCTTCTCACAAGTTTCTTGTTCCGAAATCCTCAATTTTTATAATCGCTTCGCTCTTTAAAAATTGGGACCAAAGGTTCTCATCCTCTTATTTACCACAATAGAAAAAGCACTAGCTAAAAGCCAGTACTTTTTCTGATTGGTGGGCGATAGAGGACTCGAACCTCTGACCTTCCCGGTGTAAACGGGTTGCTCTACCAACTGAGCTAATCGCCCTTATTTTTATAAAAGCCCCACCAACTGAGTCCTGCCTGCGCAGGCGGGTAATCGCCCTTATTTCAACAAAGAATAGTGTATGATATTTGAGGAAAATTGGCAAGAGATGAGTCTTTTTCAGATAATGGTATAGTTATTTATATGGAAAAAATAAAGTATTTTAATCTTGATTATACTGGACCCGACAAAAAAGAAAGTCTTGCTGAATACGAGGCTGCTATTAAAAAATATCAGGAAAATATTTGTGAAATTGCTGAAAAAATATTTCGTCCTGAAAATGAGCTTGGTTTTGGACAGACTGCTATTGTATGTGCTGTTCCAGAAGTTCAAAATGTTTGCTGTAAAAAACTTAAGTTGGAAAACGGTAAAACTCCAATAAATGATTTGAGTCAAGAATCAGAATATTTATATAAACTTACCCAAATACATCCAGAAGTCATGGTGCCAATACCAATATCGGTTATAGAGGTTGAGAAAAAAGTTCAAAAAATAAATTCAAAAGGTGAAAAAGTTCTAGTGAATGTCAAAGAGCAAGCTCTTGTGATGGAGCAGATACAAGGATATTCAATCCGTGACTTTTTTGAAGGAAAAATAGATAACCCTGAAGAATTCTTTCGTGGTTTTAATATTGATTTATTTTTCAAAAAATTAGAAGACTTTCTTAATTTTATACATTCTGAACCTTTTGCTATTCACCATAGAGATCTCCACGCCGGAAATATCATGATAGAAGCTGAGACTCATACCCCTGTAGTTATTGATTTTGGTTCTGCAGCAGTCCAGTATGGAGACGAAGACATTTATCGTCACACAACTATGAAGAAAAATAGTTTCGGTCAGATGTCTCAGTCGACAGAAATTATTAAGCCAGACCTTGAACATTTAAGAGAAATAAAACAGAAAATGAAAATGGAATTGGAGGTATTGACAAAATAATTTATATTAATTATAATACTTTAAATTATGGAAAATCAAAATATAACACAAAGAGCCCAAACTCTGGCCCGTGAGATGGTAAAAAAGGGTGATTTTAAGCCTCAAAAATTTTCTTTTGGTAAACTTTCTTTTTCTGTTAGTTTACAAAAAGATTCTGCTAAACATGTATTTTTACCACCATTTCAGATAGAAGATCATATATTTTGTGTGTCTTCTGTGTAATGAGTTAAAGCCCTCTTTGTGTTACAAAGAGGGCTTTTATTTGTTATTATTACAACAAGTAAATCCGTTCATTATGACAATATCATTATCAGAATTCCTTTGTCTTGAAAATGTTAAGAAAGGAATTCAAAGAATGGCACATAATAATTTTGACCATGTTAAAATCAGATTTGAGAATATTGAGGATAAAGTTCTCCTTACCTCTCGTGATTTGACCGGTTGTGTTTCTTCTCGAGGATTTAAAATCGAGAAAATCACAGGTGCTATTTTCGCTGTTCTTCCAAAAGAAATAAGCCTGATTAAAAATTAATCAGGCTTTTTTTATTTCTCAATATCTCGTATGATACACATATGCAAAAAATCCCCACAATTATATATGAAGACCAAGATATTTTGGTTCTTGATAAACCTTCAGGACTTATGGTTCATAAGGATGGAAAATCGGAAGAGTATGTTTTGACTGATTGGATTCTTGAAAATTATCCAGAAATACAAGGTGTTGGGGAGCCTTTGGTTATTCGAAATGCAAAAGAAGAAATGGTGATAGATCGTCCTGGTATTGTTCATAGGCTTGATAAGGAAACTTCAGGGGTAATTATCGTTGCAAAACACCAAAAAGCTCACGAGTTTTTGAAAACACAATTTCAAGACAGACTTACAGAAAAAACATACCTTGCTGTTGTGTGGGGAAATTTTAAAGAAGATGAAGGGAGAATAGATGTTCCGATTGGTAAAAGTAGGAATGATTTTCGTCAGTGGCAGGCGGGGGGAAATGCTCGTGGGGTTTTGCGAGAGGCTGAAACTTCTTTTCGAGTACTCAATCGAATTCAAGAGGGTGGTGAGCATTTTTGTTTGTGTGAAGTGAGACCAAAAACAGGGAGAACTCACCAGATTCGAGTCCATATGAAATATCTTCATCATCCACTTGTTGGGGATACATTATACGCAAAGGGAAGACCCTTGGTTTTGGGTTTTTCAAGACTTGCCCTTCATGCTTGGAAACTCTCTGTTTTGCTTCCAAATGGAAAAAGACAAGAATTTCAAGCTTTGCCAGAGGAAAGCTTTCAGAAGCTTGCCAAATAACTGGCCATGTGATAGAGTAAGCCTCGTTACATATTTTCAAAACTAGCTATGAACACAGCAATTAAACTAACACCAGTAAATATCGAAGAGCGAAAAAAGCTCAACTTTAAAGCAGGAGACACTGTTCGTGTATCTGTGCGAATTCAAGAAAAAGGAAAAACTCGACTTCAGGCGTTTGAAGGGCTTGTGATTGCTCGAAAACACGGAACTGAAACAGGGGCAACTTTCACTGTTCGAAAAATTTCTAACGGTGTTGGGGTGGAACGAATCTTTCCACTATTCTCTCCTAATATTGATTCAGTTGAAGTTGTGAAAAAATCAAAAACTCGACGAAACAAACTTTACTTCTTGCGAGAAAAGACAGCAAAGGAAATTCGACGAAAACTTCGATCATTCGCAGGATTCTTTACTGAAAAACCACTTGAAATTAAACAAGAGGAAATGCAAGATGAGGTTGTTGAAGAAACAACATCTTCTGAAACTTCAGAAGAAGCAAAATAAAAAACCCCGAAAGGGTTTTTTATTTTGCTTCAAATTTTGGGGTGGCTTTTTTATTTTATTTCCGTATAATATTTGTCATGCGGATGTGGCGGAACTGGTATACGCGTACGATTGAGGTTCGTATGGAGAAATCCGTGGAGGTTCGATTCCTCTCATCCGCACCAAAGAAAAACCCCTTTTTGGGGTTTTTCTTTTTTGTGTTGATTAGTGCGCGATAAGTTTTTATTTTTTAGGCTATAATATTTTTATGACAATATTTTGGATAGGACTTTTTATACTTTCATTAATGGTTTTAGTTCGAGGGGCTGATTGGTTTTTGATTGCTTCTGAAAAATTTGGGCTTTCAAAAGGTCTTTCAAAATTTGTGGTAGGAATTCTTATTGTGGGTATTGGAACATCTTTACCAGAGCTCGCGTCTTCTTTGGTTGCGGTATTTGCTGATGCGCCGGAAATAGTTGCTGGTAATGTTGTTGGTTCAAATATTGCAAATATTCTTTTTATCCTAGGTCTTTCTGCTGTTATTGCCGGAAAGCTCACCACTTCAAAGTATCTTATTGATCTTGATATTCCACTTCTTGTTTCAACAACAGCTTTGTTTCTTGTTTCAGCTTGGGACGGTGTGATAACTTTTCCAGAAGCAATACTTCTCCTTGGTTCTTTTGTGTTTTATGTTATGTATACCTTGAAAGAGGGACAAGGAAAAGAAAAAGATGAGAGTGTTGTGAAAACAAAGTTTACAAAACAAGACACTATTCTTATGATTGCTGGTCTTTTGGGACTTATCTTCGGTTCAAAATATCTTGTAGAGTCTGTCATTAAGCTTTCTGAACTTTTTGGGGTTTCAGCTGGTGCTTTTTCTCTAGCTGCTGTTGCGATTGGAACATCTTTACCTGAACTTACTGTTTCTGTAAAAGCGGCGCTTCAAGGGAAATCAGAAGTTGCTATTGGAAATATTTTCGGTTCAAATATATTCAATATTCTTGTTGTTACTGGAATTCCTGCATTGTTCGCAAGACTTCCAATAGATGTTACAACGTTTAGTATCGGTTTGCCATTTTTAATTATTGCAACAATCCTTTTTACAATTTCTGGGATTTCACAAAGAATGTATATTTGGGAGGGGGCAATGTATCTCATGATATATGTATTTTTTATAGGAAAAATATTCAATCTTTTTTAATATGAATTTTATTTATCTCATACCAATAATTTTATCTTTGTCTGGTTTTGTTCTTGCTTTATATATTTACACAACAAAGAAAAGCAAAGAAAAAAGACCACTTATTTGTCCAATCGGAGGTATGTGTGACACTGTTGTGAATAGTAAATATTCAAAATTCCTTGGAATTCCTGTGGAGCTTATGGGTATGGGTTACTATGCTTTAGTTATTTTATTTTACAGTGCGCGAATGTTTAGTTTTGAAATGGGGCAAGAAACTGTATTCTTCGCTGTTTCATTCTCAGTTTTAGCATTTTTGTTTTCAGTCTATCTTGTTTTTGTTCAAGCCTTTTCTATTAAACATTGGTGTACTTGGTGTTTATTTTCTGCTGCATTTACAACCTTTATTGCAATATTTTCAGTATTTATAACGGAGATAAATTTAATACCACTTTTGGTGGAATACAAAACACTTATTGTGATAATTCATGCAATGGCTGCGGCTGTTGGTGTGGGTGCGACAACAGTAACAGACGTTTTATTTTTTAAATTTCTAAAAGATTTTAAAATTTCAGAAACAGAAAAGAGTGTCATGGATACCATGTCCCACATTATCTGGGTTGCGCTTGGAATCTTAATTATTACAGGTATTGGTTTGTATCTTCCAAGAACTCTTGAACTTGCAGAATCTTCAAAGTTCTTAGTTAAAACAGTCGCAGTTGGAATTATCACTATTAACGGTTTTGTACTAAATTTTGTAGTTGCGCCGAGATTAACAAGTATTGTTTTTAATGGAAACGAACAAAGACTCTTAACTAAGAAACAATTATTTTTTAAGAAAGTAGCATTTGCGACAGGGGCGATTTCGATTTCAAGTTGGTATATTGTGTTTATACTTGGATCACTTCGATCTATACCACTTTCGTTTCAAACGGGACTCACAATATATATGACGATTGTTTTGTTTGCAGTTATAATGGGCCAGGTATATAGAAAGAAACTCGCGAAACAAAATCCATATGAAATTTAAAAATAAGACGCCTAGACGGGCGTCTTATTTTTTGGTATAAATACTTTCGTACTTGGAGTACAAATTTACACATGGCGACTATCGTATAACGGTTATTACATCGGGTTGTGGTTCCGAGTATCCGGGTTCGATTCCCGGTAGTCGCCCAAAAAAAACAAAACAACTCACAAAAGTGAGTTGTTTTGTTTTTGTGGGTCTCTATAGTATGCTTATACCCTTATATAATTTTGTTTATTACAAAAAGTAAGAGATAATACATATATGAAATTACCATCAATCAATTTTAAAAAACTCAAGAAGAGATATATAGTACTTGGAATTATTGTACTTTTTATTCTTTTTTCTATTATCAAAAACGCAGTTACTCCAGATGATTCAAAAGAATTTTTTACAGTAGAGCAGGGAGAGGTTTCAGAAACAATTATTTTTGCGGGAGATATTGACATGAAAGATAGAGTTAACCTTGGTTTTGGAACATCGGGAAGAGTTTCTCAGGTCTTTGTTTCAGAGGGAGAAACCGTTAAAAAAGGACAAGTGATTGCAAGACTTTCAACAAATCAACTTTCAGCACAACTTTTGGAGGCTGAGGCTAATTTGAAGCGTGTGCAAGCAGAGAGCGCGGCTTCTGGTGTTGGTTTTGAATATTCATATCAAAATTTTACTACAACAAAAGAACAACAAGATACTTTTGTGCAGAATGCCTATAGAAAACTCCTCTCAGATTCACTTGAGGTTTATACAGAGGATGATACAGATGCTGAACCACCGACAATTTCAGGAACATATACAGATACGATTGAAGGAGATTATATTGTAACTACATATTCTTCAGGATCTTCTTCTGGTTATTCATTTAAATATACTGGTCTTGAATCAGGTTTTGATGCTATTCGGACAAATACAGCAATTCCTCTTGGTGAAAAGGGGTTATATATTAAATTTACTGAAGGTCAAGATTATTCAAATACAGTTTGGACTGTAAGTATTCCCAACAAAAGATCTTCAAATTATGTTGTAAACAAGAATGCTTATGACCAAGCTGTTGCTGAGCGTGCGCGAGTACTTGCACAGGCGGAAGATTCATATCTTCAAAGTCAGGCACTTGAGTCATCTGGAAATCAGATTTCAAAATCACAAGCTGATGTTATTGCTGCTCGTGCCCGTGTTGATGCTGTGAGAGCCCAAATGGCTGATAGTGTAATTACGGCACCTTTTGATGGAGTTGTGGGACTTGTTGATATTGCTCAAGGAGAAATCGTCACTGCAAATACACCATATGTTACTTTGGTTGGATCTGATCAGTTTGAACTCGCACTCGATGTTCCAGAAATAGATGTTGCAAAACTTCAGATTGGTGATGCTGTTTCAATAACTCTTGATGCATATCAAAATGATGCAGAGTGGCAAGGTGTAATCGAGGCTATTGATGTTATTGATACACTTGTTGATGGTGTTCCTGTTTACAAAACAACAGTAGTGATTACAAACCCAGATGAAAGGATTCGTGTAG
This sequence comes from Parcubacteria group bacterium, assembly GCA_943356745.1. Classification (GTDB taxonomy): domain Bacteria; phylum Patescibacteriota; class Minisyncoccia; order Phycocordibacterales; family CSBR16-119; genus CSBR16-119. Next base: position 68,196 of record CALRFT010000003.1, on the reverse strand, counting down.
GAATGAGCGCAAAAGCAAGTATTCTTGCAGAAACAAAAGAAGGCGTACTTCGAGCTCCACGATACTTTTTTGAGAGAACAGAAGATGGATTTGTAAGTCGAATTATGGTTTCTGAGAAAAAAGATAAAGAGCAATCCGTTGTTCTTGGTCTTGCTGGAAGTGATGGCTTTGTTGAAATTATTTCAGGACTTCAAGCTGGAGATATTTTGGTTCGAGAAAAAACAGTTGAATAAACTATATGTTTCGTAAATTTAAAAAATTCCAAACTTCTCTTGTGGTAGGAACTCTTCTTGCGAAGAGGCAAATTACTCGAGGAAATTTTTGGATCAATCTTTTGATTATTGGAATTATGACACTAACATTTCTCAGTCTTGTCGTGATTTCCGGTATTTTGGTAGGACTTCTTGAAGGGTCCTTTCAGGCAAACAGAGAAAGATATTCTGGAGATGTCTTTATTTCAACCTTGGCTGATGAATCATCAATTCAATCAACAGGGATGATTCAAAGCACTCTAGAGTCATTACCAATCGTCCAAGATTTCACTGTTCGATACAAATCAGGTGCAACTATTGAAGCAAACTACAGAGAACGAAGAGATTTTTCCGCCCTACCAAATTCTGTAGGGGTAAACATTGTAGGTATTGATCCAGAAAGAGAAGAAAGTGTTACCGGACTTTCAGAATCTTTAGTTGAAGGTCAAATGCTTGAATCAGACGAAAGTGGCTACATACTACTCGGTTCTACTTTTATTCGTCGATATTCAAACTTTTCTGATTTATTTGAACCTCTTGATGAGGTGTATCCAGGTGATAGAGTAAAAGTTTCTGTAACAGGAAAAGGACTTACATTCTCTTCAGATCTTTCAGGTGATAGTACTGCAAGTTCAAATACACAAGAGTTTATCGTGAAGGGAATTGTAAAATCAAAAGTGGACGAAGTTTCTTTGGCTGCATTTGTTACTGAATCTGATTACAGAAGACTCACCGGAGACACTTCTTTAAATGCTCAAGAAATTGCCATTAAAAAAGCTGATGGTTATGAAGATCAATATGTAAAACAAGTTCTTGTTTCGTATGGATTTAGTAATCTAGCAAAAATTCAAACAGCAGCTGAGGCGATACCTAAGTTTTTGGATGATATTAAACAAACATTTAGTATTCTTGGAACCGCAATCGGAGGAATTGGACTCGTTGTTTCTGCTATTACTATTTTTATTGTTATTTATATCAACGCTCTTACTAGACGAAAGTTCATTGGAATCTTAAAAGGAATTGGTATTTCTGGAACAGCAATCGAGATTGCGTACGTTCTTCAATCAGTATTTTATGTTTTGATTGGATCTTTGATTGGAGCGCTGATTGTGTACGGTCTTTTAGTTCCTGTGATTGCTGCAAACCCAATTGATTTTCCTTTTAGTGATGGAATTCTTGTTGCTGACCCTCTTCCAACATTTAACCGTTTCCTTATTCTATTTTTTGTTACTGTGATTGCGGGCTATCTCCCAGCTCGTTTAATTGTTAAGAAAAATACTCTTGATAGTATTTTGCAACGCTAACTATATGGCTATTATTTCAGTAAAAAACCTCATAAAGACATATGGAAACGGAGAAGTTGAAACAAAGGTTCTTCGTGGACTTAATCTTGAAATTAATTCAGGAGAGTTTGTGGCGATTATGGGAAAATCAGGAGCCGGTAAATCAACCTTGCTATATCAAATAAGTCTCCTAGATAGGCCGACAGATGGACAGGTTATTGTTGATGGAGTTGATATTTTGGCTTTAGATGAAGATGAAAGAACTGATTTTCGTCTTAAGCATCTTGGGTATATTTTTCAAGACTACGCCCTCGTACCTGAATTAAATGCAATTGAAAATGTTATCATTCCACTTCTCATGGAAGGTATTTCAGAAGATGAAGCAAAAAAACGTGGAACGGAATCTCTCAAGGAACTTGGTTTGGATGGGAAGGCGAATAATAGACCAAATCAACTTTCTGGAGGTGAGCAACAACGTGTTTCAATTGCTCGTGCTATTGTTCAAAATCCTCAAATCCTTTTTGCAGATGAACCAACAGCAAACCTAGACTCCATGTCTAGTGCTGCTGTGATTGAATCACTCAAACGCCTTCATGAAAAAGGGCAAACCATTGTTATGGTGACACACGAAGAAGAATATACTGTTGATTGTGACAAAGTAATCTACTTAATTGATGGACAGGTTGCAGAAGAGAGAATAAAACAAAAACCCCTAAAATAAGGGTTTTTTGTTTTGGACTTGTTTACATTTTTTCTTTTTGTTTCTTTTTAATTTTTTCGGTCTTTATTTTTCAAGACTTGGGGAAAACCCTCATCGACACACTGATACAATAATCACACGAAGGAGCTGGAGTGCTGCTTCGTGAGTTGTGTGATAGTGTTTCCCACATAACCACTATTACATAGAGTAAATTAGAAAAGTCTTGAAATTAGGCTTTTTTTTATCCCCAATTTATTAAATAATTCGTTGTTTGTTTGCTTATGACTACAATCTATGTAACAAAGCGAGATGGTTCAAAACAACCATTTGACGCTGATAAAATTAACAAATCTATTGAACGAGCTTGCGCTGGCCTTCCTGACTGGCTTTCAAAAGTGACTCAAATTGCAACTGAGACTTCACTTACTCTTTATAATGGAATTACAGAAGACGAACTTGATCAGGCTACAATTAGTGCAGCACTCCAAAATATACAAAATGATCCAGATTACGGTACTGTTGCAACTCGACTTTTCTTAAAAACAGTTTACAAAAATATTCTTGGTGAATTTGAACGAGATAACCCAAATGCTGTTCAAGAACTTCACGAAGCTAAATTTGCAAAACACATTCAAGATGCAGTAACAAAAGGAATTCTTCGAGAAGAAATGAAAAACAATTTCGATCTTGAAAAACTTGCAAAAGCACTTAAGGTTGAAAGAGATAATCTTTTTGATTACGCTGGTGCTTCAACATTGATGCACCGATATACGCTTAAGCGAGACGGGGAAACATCATACGAAACTCCACAGTTTGCTTTTATGCGAATTGCAATGGGACTTACGTTCATTGAAAAAGATGCGACAGAAAAAGCAATTGAGCTTTACAACGCAATGTCACAACTTGATTATATTGCTGGAGGTTCAGCAAATATTGGATCAGGAACAAAAAATGCAGCACTCTCAAACTGTTTCTTGATTCAAATGGAAGATGACATGGCAAATATTTCAAAAACAGTTGCTGATGTGATGATGATTTCAAAAGCAACAGGAGGACTTGGGGTTTCTGTTACAAAACTTCGAGCCACAGGTTCACCGCTTTCTCATGGAGGAGCTTCAAGTGGTCCAACAACTTTTGCAAAAATCATGGACGTTGCTATTCGTTCAATCGTTCGAGGTGGAAAGAAAAAAGGAGCGCTTTGTTTCTATATGGAACCATGGCACATGGATTTTCCAGAATTTATTGATTGGAAACACAACGCAGGAGACGAACACGAGAGAATGAGAACAGCAAATACTGCGGCGTATATTAACGACGAATTTATGCGACGAGTTCACGCTGATGAAGAATGGTATATGTTCGATCCAAAAGAAACACCAGATCTTGTTGAGTTGTATGGAGAAAAATTCTCAAAGCGATATGCTGAATATATTACGATGGCTCAAGAAGGAAAACTTCGACTTCATAAAGTTGATAGTGCTGTGAAGATTTGGAAAAAAATGCTTGTTGCACTTGTAAGTACATCACACCCATGGCTCACATGGAAAGATGCATTCAATGTTCGGGCAATCAACAACAACACTGGAACAATTCATATGTCTAATCTTTGTACAGAAATTGCACTTCCGCAAGATAAAGACAACATTGCTGTATGCAATCTCGGATCACTTAACCTTGCAACACACTTAAAAGGAAGAGAGTTAGACTGGCAAAAACTTGAGACAACAGTACGAACAGGTATTCGTTCACTTGATAATCTTCTTGATATCAATGTACTTCCAGTAGCAGAGGCTCGAAATTCAGATCAAAACAATCGAGCTGTTGGCATGGGAGTTATGGGAATTGCAGACACTATTGAAAAAATGGGTTGGGCATATGAAAGTGAACAAACCTACAAATTCATTGATCAGGTATTCGAATTCATTAGTTACATTGCAATTGATACAAGTGCAGATCTTGCACAAGAAAGAGGTTCATATGCAAATTTCGAAGGATCAAGATGGAGTAAGGGAATGGTTCCATACGATACTCTTGCAGAACTTAATAAGGTTCGAGGAGGAAAGCTTACTGTTGATACGGGAATGCATCATGGCGGACTTGATTGGGATGCGCTTCGAGTAAAAGTAAAAAAGGGAATGCGAAACGCGACACTTATGGCTGTTGCACCAAATGCAAATATTGGTCTTGTTGCAGGAACTGTTCCTGGGATGGATGCTCGATTTGCTCAAGTGTTTGCTCGAAGTAAATTCTCTGGAAAATACATGGACATTAACGTGAACTTGGTAAATGAACTTAAGACACTTGGTCTTTGGGAAAAAACTCGAACAAAAATTATTGAAAGTCATGGAGATGTTCAGCATATTCTTGAAATTCCTGAAGATGTTCGAAATCGATATAAATCTTCATTTGAAATTAATCCAAAAGCTGTTATTGAGGTTACTGCGCGAGCACAAAAGTGGATTGACCAAGCAATTTCTCGAAATATGTATCTTGAAACAAGAGAAAATGACGAACTCTCAAGCATCTATAGTGATGCATGGGAAAAAGGTTTGAAATCAACGTACTACGCACATGTAAAGCCGCGACACAACGCTGAACAAAGTACAGTTACAGTAAACAAGCGAGAAACACTAGGGCGAAAAGGTTTTGCAGCGCTTCAAAGTACACCAACTCCATCACCTGTAGCAGTGGAAGAAACTGTTCAAGCTGTAAAGCCAAAAATCAGTTACGCAATGGCTGACGGGGGAATAAGTGAAACAGTTCCAGAAGATCCTTCACTCTTGAATCAGTGTGACAGTTGTCAATAAATAATATTTGATTATCAGAAATAAGGTCGTTTTATTAGTCGTGTAAGGTGTTAAAGGGGTTTCCCCAGACACAAGTAATTTTTTAATTATTACACTTTAAGATTTATTTATATATATGGCACTCATTGGAAAAGCATCACCAACAGATGTAAATTTGCACCCAAGTCAATATCCTTGGGCACGAGAATTGTATGATCAAGCGGTACGAAACACATGGTATCCTCACGAAATTGTTCTTCGAGAAGATCTTCAAGATTTTGAAGCAATGACAGAGGACGAACAAAGGGCGGTAAAGTTTGTTATGGCATTTTTTAATCCAGCAGAACTTATCGTAAATCGTTCACTTGCACTTGGGGTATATCCTTATTTGAAATCAGCAGAATGCCACCTGTATTTGGTAAAACAAATGTGGGAAGAGGCAAATCACTGTGTTGCGTTTGAATATGTTCTCGAAACATTCCCATTTGATCGAGATGAAATCTATAAGGTTCACCTTGAAACGCCTTCAATGAAAAAGAAGGAAGATTTCATTAATAAATATATGGAACGAATGACTGAACAAAGTCTCGATATTGAAACAGCTGAAGGAAAGAAAGACTTTATTCGAAATCTTGTTGCGACTAATATTGTAATGGAGGGAACATGGTTCTACTCAGGATTCATGGTAATGCTTTCATTTAGACAGAGAAACAAACTTCGAAACTTCGGTTCTATGATTAACTGGGTAATTCGAGATGAGTCCCTTCACCTTAAATTTGGTATCAACCTTATTTTGACAATCCTTGAAGAGAATGCTGAACTCCTCACTGCGGACTTTGCAGATGAGATAAGAAATATTATTATTGAGGGGGTAAATTGTGAAGTTGAATACAACAAAGACTTGTTCCCAAATGGAATTCTTGGTCTTAATGCAGAATACGTAAATCAATACGTGCAGTATGTTGCAGATCGACGACTTGAAGAACTTGGACTTGAGCCATATTACAATGTTGCAAATCCTGCAAAATGGATGACAACAGCAACTGATGTCTATGAGCTTGTAAACTTCTTTGAATCACAAAATACTAATTACGAAGTAAATAACAAAGCTAGTTAATTTAAATATATGGTTAAAAAAATCCTTCTCGTTGTTTTAGTTATCGTGGTGCTATTTCTTGTTTTTAGAAATGTTGATTTTGTAAAAAACACATCTCTTACAAACGGAGAAACAGCAAATTTCACTCCTTCTGTGGGTGACTTCTCTCAACAAAAAATTAGTAATGAATCTTACATTACATGGTTTGGAGAAAATAAAATTCAGATCAAGAGTCATACAGGAACTCTCAAGTTTGATACAAATATTTCCTTCCTAGGTCTTGCTCCAAAAAATGAAGCAGGTGAAATGGAAGTTGTTGGTGGACAACTTGTTATTGATATGACAACTCTTTCTGGAGAAAATGAGCCAGAAATGCTTATAAATCACCTTAAGAGTGCTGACTTTTTTGATGTAGAAACATATCCACAAGCAAATTTTGTTATTACAGGAAAAGCAGATGAGCAAGTGCAAGGTTTGCTTACTATGAAAGGTGTAACACAGGAAGTTATTGTTCCTTATACTCTTTCACAAACAGAAACAGGATATGAAATTCAAGGACAATTCGAACTCGATCGAACTCTTTGGGGTGTAACAACTCTTTCATCATCTTTCTTTGAAGATATTGGAGACTCTGTTGTTGAAGATACTATTAAACTAGATTTCGTTGTTTACACTACTTCAAATTAATACACAATAATATTTCCCTTGTATGAAAATAAAACCGGTAATTGGAAAAAAAGTAAAAGTAGGAAGAGCTGAAAAGGGTGCTGGGCTTGGTCTTTTTGCTGAAGAGCAAATTAAAAAGGGTGATTACATCATCGATTATGTTGGTGAAATTATCCCAAACGCAAAATGCGAAGACCATCCAGGGAAGTATCTCTTTGAAGTCGATGATCATTTTACAATTGACGGTGCAATGCGTGAAAATATTGCACGATATATCAATCATGCATGTAAACCAAATGCAGAAGTGGAGATTGATAGGGGTGAAATAAAAATTTACGCAATAAAAGATATTGCAAAGGGTGAAGAGATAAACTACGATTACGGTAAGGAATATTTTAACGAATTTATAAAACCAATAGGATGTAAATGCACATCATGCATGAAGAAAATAAAAACCACATAAAAAAAGTTTTTTCTGGACTTACAACGCAAAAGGCAATTATTATTGCCGGTGCATTAATAGCTATATCTATTCTAGTGTCTCAGATTTTCTTTAATCGGTCTTCAGCACTTACAGATGCAACAAATAGAATTGCAGAAGAGTCTGGGGGAGCAAAACTTCTGTATGAAGTGGATGACAAGGAAGACTTTATACGAGGTGCAAAGCGCCCAAAAGTTACAATTGTTGAGTTTTCTGATTTTGGTTGTGGTTTCTGCGCTTCGTTTCATCCAACACTTCGGGATATTGTAGAAAAATATCCTGATGATGTTGCTTGGGTTTACAGACATCTTCCATATCGAAACAATGAAGCAGCTCTTGCTTCTGAGTGTGTAGGGCAAAGACTTGGTGATGAGGCATTCTGGCAATATTCAGATGCTTTGTTTGCAGAATTTCCAGACATCACAAATGATATTCTTGTTCAAGAGGCCCTTAAACTTGGTTTTTCAAGCGAAGAAGATTTCTGGGAATGTCAGGGAAGTGAAGAGGTTGCAAAAGCTGTGCAGGAAAATGCCGCTGAAGCAAGATTGATTGGTGCAAACGGAACACCTCATTCAATCGTTATTACTTCTAATGGAGAAACTTTTCCTTTGCGAGGTGCAACTCCATTTGCTCAAGTAGATCAAATAGTTTCAGTACTTATTGGTAAAAAATAAACAAAAACGCATCGTATGATGCGTTTTTGTTTGATATAATTAGATATATGAAAATAATTATTATCGGTGGTTCTGGTTTTATAGGTTCTAAACTCTCTCGTGAACTTTTACGCCAAGGTAATAGTGTTGTTTCTGTTGATCTTGTTGCATCAAAGATTTCCGGTGTTGCTTTTATTCAAGGCACTTATGAAAAAGGTGTTCCTGATAGTCAGCTTATAAAAAATCCTGACGTTGTTATTAATCTTGCTGGAAGATCTATCATGGGTCCTTGGAACAAAGAACATAAAGAATCTATATATACCAGTAGAATTATAACAACAAGAAATCTCGTATCTTCTTTTAAAGATAAAAATCTTTGCCCTAAAACTTTTATCCAAGTATCTGCAACGGGATGGTATGGTGATTGTGGAGAAGAGACTTTATCTGAAGGAAGTCCAAGTAAAAAAAATACCTATCTTGCACACGTTGCTTCTGAGTGGGAGCAAGAAGGTTCTCGAGCTGTGAAATACGGCGCAAGAACAGTTATTATCCGTCAGGGAAATATTTTAGGTGAATCAGGAATTATTTCTGCTTTAAAGCTAATATATGAAAAAGGCTTAGGTGGTCCTGTTGGAAAAGGAAAAAATTGGTTCCCGTGGATGCATATTGCTGACCTTGTTCAAATATATATTGCAGTTATAAAAAATGAGAATTTTCAAGGAATTATAAATGCCGTATCACCTCAATCAGTAAGATATCAAGAATTTTCTCTTCAACTAGCAAAAACTCTTGAAAAACCTCACTTCCTAAAGATTCCTAAATTCATATTTCGTCTCAAATATAGAGGATTTACAGAAGAAATTACTTCTAGCCAAAAAGTTGTTTCTCTTCGAGCTTGGGAGCTTGGCAATATAATCACTTTTAAAACCTTGGAGGATGCATTAACTAATATATTAAAACCATGACAGATTCATTAAAAAAAATTAAAAAATCAACAGGGGAAACAGTTTTTTTTAGTGAGGATAAACTTTGTGAATCGATTGTAAGGGCTGGTGCAAGTAAATCTCAAGCTGAAAAAATTTGTAAGGTTGTAAATCAAAAAATTCAACCCGGGATGACAACCTCTTTTGTTTTCAGAGATACATTAAGACACTTGGTTAGGGAAGATGTTGATATTGCTGTAAAGTACAGTATTAAAAGAGGGGTTAACGCTCTTGGTCCAGATGGTTTTTTATTCGAAAAATTTCTTGAGGCACTTCTTAGGCAAGATGGATATCAAACAAAAAGAAACCAAATGATGAAAGGAAGATGTGTGACTCACGAAGTTGATATACTTGCCTGGAAAGACAATAACTACTACATGATTGAAGCAAAGTTTCGAAATGACGCAAATGGTAGAACACATATTGATCAGGTTATGTATGCGGATGCTCGAATGAAAGATATTGCTTCAAACCCTAAAAATAACGAACTTGGTACAAAACATTTTCATACATGGATTATGACGAATACTGAGTTTACTGATCATGCTCAAAAATTTGCACAGTGCGGAGGAGTGAGACTTACTGGTTGGAATTATCCAAATAGAGACTCTTTACAAAAAATGATTGAGCGAACAAAAGCATATCCGATTACTGTAATACCAAGTATGTCCGAAGATGCAAGATCGAAACTGGTTGTTCATGGACTTGTTTTGGCTCAAGATTTGTTGCCTTACACAAAAGAAAAACTTATAAAAGACTTTAATATTGCACCAAGTACAGCTGCTCGTATTCAAAATGAAGTTTCTCAGTTGTTAAAGTGATATACTATATATATGAAACAAACAATTATTTCAATTATTATAATCGTAGGTGTTATTGTTGGGGTTGTCTTTATTATGAAGCCTCAACAAAATACTGAGAATCAAACAATGGAACAATCTCAATCTGAACTCATGGTTACTGTTTTGCAAGAAGGAACTGGTGAGGCAATGCTTCAACCTGGGCAAATTGCTGTGGTTCATTACACGGGAACATTAGAAGATGGTGTTGTATTTGATTCAAGTTTGACTCGAGGGCAACCATTTGAGTTTCCATACGGAACCGGAAGTGTAATTGCTGGTTGGGATCAAGGTCTTCAAAATATGAAAGTTGGTGAAAAGAGAAAACTTATTATTCCGCCAGCGTATGGATATGGAGATAATCAAGTTGGCCCAATTCCTCCAAATTCAACACTTATCTTTGAAGTTGAGCTTTTGGGAATTCAATAAATTATATTGTATAATTAAATCAATTATTAAAATTAATAAACAATTATGACATTTAGTATTAAAAAATCTTTTAAAGACTCTTGGAGTATTTTTACTTCAAAAAAGTTTTATTTGCCATTTATTCTAGTAAGTTTTGTTGCAATTATAGGACTTTATATTGTATTTGGAGCTTCTGGATTCCTTAGTACAGTATTACTTCTACGTGGTCTTTGGTGGGTAATGATTCCACTTCTTGCACTATTCCTGTTTTTAGGTGTTTACTTTATTCTTGTAAATATTAATCTTTCTCTTGTTGCGTATAAAACAAAAGAAGTGCACTTTAAGAAATCATTTTCATCAGTTTGGAATTTTAAGTTAATTGCAAAAACAACAGGATTATTACTACTAGTGGGTGGGGGCGCACTTATCATCGGATATCTCCTTTCTCTTGGACTTTCAAAGATTCATCCAATTCTTGGAATTTCTGCATTTATTGTTTGGGTTGCATATGTTGCAGTTCGTCTTGCTTTCTCTGTGTATATTCTTGTTGATTCAAAAGAAACAATTATAAATTCAATGAAAAAAAGTCATACAATGATGAAAGGGAATGGATGGAAGTTTCTTCTCTTCATTATTTGTGTAAGTATTCTTTCGGCTGTTGTTCAGATTATTACAAGTAGAATTGGATTTATTTCTCCAATCCTTTCTGAAATAGTTGTAATCATATTTGGAATTGCACTCGCGCCTTGGTTCTCACTTCTTACTGTTTCTCCGTACCTTCAATTAAAATCTCACTAATTATATGGATTCAAATACTAACAAAGCATTACAATTGTTTCTTAATTCAGCGACCGGTTTCCTTGGGCTTTTGATAATTATTCTTTCAATTACGGCAGTTTCAATGTATCGAAACTCTAATTCAATGAATAATTATACTGATACTATTGAGGTTCAAGGTATCGGTACTGTAAAAGCTGTTCCAGATGTTGCTAAAATTACTTTTGGTCACAGAGAAGAAAATAAAGATCTCAAGACTGCGCAAGCTAATCTTGAAGCAACAATTTCAAAAGCTCTTGAATCTCTCAAACAGTATGGAATTGAAGAAAAAGATATTGATCAAGTTGCTTACAATGCCTATCCTCGATATGACTACAAACCAAACTGCACAGGAATATATTGTGTTGATGGAAATCGAGAACTTGCTGCGTACGAAGTTTCTCAATCAATTGAAGTAACCGTTCGAAATATTGATCAGGCTGGTGAAATACTTGGTGTTCTTGCTCAAAGTGGAGCAACAGAACTTTCTGGGCCATATTTTGAAATTGATGACCCGAGTGTGTATCAACAAGAAGCTCGAAGTTTGGCAATTGAAGACGCTCGAAAAGAGGCAGAAATCATTGCTGATAATCTTGGTGTAAGACTTGGAAAGATGGTTGATTTCTACGAAAGTACTGGAGGGTATGCACCATACATGAGTGCTCGAGAGGGTGGGATGGATATGGCGATGGCAGAATCAGTAGAAATGAAAGCAGTTTCAATTCCTGTCGGTGAAGATGAATTCGAAATGCAGGTTACATTGGTGTTTAAAATAAAATAAAAAAAATCTCCGCAAGGAGATTTTTTTATTGTGTTATACTTTTTACATGAGACATAGAGTTCGTCACTTTAAAGGAATTATTTGGATACTTTTCTTTCTGGTCACACTAGGTGTGCTTTTTTTCTTTGTGGATATAGAAAAAGTCATTGAAGCTATTGGTGTCACAAATAGTTACCTAGTTCTCTTTTTTGTCGCAATGATTGCTGGTTCTTCAAGTTTTACTTCATCTTCTTATTACGCAACAATAGTAAGTCTTGCTAGTACTGGACTCAATCCTTGGATGATTGCTTTGGTTGCAGGAACAGGCCTTTCAGTCGGTGATGCTATTTTTTATCTTATTGGTACATGGGGAAGAGATAATATTTCAGGAAAAATTAAAATACTCGCAGAAAAATATGCAAAATGGTTGAGTCGAAAGCCTCGATTCGTGGTTCAGTCTATTGTGTATTTGTATACAGGTTTTACTCCACTTCCAGGAGACTTTTTAATGGTTGCTCTTTCGTTTGCTCGTTTTCCATATCTTAGTTTTATAATTCCAGGTCTTTTGGGAAATATTACTTTGGTACTTTTTATACTTTTTGGTGTAACTTGGACTCAAGGTCTTTAAAAGTGTCTTGATTGACAAAAACCCTAGTTAGAAGTAATATAAAAGAGCCCTGAGGGGTGTTTTTTAATAACAAACATAGTGAAAGCTGGTTTGTATAATACAGTCTGACGCCTCTCTATCAGACTAAAAAATATATGAAAATTTTTCAATTTATAAAAGATACTCGAGCCGAAGCAAAACATATCAATTGGCCAACACGAAAAACAACTATTGTTTCAACAATCGCTGTTGTAATAGCTGCATTTCTTGTGGGATATTACCTAGGATTCTTTGATTTCGTCTTCAGTTATCTTTTGAATATCATTCTTTAATTTTTTATTAATTAATAGGTTTTTATACCTTTTCTATCTATGGCAAAACAAGATAGTTCACAAAATCGAAACTGGTACGCAATTCATACCTATTCAGGATATGAAAATGCAGTTGCGCGAAATTTGAAGCAACGAATCGATACACTCGGAATGCAAAATAAAATTTTCGATGTTATCGTTCCAGTTGAGAAGAAAGTAAAAATTAAAGGAGGAAAGAAAACAGAAACAGAAGAAAAAATTTATCCAGGATATGTTCTTGTGGACATGCTTGTGGATGATGATTCGTGGTATGTTGTTCGAAACACTCCACGAGTAACAGGATTCGTTGGGGCAGGGGTAAACCCAGTTCCAGTTGCTGAAGAAGAAATTAACTACATCTTCAGTCGAATGAAAACAAGTGAGCGAGATATTGCAAACCTTGATCTTGAAATTGGTGAAAGTATTCTTGTGGTTGATGGTCCATTTAAAGACCACGAAGGCAAGATTGCTGAAATCGACAAAGAACGAGGAAAGATTCGTGTACTTGTAAATATGTTCGGACGAGAAACTCCTGTTGAACTTGATTTTCTTCAGATTAAAAAGATTTAATTACTAAAATACTATGGCACCGAAAAAGAAAAAAGCACCAGTAAAGACTGTGAAAGTGCAAGTGGAAGCTGGAAAAGCTACTCCACAACCACCACTTGGACCAGCACTTGGACAAGCGGGAGTAAACATTAGTGCGTTCACTCAAGAATTCAACGAACGAACACGAGAAATGAAAGGAAAGGTTCCTGTAAAAATCTTTGTGTACGAAGACCGATCATTTGAATTTACGGTTGGACAAACTCTTATGTCACACCTTATTAAGCAAGAACTTGGAATCGCTTCAGGATCAGGAAAAAACAGATCTAAGAAAGTAGGGAAACTTACAAAGGCACAAGTTCAAAAGATTGCTGAGCAAAAAATGCCAGATCTTAACGCTAAGACAATTGAGGCAGCAATGAAAATCGTAGAAGGACAATGTTTTTCTATGGGAGTAGAAATTGTTGATTAAATATAAATAAAAAAGCGACCCGAAAGGGTCGCTTTTGATTTGCTGAAAAAACTAGGTTCTTTCAAATGTTATTGGATTAATTCCATGTATTTTACACATAAATTTTATCCATTCACTTTTTTCTGGCAAGTAGTTTTTAAAGTACTGACTTGCGGTCGGGGATTGTTTACTAACAGTTGAAAAATTACCTTTGTAAACGTCATTTTTTGTGAGTGGGGTTTTAAGTTGATAAAACTCCATCTGTGCAATAGGCATACCCCAATGAAGTGCAACAGGAACCTCAAGAGCATTGAATAGTTCTAAAGTTACATGAAGTTTGTGACCTGGATTGATGTTGCTTGCTGTGATGTGAACAAAAATCCCTGCGCGTGCAATCGAACTAATTCCGTCTATCTTGCAACAGTGACCAAGGTCAGTCCCTATAAGTTCGTGTGTAATCCCGAGCGCGAACTTGTGTGGATGAAGAACAAACTCTGGGTGGTTTTCATCAAGTGTTACTTTCCGCATGTGTTCTTCCATTGGTTTTGTTAAATCAAGTGATTTTAAGTTTGATGCTTCAAATACAAGAAAGTGTCTTCCAAGATGGAGGTCAACTGTTGCTGGTTGTATGGCATTGGGAAACAATGGGTCAACAGTAATAGATCCTTTATTGATTCCTTTTTTGATATCGATAGCAGAAAGTCTCATGGTGTTATAGATTTAATTGAACTTTTTGTAAACATTACCTTTTTAAGACTGTCTAGTCAAATAAGAAAAACCCCGCAAACGTGCAGGGTTTTTAAATTACTTTTTCTCAATAATATCCTGACCACCTCTTTTATACGAGAATTCATCTTCGCTGAGGTCGGTGTAGAGTTTGAGATTGGGAAACTTTTCCATAAGTCTCTCATACATACCTTGGGCAATTTTTCTCATGGTAGGATGAACTGTTTTTCCTGAACGAAGTTCAGTGATGTATACAGTTGCCATTAACCCATACGTATTTTTGCAGGGGATTTTGTATCCCATTGGTATGTAATACTGAACTTCAAGTCCGTCGCCCAATTCGACAATGTCACTTTCAATTTCACGAAGAAGATTTTCTGCCTCTTCTTTAATTTCTGGAGAAAGCTGATCAAGGTACCAAGATTCAAAACCATACTTAACTGTGAGTTTCGGAATACGGCAAACACCTTTTCTGTGGCGTTGAAGATCACGAAAAGACCCAAAATCCAGTAAGAATTCCCATGTAATCATTCCAAGTTCATCAGTTTAAACAGGGAGATTTGTGTACTTAGGTCTCTGGTCAATGAATTTTTTAAACGGAAGAAGATCCATTGCACATATTTGTGTTTTCATAGAAACTTCGCCATCCATGACATGGGTTGGTTTATTAACATACCAAGGATCATAAAAAGCAAGTTCTTCCATTTCCATTTTTGTGTACTCTTCACCTTCAGGATAGTCACGAAAGTTAAAGCTTCCTGTGTACTTTTCCTTAAGTTGTAAGAGGATTTTTTCTGCAAGTATGCGAGCTTCTGGTAGCGGATGGTGAATCATCTTTTGAAGTTTGTCACCAGCTTGTCTAAGATTTGTGTGCCATGAAAGATTGGTTTGTGCGCCGGAAGGAAGGAATCCACGGAGGATGTCAAACGAACGAGCATTGATTGCTTTTTCGTATTGCTTTTCTGTTTCTCCTTCTTTCATTGCGTACTTTTCTTTCAAAAATTCTACAAGCTTAGGTTGAGCCCAAGCATAGAAGTTCATCATCTTTTGGATGATGCTTCTTGAAAGTTCAGTATTCAGAGGATCAATAACAGATTGTTTTGACCAGTCGAGATACCGGGTACTTGCTTCTTGTCCACTGTAGAGTTGCCAATCTTGCAAAATTTTTGCGGTGATCATACTGACTCCTTCTATAAAGATGGTTGTGGTCCCACAATCACCGATACTTTTATGGTCATATCCCACATAGAATATATCCATAAATTTTTCAGATCCTTGTTCCTCAACCTTTTTTTCATGGTTAAGAACACTGTCAGGACTTCGCGAATAAAGAGCTTGCATCATTGCGGTGTCTTCTGGAGAATACTGATCTCGAATATGGATACCAGTTGTTTCAAGTGGTTGTACGAGTTTTACATGTGTCATAGAACTTAAATTTAATTGGTTTCCCCAAGCTTACCTTATTTGGTTTGATTTGGTCAAATAGAAAAAACCGCTCGCGCAAAGCGCGGGCGGTTAATTAAATTTTCAATCTTCTCGTCCTTCTTTGATCAAGATGAGGGCGAAAATAGCGTAGTTTGTAACATCTGGGATATTGTCGCTCACATCTTGTTTTTCTTTGAGTAATTGTTTTACTCGTTCAAGCTTTACGATGATTTCATCAACAATTCCAACCTGTGACATATCACGCCATGCTTCACCATAGTCATGGTTTTTCTTTTTCATGAGTGTTTTACATACGAGGAGATTTTCCTCATATTGTTTCAAAACTTCATCTGATGAAAGATTTTCTGGTTGAAATTTACGTTTTGATTGAATGAGAAACATTACTGAATAATTCAAAATTGCTTCAAATTCACTTTGGATTGATTCTCCAACCTTGTTTTCACCAGTGTCTTGAATGGTTCGTATTCGTTTTGCTTTACTAAAAATACGATCAACAAGACTTCTTGCTCGATACCAGGTCCAGCTACTTCCATAGCTTTGTGCTTTTTCTTGAGCTGTTTTCTTACAGGGTTCAACAATTTCATCAAACCAGTCAATTGCGTTTTTGTTCATAGTGCATAAATTTTCCCTCAGTCTATAGAAAACAAGCTGGATGTGCAAGGTTTGTGATTTTGGGTCATCCGAGTACAATTTAAATATGAAACTCAAAATCAAAAAACTTCACAGTGACGCGGTGTTTCCAAGTTATGCAAAAAAGGGAGACGCAGGGATGGATATTTTTGCGTCAGAAACTCTCACTTTAAATCCCGGTGAACGTGGGCTGGTAAAAACAGGCATCTCTATGGAATTTCCGGAAGGTTATGTATTTTTAGTGTGGGACAAAAGCGGGATTTCAACAAAGGGAGGTGTGACAACAATCGCTGGTGTGATTGACTCGGGATATCGAGGAGAACTTCAAATTGCTGTAATAAATCTTGGGCAAGAACCCTACACCTTTGAGAAAGGGAAAAAGGTTGCGCAAGGTTTAATACAACCAATTGTACAAGCTGAAATTGAAGAGGTTTCAGAGCTTTCAGATTCGTCTCGAGGAGAGGGAGGTTTTGGTAGCACGGGAGTGTAATTTGAGGTATAGTATTGATATGAAAATTTTGGAAACACTTACAAAAATAATATCTGAAATTTTGAAAGATCTTGGGGTTCCAAACCCTGAGGTTTCTTTTGAGCATCCTGGAGAGCTTTCTCATGGAGACTTTGCAACAAATGTTGCGATGCGATACGGAAAAATTCTTGGGAAAAATCCACGAGAAATTGGAGAACAGATTGTTTCTCAAATTTCTTCTGTGCAAGGAATTGAAAAGGTGGAAGTTGCTGGTCCTGGATTTATCAATTTCTTTCTTTCTCCTGAAATTTTCTACGAAACAATTTCTGAGATTGATTCTGAATATGGAAAAAATGAATCACGAAAAGGTGACACTATTGTGGTGGAACATTCAAGCCCAAATCTTTTCAAACCATTTCACATTGGTCACGTGATGAACAATACTGTTGGTGAGTCAATTGTGAGACTCGCAGAATATTCAGGCGCAAAGGTTTTGAAAATTTCATATCCATCTGATGTTTCTTTGGGAATCGGAAAGGCTGTGTGGAGTCTTTTGCAAAAAGGTGAAGGAAATCTTTCGACTCTTGAAACTGTTGAAGAAAAACTCAATTTCTTGGGACAGTGCTATGTTGATGGAACAAAAGCATTTGAGGAAAGCGAAGAAATTCAAAAAGAGATAAAAGAGATTACTCGAAAGATTTATGAAAAAGAAGAAGGGAGAGAATTTTCTGCATACTTGAAAGGAAAGGAAATAAATCTTGAATATTTCTTGGGAGAAACAAAAAGACTTGGTTCTTCATTTCATGAATTCATTTTTGAAAGTGAGGCTGGGGCGCGCGGACGAGAAATTGTGAAAGAAAATATTGGAACAGTATTCCAAGAATCTGACGGAGCTGTTATTTTTGACGGAGAAGCGCGTGGGCTTCATACGAGAGTATTTATTAATAGTGAAGGATATCCAACATACGAAGCGAAGGATATTGGACTTCTTGATATTAAATTTTCTCGATATAATCCCAACACCTCTATTCTTATTACTGACAATGAACAATCTTCATACTACAAAGTAGTGCTTGAAGCTGCGGGTGAAATCAAACCAGAGTGGAAAGAAAAAACAATCCATAGAACTCATGGAAGAATGACTTTCAAGGGAAAGAAAATGTCTTCACGGCTTGGCGGTGTTCCGCTTGCAAGTGAGGTTTTGGAGACTGTGGGGGAAGAGGTGAAAGAAAGATTGGAAGACAAAAATGACACTCAAAAAATTGACGCAATTTCTATTGCTGCGATTAAGTTTTCAATCTTGAAAGCAATGGCTGGAAAAAATATTGATTTTGATCCAGAAACTTCACTTTCTTTTGAAGGAGATTCTGGTCCATATTTGCAATATACTGTTGCTCGATGTCTTTCTATTATCGAGAAAGGAAAGGGGATGAACTTGGCACCAAGACCACAAAAACTACAAGATGAAAAAGTTTCTGATCTTGAAAAATATCTCTGTCGTTTTCCTGAGGTTGTGGAAGCTTCTCAAAAGTTATGGGAACCGCATCATGTTGCAACCTATCTTTTGATACTTGCGCGAGAGTTTAATTCTTGGTATGGAAATACAAAAATTCTTGATGAAGAAAATTTGAATGTTTCTTACAATCTTTGGCTCACTCAGTCCGTTGCAACAACAATCGGAAACGGACTTCATCTTTTGGGAATTAAATATTTGGAGAGGATGTAATAAAAAAACAGTGCTTGACAATGTTTTTTTATTATGTTTCAATATAAACCTAATTTAAAACCGTTCTTTATATTATGGATTACAATCAAAAAACCCTTGCAAGCCTGGATGACACCTGGATTGGCGAACTCCTTTCAATTTCTCAGGAGGAAATCGAAACAGTGAACAATGAGCTTCTTTATGCTGGAACTAAAGTGGGTATTATCAATAATAATGAACCTAAAGAAGTAACATTTCCACTTTTCTTTGGGGAAATGAATGATTTTGAGAAAGCTGTGAGTACCCTTCTTTACAAGAAAATCACTCAATATCATGAGATGTGTATACCAGAAATAGTTGTTGAGCTTCGTCTTTCATCTGAATATGAAAAACTTAACTATTTGATTAATTACCTCGAAAAGGTAGTTTTGGATTCAATCAAAAAGCGTCATTCTGACACTCGTGTTGGTCTAATTCTTATTTCTAAGGGTGGTAAAATTTTTTGCAACCCAGAGCGAAAAACAATAGTAGATGGAATTTTTCGCGAGATTCTTTTTTGCTGGTTGTAGTGTCGGAATAGGAATTCATGTTGTTAAAGTGAGCGTGTAACAAATCGGACATTTTCCAAAAAGCCTTGTAAGTTTACAAGGCTTTTTTCTTTGATTTTTTTGTGTTATATTTCAATTACAAGCGTTGAAGGAACTAATCACTCCAGAGCTTCAAGAAGAAACCTTTAAAGGAAGTAGAACTTGGCGGGTAAGCCCGAAATAGCTGTAATGAGGATGCGGGAAAATGGCAAAGCCATTTTCCCGCATCAAACAAGGTGGTACCGCGGGAAACAGAAAACTCGCCCTTGGAAATAAGTCTTTGTACTTATTTCTGTGGGCGAGTTTTTTTATTTATCAATTTATTAGCTTTTATACATATCATGAACGAAGAACAAAAAAAATCACAAGTTGCATTAGTAGAAGAAAAAATATTGAAGTTTTGGAAGGACCAAAATATTTTCCAAAAGTCTTTGCAAAAAGATTCACCAGAAGGTGAGTTTGTATTTTTCGATGGACCTCCATACGCAACAGGACTTCCACACTACGGACATCTTTTGCCGGGAACAATGAAAGATGTGATTCCACGATATAAAACCATGAAAGGTTTCCATGTTCCACGTCAGTGGGGTTGGGATTGTCACGGGCTTCCGATTGAAAACCTCATCCAAAAAGAACTGAACCTTCCAACAAACCAGGACATTGTTGAGTATGGAATCGAAAAGTTCAACCAAGCCGCACGGGCGAGTGTTCTTCGATATGAGACAGATTGGAAAGAATATATTCCGCGAGTTGGAAGATTTGTAGACATGGACAATCCATACAAAACGATGGATCCAGAATTTATGGAAAGTGTATGGGCTGTATTCAAAAATCTTGATGACCAAGGTTTGGTCTACAAAAGCTATAAGTCGATGATGGTTTCTCCTCCACTTGAAACAGTGCTTTCAAATCAAGAAGTAAACATGGGAGGATACAAAGACATTACTGATATTTCTGTGTATGCAAACTTCACTTTGACGAGTGGTCCACACAAAGGAGCACATATGGTAGCGTGGACAACAACTCCGTGGACACTTCCAGGGAATGTGCTTTTGGCGGTGGGAGAGGAGATTGAATATTCTGTGGTTGTAATTGGAGATCAAAAATATATTATTGCTTCAAAACTTCTCGAGTCAGCTGTGGCCCAAAAAGAATATTCAGTTGAAAAAACATTCCAAGGAAAAGATCTCATCGGTTCAACATACGAACCAATTTTCCCAATTTACAAAAACCACGCAAACGCATTTCGAGTTGTTGCGGGGGATTTTGTTACTACAGAAGACGGAACAGGAATCGTGCATATTGCACCAGGCTTTGGACAAGACGACCTAAATCTTGGTCAAAAAGAAAAAGTAGAACCAATCCACCATGTGAAAATGGACGGACATTTTGTATCAGAAGTAGAAAACTTTTTGGTAGAAGCTGGATACGATGTCAAAGGTTGGGCAGTGCGAAACGTGACAGATCACCAGCATGTTGATGTTGAGATTGTAAAATACCTCGCACGAAATGGAAAACTTTTCGAAAAGAAAAAATATACTCACAGCTATCCTGTGTGTTGGCGAACAGATTGTCCACTCATCAACTACGCGACAGAGAGTTGGTTTGTGAACGTGCAAAAGGTAAAAGAAAAACTTATCAAAAATAACCAAAAAACAAATTGGGTTCCAAACCATATTAAAGATGGTCGTTTTGGAAAGTGGCTTGAAGAAGTTCGAGATTGGTCAGTATCACGAGCGCGGTTTTGGGGAACGCCACTTCCAATCTGGGAAAGTGAATCGGGAAAGAAACTCATCTTGGGCTCAATCGAAGATTTGCGAGAAAATGCACAAGGGCAAATTACAAAAATTATTTTTGTACGACACGGACAAGCAGAACATAATGTTAAAGAAATTTCTTCTTCAGCGCTTGATAAACATCCACTCACTGAACTTGGACACTCTCAAGCTGAAAAGGCGGCAGAAAAAATTGTGAAAGAAAAAGTTGATGTTGTGTATTCATCTCCAATACTTCGAGTAAAACAAACTGCAGAACATTACACAAAAAAATCTGGAAAGGAAATTATTTTTGATGACAGACTGAAAGAAATTACTTCAGGAAATTGGGAAGAGAAAACACAGTTTGATCCAGAGGTGAAAGCTGAAAGAGATGCATATAAAAATCTTCCAGTAGAGGAACGATATCTTTTCAAGCGTGGTGGAACAGGAGAATCTTGGAAAGATCTAGATGATAGAACAGAAGATTTTTTGAGAGATATTATTGCAAAGCATCCTGGGCAAACAGTGGTTGTGTTTTCACATCAGGGAACAGGTTCTTCAATGATGAAACTTTTGAAAGGTATTTCAAATGAAGATGCTGTTTCATCAATTTTTAGTAATCCTGCGCTTACTGGAAACGCGGTACCAGTCACTTTGTTTGTCGACAATACAAGACTTCGAGAACTTGATCTCCATCGTCCATATATCGACAATTTCAAAATTGAAAAAGATGGAGAATCATACAAACGAATTCCAGATGTGTTTGATGTATGGTTTGATAGTGGTTCTATGCCGTATGCGTCACATCACTATCCATTTGATGATTCACGGTTTCAACCAAAGAAAGGTTTGTTTAAAAAAACAAAACGTTTCCCAGCGGACTTCGTTGCAGAAGGACAAGACCAAACACGGGGTTGGTTTTATGTGATGATGGTTCTTGCGAGTGCACAGTTTGATCAACCAGCATTTAAAAATGTTTTGGTAAATGGACTCGTACTTGCCGAAGATGGAAAGAAAATGGCAAAACGTCTCAAGAACTATCCAGATCTCAACCATATGATCGACAAAGAGGGAGCAGATGCACTTCGACTGTTTCTCATGGCGAGTCCTGCGGTTCACGCAGAAGATGTAAACTTTAGTGAAAAAACAGTGAGTGAGGTTCAGAGTAAGGTGATGGGACGATACAGAAACTCAGCGACATTTTATGAAATGTATAGTGCTGGAGAAAGAGCCCACAACCAAAGTCAAAATATTCTCGATAAGTGGATTCTCGCAAGACTCTATGAAACGATTCGAGATGTTGAAGAAGGGCTTGAAAGCTACCTCATCGACAAAGGAGCAAGGCCACTCTTTGATTTTGTTGACGATCTTTCAACATGGTATGTTCGTCGTTCACGAGACAGATTCAAGAGTGATGGCGAAGATAAGGCAGCTGCGCTTTCAACGACTCGATTTGTTTTGAAAGAATTTGCAAAGGTTGCAGCGCCATATATTCCGTTTGTTGCTGAAGAGGTGTATCAAACAGTGAAAGAAGAAAATGATCCAGAATCTGTTCATCTGTGTGATTGGCCACAGGTTTCTTCGTTCGATACAAGTATTTTGAGTGCAATGAAACTCACTCGAGATCTTGCAAGTCAGGGTCTTCTACTCCGGCAAAAGTCTGGTGTAAAAGTACGTCAACCACTCCAAAGTTTCACCATCACAGAAAATCTTCAAAGAGAATATCTTGAAATTATTGAAGATGAACTTAATGTGAAAGAAGTTCTAGTTGCTAAAGAAATCTCTCTTGATACCAATCTTACAGAAGAATTAAAACGTGAAGGAAAATACAGAGAACTCCTTCGTGCAATCCAAGATCTTCGAAAGAAAAAAGATCTTTCTCCAAAACAAATAATCACACTCGTGGTGTCGCCAGAGGCTCAAGATTTAGTGGAAACATTTAGTTCAGAAATAAAACAACTTGCTCAGGTAGAGAAATTTATTTTTGAAGAAAAAGAAGGTGAGGTTGTTGATCTTGAAGATTACAAAGTAAGTATTTCAATCCGTTAATGTATACAATCCATCAAAACCCAGGTTTCATTATTGACGCAATGGATACAGGTGAAAAAAACCGGTTTTTTTGGATTGTGACACAGGACTTTGGACTCATACATGCAAGCGCTCAAGGGGTTCGTTCTACTACATCAAAACTCAATCCCTTCCTCCAACAGTACTCTTTTTCAGTTATCGAGTTTGTGCGAGGAAAGGATGTTTGGAGAATTACCAACGCATTACCGTTTGATGGAGAACAAGTAACCTTTGCCGGTTTTTCAAAAAAGGCACAGGAATCTATCTCAAGAATCGCGAATTTGCTTCGAAGGTTGTATGTTGGAGAAGAATCTCAAGAAAGTCTTTTTTCTGATATCTATGAAGCTTGTCTTAAAATTTCAAAAACCTTTGATAGTGAGACAATAGAGGCGATTGAGATTTTGGTAACAATCAAGATTCTCCATCGTCTTGGATATTGGGAAGAGTTTAAAGAATCATACAGTTTACATAATTCAGCCTTTACAAGAGAAACCTTAGATAGAACAAGTCAAAAAAAATATGAGCTTTTGGAAAGAATTAAACAGTCTCTTCGTGAAAGTCATCTCTAAGCTTGCTATACTTATAATCATATGGAAGAAAGAAAAAAAATCATTCCCGATAAATTAGAAATGAGTGAACGCGAACTCTATGTTCGTGGTCGGGAACCAAAACAAGTTACAAGACATGAGTTACATGACAGTGTTTCAACTATTCCATCCGCGTGGAGTGGTGATAATCAAATGCCAACTAAAAAAAGAAAAAAACATTTAATGCACTCAAAAAATTTCCGTAACCTTTTTATGGTGGCGATTGCTTTTTTCTTGGGTTCAATGATTTTTGCTTTCTTTACTTTTTTCCAAGGTGGTACAACAATTTCAAACAATAATATTGATATTGTTGTTCTTGGAAACTCATTTGTTGATGGTGGGGAAGAACTTCCTCTTCAAATCAAGGTTGCAAACAGAAATAGAACAAATATTGAAATTGCCGATATTCTTGTTGAGTATTCAAAAGGAGTTGGTGGTGCAGAAGATATTGTTCGAGAACGTGTTTCTCTTGGGGAAATTAAAAGTGGAGATATTGCGGAGGATATTGTAGAAATTGCTATCTTTGGAGAACAGGGTTCTGTGCGAGATGTAACATTTACACTTGAATATCGAGTTGAAAATTCAAATGCTATTTTCGTAAAAGAATATGATTATCAGGTAACGATAGCAACATCACCAGTTGATGTTATTGTTGAAGGTCCAGAAAATGTTGTTTCAAATCAGTTATTTTCAACAGATATTACTGTTATTCAAAATAGTACAGAAGTAACAGAAAACATGATGCTTGTTGTGACATATCCTTCAGGATTCAAATTTGAAAGTGCGAGTCCAGAACCTGACTTTGGAAACGATACCTGGGTTTTGGGGGATTTAGCACCGGGAGTTGAAAAAACAATTCAAATTCAAGGATCAATTCGAGCAAGTAATGGTGAAGAAAGAATCATTACTGTTATTTCTGGAAGTCAAAATCCAGACGATGAACAAGAAATTGGAGTTCAGTTTACCGCAACACCGCTTGCGATAGAAATTGGCACCCCATTTGTTTCAGCAGAACTTTCGACTGGTCAAACAAAGTCAAACCAGTTTATCGTTTCTTCAACAGGAGAAACAACATTTACAATTGATTGGGAAAATGAACTTGATACCTCACTTTCTTCTTTGGAGATCACAGCTCGATTTTCTGGAAATGGTTTTGACCCAACTAGAGTAACTGTAAACCAAGGATTTTTTGATAATAATCAAGGTAGAATTATTTGGAATCAAAATAATAACAGTAATCTTAACAACATTTCTCCTGGAAAAACAGGCCAACTTTATTTCTCTCTTATTCCAAAAGCTGGGGTTGCAAACCCAACAATATCAGTTGCTATTGATGCAAAAGGAGTTATTGTTGGACAAGGTACACAACCTGAAGAGGTAAGTAATATTTACAATGGAGTGATTCGAGTTGCTTCTGATGTTTCTATTTCAAATGCTCTATTTTTCAATAATGGACCATTTGTGAATAGTGGAACTCTTCCTCCAAAGGTTGGAGAAGAAACAACATATACCGTCGAATGGACAGTCTCATCAACAACGAGTAGTCTCGATGATGTAAAAGTTGTTGCTGATCTTCCTTCATATATAACTTGGAAAGGTGAATCTTTCCCAGAAGATGCAAATATTTCATACAATTCAATTAACAGAAGACTCACATGGAATGCTGGAGAAATTACCCCAGGGGCTTCAGGTTCAAAAAAAATATATTTTAAAGTTGGATTTATTCCATCAGTTTCTCAAATACAAACCTTACCAACAATTATCTCTTCTGGAAGTCTCGAAGCTAAAGATGCTTTCACTGGAGATATTGTTTCAAAAACATTTGGTCAACTCAACTCTAGTCTTTCAAGAGATACTGAGTATAATGCAAATAACGACAGAGTCGTAGAATAATATGAAAACACACGAATTAATGGAAAAAATAATAAGCTTATCAAAACGACGAGGGTTCATTTATCCAGGTTCTGAAATCTATGGAGGACTTGCTGGGTCATACGACTTTGGTCCGCTTGGGTCAATGCTTAAGAAGAATATCAAAGATTCTTGGTGGAGATTTTTCGTTGAAAATAGAACTGATATGTATGGTCTCGACTCTGCAATTATTTTGAGTCCATCAGTATGGCAGGCGAGTGGTCACGCAGCAGGATTTGTTGATCCACTTGTGGAAGATTTGAAAACAAATAAACGATACCGGGCTGATCATATTCTTGAAGATCTTAATTTTGATATCAAAGGAAAAACAGTGGAGGAGATGTCTCAGATTATCAAAGACCACGGAGTGAAAAGTCCAGAAGGAAATCCTCTTGGGGAAGTTCGAACATTTAATATGATGCTCGAAACACAGCTTGGAGCCGTGCAAGACGCAAAATCAAAAACATTTCTTCGGCCAGAAACAGCACAGGGAATCTTTGTAAACTTCAAAAATATTGTTGATACTTTTTCTCCAAAGGTTCCGTTTGGAGTAGGTCAAATTGGAAAAGCCTTTCGAAATGAAATTGCTCCAAAAGATTTCATATTCCGAGGACGTGAATTTGAACAAATGGAAATCGAATACTTTATTCGTGAAGAAGATTGGGAAAAAGAATTCATGTATTGGAAAGATGAAATGCTTGAATGGATGGGAACCATCGGACTTGATATGAATCATGTTCATGAGCTTGAGGTTTCAGCAGAAGACAGGGCGCACTACTCAAAACGAACAATCGATTTTGAATTTGATTATCCATTTGGAAGAAAAGAATTGTATGGACTTGCATATCGTGGTTCATATGATCTTTCAAAACACATGGAGGGGTCAGGAGAAAAACTTCAGATCCTTGATCAAGAAAAAAACGAATGGTTTACACCTCATGTGATTGAGCCGTCGTTTGGAGTTGAACGAACCCTTCTTGCACTTCTTGTTTCAGCATATCGAGAAGAGGAAATTGATGGAGAAGTTCGAACATATCTTGCTTTGCATCCAAACATTGCTCCAATTAAAATTGCAGTGAGTCCACTTCTTCGAAACAAGCCAGAACTTGTTGAGAAAGCAAAAGAAGTATTTGGAGTTTTGAAACGAGAATTTGGAAATGTTTCTTGGGATGATAATGGAAATATCGGAAAACGATATCGAAGGCAAGATGAAATTGGAACACCGTTTTGTCTTGTGATTGATTTTGACTCTCTTGAAAAAGGAGATGTAACAGTTAGAGACAGAAACACAACTCACCAAGAGCGGGTTTCAATTGACTCTCTTATTCCTTATTTTAAAGAAAAATTTAGTCTATAAAATCGTTATACACAAAAGACCCTTCAAAGGGTCTTTTGTGTTATGATGATAGTAGTTTTAAAGAAATAAACATTATATAGCCTATGAATATATCTCATAATAGATTTACAGTAAAAATCTCTAACAAAACACTTATAAGTGCTTTTCTTTTGGTTGCACTTGCTGCAGCTTTGCTTAAGTTGTCTGATTTGGTCTTGGTAGTGCTTACTTCAATCGTAATCGCTTCTTTTGTGAGAACCGTAAGTGAAAGACTTTTGAAATATCATATTCCAAAAACAGTTTCAGTGGTTGGAATGTACATTCTTGGTTTTGCTGCACTTTCTGGAATTTTCTATTTCTTTGTTCCAGTTTTGATTATTGAATTTTCAAAACTCATTCCGATAATTGCTGATTTTATTCCGGGAATTGTAAATCAAAATACTGTGGATAGTGCAAAGACAGTTGCTGAAAATATTACAGAAGGAGTTATGCTTCCGGATTTATTCCAGCAATTACAGGGAGTATTAGCTTCAATCAGTGGTGGTTTTGTAAGTGCTATCTCAAATCTCTTTGGAAGTATTGCAAATGTTATTTTAATTGTTGTTATTTCTTTTTATCTTTCTTTGGCAGAAGATGGTATCGAATCATTCTTGAGAATTGTTACTCCAAAGCAACATGAGAAATATGTTATTGATCTTTGGAAACGTTCACAAAGAAAAATTGCAAAATGGCTTCGTGGGCAAATGTTCATGGGTCTTATTGTCGGACTTCTTACCTTCATAGGGCTTGCGTTGATTGGTGTTGAATATGCACTTTTGCTTGCTGTAATTGCAGCTGTGTTTGAACTTATTCCTTTTGGAATTATTCTCGCTTCAATCCCCGCAATCTCTCTTGCCTTTGCTTCTGGAGGAATTTCTCTTGCAATTTTGGTTGCCGGGTTGTATGTTGTAATACAACAAATAGAAAGTTATGTGGTGCAACCTCTTGTTATGCGAAAAGCAACAGGAGTTTCTCCAATAGCTGTTATCTTAGCAGTTTTGATTGGGTTTAAACTTGCTGGATTCTGGGGGCTTATCCTTGCAATTCCAGTGACCGTAACACTACTTGAATATATTAAAGACAGAGAAAAAAATAAACTAGAAATTGAAGAACATGAAAAATAATAAATCATTCTATATAACAACAACGCTTCCATATATCAATGCTGAGCCACATATTGGTTTTGCAATGGAAATTATTAGAGCTGATGCGCTTGCTCGCTACAAAGCACTCACTGGGCATGATGTATTTTTCAATACAGGAACAGATGAACACGGAAAAAAGATTTGGGAATCAGCTCAAAAAGAGGGAATGGAAACCCAAGCGTTTACTGACAAACTTTCTCAGCGTTTTAAGCTTCTCAAAGACACCCTTGATTTGTACGATGATGTAACCTTTATTCGAACTACAGATGAACATCACAAAAAAGCAGCTCAGGAATTTTGGAAGTTGGTAGACAAGAATGGATATATCTACAAGAAAAACTATCAAGCAAAATACTGCGTCGGATGTGAACTCGAAAAGACAGATAGTGAACTTGTGGATGGAAAATGTCCAATTCACCCAAACAGAGATTTAGAAATTATCGAAGAAGAAAACTATTTCTTTAAATTTTCTGAATTTACTCAACCGCTTTTGGATTACTATGAAGTCAACAAAGATTTTATTCGACCAGATTTTCGGTTTGAAGAAATCAAATCTTTTGTGTCAGGAGGTCTTCAAGATTTTTCAATTTCTCGCTCAAAAGAAAAAATGCCGTGGGGTGTTCCAGTTCCAGGAGATGATGAGCAAGTAATGTATGTTTGGTTTGATGCTTTGGTAAACTATATCTCAACACTTGGATGGCCAAACAGTGAAAACTTTACAAAGTTTTGGGAAGAAGGACAAACAGTGCAAATTGCGGGAAAGGACAATCTTCGTCAGCAAAGTGCAATGTGGCAAGCGATGCTTATGGCGGCAGAACTTCCGCCAACACAAACAATTCTCATTAATGGATTTTTGAATGGTCCAGATGGAAGAAAGATGTCAAAGAGTCTTGGAAATGTTCTTTCTCCAGACGAAGTTTTGGCTTTGCTTCCAGTTGATGCGCTTCGATTTTATCTTGTGAATGAAGTAAGTCCGTTTGAAGATTCACCGATTTCTCTTGATCTTATTAAAGATGCGTACACAGCTCACTTGGTAAACGGAATCGGAAACCTTACAAACAGAATCGTAAAAATGGCGTCTTCATATGATGTCACTGTTGCGCTTCCAAGTCCTGAAGAGGTATGGGAAGACAAAGAGTTTGTCTCACCAGAATTTCATGACCACATGAACAATTTTGTTCCGCAAAAATCTTTGCAATATCTTTTCAAGGAAATTCGAGAAATGGATACTTTCATAACTCGTGAAGAGCCATTCAAGAAAATTAAGGTGGATGAAGAAGCTGCAAAAGAAGATGTTGCACGTCTCATGATCAACCTTTGGTATATAGGAGTTCTTTTGGAACCATTCATGCCAGAAGCTTCTGAAAAGATAAAGCAGGCTGTTGCAAATAAAGAAGTTCCAGCGGCGCCAATCTTTCCACGTCTTGCCTAATAATATGAAATACAACTTTTTTGATATTCATAGCCACTTCAACCTCGATTCTTTCGATGGCGATTTGAATGTGGTGATTGAATCCCATAAAGAAAAGAGTATTGGAACTATCTGTGTTGGGGTAGATAAGGCAACCTCAGAAAAAGCAAAAAGTCTAGCAGGTGAACATGAACATATTTTCGCCTGTGTTGGGCTTCATCCTGATAATGTAACCGAAGAAGAATTTGATACTGAGTTTTACAAAGATATTGCGATGAATCCAAAAGTTGTTGCGATTGGTGAGTGTGGACTCGATTATTTCAGAATCGACCCAAATGACCATGTGGGAAAGGATACGCAAAAAGAAGTATTCAAACAACAAATCGAACTTGCCTTGTATCTTGATCTTCCGCTCATGTTGCATATTCGTCCGAGTCAAAACTCATATGATGCATATCTTGAAACACTTGAAATTTTGGAAGAATACAAAAAAGAAAATCCAAAACTCAAAGGTAACTCACACTTTTTCGTAGGAACTAAAGAAATTGCGGACAGATTTCTTGAGATTGGATTTACAGTTTCTTTTACTGGAGTGATTACAATCACAAGTGACTATGATGAAGTGGTGAGACATGTTCCGCTTGATATGATGATGGCAGAAACAGACGCACCGTTTGTGGCACCAAAATCTCACAGAGGAAAACGATGTGAACCGTATATGGTGGAAGAAGTATACAAAAAAATTGCAGAGCTGAAAGGTCTTTCTCTCGAGGAGGTTCAAACAGTTTTTGCAGAAAATCGAAAACGAGTGTTTGGGATACCAAACTAAAAAGCGAAGCCTCCGGCTTCGCTTTTGAATATATTGACAAATTATATATATCATGACAATATAATATCAAACTACGAGGTTTTGTATTCAAACAAAGCGGGTATAGTTATTTAAAAACAAACAGATGACGCCATGAAAATGACCCCATCAGAAATCAAAAAAATGACCAAAGGCCAGATTGACAAAGCTGTTGCAAACTACCGAGCTTTGCTTGAAAAGCACGCAGGAGAATTCAATTCGGAAGCTGTACAAACAGTTCTCGGACAATCCGAGCTTGCTGAAGAACACTTTCAAGTGTTCCGTACACGTGTTGAAGCTATCTCAAATTTCATCATCCGCAAGGTAAAGGTGAACCGAAGTCGATCTCCACAACAAGCTATCGATGCCACAGGTTGCACACAGTACACAGAAAATACTGTTGTGAAGGTGATGCCGATAGGAGAAGGTGAAGAGGTAGACCTCTATCTCATTCCTTTCAAACAACAGCTTTCAGTCGACGCTCTTGAACAAGAGGTCGACAAAGCAGGCTTCGTGCTTGTTGATCCAATCACACTGTGTGCTCTCAACGAAGCAGACCCTGCACTTGCTGACACTATTCCAAATGCCACTCAGTGGCGAGACAAGAATGGTAAAGTTTGCTACGCGTGTTTCGGCCGTTGGGATGGTAAGCGCAAGGTGCATATCTATCGGAATGACAATGGCTGGGGTGGCTACTGGTTTTTCGGGTGTGTTCGCAAGAAGAGTGCTGAGGTTTCAGGATCTTAGTATTTCTTAAAAATTAGTTCTTAGAACTTAAGACCGCGACGAAGTCGCGGTCTTTCTTTTTCTTGCCAGACGAGAACTATTCTGGTAGTATACAGCTCGTAGTACCTATTTCGTATCCATGAGGATACGCATAGTCCGTGAATAGGTACCAGGCGCTTTTGCGTCTTCTTGTAACAAAAAACGGACGGACTTCGTCCGTTTTTTGTTTTCGGACCAATTTATTACTAACAAAAATATCACTATGATTTACGAAGTAAGTTACCTCGTTCTTCCAACTGTGGGAGAAGATGCTCTTGCTCCAGAAGTTTCAAAATTGAAAGAAACTCTTGCTGGCGTAGAAGCAAAGGTGATTGGAGATGAATATCCATCACTTATCAACCTTCAATATGAAATGACAAAGCGAATTGATACAAAAAACGTTCGATTTGACCAAGCATACTTTGGGTGGGTAAAATTTGAAGCAGAATCTGATTCTGTAGCAAAGATTAAAAAGGCACTTGATTTGAACAAGTCACTACTACGATACCTTATCGTAACAACTGTTCGAGAAAATACTCTTTCTGCAAAGAAAAGTGTAGCTGCACTTCTTTCACCAAAATCAGCTCGATCAACTTCAATTGTAAAAGAAGAAGTTGTAGCGGCTCCGATTGATGAAGAGGTTGTAGACCAAGAAATCGACAAGCTTGTTGAAGAAACAGCTACTGTTGAAACAAACGACTAAAATAGAAATCTCTATTTGTGTCAACAAGCAAAGATAGGGTACAATAGAATCATTATTTACTAATAGTGTCTCAAATATGTATCTAAATCGCGCTACAATTATCGGAAATCTTACACGGGATCCAGAACTCAAATCATTGCCATCTGGAGTTAAGGTTGTGAGTTTCTCTGTTGCTACAAATCGAGTTTGGTATGACCAAAATCGACAAAAACAAGAAGCGACAGATTACCACAACATTGTTTCGTTTGGTAAACAAGCAGAAACAATTGCTCAGTATATGAAAAAGGGAAGTTCAATCTATGTTGAAGGACGACTTCAAACCAGAAGTTGGGATCAAGATGGAAAGAAACAATACCGAACAGAAATTCTTGCTGAGAAATTCCAATTTGGTCCAAGAACGGGTGGAGCACCTGGTGCAGCACCTTCTCCGGTTTCTTCTTCAAATAACGCAGGTGGATCAGAAGAACAAGAACCACCAATGATTGATTCTGTTGATTATCCTGAAGAGGATATCAACCCTGAAGATATTCCATTCTAATAATTAATTACATTAGTATTATGGATTACTTTACTCAAAATAATATCAAACACATCGACTACAAAGATCTTGAAATCTTGCGAATGTTTGTGAGTCCATCTGGTAAAATCATGCCACGACGACGAACACAACTTTCTGCAAAACATCAACGACATGTAGCAGAAGCTATCAAACGAGCACGATTTATGGGACTTCTTCCATTCGTTGCAAAATAAAGATAGAGGAACAGAAAAGCCCCAATCTTGGGGCTTTTCTTTTTTGTTGAAATGCTATAGAGTAGATGCGTATGCTTGAATATAACGAAATAAAACCAAAAACAGTTATCGTATTTGACGAAGAACCGTGGGAGGTTATCGACTCTCATATTTTTCGAAAACAACAACGAAAGCCAGTTAATCAAACAACTCTCAGAAATTTGATTAGTGGACGAACTATCGAGCATTCATTTCACCAATCTGAAAAGGTAAATGAAGCAGAAGTTGCAAAAAAAGAGGTAAAATATTTATATCAAAAAGGCGCAGAACTTTGGTTTTGTAATCCAAAAGATCCAAAAGAACGATTCACCATCTCTCTCGATGTTGTGGGGGATAAAACAAAGTTCATGCTTGCAAATCGTGTCTATTCTGCACGAGTCTTTAAAGAAGATACAATCTTTGATTTGGAACTTCCAATCAAAGATGTGTATGAAGTAAAAGAAGCTCCACCAAACATCAAAGGAAACACTGTTTCTGGAAGTGGAA
Source organism: Parcubacteria group bacterium (assembly GCA_943356745.1). Classification (GTDB taxonomy): domain Bacteria; phylum Patescibacteriota; class Minisyncoccia; order Phycocordibacterales; family CSBR16-119; genus CSBR16-119. The sequence continues at coordinate 35,111 of CALRFT010000003.1, read as the reverse complement.
AGCCTGTAGTTATTTCAACAGGAGCAACAGTCCTTACTCCGTTCTTCATCGAAGCTGGAGAAAAGATTGTGGTAAACACTGGAACAGGGGAATATATCGAACGATATAAAGAAGGAATGTTTGATGAATAAAACAAAAAGCGGGACGCCTTTGGCGTCCCGCTTTTTGTTTTTAAATATCCTTCAATTTTTTTGTAATCGCCTTCAAGATTTCATCACGAACTTTTTTGTTTTCAGATTCTTTCAAGAATTGTCTTGTTGCGTCATATCCTCGTCCAAGTTTTACTTCCTCTTTTCCTTCCGCAAGATATGAATACATTGCGCCTGATTTCTTAACAATTCCCATCGATTCTCCAAGTGCAAGCATTTCTCCTTCGAGTGAGATTCCTTCTCCGTAGATAATATCAAACTCAGTTTGTTTAAATGGAGATGCAACCTTGTTCTTTACCACTTTTACTCGTGTTCGAGAACCAACAACATCTTCACCTTTCTTAATTTGAGCAATCTTTCGGATATCAAGACGAACAGAAGAATAGAATTTAAGAGCATTTCCTCCCGTTGTTGTTTCTGGAGATCCAAACATCACTCCAATCTTCATACGAATCTGGTTGATGAAGATAATCATTGTTTTTGATTTTGAAGTGAGCGCAGTAAGCTTTCGAAGTGCTTGACTCATAAGTCTTGCTTGTTTTCCAACCTGGTGTGATCCCATATCACCTTCAATTTCATCTTTTGGAGTGAGCGCTGCTACAGAGTCGATTACGATTACATCAATATTTCCACTTCGTACAAGACTTTCTGTAATCTCAAGTGCTTGTTCTCCTGTATCAGGTTGAGAAATAAGAAGTTCATCAGTTTTTACTCCAAGAGCCTTTGCATAAATTGGATCCATTGCATGTTCTGCGTCGATAAACGCACAGATTCCACCAGCCTTTTGTGCTTCGGCGATAATATGAAGCGTTAGTGTTGTTTTTCCTGAACTTTCTGGTCCATAGATTTCAACTACTCGTCCTCGTGGAAGTCCACCGATTCCAAGCGCTGCATCAAGCCCGATTGATCCTGTTGGAATTGCTCCAATATCCACCTTTGGTTGTTCACCGAGCTTCATAATTGCTCCTTCTCCAAACTTTGTTTGGATAGACTTGAGAGTTTCTTCAAGACTTGTTTTTCCACTTTTGATTTCATCGCTTGATGAAGAAGCTTTTGCTGTTTTCTTTTTGATAGCCATATATATAGTAACTAGTTTGTAATTTCTTCTTGTGTTAATTCTTCTGTTTCAATGCGTGTGTCATCTTGCGTGGATGTTTCAATGTTTTCTAACTCCTCAATTTCTTCTTGGTATATGTGTGCTTCAAAGTTTTCTTTCAGGTGAGTCACATTTGTTTCACTTGTATTCCAAACACTGTAGCGTAACTGTTTGTAGTTTTCGAACTTATCCTGCGCCTCAATCGTAAGAATATTGAGACCGGGGTAGAGGATAAGTGTATCCTTAAAATCTCCATTTTCATCAATGAGAACTTCTCGATTATTGATAGTCAGCATCACTGCTCGTTTTGCTGTGCCTTCAAGATTGAGAACTCTCGAAGAAAATTTTTGTCCATCTTCGAGATTCTCAACTGACAGGGAAACACCTTGAGAAAGAAATGAGGTTCGACTGCGTGCGTATATGATTATGAATAAAAATAGTAAGATGATGAGTCCAGTTCGGACAAGATACTTAAAAGATTTTTTATATTCCATATCAATTAAAATCTCTTGTCTTCAGGATATTCATTCGTGTCATCCTCACTATAGTTATAGGCTCCACCACCATTTGGTGATTCTTCCAAAACTTCTCGTGCCTTGGATCCATTTTGTCCACTGATTACTCCTCGCTCTTCAAGTATGTCGATGATTCTTGCTGCTCGAGAGTATCCAATTTTCAGTTTTCTTTGTAGGAATGATGTACTTGCTTTTCGTGACTCAATCACAACCTGTCTTGCTTCTTCATATAAATCATCATCGTCACCATTGTCACTATCTTCGAGAGATTGTCCGAATATTGTATTACTTCCAATTCCAGAAAGATTTTCGTTGCTGCTGAGGTTTATTTCGTCTGGAAGAATATCACAATTATTCTTGATGAACTTCACAACCTCCTTTACTTCTTTTTCTGTTACAAACGGACACTGGAGTCGTTCTGGTGCTTTTTCTCCAGAAGAGTAGAGCATGTCTCCTGCACCGAGAAGTTTTTCTGCTCCTGTGTCGTCGATGATAATTCGTGAGTTTATCTGACTTGATACCTTAAGAGCGATTCGGGCTGGAATGTTTGCCTTGATGAGTCCTGTAATAACATTTGAGTCAGGACGCTGTGTTGAGAGAATGAGGTGGATTCCAACAGCTCGTGACATTTGAGCGAGGCGTACAATTCCAGCTTCAAGTTCCCGTGGGTAGGTACTCATGATGTCTGCAAGTTCGTCGATGATAACAACAATATAAGGCATTGTTTCAAGTTCTTGCGCTTCTTCAGAATCTTCTCCAAACTCTTTAATCATCTCTCTTCGTTTTTCATGGTACGAACTAATATCTCGAACAGTTTGTTGTTGAAGGAAGTCGTACCGCCGTTCCATTTCTTTGACTGCCCATTTGAGTGAGAGAATCGCTTTCTTTGGTTCAGTGATCACTGGAGTCAAAAGATGGGGGATTGAGTTATAGAGTGTGAGCTCAACTCGCTTTGGGTCAACCATAATGAATCGAAGTTCCTCTGGGCCATGTCTGTAAAGAAGTGATGTAATGATTGCATGAGCTGTTACGGACTTTCCGGAACCAGTTGTTCCTGCGATCAAAAGGTGAGGCATTTTTGCGATACTTTGGAAGTTTGGTTTTCCTGAGATGTCTTTTCCAAGTCCAACTGTAAGCGGTTTTGAATTTCCAGAAAATGCCTTGTCCTCGAGAAGTGTTCCAAGTCCCAGTGTTGATTTTGTCTGGTTTGGAATCTCGATTCCTACAAGAGACTTTCCAGGAATCGGAGCTTCGATACGAACAGACGGGGCGGCGAGAGCAAGAGCTATTTCATTTTGCAAAGCCGTGATTCGTGACAATCGGACACCTTGCGCTGGCTTGAGTGCATAACGAGTAACGGTTGGTCCGATAGTGATTTCGTCCATCTCGACAGGGATACCGAAGTTTTGTAATGTCCTTTTTATAAGGACAGAGTTTGATTTTGTGTCTCCAACACTTACTCGTCCCTTATCTCTTTCAAGAAGTGAGAGAGGAGGTGTCTTATATTCTCCCAGTGGAACAAATGCTCGTACAGGCACGTCTTCTTCTTCCTCAGGTTCTTCAACCTTTCTACTAAACAAACCTTTTCGTGGTGTTGGTTGAACTTCCTCTTCCTCAGGTTCTTCTTGTGGAGCGTTTACAATAGGTTCTGGTATTTGTTCTTCTTCGAAGTCATCAGCTACTGCTTCTTGTGGTTTCTTGTTAAAGAGTGAAAGAAGCCATGCTTTCATACTACTTACAGATGGTCTTTTATCAAAAAGGACAAGAAGTGCAATAAGGTCAAAAGCAAACAAAAGGACAATACCGAAATAGATTCCAAAAAATTCTTTTGCTGGCCACCCAAAGACATATCCAAAATATCCAGCTTTTTGTTCTCCGGCGATCATAAAGATAATTCCTAGACTTGAGAAAAGAAAGGTAAAGGCGCTGAGACTATGAGAGAGTCCAACATTAGGTTTTTTGAGTTTAAAGAAAGATATTCCCAAAAAGAAAAGTACAAGAGGGAGAAGGAAATATCCAACCCCAAAAATCTTTGAGAATAGTTTATACATTTTATCTCCCGCAACATCCGCCATACCAAACATAGCAGCTGTAAAAAAGAGACCTAAAACAAAGAAAACTATTGAAAGAATAGTGTGTTTTGTTTCTTGCTTGAGTTGAATACCTTTTGGTTCTTGATCGATATCTTGGATATCTTGTTTTTCTTTTACTTTTCTTTTACTCATATATCTGTATTGTAGCACAGGAGAGAGCTTGAATTGTAAGGAAATTCACACAATATTTTTTCTTTCTGTGTAGTCTTGCAAGACCGTCTTGTGACCGATATACTAAACCTACTTATGGACACAAATAACTCATATAATTTCTCAAAGACTTATGGAGGACTCAAAGACACAATGCTTGAGGTTGAGTCAAAAACCCAAAAAATAGTAACAGCTTTGTATCTTGTTTCTGACTTGATTGACGAAGAAGATCCACTTCGAAAAGATGTTCGGAATCTCGCGGTTTCACTGAGTGCTCTGGTTGGTTCAATTGCTATTGAATCTCCAAGTCAGGCAAAGAAAACAATAACAGAAGCCCAAAACTACATCGACAGAATACTTAATGTCCTTAAAGTTTGTGTGTCTGTTGGTTTCGTGTCCGATATGAACTTTAAGGTTATCTCTGAATATCTTGTATTTGTTCGAGATGACTTGAATCAAAAATATGGTTTGATTAATTCACAATCTCTTCTTGCTTCTTCTTTCCATAACAAGGCGATTCATGAGTTTGTTCTCCCGGAATCGATTACTCAAAACAAACCTACTCCAAAGCCAGTTCAAAAAACTGCACCAGAAAAAAACACAGTTCCATTTGTCCAAAAAGACACAATCAAAAAGACAGATGAAGTCTTTCAAAAAGACATTCAAAAAGGACAGGAATCAAACAATCAAAGACTTGAAAAAATCATTTCAATTATTCAAACAAAGGGTGAGGTTTCTGCGGGGGATGTCTCACTTGAGTTTCCAGAATTAAGTGAAAAAACAATCCAAAGAATGCTGATTAAGCTTGTTGAAACAGGAAAACTTTCAAAGACAGGGGAGAAGCGTTGGAGTCGATACTCTATAGCTTCATAACAAAAAAGATACTGGTCATGTTTGACACAGTATCTTTTTTGTTATGTTATATTTTTTATGTAATATTGCTTAAGCTGTTTCGTCTTTATTTATGACGAAAATGAAGGGTTACCCAACCTTTCAACAGTTGCGTCGTTTTTCACAGTATTTTATATAGCCTTTATTGAGGCCTTGTGATACTATATGAAAGCGACGAAAGTGTGCGTTGTTTTTGGTATATTTATCAATCTCACCGTATTTTCGTCCAACAAGTGGAACGGTCGTTGAAAACAACATAGCGATCTTGTGGGGAATTTAAACGCCCTACTCTTAACTTGTGTTTTTTCGTCGATCGGTATCCGCCGTGTCGACAAGGTAGATACAAACAACAAAAATTGTTTGTAGTGAATGGTAGAGGTATCATTCACACAATCGTGTTTGTTTTCGAACAAATACAAAACTTTTCTTGCAAAAGAAAAGAGATCAAAAAGCCGGTTTACCAAAGTATGTGTGATAAAGACACAGAAAAAGTGGACCATGCGGAAACGCAAAAAAAATTATAAGCTTTTTTAATTAGCTAATTACAAAAATTTTATTATGACAATTTTCAAAAAATCAGTTGCAGCACTTGTGCTTGCAGCAGCAGCATTTGGAATTGCAGGATCAGCTAAAGCTCAAACTCCAACTATTGAAAGTTTGATGGCTCAAATTGCTGCTCTTACAGCTCAAATTGCACAAATGCAAGGAGGATCTTCAACAGGATCTACAACTTGTGGAACAACTTACGGATACACAGCTACATCAACTCTCCGACCAGGAATGAGTGGATCAGCAGTATCTGCACTACAAACAGCACTTAACATGTACGGAGGAGCATCACTTACAGTTGATGTTGATGGTTCATACGGACCAGCTACATCAGCTGCAGTGAAAGCTTTCCAAACTTCAAAGGGACTTTCAGCAGACGGAATTGCTGGACCAGCTACACAAGGAGCAATTGTTAACGCTTCAATGATGGCTGGAACAAACTGTGGAACAAACAACAACGGAGGATCAACATCAACAGGAACTCTTAACGGAGGAGCTGGAGATATTACAGTTGACCTTTCTTCATCTTACTCTAACGAAGAAGTAGGAGAAGGAGAAGAAGATGTTCCAGTTCTTGCATTCGACATCGAAGCTGATGACGAATCAGATGTGGAAATCACTTCAATCAAAGTTGAATTCTCACAAAACACTTCAGCTGACTCAGAAAAACTAGAAGACTACGCAGATGAAGTATCTGTATGGTTTGACGGAGAAAAAGTTGGATCAGTTGATGCTGATGACTTTAACGAATCATCAGATGTTTACTCACGAAACATTTCTCTTGAAGGAGTTATCATCGAAGCAGGTGATGAAATGGAATTGGTAATTGCTGTTTCAGCACTTAACAATCTTGACTCAGGAGATATCGACACTGATCAATTCAACGTAGGAGTTTCTTCAATCCGATTTATGGATGGAGATGGAGTAGTTACAACAGAAAACTACACTCTTGATGTTGCTGACGGTGCAGCAGATGATGATCTAGAAAAGCTTTTCAGTTTTGAAGACTTTGCTGGAGCAACAGATGTTGAACTTCGAGCAGCACTTGAAAATGAAGACATTAACGATGCACGAGTATTGAATGTAGATGATACAGACGATACAAAGCACGAAATTCTTTCATTCACTCTTGAAGCACGAGGAGATTCAGACGTTACTATCGAAGCTATCCCATTTGAAATTACAACAACTGGAGAAACAGATCCATCAGTAATCGTTCTTGAAGCAAACCTATGGATGGATGGTGAAGAAATCGCAACAGAAAACGTTCCAAATGACGGAGTAGTTACTTTCGATGATCTTGACATCACAATTGACGCAGGAGAAGAAGTGGAATTCGTTCTAGAAGTAGAACTTGCTGATACAGATGGAGCTCTTGATGATGGAGACACTGTACAAGCAACACTTACAGTTGCTGATATTGATGCAGAAGATGAAGCTGGTGACTCACTTGCAAGTGGAGACCTTACAGGTTCTGCTGTGGGAGATGCACACGCTGCATACGAAGTAGGATTTGATCTAGAATTGGTTTCAGCAACAGAAGTGAAAACTGTAACTTCAGATACTTCAGGAACAGGAGACCAAGCTCAATTCGTTATTAAGTACAAGGTTACTGCTTTTGATGGAGACATCTGGGTAGACAACACTTGTGTTGAAGATAACGATGGATCAGAAGTTTCAACAGCAACTTCATACTCAATCACAAACAATGGTTCAAACTCAACAACTTGTGTAACTACATCAACAGGTGATACAGTTGACGGAAATGCATTCTTGATTGAAGAAGGAACTTCAGAAACTATCACATTGACAGTAAACGCAACAGCATCAGCTGACGCATTTGCTCAAGTAGTTCTTGAAGCTATTGGATGGGATTATGCAGCAGGAGGGGATGATGAAGTATATTCATTCAACCTTGTTGACTTCAAAACAGATCCACTATTCCTAAACCTATTCTAATCTTAGAATAACCAAGGAATACTTAGTGAAAACTAAGAAAAACAATAAACCGCCCTCGTGGCGGTTTTTTGTTTTTTGGGGTATAATTTTTCCATGTTTGGTATACAAAAAGGCGATAATTCGCAAGTCAGCGCTCTTAAAATAATCATCTTTATTAGTATCTTTTTGAGTCCACTTCTTTTTTCTCTCAAAGATTATTATTACTTTTCAACCATCAAATACACCTTTTTGGCTGTATTGGGGTCTATCGCTTGTGGGTTTTTGGTTCCACTTGTGGTTTCTCAAAAAAGAACTCTTTCAAAACAAACAAAAATCCTTCTCGGCATTGTTTCTGTTTTTCTTGTGTGGCTTTTGGCAACCAGTGTCACAGGGATACATTTTGAGTCATCGTTTTGGTCAAACTTCGGAAGACACAGTGGTTTTGTAACCTACTTGTTCTCTTTTGTTCTTTTTGTCAGCACGATTCTGGTGTATTCAAAAGAAACTATTTGGCAGCTGCTTAAAGCATTTGTCTTTGGGGGAGCTCTTGCAACTCTTACAGTTTTTGCTTCGCCTGTTTTTTTGAATCTTGATATTGAGTTTTTACGGCAATCAAGTAATGCAGGAACATTTGGTAACACTTCGTACGCCGCTTTGTTTTTAGTTTTTTCTTTCTTCGCTTCTTTGATTCTTTTTGTGAGAGAGCAACAAACAAAGAGAAAAATTATCTGGGCTGTACTTGCTTTGATTCTTCTTCTCAATCCTATTTTTATTGAAATTCAAAAAGTATTTACCTTGCAGGTGACAAGTATCGATACCTTCTTGGGTGAAGCTCGGGCTGGTTTTGTTTCGGTTGTGCTTGGACTTTTTGTTGCAGTATCTCTATTTTTGTCTGCATCACAGAAAAAAATACAGAAATTTTTTGGCTATATACTCCTCGGATTGTTTGCTTGTGGAGTAGTATTTTCTGCTTTTGACTATTTTTCTCCTGATTCAAAAATACAAGAATATCTTGTTTGGAGCGGAGATGGTGCTCGGGTGGTGTATTGGGAAATGGCATGGAATGGTGCTATGGAAAAACCTTTGCTCGGATACGGTTTGGAGAATTATTCTTTTGTTCACAATCAAAATCTTGATCCTATTTTACTCAATCCACCATATCCAAACGAGCCGTGGACAGACAAACCTCACAATGCAATGTTAGAAACATTGGTTTCTTCTGGTGTTCCAGGTCTTGTTTTGTATCTTTCGGTGCTTGGTTTTGTTTTGGTTTCTTTGGTTCGCTTTGCTCAAAACACTCAAGATCGAAAAGACATACTCACAGCATCTTTTCTTGTAGGACTTCTTGTATCGTATCAATTCCAACTATTTTTTGCCTTTGATACTATTTCAAGTATTCAAGCATATTTTGTACTTCTTGGACTTATTTCAGTATTTCTTTTTGGAGGTAGTACAATCAAGCAAAAATATAATTTGAATGAATATGTAAGATTTGGTCTCACTATCCTTATGTTTGTTGTTGTTATGTTTGCTATGTATTTCTTTGCAATGCGAGTCCGAGCAGAATCAAAACAAATACGAGTATTAACAGATGCTTCCCTTGATCAAAGACCCGCTCTGTTTGAAAAGGCTTTTAATACTTCTCCTGTCGGTACTCTCCGGTCAGAAGCTCAGTTTCTGGATATTATTATTGATGGGTACAGACAGTATTGGCAGAGTTTTGATGAAGAAGTAAAGCTGTATGGAGAAAAAGAACTAGAGGTTTTGTTTGGTTATGCAAGTTCTATGTCCGACACCTATCCTTTTGATCTTCGTTTTAGTTTAGTGAGTGCACGTATTGCTGGATTACTTTCTTCTATTCAATCTGAAAATAAAGATAGATACCTTAAAGAGGCAGAGAAGTTTAGCGCGAGAACAATTGAAAATGCTCCGTTTTCTGCATTGGGATATGAGGTGATGATTGAAACACAGATTCTCGCAAAAGATTACAACAAGGCGCTTGAGTATGCTCATGTTTTGTATGACATGGGTTCATATAACAAAAACTACGCAGATCTTTTGATGTATACGGCAGTTCAGTCAAAAAATATGAGTGTGATTAATGAGGTAAACAAAAAAATAAAGACCTTTATTCCAGAATATAGTTATTAACAAATAATATAAATTTATAGTATGCTCCACAAAGAAACTACATTACAACAACTTGAACAAGCGTATAAACATGCGTTCTATTTCAATCATTTTGCTACCAAGCAAGGTTTTTTGTGGAAGTTTGTAAGACTTCTTTTCTCGGTAAGATTTTATGGACTATATTTGCTGTGGCGTTGTGGTTTTCTTAAAAAAGAGAATCGAGAGTTTTCTTTGTTTTGGGGAAGGAAAATCAAGGCTGATATTATAGATCAAGATATTATTATTCTCTATGTGTTTGGTGCCCTTATCTACAGTCCCGCTGAATATAAATTAAGTAAATTTTTCATCAAACATCTTGGATCGGATGATGTGTTTTATGATCTTGGTGCAAACTATGGATTTTATACCTATCTTACATCTGATATTTGTCGAGAAGTTCATTCATTTGAACCAATTAAAGAAGTCTGTGATGTGGTAAAAAATAATACAGCTTTGAATACACATGTAACAGTATCTCAGGTTGCAGTTTCAAATCAGTCAGGAGAAGGAGAACTCTTTTTGTCTGACTCTTCTGGGGTAAGTACTATCAACAAAAAGTTCGCAGACGAAAGAACTGATGTTGTTAATGGTTCATATAAAAGAAGTATTACTATTTCCATGATTACTTTATCAGAGTATTGTCAGTCACATGCAATTCCAACATGTATGAAAATGGATGTTGAGGGCGCAGAAGTATTTGTTCTTGAAGGTGGAGAAGATATTTTTAGAAATAATAATATTCTTATCTCTCTTGAAGTGTGTCGATTTGATAATGGTGGCGATGCTTCAATGCAAGCGGTTGAAAAACTAAGATCGTTTGGCTACAAGTCATATGCAATTACACACGAGGGAGAACTTGAACTTGTCGAAGGTGATCTGTCTCGAATTCTTGATACGGCATTTGATAATTTTATTTTTAAAAAGTAATGGATCAAAAAGTTTCAATTATCATACCAACCTATAACCGAGCAGGATATATTGCTCGGGCAATTGAAAGTATTATTCACGGAGATTATGATAATTTTGAAATTATTGTTGTTGATGATGGTTCAACAGATAATACAGAAGAAATTGTTTCTGAATACATCGAAAGAGACTCTCGAGTTGTGTATATCAAACAAGTAAATGGTGGAATAGGAAAGGCAAGAAATACAGGACTTGAAAAGGCAAGTGGTTTTTTTGTTACCTTTCTTGATTCTGATGATAAATTTGTCCACTGGCGTATTTCAAAATTTGTTGAATATATGAATCGAAATAAGGATATTGATTTTTGTAGTTCTGATATTTGGATTGAATCTGGGCATACGAAAACAAAAAAAAGCTTTAGATTTTCAACAAAAAAACCAGTGTCATTTTTCCTTACTCGTATTGGTTCAACATTTAGTGGGATGAATATATTTACTCGACTTGATTTTGTGAGGTCAAAAATTGGTTTTTTTTCTGAAACAATAAATCACTGGGAAGACGTTGATTTTATTGTTCGCTGTTTTGATAATGGAGTATTTGGATATATTTCGGAACCTCTTTTGGTATATTCGATTCACGGATCAAACATAAGTAAAAATCAAAGTGTTGAGGAATTCCTCATTTTCAAAGAAAGGGTGTATCCAATGTATGAAAAACATAAGGTTGGTTTCTTTTTATGGAAATCACTTGGTTTTATATTACTTCAAAAGGGTAAGAAAAAAAGTGCTCGGCACGCTTTTCAAAAAGCAATGCAAAGCAAGCCACCAATGTTTGATAGATGTAAAATTATGACACTTTTTGTTATTAGTTTTCTTCCATTTTGAATTGTATGTATAAAAATTACTTGAAACAAAAAACTTTTTCAATTATGCGTAAACTCGGATTACTTGGAAGTTTTTTGTTTTTTGGTCTGTATTTTGTAAAAAATATATGGAATCTTTTGTTTGATAGATTTTCATATAAAACTTATTCACAGAGTATCCAAAAAGCTATAGCAAGAAAAAAAATTGTTTTAGATATACCATATAAAGGTTTGGGTGATTGGACTGTGTTTACCTCACTTCCAAGACTTCTTCATGAAAAGTATGGTGCTGATTTTTACATTACAAAAAAATCTTATGAAAAACTTTCAAATAAAGATATAGCAGAATTATTATTTTTGAAAAATCCTTACTTTAAAGGTTTCGTTGAAGAAGATGGTTTGGTTTTTCGTATTTTTTCAAAAGATAAAACTTGGAAACAGATTTTTGTGACACAGGGATGCGATTCTATTACTGAAATTGTTGAGAAACAATTTGGCCTTCAAGGTATTGGAAAGGGAATTCCAGAGATTTTTTACACGCCTCAAAAAATTTCAGAATACGAAGAGACTATTTTAGTGGATTCAAATTATATTTCTGGTAAGAAAGTTGGTTGGGAATATAGTCAGCAGACTTTCCAGAACTATGTTTCAAAATTTCAAACAAAAGAAACTCGTGTGGAATATGTGGATGTTTCAAAACAAGATTTGTATCGTTATGTTGATATAATGTATTCTTCAAAACATTTTATTACTGTCTTGTCTGGTGGAGCTGCTGTTCACGCTTGTTTTGATAAGGAATATATTTGCGTGCTTCCATATAATGCGTTTGGAGAAAGCGTTGATCAATTTGTATTTAAGAAATCACGAGCTATATATGCAAAATAATCTCACAAATAATATATGTATTTTGGTGGTTTCCTGTGACTCCTACAAAGATCTTCAAAAGCCTTTTTGGTCTTCTTTTGATTTGTTTTGGAAAGATTGTCCATTTGAAATATATTATCTTTCAAATACAACTCATCCGAAGTATAGTAAGGCAAAACCTCTTCTTGTTGGTGAAGATGTGGGTTGGTCAAAAAATCTTAAAAAAGCACTTGAATCTCTTCCACACCAATATGTATTTCTTTGGCTTGATGATTTGCTTTTGAAAGAAAAAATTCATACTGAAAGAATTGAACAGGTATTTCAAAATGCATTAGAAAAACAAGTTAACTTTTTAGGTGTGAGTGGAAAACCGCAAGGTTCTGTTTTTGTTGATCAATATATGGGAGAACTTATTCCTGGTTCTTTGTATCGAGTTTCAACAGTTTTGTCTCTTTGGAATAGGGGATTTTTGCAGGAATTTTTAGACGAGAAAGAATCAGCTTGGGAATTTGAAATCAATGGTTCGTATCGTTCTGATATATTCCCAAGATTTTATAGTACACACAAACAAGAAATTGCTGTTCACAATGCGGTTATACGAGGAAAATGGAGGCGATCTGTTCTTCGAAGTTTGAAAAAAAATAAAATAGATGTAGATATGCATTCAAGAAAAGTTTTTTCCTGGAAAGAAGAGTTTGTGTTTTTTCTCAAAACAATTCGAACAAAAGTTTTGTTTTTATTTCCCAAATCATGTCAAAGGTCTATAAGAAATTTTTTTAAACATGGAATCTAATCTTGTTAGTATAATACTCTGCACATATAACGGCTCTCTCACAATCAAGAGAGCTATTGAAAGTGTTTTAAATCAGACTTATCAAAATTGGGAGCTTGTTATTGTGAATGATGGATCTACTGATAATGTACTTGAGATTATTTCTTCTTTTTCCGATTCAAGGATTTTTGTATACAACAATGATAAAAATCTTGGAATTCAAAAAACAAGAAATAGAGCACTTAGTTTTTGTCGTGGCACATATGTTGCGGTTCTTGATGATGATGACTTTTGGAGCGATGTTCAAAAAATAGAAAAACAAGTTTCTTTTCTGGACGCAAATAGTAACTATAATCTTGTTGGAACTGCAGTTCGTGTTTTTGATGAAGGGCAAAACTTTTTGTACTCTATTATTCCACCAGAGCAAGATGTCGATATACGAAAGAGTTTTTTGCGGTTTAATCACTTTACTCATTCAGGTGTCGTGTACAGAAGAAAGACCGCCCAGCAAATTTCAGGATATTCTGAAGCTTTGAATGTGAAGGATATGGAAGATTATGACTTTGTTCTCAGAATGGGAACGACAGGGCTTATGAAAAATATTCAAGATTTTTCTACAGGTTATTCTCTCAGAACTGGAAGTAATAGTTTTAAAAATAAAAAAATTTTACTCAAAAATAATATTTCTTCTGTTGTTCGACACAGAAAAAAATACCCAGGTTTTTACACTGCGTATCTTTTTTCTATTGGTAAATATATTTTTTATATGACACTATTTAGATTTTTACCTTTTGGTATTAAGTCTTTTTTTCTGAAATTGTATAAGAAAATATAAATCGTTTCATTTGATAGGTGTTGTATAAACAAACTAAACTAAGAGAGATTGTTGTTGCGAGCGATGCTCCAATAATTCCATATAATCTTACCAAGACTAGATTGAGAATAATATTTGTGAGGATAAGCACTGTGTTCCCCCAAAGAAGTTTTCTTTGGGTATCGAATGTAATGATCGTGTACACACTGAGGTAGTTTATAAAAACAGGAATGAGTGAAAGGGAAAGAATTTGGAGGGCTGTTGATCCGGAAACAAAATCTCCACCATAAAAGAGAGAAAGAATGAATTTTGGGAACAGGATTGTTGTAATACTGATTAGTATCGAACTTCCCATAAGAATGATAAAAACTTTTTTGTAAAAAGATTTAAATTCTTCCATATGACTTCGAAGTTTTGTCATCGCGGGTTGCATCGCTCCAAGTATTACTTGAGGAATGATATGGAAAAGAAATATAAGTTTTTGGGTCGCTGAGTATGTTCCAACATCACTCAGCGTTTTATATTTTTGCAATACCAAAATATCAGTATTAAAAATAACTGTTGTTGTAATGAGTACGATGGCAAGTGGCCATGTCAGATTTAAAAGGGGACTTACAAGTTTTTTTGAAAAAGAAGAAAAAATATATTTATTTTTTCGGAAAAGAAATAGACTAGAAATTATAAAACTCAAGAAAGCACCAAGAGCATAGGCAAGGGATAGATTTTGTGCAGTACTTGCAAGGTGTAGAAAATAAAACCCAAAAAGACCAACAATGATATTGCTGAGTATTTTGAATAGCGCCTCGTATTTCATTTTTTCTTCAGCACGACTGAGAGACATGATGAAGTCTCGCACGGTTTCAAAGAAAGAAAATAAAAATAGTGATATGACTATTGCAATGTTATTTCCGATTGACTCATAAGGAATTGTGGTAAATATTACTAAAGCAGAAAGTAGTAATAAACAAATTTTGATATAAAAAGCAGTAGAAAAATAAGAGAATTTCTCTTGATCTTTTGAAACAAGTTCTTTTACAACGATTGTATTAAGACCAATATCGGTTAAGTTAATGAAGATTGTAACGAAAGAAAGAATGTAGGAAAACATGCCCCATTCACTTGTTCCAAGAAGACGTACGGCGTAGATTACAAGAAGTATTTTAATAATTCTTCCTGTGAGTTCGCCCAAAAAAAGCCATGACATATTTTGAATAATGGTTTTTTTAAGGTGAAGACTTGATGGAAAAAGTTTCGATAGGTTGAACATTGTTTATTGATGGGTAAAAATAATTTGTATTGTTTTGGTAATAATACCAAAATCAAGAATTATATTTCTATTTTTAATATAGTACAAATCATATTCAAACTTCTCTTTACTATCCAAAACATTTCGCGCGTATCTGAACTTGATTTGAGCCCAGCCGGTGAAGCCTGGTTTGATGATATGTCTCATGTGATAGAAGGGAATTTCTTGCTCGAGTTTTGCGACAAATTCTGGGCGTTCCGGTCTTGGTCCCACAAGTGAAATATCTCCACGAAGTACATTAATGAGTTGTGGTAATTCATCAATGTGTGTTTTTCTGAGTATGTTTCCAACAGAGGTGATTCTTGGGTCATTTTTTTCTGCCCAGGTCGGAACTCCTCCTGACTCTGCTGAACCATCAGAGTGTAATGAAACCATTGAGCGTAATTTGAGAAGTTTAAATGGGATATTATGTTTTCCGGTCCGTGTTTGTTTGATAAAGATCGGTCCTCTATCTTGGAGTTTGATTGATATTATTGCAAGTATGAGAAAAGGAGAAAAAATAATCAACGCAAGAGAGGAAATAAAAATATCAACACATCTTTTAATTGTTTTATAGAGAATATTTTCTTCAGGTATTTTGTGGATCAGCCAAGATTCATCGATAGTATCGATTGGGATTTTTGCTAGAAGATTTTCATATGCTTGAGTAAATTCTAATATTTCAATATTTCTTTTAAAGATAGCTTTAAATATTTGTGGGTTTTTAAGAACATTTCCAGAAACAATTAATATGTCTATATTTGAGTATTCTTGAGATAGGAATACTTCAGCATCTGTATATGAGTTTACAATTTCAATTCCTGTGTGAGGATTATTTTCAAGGAAATTTATAAAATTAATTTTTACTTGATTTGACTCGCTGGTTATAAGAATTGCTTTTTTCCTGAAATTTTTTGCAAATAATAGATAAAACATTCTTCTCCAAAGGAAAAAGAGTCCACCGAAAGTAACGGTATTTATAACAAGATTTATCTTAGGTGTAATCTCAAAAAAAGGTGTAAGGTAGAAAAAAACTATTCCAAGTAAAAAGCAAGAAACAAGTGCTTGTCCAATATTTTTTAAATTTGAAATATTTGGTTTTGAAAGCTTGAGTTCATAAAGATTAAAAAGAAAGAGAATGATAACCCAACCTATATGTAAAAAGAAAAAGGGAACAGAGTGAGATTCTATAATTTCTTGATTAAAATCACCCCAAAAACCAACAATAAGGGTCAACCAAAAAGAGGAGAATAGTATGACAATATCTCCCCAAAATAGGATAAAAATTCTTTCGATATTTTTCATAACTTGTCGAGAGTATACCACTAAGTAGGTCAAAATAAAACACCCTGCAATAGGTGTTTTATTAGCTATTTTTTTCTAATTCTTGAAAGAATTCCTCAAGAGATTTTTTTTCGTTTTCTACATCTTCCTTTGTCTTACAAATACTTTGCTCTGGTGCAAACTCGCAAGATTGAACCATAAACTCTTTGTCTTCTGAAAGATAAAATGTTTTCCATTTTCTTGATTCTAAAATGTCTCCAGCTTTATTTTTGATTGTTCGAATGATATCAACCGAGTAACTGTGTCGTCCCGGTGTTTTATGATAGATTGCATTTTTTTCGAGATTTTCATCAACATAGTAAATCTCTTTTGGTGGATAGATATCTGTTTTGTTTTCAACGGTAGATTCTACTATTTGTGCGTTCTCTCCACCTTCTGAAATTGTTGTGACTATTGTTTCTCCACCTTTGTGTTTTCCTTGAATATATCGTCCATCATTGTTTCCAAAAAAAGTTACAGTCACATAAGTATCTCCGGTTTTTGTTTGTATTAAGATTCCGTGAGATCTGTTATTTTTAAAAATAAGATGAGGCTCAGGCCATGAGATTGTTGCTTCAATTCCTTCTGGATATCGAGAAAAATATCGACTGTGTGGTGTGTGACTAATATCTTGGAATCCACCCCAATATACTGCGTTGTAAAAAGTTGTTGCAAACTGACTGATTCCTCCACCAACTGTTTCAATCATACTTCCTTTTACAATAGTTCCTGCTGGAAGAAAGCCTCTGTCCTCAGTTCGTTTTCCGATGTGGGTATTGAGATTAAATTCTTGTCCTGGGAACACAAGTGCTCCATCAACAACCTTTGCAACCTGTTGTATATTTTTTGCTCGTGCTTCACAACAAGAGAAATAAGTGGTGAATGAAACAATAGGGTGTTTTATTTGTAGCTCCTCCGCTTCTTTTGTTGTGAGATCTGGCTCGATACTTTCAAATATAATTTCAGTAGAGTGTTGTTTCGATTTAATACTTTTAATGATGGATTGCTCTGTATTTGTAATATCAACTCGAACACCAAGTTTTGAAGGAATAATTTCTATAGAGTTATCTTCATGTATTTTAAAATACGCATCCTGCATTTCTTGGTTATAGTTTTGAAGTTCTTCTGTAAGAAGGGGATCATAGATATCTATTGTTGGAAATCCTGTTTTTGGATCATCTATGACACTTGCAAAAAGACCAAGATTTTCTTTTGAGATGGTGTGTTGTACGGAACCATCTTGATTTGAGAGTGTAAAATCCTGTGATTGAAATATTTCAAGAGATTGTTCGGTTTTTTGAAGTTTCTTCTCGTATATTTTTGCAGTACTTTTTGAAAAATTGAGATTGTGAACCACAAAAAAAGAAATTGTTGCAATTGCGATAATTCCGCCAGTGTATGCAATTTTTTTCTTGTGACTCAATTTCATACACAAAGTATATCATTAAAATTATTTCTGTATGATATAATTGGCTCATGTTTAATGGTCACTTTATAAAAACTATTCTTCTATTTTCACTCATAATCCTCATGGGTCTTGTTGGAGTTATGGTGGCAAATTCATTCGAGGGACAGGGTAACGAACCTCAATCCCCAGCTTCTGTTATTTGTAGTTTTCGATCTGATTGTTAGTGTTATAATTAAAATAACAGATCAATTCGCTACCCTAGGTCTGTGAGAAAAGCTGGCTTTTGCCAGCTTTTCTTGAGTCTGAAAAACATTGACAAATAAGGGTTTAGGAAGTAGTATGAGGTCTGTCTGAGGGAACTCAGGCACATTTAATAGAATAATGTGTAGATCCGTAAATTCTCTTAAAACTACAGCAAAATGCTGTAATTTCAATAGTTTTAGCGTGATATCTACTAGATACTAGTCACACATGGCTAAAAAATCTCTTATCGCTCGAAATATCAAAAAAGAGCGAATGTACCAAAAGTACGCTACAAAGCGAGCGCAGCTTAAGGCAGACGGAGATCTCGAAGCGCTTCAAAAGCTGCCTCGAAACTCTTCGCCAACACGCCGAAAGAACCAATGTGCTTTCACAGGTCGATCAAAAGGATATCTCCGAGCATTCGGAATGTCTCGAATTAAGTTTCGTGAACTTGCAAACGAAGGGATGATTCCTGGAATTCGTAAGTCTTCATGGTAATTACATAGAAAGTTTTTGCTTTCTATACAACAATAATTATGGATAAAATCGCAGATATGCTCGTAATGGTAAAAAATGCAAACCTTGCAGGAAAGGAATCAGTTGTGACTCCTTACTCAAAGTATAAGCATGCCATTGCACAGTGCTTGCTAAAAAACGGATTCATCAAAACTGCTTCTAAAAAAACAGGGAAAGATGGATTTCCAGCACTTGAGCTTGAACTTATATACAAAGGAAAAGAACCAAAGGTTACTCATGTAGAGCGAGTTTCTCGACCTTCACGAAGAATTTATTTTGGAACAAACGATATTCGATCGGTTCGAAACGGATATGGATTACTAGTACTTTCAACTCCAAAAGGAGTGCTTGATGGAAAATCAGCACGAAAAGAACAAGTCGGAGGGGAAGCGTTGTTTAAGATTTGGTAAGAAATATATGTCACGAGTAGGAAAACAAATCATACAAATTCCCGAAGGTGTTACTGTATCACTTGCTGATGGAGTATTCACAGCGAAAAGTTCAAAAGGTGAACTTTCTCGACCGTTCAAAAATAATATCGATATTATGATCAATGGAAATGAAATCACATTGAAACCAAATGATGATAGTAATTTCTCATATGCACTTTGGGGAACATACGCTTCTCATATCAAAAACATGATTGCTGGTTTGGTAGAACCATACAAAAAGCAACTTGCTCTTGAAGGAGTTGGATACCGTATGAATATTGATGGAAAAACTATAGTTATGAACCTTGGATTTTCTCACGAAGTTCGTGTAGAAGTTCCAGCTGGACTTGAGGTTGTTATTGAAAAGAACAACATGACTATTACAGGAATTGATAAAGAAAAGGTCGGACAATTTGCAGCAAGTATTCGAGCACTTAAGAAACCAGAACCATACAAAGGGAAAGGTATTCGATATGTTGGAGAATATATTAGACGTAAGCAAGGTAAGAAGTCTGCATAATATCTTCTTAAATACATTTATATGAAAACTATAAAAAATATTAAACTTGCGAAACGTTTCCGAATTAAAAAGCGAATTCGTTCACAAGTGAAAGGAACAGCTGAACGACCACGATTTACAGTGTTTCGTTCAAACAAATCAATCTACGCACAATTGATTGACGATGTTTCTCGGGTAACTCTTGTTTCTGCATCTGATCGAAAGATGAAAGATGGATCAAAAGCTGAGCGAGCAGCAAAGGTAGGAGAAATAATTGCAAAATTGGCTCTCGAAAAGAAAATCAATACAGTTGTATTTGATAGAAATGGATACAAGTATGTTGGTCGAGTAAAAACATTGGCAGACACAGCACGAAGTGCTGGGCTAACATTCTAAGTTATATGGAAACAAAAAACGTAACAAAAACAAATAATACGGGAGGAACTTTTACTCCAAAATTTGCTCCAAAAGGTGCGCCACGGCGAGCTCCAGGAGCTCCAGGAAGTAGTGCACCACAATCTGGTGGACAACGACGTTTTGGTGGACCAAAAGGTGGACCACGAGGAGGAAAGCGACCTGAACGTGTAAAACCTGAGTTCGATCAAAAAATTGTAAGTATCCGACGAGTAACTCGAGTTATGGCTGGAGGACGACGATTTTCATTTGCTGTTGCAATGCTTATCGGAGACAAAAATGGACGAATTGGTTTTGGGACAGGTAAGTCAAACGACACATCACTTGCTATCAACAAAGCACTTCAAAGTGCAAAGAAGCATATGATGACTATTCCTCGAACAAAAAATGCTTCTATTCCACATGAAGTGGAAGCAAAATACAAGTCATCTCAAATTTGGCTTTCACCAAACAAAGGAAAAGGACTTGTGTCAGGAGCAGCGATTCGAGATATTTTCAATCTTGCAGGTATGACAGATGTTACTGCAAAGATTTATACTCGAAGTAAAAACCCAATCAACAATGTTCGAGCAACAATGCTTGCTCTTAAAAAACTTCCAACAGGGAAGATGGTCGAATCTACAAGTAATACACAAGAAGTAAAATAATTTACTTTCTCACACGACTATGCAAACTCATACTCTTAAACGAAAGGTAAAAAATGCTAAAAAGAAACTTGTAGGACGAGGAGGTACACGAGGAAAAACTTCAGGACGAGGACACAAGGGACAAAAGGCACGAGCTGGACACAGTATTCGACCTGCGTATCTTGACCTTATCAAGAAGCTTCCAAAACTTCGAGGTCACGGTAAAAACCGAGCTCAAACTGTAGATGGATCAAAAGAAAAAGCATTTGCAGTGAATCTTGTTTCACTTGAGTTGTTCTCTAATAACGATATCGTTTCTCCAAAAACTCTTGCAGAAAAAGGAATTATTGAACGAAAGAGTGGTAAACTCCCAGAAGTGAAAATTCTTGCATCTGGAGAATTAACAAAGAAGCTTACTATTATTGGTTGTGCAGTTTCAAAAAGTGCGCAAACAAAAATTGAAGCGCTTGGTGGAACAGTAAAAGCATAATTACGTCAGGGTTCATCTATTGGATAGCTATATCCAATAGGGTTTCCTGGTGATATACTAATATTATGAAATTTTGGCAAAAACTAACGGTGGTTTTAAAAGATAAGTCTATTCGAAACAAGATTTTATTCCTTTTGGGAATTTTGATTGTATTTCGAATGCTGTCTTCGATTCCAGTTCCAGGTGTAGATGTATTTCAACTTCAAAGTCTATTGCAAACAAATCAATTCTTTGGACTTCTAAACATTTTCTCTGGAGGAGGTTTATCATCACTGTCATTGGTTCTTCTTGGAGTGGGACCGTTCATTACATCTTCAATTGTAATGCAACTCCTTACTGTGATTTCACCTCGGTTGAAATCAATGTTCCATGAAGAAGGTGCGATTGGACGAGATCGATTTACGCAAATCTCTCGAATCATTACTATCCCATTGGCAGCAATTCAAGGTTTTGGTCTTTTGCTTCTTTTGCAACAACAAGGAGTTCTTGTTGATCAAACAACTCTTCAAACAGTTACAAACTTAGCTTCTATTATCGCTGGATCATTCATCCTTATGTGGCTTGGAGAACTTATTTCTGAGTATGGAATTGGAAACGGGGTATCTGTGATTATCTTTGCAGGTATCGTTTCTGCAATCCCATCTCAAATAAGTCAGTTCTCATTCACATTTGATGTTGCACAAATCCCACTATACTTGGCATTTGTGGTTCTCGCTCTTCTTATTATCGCAGGAGTTATTCTTGTAACAGAAGCGGAACGTCTTATTCCGACAACGTATGCAAATGCATCACGACAAGGTGGATCAGGAACAGTACATAGTTTTGTTCCTTTGAAGGTAAATATGGCGGGAGTGATGCCAATCATCTTCGCTCTCTCTATCCTTCTTTTCCCACAACTTATCGTAACTTTCCTTTCAGCTTCAAGTGCGTCTTGGGCAGGAGGGGTGGTGAATGCTCTTAACTGGTTCTTGCAATCAGTATGGGTGTACTCACTTGTATACTTTGCACTTGTATTTGCATTTACATATTTCTATACATCTATTACTTTTGATGCTGATGCTATGGCTTCAAATCTTCAAAAGCAAGGTGCCTTTATTCCAGGAGTTCGTCCAGGAAATTCAACAAAGGAATATATTGAAAAAATTGTAAAACGAATTACATTCTTGGGAGGATTATTCCTTGGGTTGATTGCAGTACTTCCTGTGCTCACACAACAACTTACTGGAATTCCTTCACTTACAATTGGAGGAACAGCACTCCTCATTGTGGTTTCTGTAATTATTGATATTACAAAGAAACTTGATGGCGCTGTTGCAATGCGACAATATTAAAACAAAAATCCGCCCCCAACAGGGCGGATTTTTGTTTTAATTCAAGGGTTCTTGTGTTATACTGCGAATGTATTTATCTAATTTAATTAACAAGTATTATGCGTCCACAAACATTCGTTTTCTTTGGTAAATCTGGTTCTGGGAAAGGAACTCAGGCAAAAATATTAGGAGAATATCTTAAAAAAACAAAAGGGAATGAAGTTCTCTATATTGAAACAGGAGAAGGATTTCGTCAGTTTATGGAGACTGGATCTCATACTGCAAATCTTACTAAACAGGTTTTGACAGATGGTGGACTCATGCCTGTGTTTATGCCTATCTGGCTTTGGACAGACTTTTTAGTTAAAAATTATAACGGAACACAAGATTTGATACTTGATGGTTTGTGTAGACGTCCAGCAGAAGCTCCGGTTCTTGACTCAGCTCTTAAATTTTTTGGACAAAATAATCCAATCATTATCTACATTAACGTGTCAAACAATTGGGCGTTTGATCGTATGAAAGCACGAGGGCGAAGAGATGACACAGATGCATATATTAAAAGTCGTTTGGAATGGTTTGAATGGAATGTTGTTCCTTCAATGGCGTATTTCCATGAACATCCAGATTACGTATTTCTTGAAATTAATGGAGAGCAGTCAGTTGAAGATGTTCACAATGAGCTTATTTCACGATTGGCTACTCGATAAAAATTCATGAATCATATTCAGTTAAAAACAAAAGAAGATATTGAAATTTTGAAAGAAGGAGGTCGTATTCACGGTCATATTTTGCGCGCGCTTGGAGAAGCTGTAAAGCCAGGAGTGTCAGCTATGGAAATTGACACTCTCGCAAGAGCTTTGTTTGAAGAAGCCGGAGTTACTCCTGCATTTTTGAATTACACACCAGAAGGAGTTTCTTACCCATACCCTGCAGCTGTTTGTGTTTCGGTAAACGATGAAGTTGTTCACGGTATTCCACATGAGGATATTATCTTTCAGGAGGGAGATATTGTTTCTGTTGATATTGGTCTAAAACATAAAGGAATGATTACGGATGCTGCAATCACAATTGCTTGTGGAGAGGTAAGCGATGAAGCACGTAAGATTATTTCAATTACCAAAGAAGCATTACATGTGGGTATTAAAGCAGCAGTTGTTGGAAATACTGTCGGTGATATCGGTTATGCGATTGAACAATTTGTAAAACCATATGGATACGGAATTGTAAAAATTCTTGCTGGTCATGGTGTTGGATATTCTGTTCATGAAGAACCATATGTTCCAAACTATGGAAAAAAAGGCGATGGCCCAAAACTTGTTCCAGGAATGGTTCTTGCGATTGAACCGATGCTTACACTTGGGACTGATGAGGTTGCGGTCACAGAAGATGAATATACCTATGTTACGTATGACGGCTCTCTTGCTACACACTTTGAACATACAATTGCAATTACAGAAGAGGGAACAATAGTTTTGACGAAATAAAAACCATCAATAAGATGGTTTTTATTTTTGGAAAAATGATACAATAGAAATATATATGTTGTCGTTTAAAGAACCTATTCCACAATTTAATAATCCAGAAGATGAGGTTGCTTTTTTGAAGCGTCAACTTGCTTCAAAGGAACAAGAACTTGCAAGTCTTAATTTTGAAAAACCAAAAGAAGTTGCAGCGATACATACTATTGAAACCTATAAAAATCTTCCTACAGAGGTTGTTCTTCATGAAGATTCTGTA
Organism: Parcubacteria group bacterium; assembly: GCA_943356745.1. Lineage (GTDB taxonomy): Bacteria > Patescibacteriota > Minisyncoccia > Phycocordibacterales > CSBR16-119 > CSBR16-119. The sequence continues at coordinate 11,058 of CALRFT010000003.1, read as the reverse complement.
ATCACTCCACAAGAAGAAGCGCATATTACACTGAAGCTCAAACCAGAATCACACGACAGACAGATTGAAGAACTCTTTGGTATTTTACTTGAAAAGGGTCTCAAAAACGCACTGAATATTGTTTCTGCCATGGGAAATCCTCACCTTGAGGATGATTTTCATCGTTTCCTTGTTCAGTATTTGATTGCGACTCATGAAATTCCAGGACTCACTTCTTCTTCTGGAGAATTTAAATCTCTTCATCTTTCTTTGTTTGAAATCACACTTCCGGTTGATTCAATTTCTGGGAATGGTGCCGAGAAATTAAGTCCAGAAGTTCTCATGCGGGCAATGGAACAGTTTTATGCTGGAATGCAGTCTATTTCTGTAGGAGAATTTAATAAACAAAAACAATATTACACAATAGAAATTGCAAAACCTCTTGGGTCTGAATATGTTGTGTTGTATGTTTCTCTTCCACGGGAAAGAGCTTCGCTTTTGGAAAAACATCTTCTTGCATATTACAAAGACGCAAAGGTTCGCGAAGTTACTGATGATTACAATATTTTTATTGAAGGAGCGGAATCGGTTGGTTCACATGCTTCTTTGCAAGAGCGAGAAGTGCTTCCAATTTTAACCTACGATGAACTCGGACACGATCCAATGAGTGCTATTTTGAATGTGTTTTCAAAGCTTGATGCAAACCAAGAAGGCGCTGGGCTTCAAATTATTGTGACTCCAATCAACGAAGATAAACAAAAAAACTTCGGAACTGTTTTGGATGATTTGAAAAAGGGTATTAAATTGAAAGATGCTGGAGAGGGAACTTTTACTCAAGAATTTTTCAAGGCAGGAAAAGACTTTTTTGCAAAAGAAAAAACTCCCGAAGAAAAGCAAAAAGAGGAAGAAGAAAAAAAGATTGATGATTTTGCAATTGAAGGTGTTACAAAAAAAATAAGCTCAAGTCTCTTGAGCGTGAGTGTTCGAGTTGTTGCTTCATCTTCTTCACGAAATCGTTCTGAGTCAATTCTTCATGATATTGAGTCTGCCTTTCAACAATTTAAAAAACCTCACGGAAACGGTTTTCTATTTACCCGTGTTGCTGAAAAGAAAAATAATCAACTCCTTCATAATTTTATTTTCCGAATACCTTCAGAGAAACATTCTCTCATTTTGAATCTTAAAGAACTGACAAGTATCTTTCACTTTCCTGTGGGGCACGCTGCAACGATGGGTATTAAAGAATCTCGTTCGGGTACCGCTCCGGCTCCATTTGAAGCAAAAGAAGGATCTGTTTGTTTGGGGACAAATGAATACCGTGGAGACACTTCAAAGGTGTTTATGAAAGAAATGGACCGTATGCGTCATATGTATGTAATTGGTCAAACGGGAACAGGAAAAACCGGTATTCTTTTGAATATGATTGCTCAGGATATTAAGAACGGACAAGGAGTTTGTTATATTGATCCACACGGAAATGATATTCAAACACTTCTTTCCATGATTCCAAAAGAACGTGCTGAGGATGTTATTTACTTTGATCCGGCGTATATCGATAGACCATTTGGACTCAACATGCTCGAATATGACACTAGATATCCTGAACAGAAAACATTTGTGATCAACGAGCTTATGAATATTTTTAGTCAGCTCTTTGATATGAAATCAACAGGAGGTCCGATGTTTGAACAATACTTCAAAAACTCAGCGGGACTTGTGATGGATCATCCAGAATCTGGGTCAACACTTCTTGAAATTACTCGAGTACTTTCTGATAAAGCATTTCGAGATATGAAGTTGCAGTACACTACAAATCCAATTATTAAACAGTTTTGGGTTAATGCAGAAAAAACAACGGGTGAGCAGGGACTTGAAAACTTTGTTCCGTACATTACTTCAAAGTTTGATACATTCATCTCAAACGAAATTATGCGTCCGATTGTAGCGCAACAAAATAGTTCGTTCAATTTCAGAAATATCATGGACAAGAAAAAAATTCTTCTGGTAAACCTTTCAAAGGGTCGACTCGGAGAAATTAATGCAAACCTCATTGGTATGATTATTGTTGGTAAACTTCAAATGGCAGCGCTCTCTCGAGTGGATTCCTTTGGAAAAGATTATCCGCCGTTTTACCTATATATAGATGAGTTCCAAAATGTTACAACACCAAGTATTTCTTCAATTCTTTCTGAGGCGCGAAAATACAAACTTTCGCTCACTGTAGCTCACCAATATTTGTCACAGCTCAATGAAGATATAAAAGGTGCGATTCTTGGAAACGTGGGTTCAATGGCACTGTTTCGAATTAGTCCAGAAGATGCAATGGCGCTTGAAGGAAGATTTAAGCCAACATTTTCTGCTGATGATGTGATTAAACTCGATAATCGAAACGCACTCGTTTCTATGTTGGTAAATGGCCAACCTGCAAAACCATTTAATCTCAAAACTGAAGACTATATGCCAGGAAACAAAGATATTATCGAGCCACTCAAACAACTTTCATATATGACTTATGGACGACCAAAAGAAGAGGTTGATCAGGAGATTTTGGAGCGTTTCTATAAGGGTCAAAAAGCATAGTTGCTTTATGGTGTATATTTTTGTAGTATACACATGTTATAAATAAATTTTCACAGTATATGGACAATCATCCAAAAAACGAAAAATCACTTATTATTATCAAGCCAGATGCAATTCAACGAAATCTCGTAGGAGAAATAATTGGACGATTTGAACGAAAAGGTTTGAAAATTACAGGAATCAAGATGATGAGTCTTGAAGATGCAATGCTTGAAGCACACTATGCTCATATTGCTGACAAGCCCTTTTTTGCTGGAATTAAAGATTTTATGAAATCTTCACCAGTTGTTGTTATGGCACTTTCTGGAATTGGTGCTGTATCTGCAATTCGAACAATTGTAGGTCCAACAAAAGCTTTCGAAGCTCCAGCTGGAACAATTCGAGGAGATCTTGCGATGAGTATTCAGTCAAATGTTGTTCATGCCTCAGAAGATGTTGAAGCAGGAAAGTCAGAAGTTGAACGATTTTTTGGATCTGAAGAACTTTTCTCTTATCCAAAGATTGATCAAGGTCTTGTGTATTCAGATTCTCGAGACTAATCAAATAAAAAATCCCTTTAAAGGGATTTTTTATTTGATTATAAAATTCTTGCAAGTGGAAAAACAAAATCACTACAAAAAATAATTTCACACAATATTGTGTGAAAAACTATTTTTGCTATTATAAAAATACGGTTATCCAAAAGAGTAACTTGAACACTATTCTTTAGGTATTGCGCGTTGGGGTGCATCGTGGTGTACTCCGTAGCTTAACCACTTGGTTTTGTATGCAAGTACCTCTAGGTGATAACCGTAAAAAGAAACTCTCCAGAAATGGAGGGATTTTTTTATGGTTTATAAAAAGGTTCATATGGTATACTAAAATATATGCGACGTGATATTTTGAAACAACTTTCTTTCTTTGTGTTTTTTATTTTCATCCTCAATACTTTGGCAACTTTTTTTGGTTGGTATACTATTTTCTCTTGGTTTGATAATATGATGCATTTTCTAGGGGGTGCATGGCTTGCTCTTGTTGCGACTTGGCTTTGGTACGAAAAACATAGAAGAGGAGGACGAGGAATTGTTTCAATATTAGTCTTTGTTTTTATTGGAGCTTTTCTTTGGGAGGTTTTAGAGTATCTCATACAATTTTTGGCACAGAGTCCAGATTCTTTGGCGACACTTCCAGATTCAGTTTCTGATATTATATTCGGTCTTCTTGGAGGTTTACTTGTAGGTTATAGAAAAGTAAAAACTATTAAACGACAACAATAATGAAAAAAGAAATAACAATTACATGTTCTGGTGGTGCACTTTCTCCAACAGGAGCAAATTTTCTCGTGCAAGGATTTGAAAAAACCTTTCTTGTCGATTGTGGTCTTCTTCAAGGTTCAAAGATGGCAGAAGAATCAAACTGGAAACCTTTTTCTTATGATCCAAAACAAGTTGATGTGTTGTTTGTAACCCATGCTCATCTTGATCATATTGGGCTTATTCCAAAACTTATTTTTGATGGCTTTTCTGGAAAGATTGTGAGTACTCATGCTACAAAAGATATAGCAAAGGTAATGCTTGAAGATACTGCAAGTATTCTGGCAAATTCTGAATCGGGAAAACCTTTTCATCTCGAAGAAATGTATAGTCCAAAAATTCTCCACAAACTGTTTTCTTTGTGGAAAACGGTTGATTATCATGAAAAGTATCAAGTCTGTAAGGATCTTTCTGTAGAAGCTTTTGATGCTGGGCACGTTCTCGGTTCTTCTATGTTTGTATTTGAATATAAACAACAAAAATTTGTATTCACTGGAGATCTTGGAAATTCACCATCTCCACTTTTGAAAGATACCGAGAAACTTCCTGATGATATTGAATATATGTTGATTGAGAGTGTGTATGGTGACAGAAATCATGAATCAAAAGAAGGAAGGCGTGGAATATTGAAAAGTGTATTACTACAAAATTATCATCGAGGAGGTGTTCTTATGGTTCCTATTTTCTCTCTCGAACGAACACAAGAATTTCTCTATGAATTTAATGAATTGATTGAAAGTGGAGAAGTTCCAACAATGCCTGTTTTTCTTGACTCACCACTTGCAATTAAGGTGACACAAATATTTAAAAAATATACTCATCTTTTAAAAGATACAGTCCAAAAAGATATTATGGAGGGTGATAATATTTTTAAATTTCCTGGTTTAAAAGAAACAGAAACAGCGCAAGAATCAAAATCAATAGTACGAAAACCAAATCCAAAAGTTATTCTTGCTGGTGCTGGTATGTCGACAGGAGGAAGAATTGTTCATCACGAAAAAGAATATTTGAGTGACAAAAATAATACACTTTTGATTACAGGTTTTCAAACACCAAGTTCACTTGGAAGAATGATTGAAGAGGGTGCAAAGACTATTTTGCTTGGAGAGCAAACGATTCCTGTCAGGGCTCATATTGAAGCTGTGAAAGGCTATTCAGGGCACAAGGATTCAGATGGTTTAGTTCAGTTTGTTTCTGATTCATCAAAGAAACTTAAAAAAGTTTTTGTTGCTATGGGAGAAATGAAATCATCTCTTTTTCTTGCTCAAAGAATTAAAGAAGAGCTTGGTGTTCCTTCATTTGTTCCACAACCTGGGGAAGTTATAAAAATTTCTCTCAATGATTAAGGTATAATAATAAACGTATGACACAAAAAACAGTAGCTGTTTTAGGAAAATATAATCCTCTCAACTATTCTCTGTATGAGTTTGAGTTTGCTCGACTTGTGGGTGCTCACATAGGACAAAGAGGTGGTGTTATTGCGACCGATACTGGTTCTGGTTTTTCTGCTTGGGCAAGTCTTGGTTCAAGTGAAGTGCAAGGTATGACTATTGGATTTTCTCCTGCAAGTAGTCGATATGAGCACGAGAATCACTATAGGCTTTCTCTTGAACATGTATCAAGTGTTGTCTACACTGGTTTTGGATATCTTGGAAGAGATTTACTTATGGTTCGTAGCTCTGACGCTGTCTTGGTGTTTCTTGGAAATGAAAAAATAGGACACGAAGGACTACTTGCAAAAGAACTTCAAAAACCCTTGATTGTTATCACGCTTGGAAAAGAAGATGAAATCGTGAAAGAGCTTTTGGGAGATCTGTATGATTATGCTGAGAAATATTCTTCTCAAAAAGAAGTACTCAAAAGAATAGAAATCATGTTTTCTTAAATAGAGACAATATAAAAAAGTAACCTTACGGTTACTTTTTTAGTTCTGCTACGATTCGTTTGAAACTTTCTGGATTTTGTTCTGCGATTTGCGCAAGAACTTTTCGGTCCAGTTGAGATTCGTTTGTAGCAACAATATTGATGAATTTTGAGAATGAAACGCCTGTTCCTCGAAGACCAGCACTGATCTTGATTTGCCAGAGAGCTCGCTTATCACCTTTCTTCTTTCGTCGATCGTTGAAAGCGTGTTTTCCAGCTTTTCGAAGAGTCTCGATTGCTTTTCGTTCTTTTGATTTAGCTCCGTGTCTAAAACCTTTTGCTTGTTTCAAAACGTTTCGTCGTCGCTTTAATGAAATTGTTCCTCTTTTTACTCGTGTCATATTATTTTGCTGCTACTCGCTTTCTCGTGTTTTGGTGAGGAAGCACTCGATTAATTACCTTGTTTGAAAGAGTAAGCGCTCGTGGCTTTCTTCCTGCTAGTTGAGTAGTTCGACTTTGCTTGGCGTTAAAGTGGTTGAAGCCAGGCTTTCGAGCAAGAAGTTTTCCTGAACGTGTTACCTTTATTCGTTTAGTAAATGATTTATTTGTCTTCATGTTTTTTACGCCCTAAGCGCTACTTATAATCAAAACCCAACTAAAAAATGGGTGTTTCCGAGGTTTCGGAATAACGAACATTACTTTAGCAGAAATATTGTAAATTAGCAAGACCCTAGAGTCTCTAGGGTCTTGTCTAGGAATAAGGTCTTTTTAAGCTTTATTTTCAACCTTTTTTTGGACGGTCTTTTTCAATAACTACCATAATTCCTTTCGGACTTGGCTTGATAGCATCTGCTATTTTGAATGGTTCCTTAATAAGATTGAGAATTCTGTCTAGTCGTTCTTTTTTAAAGTCTTTTTCACTGAACTTTGATCGCCCTACAAGATAGAGTTCAATTTTGATTCGATGTCCTTCTTGGAGCCATTCATCAGCTTTTTTTGCTTTCAAAAGAAGATCGTGTTCTCCGGTAGCAATTTTAATTTGGAGTGATTTTGTTTCGGTAAGATGAGCTTTTTTCTTTGCTTCTTTTGCTTTCTTTGCTTCTTCGTACTTATACTTTCCAAAATCCATAATCTTTGCAACTGGCGGAACTGCGTTTGGGGAAATTTCAATAAGATCAAGTCCTTTTGATTCCGCAAGTGCAATAGCTTCCCGGGTTTCCATAACGCGCGGAGCTGTTCCTTCTTCTGTTTCGTCGATTACTCGAACTTCTTTTGCTCGTATTTGATTGTTTATTCTTGTATTTTCTTTTCTATTCAAAGTGACCTTATTGTAATGAAATTTGAATGATTAGTCAACAAATGGTATTGTCTTTGCATGGCACTACACCTTGTATATAAAGAAAAAGGCGAAACTCCACTTCAGGCTCTTGAAAGACTTCGAGAAAAAGAACAACTTGGAAAAGATGTTTCTTTGACCTATGCGGGAAGACTTGACCCTGCAGCTGAAGGACTTCTTTTGATTCTTTCTGAAAAAGATGTTTATCGAAAAGAAGAATTTCTCGGTCTTTCAAAAACCTATGAATTTGAGGTTTTGTTTGGTGTGACCACGGACACGCTTGATGTTCTTGGTATTCCAAAACTCCACGCTGTTCCAAACGACTTTGTATCTTCAAAAGTTTTTGACCTACTTACAAATTTTGTGGGAACCTTTGAATGGGCTTATCCGGCATATTCTTCGAAAACAGTGAATGGTAAACCTTTGTTTGAATATGCAAGAGAAGACGCTAATGTGGAAATCCCCACAAGATCTATGACAATAGATTCACTTGATGTAATTGGAATTAAGGTTGTTAATCTTGAAGATTTAGAAACAGGAATTTTAGAAACTATTGAAAATGTTGATGGTGATTTTCGTCAAAGAGGAATTGTTGAGTCTTGGAGAAAAATGTTCACTTTGTATGGAAACAAGCATTTTTCCGTTGTGAGATTTAAAGCAGAGGTTCGTTCTGGAACATATATTCGTGTTCTCGCTGAAAAAATGGCTGAGTCACTCAAACTTCCTGGAATGGCGATCTCAATCAAAAGAACAAAAATTGGAAGTATGTCACTTTCTTAAATGCACGCTATAATACTTGCATGACTCAAAGCGACGCTTTAACTATTCTCAAAACTGGCGCAAATGTTTTCTTGACTGGAGAACCTGGCGCTGGAAAGACTTATGTACTCAACCAATATATTGAGTATTTAAAAGATCACGGAATTTCTGCTGCTGTAACAGCAAGTACTGGAATCGCGGCGACACATATTGGTGGTGTCACAATTCACTCTTGGACAGGAATGGGTGTGAAGAAAACCATGACACCACAAGAGCTCGATGCTCTTGAAGGAAAACAATATCTTTGGAAGCGTTTTGACACAACAAAGGTTTTGATTATTGATGAAATCTCAATGCTTTCTGCTGAGCAGTTCGACACCGTCGATCAGATTTGTCGTGCGTTTAAAAGAAACCAAAAACCATTTGGTGGAATGCAGATCATTGCTGTCGGTGACTTTTTCCAGTTACCACCAATTACAAAAGGGGAAGAGATTCCAAAATTTGCTTTTGAGTCACAAGCTTGGAAGGATGGAAAACTTCTTGTGTGTTATATCAAAGAACAGTGGCGACAAGATGACGGATCACTTCTTTCAATTTTGAAATCAATTCGAAAAGGAGATGTTGATGAAGGATTTCCAGAGTTGGAAGAAAGACTTGAGGTGACATTTGAAGATATTATTCGTCCAACCAGACTCTATACTCACAACGCAGATGTTGATCAGATTAACTTAGAAGAACTTGATAAACTGCAAACAGATATTGCGGTGTATTCAATGATGGGAAAGGGAAAGGATGATTTGGTTGAGAAACTCAAAGAAAGTTGTTTGTCTCCTGAGGTTCTGTACTTGAAGCCAGGAGCTGTGGTGATGTGTACCAAAAATAATTTTGAAGCTGGATATGTAAACGGAACTCTTGGGGAGGTTTTTGAAATATGCAAAGACACAGGATATCCGATTATTATTACCAACCAAGGAAAGACAATTACCATCGAACCAACAACTTGGTCTGTCGATGATGGAGATAAGATTTTGGCTCAGATTGAACAAGTTCCTCTTCGGCTTGCGTGGGCTATTACAGTACACAAAAGTCAGGGAATGAGTCTTGATGCTGTTGAGCTTGATTTGTCTCGCGCTTTTGAATATGGACAAGGCTATGTTGCCTTGTCTCGTGCTCGGTCACTTTCAGGGCTCAAGCTTTTGGGTTTTCACGGTAATGCGCTCATGGTTCATCCAAAGGTTCTTCATGTTGATGCTATTTTTCACAAACAGTCAGAACAGATGGAAGATTATCTTCATTCAAAAACCCAAGAAGAGATTGAAAAAAGACAACAAGAGTTTATTCTTCTTTCTGGTGGTTCGCTGGAAAAAGTTGATCGAACTCAAAAAGAATCATTTGTCTCAACCTATGAAAAAACACGTGCGCTTATTTCCGAGAAACAATCTATTGTGTCGATTGCAAAAGAGCGTGAACTGACACAAGAAACTGTAATCAGTCATATTGAAAAATTGATGGAAACAGGAATGCTTTCTTTGGAAGATATTTCATATATCAAACCAAAACATAAAAAGTTTAAAGAAATACTTAAAACATTTCAGGATTATTTTGACGAAACAAAAGAGATAAATCTTTCACCGATTAAAGAGAAAATGGGTAGTGATGCTTCATATTTTGATATCCGCCTCGCTCGGTTGTTTTTGGAGAAATAAAAGATATACTTACACTAATGAATAAGGTAGTCAAAAATCGAAAAGCTAGTTTCAATTATGAAATTAATGACCGTATCGAAGCTGGTGCGGAGCTTTTTGGTTTTGAAGTAAAAGCTCTTCGAGGTGGACTTGGATCGCTTGAAGGTGCCTATGTGATTTTGAAAAACGGGGAAGTCTTTTTGAAAAATGCTTTCATTCCACCATATCAAGAAAAAAACACTCCGGCGGGATACGATCCAAGACGACTTCGCAAACTTCTCCTCAAGAAATCAGAAATATTTGAGATTGAAGAACAAAAGAAAGGGCAGTCTTTGACACTTATACCTATTTCATGGTATAGTAAAAACCGTCGATTGAAGCTTTCTGTTGGACTCGGACGATCAAAGAAAAAGTTTGATAAACGAGAAACAATTAAAAAGCGAGATCAGGAAAGAGATTTAGGAAGGAGATTGAAATAGTTTGATATTTGAAAAATAGAGATGAAACTCCCGGAAAAAATTTTTGGGTACCCAAAAATTTTTTCCGGGGGTGTTTGTATCGACAAAGGTACTCTCTCATACTTTGCATGATGTGCTGGGGCACACGAAACACCCAAAAAATTACGTGCAGAAAAAACTGCAGTAAAGTCACCAATTCAATTGCGTGACTTAGCGTTCGCGTAATATCGCGAGCCCGTTCATCTGTTTGATATCTGATAGAGCAGTTTGAATGTCATAAAAATCAGAGTAAGTACAAGAGTTGCGAATTCTTGTAACCAAAACTAATCGCTCGATTAAAAACTTTTTTGTTACATTTATAAGGTTTTTGATTTAAATATTTCAAATGTATCTAATCATGTAGATAGAGTATGTGGACCCTTATGGACGCGGTGTCAAAACCGTCACCTCCACCAGAAAACCGCTTCTTCGTGAAGCGGTTTTGTGTTTCTTGACTTTCATTCATTTCAGTGTATAGTTTTATTGTATTTTGTTTTTTCCAAAACCCTATAAAACCAAAACCCTATGTCAAAAAAAAGTCATCATTATCAAGGTCTTGTAGACAAATTTCACCATCGTGAAATTAAAGAATACCAACCAGATACTATCTCTGAAGAATATCAATCAGATGCTATTTCTAAAGAATATCAATCAGATATTATTTTCGAAGAGTATCAAGATTTCTCTCTTAGAATTACTGATGGTGTAGCATGTATCCAATCAAAAATTCGATTCACAGAAATTTCAGAAACAGAAAATTCGGATAAATGTTTCCATTCTGGAGGTGGTCGTGTTGTTGATACTCCTGTTTTCGAATGGTGTAAACCAGAATTGGAAGAAGATGAAAACATTCCGATTCTTGAGATTGAAGACGATCGACGTAACTATGGATTTGATAAGTTCATTTTTGAATTTTTTGGTGGGAATTTATCCCTTGTAACAGACCCTGCAAGATTTGTTGGTAGAGGATTTTAATAAAAACCCCGCGCTTTGCGCGGGGTTTTTTACTAGCAAAATTTGGGAAAATGCTATACTATAGGCCTATGTTTGACGAAAAACCAAAGAAA
>CALRFT010000002.1 GCA_943356745.1 Parcubacteria group bacterium | reverse complement strand
AAGGTGGTTTTATTGTTCTATATTTTCCTCGTCCGAAAGGTATTCGATTGTTGTAATGCCTTTATTTTGTATTGAGAGCGCATGATTTTTTCCAAGGTATCTCCAATGCCAGCTTTCTGGAATGTACCCAGTTATGGCCTCTTTTCCAGAAGGGTAACTTTGAACAAAGCCATAACGATATGCATTTGCAGTAAGCCATTCATATGCTTTCGTGGCGTCAAAAGCCTTTGTTGCACTTTGGAAATCAATCTCGTCAGTGGTGAGGTCGAGAGTGGTTCCAAGATGATGTTCAGAATGACCAGGAAGAGCTATGGCGAGATATTCAGGTTGTCCTTGTTGTTCTTGTATCCATGCGTTATAAAGTTGTTCCTGTGTTGATATACTTCTATATCCAGATGTTGGAACTATAAGAATTCCTTCTTCTTTGGCATCTTTATGCATTGAATAAAACGCTTCAAGGGTATCTTGGGTGACACAAATCGTTTTTCCTTGCGTTGGAATGTATGGTTCGGGTACTGGTACAAGATTTGATGGAATAAAATTACTAGGAACCTTATTTTTTTGAGAAGCATTAAAGAAAAATAAGTTTTTATTTTTTAATGTCCCAGAAGGGCATATATTTTTGTTCTCTGATTTTATTTCTTCTATTCCAAACAAAAGTTGTTCAAAAGAACCGACGCTTGCCATGTACATTTCCGGCGTTACCTTCTTTGTAGATTCTGGCTTTTGAGGTTGATATTCTTTATTAAGGGTAAATATTTTTTCTTCATGAGATACAATTCCGTATTTATTTACCTCAACATTAAGAAGCATCCCTTGCATTGTCTCTTCTGAAAAATGTTGATCAAATATTGCATTTCCTAATGAATATGCAATGAGTTTGTTTTTGTAAATTTCAGTATCTTGAATAACATGAGGGTGGTGGCCTATAACAAGATCAGCGCCACTGTCGATTGAAGAATGTGCAAGGGAGGTTTGTCTTTCGTTATGCTCTTGGTATTCATTACCCCAATGATATGACACAATCAAAATATCAACCTGATTTTTTGCTTCTTCGATATAAGAAAGACGTTTTGGGTCACTTGCAAGAAGTTGTCCAGCTTCATTTTCTTTTGCTTCAATCCAGTTTGGTCCAACGTCTGAAAATCCTAGGAACCCAATTTTGATTCCTTGTGATTCAATAATAGTAACCTTAGAAGCTTCTTTTTTATTAAGTCCAGCTCCTGTAAATAAGATCGAATATTCTTTTAAGTGACTTAAAGTATCTTTGAATGCAGTGAGAGACCAATCCCCAACATGGTTGTTTGCAAAAGAAACAATATCAATACCTGAATTTTTTATTGCGGAAGTGACGATTGGGGGAAATCTAAAAGAATATTTACTTCCAACATTTTTTCCGTTTTCTGAAATTGGTCCTTCGAGATTTGCGAAAGCAACATCCGCTTCTTTGAGATCTTCTAGATTTTCAAATAACTTTCCATAATCGCCATTGAAATTTTTTTGAACTGAAGTTTTTACCCCTCGGTCAAACATCATATCACCAATAAAAGTCATCTTTATTACCGTCTGATCTTCACTCTGGCTCAAATTTTTCTGTTCTGGTGTGACGTATCGCACATGTTTTTCAACAAAGTCAAGCAAAGCGGCGTAGTCCTCAGCTCGATTATCTGTTCGAAGAAGTGTAACAGCAATTACCCGGTCTCCATACCCTTCAAAAGGAATTTTAAAGAGTGCTACTCCTGTTCTGTGGGCCTTGCTTGTATATCCTGTTTTTCCACCTTCATAATTTGTTGTTCCAGCAAAGCGATTTGCGTTTTTCCATACCCTACCACCTTGTGTGTATTCTTGAAGTTTGGTTATTTCAAATACATTGGTGTGTTGGTTGTATAAGTATTCAGAAAGAAAGAATAAATCTCGCGCTGTTGAAATATTGTATTCAGAAAGCCCTGAAGGATCTTCGAAACTTGTGTTTTTCATTCCAATATCTTGAGACCTTCGGTTCATTGATTGTATGAAATATTTTCTTCCAAAAGTTTCAGCAAGAACCTCTGCTGCATCGTTTGAGGAAACAAGAAGAAGGGGATAGAGGAGATCGGAAACTTCAATTTGTTCATTTGCCTTAAGCATTCCTCGAGAACTTTCCGTCAATGTTGCTTTTTGGCTTACTGTTGCAATATGTGTTTCTTTCAACTCGTCGAGTGCAACACTCGCGGTCATGAGTTTTGTGAGTGATGCAATTGGGAGTTTTTCATCTGCGTTTTTCTCAAGGATGATTTCTCCTGTAAGTACATCTCCAACTACATAACTTTGAGCATCTATTTCCGGTATTGTTGCTGTTTCATCTAGTTCATACTTGTTTCCACCGCGTAAGATTTCTTTAATGGGAATTCCTGCTAGATAATCTTCTTCAGATATTTCTTTTTTTGAAAATAAATTGTTTCCTTTAATTTCTTGACCCCATTCCTGAATTTGTTCAAATATGTTTTGTCCTTTTGTAATGAGTGTGTCAAAAGAGTTTGTTATAAAGCTAATACCAAGAATGATAAGTAAGGCAGGGATAAAAAACCACGTAAGCGCACGAACGAATATATTTCTTTTTTTGATTGTCTGCTTATATAAAAAATAAGACATTGGTTTTAGTTCACTATTGTGTAGTCAATAGTATACTCATCTAGATTAGCATTTTTTACTTTTATTAAAAGTTCATCACCAAGGCGAATTTCTTTTTTATTCTTTTCACCTCGAATGACAAATTCTTTTTCATTTAAGACATAGATATCGTCTGTCATATCTCGAAGTGGGGACATTCCCTCTGATTTACTTTCTTTTTCTTCAATATAAATTCCCCATGGAGTAAGTCCTGTAACAATACCTGAAAATGTTTGCCCAATTCTTTCTGACATGTACTCAACTTGTTTAATTTTTATACTTTGTCGTTCTGCTTCTGCTGCTTCTTTTTCTTGAAGAGAAGAGTGTTCGCATTGTTTTTCATATGTTGCATTGTATTTGCTTGGAATTGTTTTTCCTTCAAGATAGTCAGCGAGTATTCGGTGAATCATAATGTCGGGATACCGTCTGATTGGGGAAGTGAAGTGAGTATAAAAATCAAAAGCAAGTCCAAAGTGTCCAATATTTTTTGTTGAATATTTTGCTTTTTGCATTGAGCGGACAACCATTGTCTGGATAGGACTTCTCTGTTCCGTTGGTATTGAAGCTATGAGATCATTGATTTCTTTTGGATCAAGCTGACCTTTTGCAAGGGTGAGATGATAGCCAAACAGATCAAGATACCGTACAAGTTCCTCAGTTTTTTCTTGACTTGGTTTATCGTGAATTCGATATATTGAAAGACGTGTTTTTTTCTTTATATCCAGCCCACAAAAACAAGCAACTCTTTTGTTTGCAAGAAGCATGAATTCCTCAATCATTTTATGTGCATCTTTTCGTTCTTTTCTCTGAACCGCAATTGGTTTTCCTTGTTCGTTCAATTTGAATTTAACTTCATCTGTTTCAAGAGAGAGTGCGCCGTTTTTAAAACGTCCCTCAGTAAGTTTATGTGCAATATTGTTTAAAACTTCTATTTCTTTCGAGAATAAACCTTTCTTTGTTTCTATAATCTCTTGAGCTTCTTCATAGGTAAAACGTTTATCTGAGTGAATGAGGGTTCTTCCAAACCATTCTGATAGTATTTCACCTTTTGTATTCATTACAAATACTGCGGAAAAAGTTTTTTTGTCTTCGTTCGGATTAAGGCTACATAGGTCATTTGATAAAATTTCTGGAAGCATAGGAATTGTTCTATCTACAAGATATACACTGGTTGCTCTGTCATAGGCTTCGCGATCAAGCGCTGTCCCTGGACGTACATAAAAAGAAACATCGGCAATATGAATTCCAATTTCAAATGTTTCGTTCTCAAGAAATTTGATAGAAAGCGCATCATCAAAATCTTTTGCATCAAACGGGTCGATGGTGAAAGTTGTAGTGTCTCGCATGTCTTTTCTTTTTTCTTGAGATTCTTTACCTGAGTCTTTATGAATTTTTTTGGTTTCCTGAATCACTTCTTTTGGAAACTCAAAGTCAAACCCTTTTTCAAGTGCAATTCCATACATTTCTCCATCATTGTCTCCTGGTTTTCCAAGAACTCGCTCCACATGTCCCTCTGGAAGATGTTTTCTGCTTTCCCATGAATCAATGACAACAAAAGCTTTTTCGCCAACTTTTACATGGTTTCTTTTGTTGCTCGGGAGAATAATAAGAAAATCCATTCGTGAATCATCAGCTTTGAGAAACCAAGCATTGTTTTGAGTGACAACCGTTCCAACAAAACCTTTTTTTGATCTTCGGATTATTTTTGTTACTTCACCATAAATGGTTCCTTTTGTTTTTGATTTTCCAATGATGACAATTTCTACCTGGTCACGATTGAGTGCAGTGCTCAGGAATTTTGTTTCAATCTCAACTTTTTCTTTGAGTTCGTCAACAAAAACAAGTCCGAATCCAGCTCGGGTTATTTGAAGAGTTCCTTGATAGGTTTTTTTGCTATGGAATCTTTTAGGAGATTTCGTGTCTTTTTTTGCGTGTCTATTAAAAGGACGTTTTTGTTTAAATTTCATACATAATATTGTAGCATTAAAAATGCTATACTTTTCCCAAAACATCCACAGAATAAAGCTCTTGACCAAACTAAAAAGGTTTGCTAGTATTTCGTGTATGTTAACAATAAGACTACAAAGAACAGGCCGAAAAAATCAAGCGCAATTCCGCGTTGTTTTGACTGACTCAAAAAATAGTCCAAAAAGTGGACGATTTAAAGAGATTCTTGGTTCTTATGATCCAAAAAGTGGAACAACAGAATTCAACGCTGATCGAATCAAGCACTGGGTTGGTTTGGGAGCACAGGCAAGTGGAACAGTTCACAATTTCCTCGTAGATAAAAAAATTATCGCTGGAGACAAAAAGAACGTACTTCCTAAGAAGACTAAACAAACAAAAAAAGAAGATAAATAAAAAAATCCACAACCTCTTGAAAAAGGGTTGTGGATTTTTTATAAACGATGTACAATATTTTTTGTACAGGTGTTTGTCGGACACTGTCGAAAAGGTTACAAAATTTTGATTAAAGATTGACATGAACACTGACCAAGAATTCCTTTCTTTCGTTGTAAAGTCACTCGTTGATAACCCAAACGATGTAAAAATTGATCGAAAGGTTGATGAAATGGGAGTACTACTCACACTTTCTATCAATCCAGCTGATATGGGAAAAATTATCGGACGACAAGGAAATACAGCAAAAGCAATCCGAACACTTCTTCGAGTGATTGGAATGAAGAATAATTCAAGAGTAAATCTAAAGATCAATGAACCAGAAGGAAGTACAAAACATACTTCAGAAGGTTCTTCAATGACTGCGGCAGCTGATGTTGATGCAGCAATGGAAGATCTCAAGAATATTTAATTCAAGTATTTAAATTGTATCTACCTACCTAAAACACGAAAACCACTTACAAAAGTAAGTGGTTTTTTGTTTGGTATTTTGGTAAAGTGTATAGTATGACTTTTCACATCATTACACTTTTTCCGGAAATGTTTGACTCATATCTTGGTGAGTCTATTTTGAAGCGGGCGAGTGAGGCGGGGTATATTGATGTGAAGTTTTACAATCCACGAGATTTTTCAAAGGATAAACATAAGTCTGTCGATGATAAGCCATATGGCGGTGGGCCAGGAATGGTTATGATGATTGATCCAGTACTTCGTGCGTGGGAAAAAGCAGTTTCTCAAAATTTTATTTCAAAAATTTTTTCAAAAGAGAAGAAAGTAAAAACATATATTTTTTCTCCGGGGGGAGAAAAATTTACCACACATATAGCAAAGCATGATGCCCAAGAATATACAGACATTGTTTTGATTTGTGGACGATATGAAGGAATTGACTCGAGAGTAAAAGAAATTACAGAAGCAGAGGAGCTTTCAATTGGTGATTATGTTTTGACTGGTGGAGAACTCCCTGCAATGGTTTTCTTGGACTCAGTATCAAGACAAATTCCAGGCGTGCTTGGAAAATATGAAAGTTTGGAAGAAGAAAGAGTATCGAGTCATGAAATGTATACCAGACCAGAACATTTTGAATACAAAGGAAAAACATACAGTGTACCAGAAGTCTTGGTTTCAGGACATCATAAGAAAATAGAGGAATATAAAAAATCCCTGAAATAGTTTCGGGGATTTTAATAATCTTCGTCTTCTTCCTCACTTGTAGTGAGTCCATTCAAGTTGTTGTACTCATCTCGTGCTTCCTGCAGAAGAAAATCATAGTCAATATCAATTAATATTTGAGTATTTCTATGAATAAGATCTGTGACACGATTGATATTTTCTAAAGTTGAAATTGAATCAGGGAGAATTATTCTGAATAATATTCCTTTTTTAATTTGTTTCTCTAGATGTCTTAATTTTGCCAAGTTTCCTGTATTACTGTATTTTTGTATTTGTATTTTACAGTAGTATTTTACAGATAGATTAGTAATAATATACAAAACAACAAAGCAGATAAAACCTAAAGTACTATAGTCTTCTTTACTCATAAGTAATTGTTTTTTACACTATACTTATTTTTATAGTACAATTCAAGCATATGATTTTTCGAGTATTTCACGTATATAAAAATTTAAAAGAAGGAACAAAGAATCCAACAGGTTTTGCACACGATGAAGCCCTTGGTCTTTTGAAGTCTGTGATAATTCCGCCGACAGTTATTGGTGCGCTTTTGGTCGTTTTGTTTTTTCTTCTTGGATATTCTTCATTTTGGTTTGGTCCGTCTGGTTTTTTCAAAGTGCTTTCTGTGATTACGAGTATCGCTTGGGTTATTTGGTTTTTGATTACCAGAACTCTTCTTGTGTTTGCGAAACAAATTCTCCGTCACGCAAAACAAAAAGCTGATCATAAATTATATGATGTAACTCCAAAGTAAATAATATGGATATACATTATTTTGAGCAATATCCAGAATCTGAAATTGATCTTCACGGCATGAGTCGTGACGAGGCCTTGAATGAACTTTCGCATTTCCTTTCATGGGCAAAATCAAACGATCTTCACTTTGCGCGAGTTGTAACAGGAAAAGGAAGTGGGTCTTTTGATAATGTTCCAGTGGTCCGAAATGCGGTTATGGCATATTTAAATATGGAAGGTTATCACTATCAATTTGCAAGTATGTTTGATGGAGGAGAAGGTGTTTTATATGTTCAATTGTAATTTCTATTCCACAGAGTGTATTTAAAAAATAACTTATAATAAATTTATGGATATGGAATCACTTTTTATCATAGGAAGAATCAGTTTGGGGACTCTTGCGATTGTTGCTGGGCTCTCTCATTTTTTTAGAATTGGAGCTTTGGGACGAATGTTGAAATCAAGCAAGATTCCTTTTGGAAGACAGCTTGTTTTTCTAACAGGGGTTGCGCTTATTTTGGCTGGGCTTGGAGTTGCCTTTTGGCTTTATATTGAGGAATCACTTTGGTTTCTAATGGGTTTCTTTGTCGCTGTTTCTTTGTTTGTTCATCGATTTTGGTCAAAAAAGGGAACAGAACGACTCACTGATATGCGTCTTTTCCTTTGGAATATGATGCTCGCGGGACTTCTGGTTTTGACTCTTGCTGTGCTGTAAAAGAAAAGGCGGGAAAGCTTTGCTTTCTCGCCTTTTCTTGTATTTGACAAAATCTGAAATTTTGCTAAAGTTACAACACTAATTGCCGATTGAGTTATGACTGTTCGCAATTGTATTTGTTAGTAGCTAATACAAGGCATATTTCTAGGCATTTTCTTACCACGAATTAAAAATCATAAACAGGTTTCCTCACCTGTTGTTTTGCGTTTTTAGTATTGTGCAAGGGTCTGTGTCTTTTAAATGTCTCAAAATCCGTGGCAGATAAAAAAGGTGTGGCAACACCAGAAGTAACATACGGAAAGCGACCAAAGAAGTACTTTTCAAAGTACCGAAAACCTTTGGCTCCAATTCCAAATCTTCTTCAGCAACAAATTGATTCATTCGAAACGTTGCTTAAAGAAGGAATCGGAGAAACTCTCAAAGAGTTTAATCCAATTCAAGATTATTCAGGCAAGAAGTTTGAACTTACTTTCGGTGAGTTTTCTTTGAGTGAGCCAAAGTTTGATGAGCACTATGCGAAAGTAAATAAACTTTCTTATGAAGCAGCTCTTAAGGTAAAAGCAAAACTCAAAAATCATGCAACTGGAATCCAAAAAGAACAAGAAATCTTTTTGACAGATCTTCCAATCATGACTGATCGTGCAACATTCATTATCAACGGAGTGGAGCGAGTTGTGATCCCACAACTTACTCGTTCATCTGGAGTTTTCTTTACATCGCAAGATGTGAAAGGAAAAAGAATGTTTGGGGCAAAAATTATTCCAGCTCGAGGTATCTGGATGGAACTAGAGTCTGATATTGATGGAGTGATTTATGTTCGAATCGACAAGAAACGAAAATTCCCAATCACAGCACTTCTTCGAATCTTCGGACTTACAACAAAAGAAGAAGTTAAAAAAGCTTTTGGTAAGAATGAACAACACCAGAAGTTTATTGAGCTTGCTTTACAAAAAGACACACTTGGAACTCTTGAAGAAACATATGTAGATATCTACAAGCGTCTTCGGGATGGAGATATGGCGAGTGCAGAAAACGCAAAGGAATTCATTAATTCACTTTTCACACCTGAAAAGTATGACTTTTCTCTTGTAGGACGATACCGATTTAATAAGCGATTCCAAAAAGACGATTCTGAAAAAGCTCTTCAAGAAAAGGTAATTACTCTTGATGATATTATTACAATCGTTTCTTATATTTACGATCTTAATCTAGATCCACAAGCACAAGCGGATGATATCGATCACCTGGGATTTCGACGTGTTCGATATGTTGGTGAACTCATGCAACAAAAGATTCGTTTTGGTATGACGCAAATTAAGCGAAATATTCAAGATAAGATGTCTACTGTTGATTCTGATATTGCGGCTCCAGTTCAACTCATCAACCAAAGACCACTTCAAGCTCGTGTGAAAGAATTTTTCACAACAGGGCAGTTGTCTCAATTTATGGACCAAGAAAACGTGCTTTCTGAATTGGAAAACATTCGAACACTTACTGCTCTTGGAACAGGAGGACTTACTCGAGAGCGAGCAGGTCTTGAAGTTCGAGATGTACACACTTCTCACTACGGTCGAGTGTGTCCAATCCACACACCAGAAGGTCCAAACATTGGACTTGTACTTCACTTGTCTACATATGCGCGAACAAACCACTTCGGAATTATTGAAACTCCATATGCGGTTGTTAAAAATGGAGTGATTACTAGTGAGATTAAATACTTGAACGCTCACGAGGAAGAGCGATATGCAATTGCTCACGGAGGAACTCCGCGAGATGAGAAAGGAAATATTACAGTTGAAAAAGTTGAAGCTCGTGTAAAAGCGAACCCAACAATCGTGGATAAGAAAGATGTTCAATATATTGACGTGGCTACTAACCAAGCATTCTCTATTGGTACATCTCTTATTCCTTTCCTAGAACACAACGATGCGAACCGAGCCCTCATGGGATCAAACATGCAAAAACAAGCTGTGCCAGTTGTGCTTCCAGAAGCTCCACTTGTTGCCACAGGTATGGAGGAGGTAATCGCTCGAGACTCAGGAAGAATTATTCTTGCGCAAGATGCAGGAGTGGTTACTGTTGCTGACTCAGAAAGAGTAGTTGTGAAAGATGCAAAAGGAAAAGAAAAAGAATATCCATTTGTAACTCATGTGAGAACAAATAAATTCTCACTTATGCGACAACGTCCAAACGTTTCCGTTGGGCAAAAGGTTGATCGAGGAGATGTTCTTGCAGATGCACCATCAACAGATAACGGACAAACAGCTCTTGGACAAAACATGCTTATTGCATTCATGTCATGGGAAGGAAGAAACTACGAGGATGCGATTATCCTTTCTGAGCGAGTTGTAAAAGGTGCGAAATTTACTTCTATATATGTAGAAGAATATACCTGTGTTGTTCGAGATACAAAACTTGGACCAGAATCAACAACTCGAGATATTCCAAACGTTTCAGAAGCAAAATTGAAAGACTTGGATGAAGAAGGAATTATTCGAGTAGGAGCAGAAGTTCGAGAAAACGACATTCTTGTTGGAAAAATTACTCCAAAAGGAGAAACAGAACTTACTCCAGAAGAACGACTTCTTCGATCTATCTTTGCTGAAAAAGCTCGAGATGTAAAAGATACATCACTTCGAATTGGACACGAAGAAGAAGGGCGAGTTATCGGTGTAAAAATTTTCTCACGAGAAAATGGACACCAACTTGAATCAGGAATTATTAAAAAAGTTGTAATTGAGGTTGCTCAAATTCGAAATGTTTCAGTGGGGGATAAGCTTGCGGGGCGACACGGAAACAAGGGAGTTATCTCAACAATCTTGCCAGAAGAAGAAATGCCATACATGGCTGATGGAACACCAGTTGATGTTATTTTGACACCACTTGGAGTACCTTCACGTATGAACCTTGGACAGATTCTTGAACTTCACCTTGGACTTGCTGCAAAAACACTTGGTTATCAAGCAATCGTTCCACTCTTTGGAGGAGCGAGTGTTGATGAAGTAAAAGACGAACTTGAAAAAGCTGGATACGCGCGAGACGGACGTATGACACTCTTCGATGGACGAACGGGAGAAGAATTTTCTCAAAGAATCTCTGTGGGGTATATGTACATGCTTAAACTTCACCACATGATTCGAGATAAGGTTCACGCCAGAGCAATCGGACCATACTCTCTCATTACACAACAACCTCTTGGAGGAAAAGCTCAATCAGGAGGGCAACGATTCGGAGAAATGGAAGTGTGGGCTTTGGAAGGGTACGGCGCTTCACATATTCTTCGTGAAATGATCACTATCAAATCTGACGATATTATGGGTCGATCGGCAGCATTTAACTCTATTATTAGAGGAGAAAAACTTCGAGAACCAAACGCACCTGCGTCATTTAATGTGATGCTTTCATATTTGCGAGGTCTTGGACTTAATATTGATCTTCGAAATAAAGAAGACTAACAAAAAAAATCTATGAATAAAGTATTAGACACAAGTAAATTTAACGAGATTGGAATCTCACTCGCGTCGCCTGATCAGATTCGGGAATGGTCTTTTGGAGAAATTCAAAAACCTGAAACAATCAACTATCGAACAGGACGAAGTGAACGAGGTGGTCTTTTTGATGAAAAGATTTTTGGACCAGAAAAAGATTACGAATGTTACTGTAAAAAATATCGAGGAATTAAGTACAAAGGAATTACCTGTGAAAAGTGTGGAGTAGAAATCACAAAAGCAGTAGTTCGACGTGAACGAATGGGACATATTGAACTTGCATCACCGGTTGCACATATTTGGTTTTTGCGAGGAGTTCCTTCACGAATGAGTATTCTTCTTAATATTAGTGTTTCTTCACTTGAAAAGGTTATCTACTTTGCTGGATATATTGTAAACAAAGTTGATGAAAGTGAACGAGAACGAGTACTTCGAGATCTTGAAAGTGAATACAAGGCAAAACTTAAAGCTACAAATGATGAAGAAACTCGAGAAAAATTGAAAGAACTTTTCACTCAATCAAAGAATGAAATTACAAGTATTCAATTTGGAGTAGTGCTTTCAGAAATCGACTACAATCGATTTTCAAAGAGATACAGTTCGATCTTTGAAGCTGCAATCGGAGCGGAGGCAATCTACAACATTTTCAAGAGTCTTGATTTAGAAACTTTGTATACAGAAGTTGAAAAAATGCTTGAAGGTGCTTCGTCACTTGAAAAGCCAAAACTCAAACGACGACTTGGAGTAATCCGAGCAATGTCAAATGCACATATTCGTCCGGAGTGGATGTTTATGACAGTATTGCCTGTTATCCCACCAGCACTCCGGCCAATGGTTGGACTCGAAGGAGGACGATTTGCAACATCTGATTTGAATGACTTATATCGACGAGTAATTAACCGAAATAATCGTCTCAAGAAGTTGATGTCAATTAATGCGCCAGATGTTATCTTGCGAAATGAAAAACGAATCTTGCAAGAAGCTATTGATGCACTTATCGACAACTCAATTGCAAAACAATCAGACGCTGTGATGAATCAATCACAAAGACGAGCTTTGAAATCTCTTTCTGATAACTTGAAGAGTAAGCAAGGATTGTTTCGATCAAATCTTCTTGGAAAACGAGTAGACTATTCTGGACGTTCTGTGATTGTGGTTGGTCCACAACTTACCCTCGATCAATGTGGTCTTCCAAAATCAATGGCTCTTGAACTTTTCAAACCATTCGTGATTCATAAGCTTATTAAATCTGAACTCGCATTTAATATTCGAGGAGCAAATAAACTTATTGAAGATGGAATTCCAGAAGTGTGGGCAATATTGGAAGAAGTGATTAAAGGTAAGTACGTTCTCTTGAACCGTGCGCCAACACTTCACCGACTTGGTATCCAAGCTTTCCATCCAATACTTATTGAAGGTTCTGCAATCCAACTTCACCCGCTCGTATGTTCTGCGTTCAACGCTGACTTCGACGGAGATCAGATGGCGGTGTACTTGCCACTTTCTGATAAGGCTCAGCAAGAAGCTGGTGAACTTATGGCTGCTAACCAAAACCTTTTGAAACCGCAAGATGGAAATCCAATTGTTGCACCATCACAAGATATTGTGCTTGGAACATATTGGATGACAAAGGCTGTTGATGGAGAAAAAGGAGAAGGAAAATTCTTTGGAAGTCCAAATGAAGCTATGACAGCATATGACTACGGAGCTTTGTCTTTCCGAGCGAAAATCAAAGTGGTTCCAACAGATTCTCCTCGATATGCTGCTTTCGGCGGAAAAATGTTCGAGACAACTGTGGGGCGACTCATGTTTAACGTTGCACTTCCAAAAGATTACCCATATCTCAACGAAACAATGGGAAAGAAACAACTTTCTGCTCTCATTAGTAACGTAATTGAGAAATATGGAGTAAGTGAAACTCCGGCGGTTCTTGATAAAATTAAAGCGTTTGGATTTAAGTACTCAACAATGTCGGGAGCAACATGGGGAATTGATAACGTTATTATTCCAAAAGAAAAACCAACAATTGTTGCTGCTGCTCGAAAGAAAGAAGTTGAAATTGTAGAACAATACAACGAAGGTCTCCTTTCATATGATGAAAAATGGAGAAAGACAATTGAAATTTGGGAAAAAGCAAAAAATGATATTCAAGATCTTCTTCCAGCTTCACTTGAACCAAATGGAACAACAGAAGATATGATTGTTTCAGGAGCTCGAGGTTCTATCGGTCAGCTTATTCAGATGGCTGGTATGAAAGGACTCATTGTTAACACACAAGGAAAGACTATCGACTTCCCAATTATTCCATCTTACAAAGAAGGACTTTCACCACTTGAATATTTCATTACAACTCACGGGTCTCGAAAAGGTCTAGCTGACACAGCTCTTAAGACTGCTCAGGCTGGATACCTTACACGACGTCTCGTTGATGTGGTGCAAGATGTTGTTGTGACAGCAGAAGACTGTAAGACAAAGAAAGGAAAATTTGTGACAGCAGAAAATATTCTAGGAATTGAAATTCCACTTACAAAAAATATTGTAGGACGAACAATTGCTTCTGATGTGATTGATTCAAAGGGAACAGTTCTATTTAAACGAGATCATCTTATCTCTCGAGCTGATGCAAAACAGATTCAAGATGCAGGCGTAGAAAAAGTACATATTCGAAGTCTTCTTACTTGTGAGACTGGACACGGAGTATGTCAAAAATGTTACGGACTTGATCTTGGGCGAGGTGCTGAAGTACGGATGGGAGAAGCGGTCGGAATCGTTGCTGCGCAAGCTATTGGAGAACCAGGAACACAGCTTACGCTTCGAACCTTCCACGCTGGAGGAGTAGCTGGAGGAGCAGACATTACACAAGGTCTTCCTCGAGTTGAAGAAGTATTCGAAAGACGAAATCCAAAAATCCCAGCGGTTGTAGCTCAAGTTTCTGGACAGGTAAGTGAAGTTATTAACGAAGCGGGACATAAGGTGATCAAAGTTCTTGGAGATACAAAGGGAGATAAGACAAAGAATGAAATTGAATATGTTGTTCCAAATCGACGAAGTATTTCAGTAAAAGTTGGAGATATTGTCTCTGCCGGAGATCTTATGACTGATGGTTCTGCAAAAATTACAGAAGTGTTTAAATTCGGTGGTAAAGAAAAAGCAGAAGATTATATCATTCAAGAAATTAACAAGGTCTATGAAGTTCAAGGAGCTCCTGTGTCACGAAAACACCTTGAAATTATCGTAAGACAAATGTTCTCACGACGAAAAATCAAAGATGCAGGAGATACAACATTTTCAGCGGGAGACGTTGTCGAATATGTTGAGTTTCTTGATGAGAACGAAAAAGTTGAAGTAAATGGAGGAAAACCTTCAAAGGCGGAAGTAATGATTGAAGGTATTACTCAAGTTTCTCTTACAACTTCTTCTTGGCTTTCAGCTGCTTCATTCCAAAACACTAACCGTGTATTGATTGCAAATGCTATCAAGGGAGGAGTTGATAAACTTCGAGGTCTTAAAGAAAACGTAATCATCGGACGACTTGTTCCAGCTGGAACAGGATTCCGAGATAAGGATGAAGAAACTGAAGCATCTTCTGAAGATGAAGAAGATCTTATTAAAGAGTTAATGTAATTTACTTTATCTATTTTATATGGACGTGAAGGATGCAATAAAAGAAAGACTCAACATTGTCGATATCGTATCGCAGTATGTTGCACTCAAACCTGCAGGTAAAAACTATGTTGGGCTTTCTCCTTTCACGACAGAAAAATCTCCTTCATTCTATGTGTCGCCAGACCGTGGTTTGTATTACTGTTTTTCAACAAGTCAGGGTGGAGATATTTTTACCTTCGTTGAAAAAATGGAAGGAATTGATTTTCGAGGAGCACTCAAAATTTTAGCTGAAAAAGCAGGGGTCTCTTTGAAACCAGAAGATAGACAAAAGTGGGAAGAAAAAGATGTATTGCTTGCTGTTATGAACGAAGCAACTAAATTTTTCGAAAAACAATTACAGAATAATCAAAAAGCAAAAGAGTATCTTTACGGACGTGGACTTACAGAGGAAACAATTCGATCATTTCAAATCGGATTTGCACCTTCTGGATGGCGCGAACTTCGGGATTATCTTATGTCTCAGAATTATTCAGAGCACCATATTGAAAAAGCTGGTCTTATAAAATATGGAGAGAAAGGATCATATGATCGCTTTCGCTCTCGAGTTATGTTTCCAATTTGTGATTCGAGTGGGAGAGTGATTGCATTTTCCGGAAGAATTTTCATTGCAAATGAATCAGAAGCAACTGAAGATCAGAAAAATGCTGCAAAATATTTAAACAGTCCAGATACGCCTTTGTTTAATAAAAGTGATGTATTCTTTGGGCTTGATAAAGCAAAGAACGCTATTAAGAAATATGATTTTGCAATTATAGTGGAAGGTCAGATGGACTTACTTATGCTTCATCAGATCGGCTACACAAATACCATCGCTGGTTCAGGTACGGCTTTAACTGACAAAACAACAACAGAAGAGGGACTTGTTTCTCATATGGGAATTGTGAAGCGGTTAACAAAAAATATTATTCTGGCTTACGACAGAGACAGGGCAGGAATCAACGCGGCAAAAAAAGCTGCAAGAATAGCTTTGTCGCTTGGTATGAATACCAAAGCAATTGAAATGCCAGAAGGGTACGATCCAGCGGATTATGTGAAAGAGTTTGGAAAAGAAGCGTGGGTTTCTGTTGTGAAAAATGCTGTTTCAATTATTGAAATACTCACCAAACGAATTGTTCAAGATGAACAAGATTTTTTCAAAAAATCAATTCGTATACGTGATGAAGTTTTGCAAGAAATTCACTATATTCCAAGCGCTATAGAACAAGATTACTATCTTAAGAAAGTAGCTGAACTTTCAGCGATACCATACAGTGCACTTCAAAAAGATTTCACGCAGATTTCTGGTTCACTTCCAATCTCAAAAGACGAACTGACTGAAGAGAAGGCGGAAAGAAAAAAAACAGAAACACTCGGAAAAGTTTTTGGGTTCATCTGGTATCTTGAAGACAGATCACATTTTGATAAACAAGAAAAAATCATTGCATTTATCAAACGATTCAGTGGTAAACTATATGAGGAATGGCTGAAGCAATTTGAAGTACATAAACAGGAATTAATTTTTGAGGCAGAGATAGATACTGCAAATAGTTCGATCGATGCAAGGCTTGAAGATATTGCCGTGGATGTTCTTCGATACTTAAAACCAATCTATAAACGTTCGATTGATCAACTTGAAAAACAATCTGATCAGACGAAACTAACACAAGTCATGACTGATTTTAATCATATTCTTACAATGATTCAAAGTCAGAAAGATTTGCAACAAGAGTTATATGGCACCAAAAAAGAAAACAACTAAAAAAGAGGTTAAAAAAGCTGTTAAAAAAACAGTTAAAAAGGCTGCAAAAAAGGTGGTTGTAAAAAAGAAAACCACAGTAGTTAAAAAAACAGCCAAAAAAAGTGTGTCATCTGCTATTCAAAAAGCAGTAAAAAAAGCTCCAGCGCAAGCTGAAGGAAAAATGACAAAGGCTCAAAAACATGATCAACTCATCGAAGAGCTTTTGAAAAAAGGGAAGAAAAGAGGATTTATTTCTTATGATGAAATTCTCCAAACCTTCCCAACAATTGAAGACGACATCCTTCTACTTGAGAAAATTCATGACCAATTTGAACAAGTTGGTGTGGATATCATTGAAGGAGGTGACTTGCTTTCTTTTGACACAGAAGATCTAACAGATGGACGAAAACGAATTGCAGGAAACAGAGGACATGATTCAATTCAAATGTATTTGAAAGAAATTGGTAAATACAAATTGATTCGAGCTTCTGAAGAACGTGAACTTGCAAGACGTATTGAGCAAGGTGATGAAGAGGCAAAAAATCTTCTCGCACGAGCAAACCTCCGTCTTGTAGTTTCTATTGCAAAAAAATATTCAGGAAGAAGTTCAGACCTTACACTGCTTGATCTTATTCAAGAAGGAAACCTCGGACTCTTTAAGGCTGTAGAAAAGTTTGACTGGTCAAAGGGGTTTAAATTCTCAACGTACGCAACGTGGTGGATTCGTCAATCAATTACACGAGCGCTTGCTGATCAATCTCGAACGATCCGTATTCCTGTTCACATGGTTGAAACAATTTCAAAATACAAACAAGTATATAGAAGATTGTTTCAAGATCTTGGGCGAGAACCTCTTGCTGAAGAAGTTGCAACAGAAATGGGAGTTGAGGTTGAAAAGATTCATGTGATTGAAAAAATTTCTCAATCAACAGCGAGTCTTGAAAAGCCAATCGGTGACGATGATGAAAAATCAACTCTAGGAGAATTTATTGCTGATGATAAAATTCCACGACCGGATCAAGATGCAGCACAAAGACTTCTTCAAGATCAAATTAAAGAAGTGCTCGATACTCTTTCTCCAAAAGAACGAAAAATTCTTGAAATGAGATATGGTCTTGTAGATGGAATTCAACATACTTTGGAAGAAGTAGGGAAAGAATTTGGAGTTACTCGTGAACGTATTAGACAGATTGAAGCAAAGGTTCATGAAAAACTTCGTCAAAATGATACTATTCAAAGACTTCGAAACCATTTTGACTAGTAAGAAGTATGAATAAGTTTACAAAGTAGAACGATTAATAAATTACAAAAACCAGTCGATAGACTGGTTTTTGTAATCCACAGTTAGTGAATATTATTTTTCTATACGCGATATAATATAAGAGTAAAGGTCATTTATTAACATAAGATTTTTTAAATCATGAAAAAACTTGCGTGGATTCTTCTCATTGTAGGAGCACTTAACTGGGGACTTGTAGGACTCGGAATGCTCTTCGGAGGAGCAAATTGGAACTTAGTAAGTCTTGTTTTTGGTGGAGTTCCGGTTGTTGAGTCGCTCGTTTACATCTTAGTGGGTATTGCCGCTGTTATGTATCTTTTTGGTAAAGGATGCAAGGGATGTAAAACAGAATCTTGTTCTTGTTAAATAAAAAAACCTTACCTAGGTTTGTCGACACACACAAAAGCACCCGAAAGGGTGCTTTTGTGTGAATCCACAAGCTTCTTTTAAAAGTCTTGAAAACTATATTTTTCTGTGATATTATGGCGTTGTTATATGACTAGTGTTGCTGATATTGTTTTCTATGTCTTTATTTTCTTGGCCTTATATGTACAGGTCTTTTTCCTAGTAACCTATCTAGAAAAAAGAAGTTTTCTTAAGAAAAAACTTCAGAATCCAGATTATTTTCCTCTAATCACTTTTATAGTACCTTGTTACAACGAACAGGATTCGGTTGTTTCTACTGTAAATTCAATTAAAGCAATTGAATACCCAAAAGAAGCTATCTGTATCATTCTTGTAAATGACGGAAGTCGAGATAAAACTTGGGAGATATTGCAACAATATAAAAATGATTCATCAATTCTTCTTCTCAATAAAGAGAATGGTGGAAAACATAGTGCTCTCAATTTCGCGCTTCCATATGTGAAAACAGATTTTGTCTGTTCTTTCGATGCAGATACAGCAATTGTTCCTGATGCACTTGCACGTGCAATGATGTATTTCAAAAATGATCCAGAGCTTGATGCACTTGGAGGCGCTGTGCTTATTGAAGAACCTAAAACAATTATTCAAAAAGCTCAAAGTATTGAATATCAAATGTTTTCTTATTCAAAGAAAATGCTAGGCCTTCTTGGTGGTGTTTTGGTTGTTCCTGGTGCATTTTCTGTGTTCAAGAAACAGGCATTGCTTGATGTTGGAGGGTATAGACATGCTCATCTTCTTGAGGATCTTGAGTTAACATACCGTATGCAAGTTGCAGGGAAAAAGGTTTCTCATTCTCATGATGCATTTGTGTATACAAAGGGTCCGGCGTCATTGAATGCACTTTTTAAACAAAGACTGAGATGGAGTTATGGGTATATCAATAATACCTTTGATTACAAAAACGCAATATTAAACAAAAAATATGGAAACTTTGGAATGTTTACCTTGCCAATGACAATCATTGCTTACCCTGCAATTCTTCAAATTTTCGTACTGTTTTGGTATAACGCAATCCAACTCTTTAATGAAAAATATATTCAATACCAAGCACTAGGCGCAGAGAGTCTCATACCAACATTTTCACTCGACTTCTTTTTCGTAGACACA
The DNA here is from genome assembly GCA_943356745.1 of Parcubacteria group bacterium. Taxonomy (GTDB): domain Bacteria; phylum Patescibacteriota; class Minisyncoccia; order Phycocordibacterales; family CSBR16-119; genus CSBR16-119. The sequence continues at coordinate 73,171 of CALRFT010000002.1, read as the reverse complement.
ACAGTTTCAGCCTTTCTCACTATCTTGTTGTTTGGAAGTATTTTCTTGGGAATATATCTTGGTAAACAAATTTCCCACATTCGAAGAGTAAGTCTACGTTCAATATTTTGGTTTGTCGTAGTTTACAGTATGATGGTTCCGCTTTGGACACTAAAAGCGCTTTATAACACTATTTTTGGTAAAACAACCTCTTGGGGTAGATAACATTTATGCAATCAGAAACAAAAAGATATTTTATAGTTTTCATTATTACTTCAATCATTTTTGGATTAGCTTTCTGGGCGAGTTCAATTTTTAGTAGTAATAAAATCAGTCAGCTTCAAGAAATTCAAGAGCAAATCGCTATTGATATTTTGTCGACTGAAACTAGATATGCACTTTTGGAACAAACCTCTTGTGTTCACTCGGTGACTTCACTTGAAGAAGAGCAGGGGCTTTCACGAGAACTTAATGATCTGGCAAGACGACTTAAGTTTATGGAAAGTCAGCTGAGTCCTGAAGATGAAGATGTTCTCTTTATTAAAAAATACTACTCACTTCTTCAAATTAAAGACTATCTTCTTATGGAAGAAATCAAGGATAGATGTGGAGAAAACTTGTTTACAATTCTGTATTTCCACCAAGGTGACTGTGACGACTGTCAAAAACAATCTCTTGTTCTAGACGAGCTTGTAAGTCAGTATCCAGAAACACGAGTATATTGGCTTGATAAGGACGTAAACACACCAGCGATTCAAACAATGCTTTCAATATTTGGAATTTCTCAAGGTCCAACAATGGTGATTAATGATAAGACTTATGAAGGTTTTTATACTTTTGAACAACTTCAAGAAATTGCACCAGAGGCATTTCCTGTAGAGAAAGAAGAAGATACTATCGTCAAGCCTCAAACTGGTCAGACTGAAACAACTAAACAGATTAATTAAAAAATCCCCGAAAGGGGATTTTATTGTTCATCAGAAAGTTCTTCGACGATGTTTAATTCATGATCACAATATATATCGTCGTCTTCAAACCAGACCCAGCCAGTAAGTTTTTCTCCTGAAAGAATTCTTCCGGTGAAAAGTTCATCTCCAGCCTTCATGTCTTTGATTGGTAAGTTTGTAATGGGGAAAGGTTGAACATCTGTCATCTCTCTTCCGTCTACACTTGGTTCACCTTCAAAGTTTTCGCAAACATAAGCATATACTTTATAGTTTGGAGATTCAGGTTTTTCTTTCCCTTTGTAAAAATAAATAATTGCTCGTAAGACGAGATTATCTTGCGGAACTTTGATTTTTGACTCATCAAAAAGTTCCCGTACTGCGCATTCTCGAATAGTTTCTCCTTCTTCTTGTTTTCCTCCGTATGGAAAACGTTTACCTATACCAACAATATTATTTTTGATTGGAAGATATACTTGACCGTTTTGAACGAGGTATATAATAGCTGCTGTTTTCATAGTTTTTATTTTGATTATAAGAGATAAAAGCATCCGTGTCTATCAATAAAAAATCCCCCAGATTATGGGGGATTTCGAGGATCTTTTGTATCCTTAACTTACAATGATCCTATCAGGATCAAAAAACAGGGGCTTTTGTTTCTGTACATGACTGAAGTATTAAGCTGGGATTGATAGTAATCAATAGTTTGTCTTTTGTCAATAAAAACAAATCCCCCGCAGTTTGCAGGGGATTAATCAGTTTTTGTATTTTAGAAATTTATCTTTGTGCTAACCGTAAACAACAAGTAAAGTATTATTTGTTATTCATTTCTTAAATACAAAAACTGATGTTTTTAACCATCTCTTGAACGACTGAATTTTGTAGGGTTCATAAAAGTTGAATTGTTTTTTTGCCAAGAAATCTTCAAGGCTTCGGATGATATAATAACAAATAAAAAGTTTATGTCAAGTAATCAAAAACCACCCAAGAAATTGGGTGGTTTTTGATTTGGAGCCGACACTCGGACTTGAACCGAGGACCTACCGCTTACAAGGCGGTTGCTCTACCATCTGAGCTATGTCGGCATTATATAGCGCTTTTTTAAGCACTATATAATTGTATTTATTTACTCGTTTCTGTCAATTATTTCTTGTGAAATCTTTTCTTGATTTTACGAATAAGTCTCCAGATTCTAATTCCTACAAAGTAGATAACAGAATCAATTCCTCGCTTAATGCTACCTACAATCTTTACTTCTGGTAATTTATTCTTTATTTCGTCCTGATCGTCATGGAGACGTAGTTCGTCTACTCGGTAAATAATCATACCAAGAAGAATAAGAAGTGAAAGTATAAATGTAGCTAAGGGGAACATGTTAGATAGAATGCATTACGTAGTTTGTAAGAGTCGCATTTTTCTCAGAAAGGAGTTGCTTGATTGATTTTGAAGGATCCTTAATGAAAGTTTGTTCCATCAAAGTTTGTTCCTTGAAGTATGAATCAATCTTTCCTTGTAGAATTTTTTCTTGAATATCAGCTGGCTTTGAAGTATCAACTTCATTTCCAAAAGTTTCTTTTGCTTTTTGGAGAGCTTCAGCTGGAACATCTTCTTTTGTAAGGTAACTTGGCTTCATTGCACTAATATGCATTGCAATATCTTTTGCAAGATCAACATTTCCTCCTTGAAGATTTACAGCAACAGCAATTGCTCCGTTGTGAATGTATGAACCAATTGTTTCTCCTTCGAGGATATCAACTTGTCCAAGCTTCATATTTTCTCCAATCTTTTGGATAAGAGGATTGATAAGTTCTGTAACGTTTGTTTCAAGTACTTCTTTTCCGTTTGTGAGTGCGTATGCTGCAACATCATTTGCAAGAGCTACGAAGTCGTCATTTTTTGCTACGAAATCTGTTTCGCAGTACAAAGTAATAACAGCTGTTTTTCCTTCAGAAGAAGCAACAGCAACTCGTCCTGCTCCCGTGTCTCTGTCTGCTTTTTTTGTAGCAGCATCAGAAGACTTTTTCTTAAGAAGCATAAGAGCTTTTTCAATATCTCCATTTGTTTCTTCAAGTGCTTTTTTACATTGCATTACTGAAAGTCCTGTAGCGTCTCGAAGTTCTTTAATGAGTTCTATAGACATAGATATAAATGAACATTTAAATAATAAAAATCAAACTAAGATTTATGCATTATATTCTGCAGTAATCTTCTTGAGGAAGTATTCAATACTTGCTTTTGAAGCGTCGTTTGCAGGAATTGCGAGTGAAAGATCACTAATATCACAGTCTGTATTTGCAATTGCAACAATTGGAATATTAAGTTGTTTTGCTTCTTTAATAGCAATATGTTCTTTTTTAGGGTCAACAACAACAAGAAGTGCTGGTCGTTCTTTCATGATAGTAATACCACCAAAGTATCGATCAAGCTTTGCCATAAGTCGTTCAAGACCTAGTCGCTCTTTCTTTGTATATTTGTTAAGTTCTCCGTTTTCTTTTTCTTTTCGAAGAGTTTCAAGACGATTTGCTCGTTTTTGAATTTCATTCCAGTTTGTAAGGGTTCCTCCAATCCATCGGTCTGTGATGAATGGGTTTCCTGTACTGTCAGCATTTTCTCGAGTTACGATTTTTGCTTCTGGTTTTGTTCCAACAAAAAGAATTTGTTTTTTGTCAGCTGCTGCTTTTTTTACAAGCTCAAGTGCAGTTGCAAGTCTTTCTGCTGTTCGTTCAAGATCGAAAATATCAGTCTTGTTTTTTGTAGTAAAGATAAAAGGCTTCATTGACGGGTGTCGTCGTGATTTTGAAAAACCAAAATGTGCACCTCGTTCGATAAGTTCTTTTACGAGTGTTTGTTTATCCATATGTTTTTTTTACGTCTGTCACGAGAGATAGGACTTATAATGGTGAAGTAAGATCCCAAAAAGGGAACATACGTCACAATATCTCTTGTTTGACCCAGTTTCGACGCCTTGTGGCTCTGGGCACCTCCGCCATAGGGAGGTTGATTCAGACATTTGTACTTTACTATACTTTTTGCTTTTTTTCAAGTATTTTCAATTCCCATGTCAATTTTGACCAAAGCTTATATTTACGGTACACTTGTCTTGTATTTTAAGGCTAAATTTAACTCGTATGTATCAATCTAAACTATTCACCAAGACTCGAAAAGAAGCTCCAGCTGATGAGGTTTCAAAAAACGCACAACTGCTTATTCGTGCTGGATTTATCACCAAAGAAATTGCTGGTGTGTATAGTTATCTTCCGCTCGGACTTCGTGTTCTTAAAAAAATTGAACAGATAACACGAGAAGAGATGGATGCTATAGGTGGAAGTGAAATGAGAACTTCTGCGCTTCAAGAAAAAAGTGTTTGGGAAAAAACAAATCGATGGAGTGATGATGTTGTAGATAATTGGTTTAAGACAGAACTTAAGAATGGAACACAGCTAGGACTTTCTTTTACAAATGAAGAAGCTTTTTCAAATCTCATGAAAGGGTTTATTAGTTCATATAAAGATTTACCACTATATCCATACGATTTTAAAACAATATTTCGAAATGAAACTCGGGCAAAATCAGGAATCATGCGAGGGAGAGAGTTTCATTGGAAAGCCTTGTATTCATTTTCAAAAGATGAAAATGAACATAATGAGTTTTATAAAAAAATAACAGACTCATATATTAATGTTTTCAATCGTGTTGGATTGGGAGGCATAACTTATCTAACTTTTGCTTCTGGTGGAACATTTTCAAAATATTCTCACGAGTTCCAAGCTCTTTCAGATGCTGGTGAAGATATCATTTATATTGATAGTACAAAAAATATTGCAATCAATAAAGAAGTTCTCACTGATGAAGTTTTATCTGATTTGGGTGTTTCAAAAGATTCTCTCAAGGAGGAAAAATCTATTGAAGTTGGAAATATTTTTTCACTTGGTTTTAAATTTTCTGAGCCATTTGATTTAACTTATAAAAATGAAGAAGGAAAAAATATCCCAGTATTTATGGGATCGTATGGAATTGGAATTTCTAGACTTATGGGAACTATCGTAGAAACTTTAAGCGACGAAAAGGGAATTGTCTGGCCAGAATCGGTTGCTCCATTTCAAGTACATATTATTTCACTTGGTAAAAATGAAGAAGCAGAAGATTTATACAAAAAACTTACAGCGCAAGGTGTTGAAGTGTTGTTTGATGATAGAGATACTTCTGCGGGAGCAAAGCTTGCAGATGCAGATCTGATTGGAATCCCACATAGAATCGTTGTTTCTGCAAAAAGTCTTGAAGCTGGTGGTTATGAATATAAAAAACGAAATGAACAAAGCTCTTCAATTTTCTCTTTCGAACAAATTCAAAGAACAATATCTTAATTAATTATGAAATTTCTACAAAACTTTTATCGATCATTTTCAAACGACATTGGAATTGACCTTGGTACCGCAAATACTTTGGTGTATTTGTCTGGAAAGGGAATCGTGATTAATGAACCTTCTGTTGTCGCAGTGAATCAAAAAACAGGTCAGATTGTTGCAATTGGCGCAGAGGCAAAAAAAATGATTGGTAGAACACCGGGTCATATAAAAGCAGTGCGTCCTTTGGTGGAAGGTGTTGTTTCAGATTTTGAAGTGACGGAAGAAATGCTTGCGTACTACATTAACAAAGCAGATAAGATGGGGAAGAAAATGTTCCGACCGCGAGTTGTTGTTGGAGTTCCATCTGGAATTACAAATGTAGAAACAAGAGCAGTATATGACGCTGCAAAATCTGCTGGTGCACGAGAAGTGTATATTGTGGAAGAACCAATGGCTGCTGCGATTGGAATCAGACTTCCTGTTCATGATGCGTCAGGTTCAATGATTATCGATATTGGAGGTGGTACAACAGATGTTGCTGTTATCTCTCTCGCTGGTGTGATTCAATCAAAAAGTTTGAATATGGCAGGTGACAAGCTTAATGCTGACATTGTTTCTTATTTTCGAGATGAGTTTAAAATATTAGTTGGAGAAAAAACAGCAGAAGAGGTAAAAATAAAAGTTGGTTCTGCTCTTCCACTAGAAGAACCAATAGAAACACCAGTTCGTGGACGAGATTTAGTGACGGGACTTCCTCGAGAAGTAGTTGTAACAGATTCTGATATTCGAGAAGCAATTATGCCCTCACTTAAAGTTTTGATTGATGGCGTGCGACAAGTAATCGAAAATACTCCACCGGAAATTTTGTCTGATATTATGGGACGAGGAATTGTGTTGACTGGAGGAGGGTCTCTTATTCGAGGTCTTGATATTATTCTTCAAAAGGTTTCAAAGATGCCGATTTATGTTGCTGAAGAACCGCTTACTGCAGTTGCAAGGGGTACAGGGATTATATTGCAAGATTTTGAAAAATATAAAGATGTATTAGTTTCAAACGACGATGAACTTCCACTCCGCTAAAAAGAAAAAAGAACAGAAAAAACTCGGTCTCGCTTTCTTCGTGATCGTGTTTTTGGTTATTCTCGGATTTTCTGGAATCTATAGATGGCTTTCCAGCGGTTTCCATCCACTTGCATCTGCATTTTGGAGTATGGGAAATAATGAAGATGGATCACTTTCTTTTGTATTGAAAGATAAAAGAAATTTGCAAAGACAGGTTCAAGATTTAGAAAATGAACTTCGCCAAAAAGATATTGAGATTATGAGACTTCGAATGTTTGAAGTAGAAAATAATTCTTTGAAGGATATTGTAAGCACATCTTCAAATGCAAAAACTGCTGCGATTTTGATAAAACCAAACTACACACTGTACGATACTTTGATTATTGATGCTGGGGTTCAGGATGGAATTCAGGAAGGAGATTTGGTGGTTGGATATGGAACTGTTGCACTTGGAAAAATTGTTGACGTGAGAAAAAATATTTCTTTTGTTGAGTTGTTTACCGAAAGTGAGATTTCTTCTGTTTTAGTACATAATCAAACTGCTACATATATTGATGCTGTTGGTCATGGAGGTGGAATGGTGAAGTTTACTGTTCCAAGAGATATTTCTATTACTATTGGAGATATACTTTCTCTCCCTGCTCGAAACGGGCTTTTGTTTGGAACAATAGAAGAAATTCAATTTGAAGCCACAGACCCTGTGCAAACTGTTTTTGCGCAAAGTGCTGTGAATATAAATCAAATTCAATTTGTTGAAGTAATACCTGGATATGAAGAACAATTTTAATTTTACAATTGAAAAGAAAATGGCCGGCGCGCTTGGGCGCGCCGGCCAAATCAGTACCCCACACGGAGAAGTTCAGACTCCTTCTTTTGTTGTGGTGGGAACAAAGGCAAATGTAAAAGGTGTCACACCAGAAATGCTTCGAGATATTGAAACGCAGGTTGTTTTGGCAAATACTTACCACTTGTATTTTGAACCAGGAGACAAGATTGTGAAAAAAGCTGGAGGGTTTGGTCCAATGATGGATTGGCATGGCCCAACCATGACTGACTCTGGAGGTTTTCAGGTTTTTTCTCTCGGTGCCGCCTTTGGATCAAATGTTTCAAAGGTTGCAAAAGGTGATATTGAACTTTCAAAAACAAAAAAGAATAGCGTGAAAGATGGAGGAACAGGAAACAAAAAGAAACTCGCTACAATTGATGAAGAAGGTGTAACTTTCAAATCTCATCGTGATGGTTCAATGCATAGATTCACACCAGAAATCTCTATGGAGATTCAGTGGAATTTGGGAGCGGATATGATTTTTGCTTTTGATGAATGTACTTCACCCCAAGCAAGTTATGATTACCAAAAAGAAGCAATGGATAGAACTCACCGATGGGCACTTCGCTCTCTTGAAAAACACTGGGAACTTGATCCTGAAAATGTACAAGCACTCTTTGGTGTTGTTCAAGGTGGACGACATGAAGATTTACGAAAAGAATCCGCAAAAATTTTGGCAGAAATGAAAACAAAAGATGGACATGAGTTTGATGGTTTTGGGATTGGAGGATCTTTTGATAAAGACGATATGGCAACAGCGGTGAAGTGGGTGAATGAAAATCTTCCAGAAGGAAAACCTCGTCACTTGCTCGGAATTGGTGAACCGATGGATTTGTTTAATGGAGTTGAAAATGGCTGTGATCTTTTTGACTGTGTGTCACCGACACGTGTTGCAAGACATGGGATTGTATACACCATGGATGGTCCAGTTCACATTTCAAATGCAAAATACAAAGAAGATTTTTCACCGATTGATCCTGAAATTCCTTCATATACCTCACAACGTTTTACAAAAAGCTATCTCTGTCATCTGTTTCGAGCAGGAGAGAGTCTTGGTGGGACACTTGCATCTGTTCACAATCTTTATTTCATTATCTCTCTTGTAAAAAAGATTCGAGAATCAATTTTGAATGATACATTCCATGAATTTAAAGATGAGTTTATGAAGAGGTATTATAAAAAATAAAAACACTCGCTTAAAAGCGAGTGTTTTGTTTAGAAAATTTTCTTACATTCACAGCATTTGTACTGCTGTTTCAGGTATTTTTCTGGGATTGGACCAAGTAGAACTCTTCTGGGATGCTCCATGTGCTGTTTTACATTTGTTGAGTTACAGTTTGGATTAGGGCAGATTGGTATTTCATTTTGTGTACTCATTTTATTTTTTTTCTTATCTTATATTCTTTTTGGTTCTAAATCAAATTCTTGCAAAAAAGTAACAGAAGGCGTACAGTACAAAGAAAAAAAGGAAAACCATGAAAAAGTTATTTGCAATCCTGTGTATTCCATTTTTGCTGGGTGCAAAATCGGAAAACTATCAGCCTGTAACCCCTTGTTATAAAGCTGATATTATTTTTGTTATTGATTACTCTGGTAGTATGTCAAATACTATTCCATATTATGAACCATGGCTTCGGGCAACAGCAGGAGAACTTCCACTTTCTTCTCAATTGAAAGCGGGTCTTCTATTTTTTAGTGCTGATGTTTGTCAGTTTGCATGTCATCTTACCGATGATAAGATTTTGTTGGATGAGAAAATTTTGCAAGGTAAAAATTGTAGCTCTTCTGGAACCTACATTGAGCCAGCACTTAGTCGCGCCAATGAAATGTTTGATATAAGTGAAAAAGAGAGAGGAAACAGTACCTCGGATTGTAGTTCTAGTAACTGATTTGGATGTTTCTGATCCGGTAGAATCTTGTGAATTTATTTATTCAAATATGACAGATGTATTTTTTATTCTCATGGAGATGGATGCTGCTACAGACGCTTGTCGTATTGAAGACTTAAAAAATTGCATGTTGCATAATGGAATTTATTTTAATGGATTTGTGTGGGTCTATGAAGACCTACTCAAACAATTTGATCCTTGTATGTGATAAAAAGCCTGCGTTTCGCGCGGGCTTTTTTTATGTATAATGAAGTCATTATGAAATTCAAACTACAGAGTGAATACGCTCCAGCTGGAGATCAACCAAAAGCTATCAAAACATTGGTTTCTGGGCTCCTCAAGGGAATGCGAAAGCAAACCCTTCTTGGTGTTACCGGTTCTGGAAAAACCTTCACTATGGCAAATGTGATTCAAGAAATCCAAAAACCAACCTTGGTGATTGCTCACAACAAAACGCTTGCAGCGCAGCTTGCTCAAGAGTTTAAAGAATTTTTTCCAGAAAATGCTGTGCATTATTTTGTTTCCTACTACGACTACTATCAACCAGAAGCATATATCCCAACCACAGATACCTATATCGAAAAAGATGCACAAATCAACGAAGAGATTGATCGTCTTCGCCACGCCTCGACACAGTCACTTCTTTCTCGAAACGATGTGATTATTGTTGCGTCAGTTTCTTGTATCTACGGACTCGGTTCACCAGAAGAATACAAGGCAAAAAACCTTTTTATATCTGTCGGCGATACTTGGACAAGAAAAGATATCATGCAAGCTCTGATTGATATGCAATATGAAAGAACTACGGCTGATTTAAAATCTGGTTCTTTCCGCGCTCTTGGAACAATGCTTGAAATTATTCCTGTTTCGGAAACCTCTCTCTATCGAATCGAAATGTCAGGAAATGTCATCACAGAAATTTTAGAGATTGACCCTGTGTCTTCAAAGGTCGCGGGAACACTTCAAAACTTGGTGGTTTTTCCAGCAAAGCACTTCATGATGGCAGAGAATGCAAAAGAAGAAGCTTTGAAAAATATTCAAAAAGAACTCGATGAAGAACTCGCAAGACTTGAAAAAGCTGGAAAGGTTTTGGAATATGAACGACTCAAAAGACGGACAAACTATGACATTGCAATGATTCGCGAAGTGGGGTATGTTTCTGGAATTGAAAACTATTCACGGCATTTGTCAGGGAAAAAAGCAGGTGAAGCGCCTGATACTCTTTTGTCATATTTCCCACACGACGAAAACGGCAATCCAGAATTCCTCACAATCATCGATGAGTCGCATGTGACTCTTCCACAGATTCGAGCAATGTATCGAGGCGATCAAGCGCGAAAAGAAAATCTTGTTGAACACGGTTTTCGTCTTCCAAGTGCAAAGGACAACAGACCACTTCGCTCAGAAGAGTTTGAAGAACGTGTTGGACAGCAGGTGTATGTTTCTGCAACACCAAGCGACTATGAACGTGAAGAGTCCGAACAAATCGCAGAACAGATTGTTCGTCCAACGGGACTTCTCGATCCACAGATTGTCATCCGTCCTATTGTTGCAAAGGAAAAAGATGGCTATACAGGACAGGTTCAGGATTTTATCCAAGAAGCAAAAAAAGAAATCGAAAAAGGCGGGCGAGTACTTGCGACAACTCTCACAAAAAAGATGGCAGAAGATTTGTCAGATTATTTGAAAGGTGAGGGAATCAAAACAGAATATATTCACTCAGATGTAGAAACAATCGATAGAATCAAAATTATCACAAATTTCCGTCGAGGTGACTATGATATTTTGGTGGGGGTAAACTTGCTTCGAGAAGGACTCGATATGCCAGAGGTTTCTTTGATTGGAATTCTCGATGCAGACAAAGAAGGTTTTCTTCGAAGTGAGACTTCACTGATTCAAACCATCGGACGAGCAGCGCGAAATGTAGATGGGCGAGTGATTCTCTATGCTGACAAAATCACGGGTTCAATGGAGCGAGCGATTGGCGAAACAGAACGTCGTCGCGCAAAGCAGGAAGAGTACAACAAAGCAAACGGAATCACTCCGCAAACTATCAAAAAACAAATCAAAGATATTACAAAAGATTTGGAAAGCAAGCATGACAAGGCTGTGCAGGCTGAGCTTGAACTTGATGCGAAGGTATTTAATATTCAAGATCCAAAGAAAAAAGCTACTGCTTTGAAAAAACTCATTAAAGAAAAAGAAAAGAAAATGAATGAAGCTGTAAAAGAACTCGACTTCGAAACCGCTGCGATTTTACGCGATGAGATGTTGTTTTTAAAGGAGATGGTTGAGAAATAATCTATGAAAGAAAATAAACTAACAATAATAATTAATAGACCAGTAGAAGCTGTCTTTGAATTTACAACAAATCCAATAAATACCCATGTTTGGATTGAAAGTATTCAAGAAGAAATAGTAGAAAAATATCCTCCAGAAATTGATACTATTTATAAAAATACAAGTAATGGGGTGGATTGGGATGTTTATAAGGTAGTTGAATTTTTACCAAATAAAATATTTACACTTTCTGACTCCGAGAGTAACTATCATGTACGATATTCCTATACGGTTTTAGACTTTCAAGTAACAGAATTGGAATATTTTGAATGGATGGAAAATGGTGAACTTACAAATCCTTTCAAACAGGAGGTTTTAGAAAAGTTGAAATCGGTTTTGGAGCAATAAAAGATTTTTCTTTTTGCATCACCCAAAAAGAAACAAAAAGTCTAGATTCCCGTTTTATTAGACAAGGAACGAGTCTGTGTAAAATGCAATCCTTTAGGGCCCCTTGAAAAGACTAAAAACCCCTGGAAATTTCAGAAACTCGCTAACCGCTTCGCTTCAAGTACTCGTTTTCTCTGAAATTTCCAGGGGTTTTCTTGACGCTTTTTCAAGTAAGGGTCAGTTTGATAAAAAAGTTTGTAAAATTATTTCTATAGATGTATTATATTTGTATGGGACCAAAAGTCGTATTTAAAGGAATAAATGAAAAAGGTGTAGAATATCGTATATTTAATATAGATAATATTTATACAATTTATATTAAAACTGATGAACAACAATCTTATTCAGAAAATAATCAAAAAGAGATTATTTTTTCAGCGTACAAATCTTTTAAAACATTAAAAGAAGCCAAAGATTATGTTTCTACTATTGATAAGTAATTTGCCATGATCACTTCAGAAAACATTCAAATAATTACATCCACTGCTTCAGTGGTATCAACTGCAGTTCTTCTTTGTATTACATATAAGCAGATGAAATGGGCAAAAATGTCTGTTAAAGAAATGGAGAATAGTATAAAAGCAGATTTTTTACCTGTTTTAATACTTGGTTTACGTGCGTATAGCTCTACTGATAATATTTTAAATATCTCATTGACTAATTGTGGTAAAGGAATTGCAATAAAGCCAAAAATTATTTTTCCTGGACAACCAGATGTTACTATAAATTCTTTAGATGTTGGTACATCGGATAATGTAATTATCAGATATAATATTGATTTCATTTTACAAAAAAATGAAGAACATAATGGAAAAATAACTATTGAGTATAGAGATATTTTTGGTCGTTTAATTAAAACAGAGGCATTGTTAAAAGAAGTTAATCATTTTGGTACAGATAGTAAGAAGAGAGGGATTGGTTGGGATTCTTGGAATCCTATAATTCCTTAAATATTTATTTAAAATCCCCCGCAGTTCGCGGGGGATTTGAATTTACCTTTTTTCATGTTAGGAAGTTATTTCAGCTTCAGTTCTGCGAAGTACTTCCTGTGTCACGATTTCTTCAGGCACTTTTTTCTCATCGCCAAATTGTAAAACCATCACATGAAGAGAGAGAGGTTTTTTTGTAGGTACTTGTGTTTTTTTCATAGTGTAAAGAATTTGTCCATATTATGCATTTTTAGTGAATGTATGTCAAATATAGTTAGATACGCATGTAGATTTTGATTTCAAACTAGAGTAAGCTATAGGTATTGTGAACTACATGTATGATCTCATTGTTATAGGTGGCGGAGCATCAGGAATGATGACAGCTGGAACCGCTGCGGAGCGAGGGCTTCGCGTACTTGTGCTTGAGAAAAACAAAAAGCTTGGAGCAAAGCTTGCTATTTCTGGTGGTGGAAGATGTAATATTACAAACAATGAAGATAATATTCATACTTTCTTATCCCAATACAAAGATTCTCAAAAATTCCTTTATTCTTCTTTTTCAAAATTTAACAAAGAAACAACAAAAGCTTTTTTTAAAAAGCTTGGTCTTCCTGTGGTTGTGCAGGAGAGGAATAGATGTTTTCCAAAAACAGAAAATGCTCTTGATGTTGTGCGGGTTTTGGAAGATTGGCTTCGTGCGAATAAGGTTTCAATCCAAACAAGTACTCCGGTGGAAAAAATCGAATACACAAACAATGTCATTTCAGGTGTGATTACAAAAGGAAAGAAATATACTGCAAAGTCATATGTGATTGCAACTGGAGGACTTTCTCATCCAGAAACGGGATCAACAGGAGATGGATTCTCTTGGATGAAAGAAATCGGACACACTGTGGTTGCTCCAAATCCAAATATTGTTCCACTCAAGGTCAAAGAGAAGTGGATCAAAAAACTCTCGGGAGCCACACTCGTTGATGTGAAGCTTTATTTTTATCTCGATGAAAAACGAATTTTTGATAGACGCGGAAATATTCTCTGTACGCATTTTGGAATGTCGGGTCCACTTGTTTTAAACTCCGCGTATGAAGTTTTGCAATTACTCGAAAAAGGAAAAGTAACTTGTCTTATTGATATGTTTCCAGCACTTGATATTGGAAGTCTTGAGAAAAAAGTTGTGGAATTGTTTGAAAAAAACAAAAACAAAAATCTTAAAAATATTTTGAAAGAAATAATACCAGCGGCACTTGCTCCGGTTTTGTGTGAGGAGCTTTCTTTAAGCGATGATTTGAAAGTTCACAGTGTTACAAAAGAACAAAGAAAAAGTATTGTGCGATTTTTAAAGCAATCACCACTGACAATCTCAGGTTCTCTTGGCTACGACAAGGCTGTTGTGTCCGATGGGGGAATACCACTTCGAGAAGTGGATGCTCAGGATTTTCGGTCAAAGATATTTTCAAACCTATTTTTTACAGGGGATATGCTTCACATTACTCGTCCGAGCGGAGGATATTCTCTCCAGCTTTGTTGGACAACAGGTTTTGTTGTGGGGAAGTCGGTATAAGATTTTTGACGAAATCTAAAAAATAATGTAATATGTTCGGGTTATGGAAATCCGAAATATCGCAATTATTGCACACGTAGACCACGGAAAAACAACCCTTACAGACGCTATTTTGACACAAACTCAAATGGTGGGGGATGGTTCTTCAATGGACTCAAACGACCTTGAAAAAGAGCGTGGTATTACTATTTATGCAAAAAATACATCTACCTTTTATAAGGGTACAAAAATTAACATTGTAGACACACCAGGTCACGCCGACTTTGGTTCTGAGGTAGAACGAGTTCTTCGTTCAATCGACTCAGTGCTTTTGGTGGTGGATGCGGCAGAAGGTCCAATGCCACAAACAAAATTCGTATTGAAAAAATCTCTTGAGCTTGGTCTTAAGCCGATTTTGGTATTGAACAAAATTGATAAACCAGCAGCTGATGTGAAATGGGCAGAAGAAGCTGTGTACGAACTTTTCCTCGATCTTGGTGCAACAGATGAACAACTTGATTTCACAACTGTCTATGCGATTGGGCGTGAAGGAGTTGCAAAGCGATCAATGGATGAAGAATTTAAAGATCTTTCTCCACTTCTTGATGTGGTACTTGAAAAAGTTCCGAGTGCTTCAGGTAATGGACTTGAACAAGAAGTTCTTCAGGCACAAGTATTTAACTTGGCTTATGACAACTTTCTTGGACGTATGGGTGTGTGCCGAATCTATAAAGGAACTTTGAAGCAAGGACAACAGCTCGTTATTAAAAACGATCAAGGAAAAACCTATAAGGGTAAAATTGTAAAACTCTTTACCTTTGAAGGTATGAGCCGAAAAGATGTTGCAGAAGCAACAGCTGGAGACATTGTCATGATTGCAGGTATTCCAGATATTTACATTGGGGAAACTCTTCTTGCAAACGAAACAGGTGAAGCAATGCCAGCGATTGCGGTGGATGAACCAACAATCTCTTTCAAAATGTTCGTAAACGATTCTCCGTTTGCTGGAAAGAGTGGAAAGTTTTTGACTTCACGACAAATCCGAGAACGACTTGAAAAAGAATTGGAAATCAACGTGGGACTTCGTGTTGATTTTGCTGATCAATCAAAATTCTCTGTCTTTGGACGAGGGGAACTTCACCTTGCTGTTCTCATTGAAAACATGCGACGAGAAGGTTTTGAGCTGGCTGTTTCAAATCCAGAAGTAATCTTGAAAGAAGAAAATGGAGCAACTCTCGAACCTTTTGAAGAAGTAACAATTCTCGTTCCAGATGAATCATCAGGATCTGTAATTGATAAAATTGGAAAAAGACGAGGACTTATGAGTTATATGAATTCAGATAATGGAACAACAAAAATGATTTTTGATGTTCCAACTCGAGGACTTCTTGGGTATCGAAACGAATTCGTTGTTGATACAAAAGGAGAAGGAATTTTGACAACAATCTTTTCTGGATTTAAACCTCACGCTGGAAATGTTATCAAGACAGAATATGGTTCAATGGTTGCAATGGCAGGAGGAAAAGCGCTTGCATTCTCACTTGCAAATCTTCAAGAACGAGGAACTTTGTATATTCATGTAAACACAGAAGTATATGAAGGAATGGTAATTGGAAATACTGCAAAAGGAGAAGACTTGATGGTGAATCCAACAAAAGGAAAGCAGCTCACAAACATGCGAGCATCAGGAACTGATGAAGCTATCCGCGTTGTTCCACCGCTTGACCTTACTCTTGAACGAGCACTTGGGCTCATGCGAGATGATGAGTATTTGGAAGTAACTCCAGAAGCTATTCGTCTTCGAAAAGCATTACTTAAAGAATCTGATAGAAAAAAAGCTGAAAGAAAATAAAAAAACCGCACCTTTGGGTGCGGTTTTTTTTGCTATGCAACATTTTCTTGTAATTCTAATGTGGTGTGACATTCTTTCACTATCTTTTGCAACAGATCAAGCCTGTCTTGGTTACATTTTAATTCCTTAAATGCCGGATAGTTATGCTTCATCTGTTGTGCAAAATCCCAATAACTACCAGGAACTAAGCGTAATTTTTTCTTGTACGCACGTCCAATGTAGGTAATGAGATTGTTTGCTGGGTTTAAAGTTTTCTCATCTGAAGGATCACATTTTTGTAGAATAACAAGAATTCTTTCTAAAAGATCTTTTTGGTTTTCTTTCATGTTTGTAGGGTTTGGGTGGACTATAACAAAAACAAACTATTTTCACAAGGAAAATAAAAATCAAATGATATACTAGAAACATATGTCACTATTTGGAGAATTAAGTATCATAATCGGGGTCGCCTTTGTTGTTTCAATTATTATGACAATGCTTCGTCAGCCACTTATTATTGGTCATATTATTACTGGACTTATTGTCGGTCCAATTATTGCAGGTTCTGTTTCTCCGGAAACTTTCAAGCTTTTTTCTGAGATCGGAATCGCGATTCTTTTGTTTACCGTAGGTCTCAATTTGAGTCCTAAAACAATCAAGGAATTTGGAGCAGTTTCTCTAGTTACTGGGGTTGGTCAGGTGGTATTCACTTCACTTCTTGGTTATTTCTTAATACGAGCACTTGGGTTTGAAAGTATTACTGCGGTATATATGGCAATCGCACTTGCCTTTAGTAGTACAATTATTATTTTGAAACTCATCTCTGATAAGGGTGATATGGAAACTTTGTACGGAAAAATCTCTGTAGGTTTTCTTTTGGTTCAAGATTTTATTGCAATACTTATCATGTTTGCAATTCCAATTCTTTCTGCGAGTGATGCAACAATAGCAACTGTTGGAATTGGAACCTTGAAAGGAATTCTTCTTTCTGTTGCAGTCCTTTGGGTTGGCTTTAGAGTTTTCCCAAAAATCAATGGTTTCCTTTCTCGAACAAGTGAGATGCTCTTTTTGTTTGCGACGGTGTGGGGAATGGGTATTGCGAGTTTGTTCACACTGACAGGTTTTTCAATAGAAATTGGTGCTTTGATTGCTGGTATCTCACTTTCAATGCTTCCTTCACGTCATGAGATTCATTCGAGAATGTCTCCGCTTCGAGATTTCTTCATTGTTATTTTCTTTATCTTGCTTGGTACACATATGACCTTTGGAGATATTCAAGCTCTTCTTCCAAAAGCACTTATCTTGTCTGCTTTGGTATTGATCGGAAATCCTCTTATTCTTATGACCATGATGCGTTTCTTCGGGTATAAGAAAAAAACTGGACTTCAAACAGGTCTTACTGTTGCTCAGATTAGTGAATTTTCTCTGATTCTGCTTACGCTTGGTATGACATATGGTCACGTGTCGCAAGAAGCACTTTCTCTCGTGACACTTGTTGGAATCGTAACAATATTTGGTTCAACATATTTGGTAATGTATTCAGATGTAATTTACGAATGGCTTGAACCATACCTTGGAATTTTTGAAAAGAAAAATGCTCATGAGAAACCAATTCGACTTAAACGCCACTCGATTATTTTGTTTGGAGGAAATCGTATTGGTCATGATTTCATTGAAAGTTTTAAGGCGACTGGAGAATCATTTCTTGTTGTTGATCACAATCCTGAATTAGTTGAAAAAATTTCACAAGATGGACATGATGTAATTTTTGGAGATGCAAGTAATCTTGACCTTCTTGAGTCAATCGATATGTCAAAAGTTCATTTGGTCGTTTCGACTATTCCGGACGCGCACACAAATACTTTGATCCATAAAACTATTCACGCAAAACATCCAAAAGCACTTGTGATGGTTGTGTCGCATAAAATTGATGAAGCGCTTGAACATTATGAACGAGGAATAGACTACGTTATTCTCCCTCATTTTCTTGGTGGTCACTATGCTTCACAGCTTGTGGTCAAGCTTCATGAAGAACCACATAAAAGAGATGACGTTCGAAAAACTCATATTCGAAAACTTAAAAAACGTAAAGAAATTGGACAGGAACATCCAAAAATGTAAGAAAAACCCCGCAAAACGCGGGGTTTTGTATTGTTTCTTGTTGTGGTATAGTTTCGATATAGTAATAATAAATTTATATACACCCCCTAGGAACAACTGGTGGGGTCAAATTCTATGGTTAAAAAAATTAACAAAAAAGAAGACGAAAAGATGATTGTGGTTCGAGGTGCGAGAACTCACAATCTCAAAAATATTACTGTTGAAATGCCACGAGATAAGATGGTGGTTATTACGGGTCTTTCAGGATCTGGGAAATCATCACTCGCGTTTGATACTATTTTTGCGGAAGGCCAAAGACGGTACGTTGAATCTTTGTCGGCATATGCAAGACAATTTTTGGGACAAATGCCAAAACCAGATCTGGATGAAATTTCTGGACTTTCTCCTGCGATATCAATTGATCAAAAAACACGATCAAATAATCCGCGTTCAACAGTTGCAACAATTACCGAAATTTATGATTATCTTCGGGTTTTGTATGCACGTATTGGACGTCCATATTCTCCAATTTCAGGAAAGGAAGTAAAAAAACTTTCAAATCAAGAAATTATGGAATTTGTTAAAAAACAAGTTCGGATTATCGCTGATCGAGGAAACAAAAAAGAAATCATGGGTGTTTCTTTTGATGATACAATGATTCATATTTACGCCCCGATTGTTCGAGGGAGAAAAGGTGAACATTATCAAATGTTGTATGACTATCTTGGAAAAGGATATTCAGAAATTCGTCTCGATGGACGAGTTAAAAAACTTCGTGATCAAATTATAATGACCAAAACCAAAAAGCATGATATTGACCTTTTGGTTGACTCTCTTGCAGTTCACGAATTTTCTGACAATAAAGATGATTTTGAAATGCGTCTCGGCGAAGCGGTTGAAAAGGCAATTGACGAAGCTTCCGGTTTTGTTCGAATTATTGTCGGTGAGCCAGACGAAAAGAAAACTGAAAAAATTGAAGAAACATTTCTTTCTGCAAAACTTGTTTCTCCAGAAGATGGATACACTTTCCCGGAAGTAGAACCAAGACTTTTTTCTTTCAATTCTCCATACGGAGCATGTCCGGCTTGTAATGGTCTTGGAACAAAGCATTTATTTGGAGATGAGCCATGTGACACTTGTCAGGGTGCAAGACTTCGAGAAGAAGCTTTGAATATTTTTCTTGGTCCAAAAGAGCAGGGTGCGGTGAATATTTTGAAGTTTACAAATCTTTCTGTAAAAGATGCGTATGATTTTATTACTCAAGTAAAACTTACCGATAAAGAACGTGAAATTGCGAAAGTTATTTTGAAAGAAATTCAAGATAGACTTATTTTCATGTTGAATGTCGGTCTTGATTATCTGACTCTTGATCGAAAAGCAAATACACTTTCTGGTGGAGAATCACAGCGTATTCGTCTCGCTTCACAACTTGGAAGTAGACTTGTTGGGGCAATGTATGTTTTGGATGAACCAACAATCGGACTTCATCAAAGAGATAATGACAAACTTATTGATACCTTGCTTGATTTGAGAGATATTGGAAATACTGTGATTGTTGTTGAGCACGATGAAGACACGCTCTATGCGGCTGACTATATTGTTGATATTGGTCCTGGGGCAGGAGTTCATGGAGGAAATGTTGTAACATCTGGATATTTAAACGAGCTTCTTTCAAAGAAAACTTTAACAGGAGATGATGCAAAAAGTAGAACTTTGAAATATCTTCGAGAAGAAGCATATATCCCACTTCCTGAATCACGAAGAACCGCAGATAAAGGAAAAATTGTTGTAAAAGGTGCGACGGTAAATAATATTGAAAATCAAAATTTTGAAATTCCACTCGGAAAAATGGTTTGTATTACTGGAGTTTCAGGGTCTGGAAAATCTTCATTTATGTATGAAGTTCTTCATAAAAATATTCAGGCTCGTTTCGATAGAAAATATCGGTCTGCAAAAGTGTACAACTGTGCGTCAATTGAAGGTTTGGATTTACTCAACAGAGCAATCTTGATTGATCAAAGTCCAATTGGAAGAACACCTCGGTCAAATGTTGCGACTTACACGGGAGCGTGGACGCATATTCGAGATATATTCACTGAAACAAGTGAGGCGCGTTTGCGAGGTTGGAAATCAAATCGTTTTTCTTTCAATGTAAAAGGTGGACGATGTGAAGCTTGTGAAGGAAAAGGAGTGGTTGCTGTTGAGATGCACTTCTTGCCAACAGTGTATGTCACTTGTGATGTTTGTGAAGGAAAACGGTTTGAAAAAGAAACTTTGAAAGTAAAATACAAAGATAAAAGTATTCATGATATTCTGGAAATGACTGTTGAAGAAGGAATTGAATTCTTTAAAGAAATTCCAGCGATTTATGACAGACTCAAAACTCTTGATGATGTTGGACTTGGGTATATCAAAATTGGACAACCAGCGACAACGCTTTCTGGTGGAGAAGCTCAACGTGTGAAAATTGCATCAGAGTTGTATCGACCATTTGTGGAAAAAGGACTATATCTTCTTGATGAGCCAACAGTTGGACTTCATTATGATGATGTTCAAAACTTGATTCAGGTTATTCAAAAACTTCTTTCAAAAGGGAACTCGGTAGTAACTATTGAACACAATCTCGATCTTATTAAAACAGCCGATTATATTATCGACATGGGGCCAGAGGGAGGTATTGGAGGTGGAAAAGTAATTGCTAAAGGAACGCCCGAGGAAATTGCAAATAATCCAAAATCTCATACTGGACACTATCTTAAGAAAGTTCTTGCAAAAACAAAAAAAGCGATGAGTAACAAATAGCAAACAAAAAAGACCGAAAGGTCTTTTTTGTTTGCTATAATATACACATGAACCAACAAACTCCTCAAAACAATGAAGAACAAAAAGAAATAATTGTTCCACCGGAACCAACAAAAACACCTGAAATTCAACCAGGCTTTAATTCTCCTTTACTTTTTAATAAAGAAGAAAATAAAGAAGAAGTTTCGGAAGAACCAATAAAGCAACCTTTGAATAAGAAAAAAATAACTATACTTGTCATCGTGGCAGTTTTTGTTGCTCTTGTTGCGATTGTAAGTATTGCTCAAATTCTTGTAGATTCTCGTTTCCAAACATTTAATCCAAATGAATTTACACCCCTGTCGCCAGATGATTTTATGCTTTCAGAAAATTCAGAAGAAGATAATACACCTTCCGATTCTTTAACGTGTGGAGGAAGTCCGTTTATAAAAATGCTGACACCTGAAAAAGATGGCGTATTTCAAGTTGGAGAAACACTTGTTTTTTCTTGGGAACTTTGTGGGATTAATCCCTCACTTTTTAATACTGCAATGATGGATGTATATAATATTGAAACAAATCAAAAAGAACATACTTTCTCTCTTCATTGTGTAGCTGGGCTTGAAAGCAAGGGTGAGTCACAAGAAATTTCTTGGCTGATTCCAGATTTTCTTGAAGAAAGTTCTGCTGAGTATACAAATCAGAGCTGTTTGTTGCCTGTTGTTAATTTTCTTGAACCTCACAAATATCAACTGACTATTTCGTATGCGAATAATACATATTCTGCAACAAGTGAATTTTTCACCATAGAAACAGGTGACTATGTCTATGTTCCTCCAACATTTCAAGATTATGCTTTAGAACCAGTTTCGTCTTTTGATAGATCTCCTTTTATAGATTCGTCTGCTCCGGACTTTTTGAAAGAAATTATCACTCCTTCTTTTTTTCAAGCTCCACCTTTGTTTTCAAATTTTTATAGAACATATGTTGTTCCAAATGGACCAGCATATCTTCTTGATCTTCGTGATGGGAAAGCGTATCCAGCTCCGCAAACCTCAGATAGAATCGTCGTAAGGTCATTGAGTAATTTGTATATAACAGAAGAAGCACTAGATACCGCTAATCAATACAAAGGAAGAACACATAAAATCTCATGGAATATTTTCGATGAAAATACCAAAGATTTTGATTTACTTTTCAAGCGTGTGTGCAATCCTGTTCCAGAAGGTATTATTACTGTATATACAGAATGTATTCCAGAAGAGTAATTTTTGATATATACTACAAAACCTATGAAAAAGTCTGAATTCGACTCACTTCAGTTTCCAGATAAGCCAGGAGTGTATATCTTTGTCGATGAAAAAAATACTAT
The DNA here is from genome assembly GCA_943356745.1 of Parcubacteria group bacterium. Lineage (GTDB taxonomy): Bacteria > Patescibacteriota > Minisyncoccia > Phycocordibacterales > CSBR16-119 > CSBR16-119. Next base: position 50,845 of record CALRFT010000002.1, on the reverse strand, counting down.
TTTATATATTGGAAAAGCAACTTCGCTCAAAGACAGAGTGCGAAGTTACTTTTCTAATGACTTGGTAGAAGAGCGAGGTAAGCGCCTTGTGGATATGGTGACACTTGCAAAAACAGTGAGATACGAAATTACAGATTCGGTACTTGAAGCTCTTATTCTTGAGGCAAATCTCATTTCAAAACATAAACCAAAATATAATGCGATTGGAAAAGATGATAAAACATTTTATTTTGTCGTTGTTACAAAAGAAGATTTTCCAAGAGTGCTTATCATGCGTGGGCGTGATATTGAAAAAAAAGTTACCCAAAAAGAACTTTCAATTTCACATAAATTTGGTCCTTTTCCATATGGTTCACAACTCAAAGAAGCACTTCGAATCATTCGAAAGATTTTTCCATTTAATGATAAAGATTCGATTAAGAAAGATCAGGCTGAATTTTATAGACAAATCAAACTTGCGCCCGATCTTGGAAATAGCGAAATTCAAAAACGTTACAACGAAACAATTAAGCATATTATTTTATTTTTTAAGGGTAAGAAACAAACTCTTCTTCTTGCTTTGAAAAAAGAAATGGATATGTATGCAAAAAAACTTTTGTTTGAAAAAGCAAATGAAATTAAAAAGAAAATTTTTGCTCTTGAACATATTAAAGATGTATCTCTTATTAAAAAAGAAGACATAGAAAAACGTGTTTCTGATTTCCGTATTGAAAGTTACGATATTGCTCATATTTCAGGAACAAATATGGTCGGTGTTATGACAGTGATTGAAAATGGAGAACCAAACAAACAAGAATATCGAAAATTTATTGTGAAAGGATTTACAAGTGCGAATGACATTGGGGCACTTGGGGAAGTTTTTACAAGAAGACTTGCGCATACAGAGTGGCAGTTCCCAAACCTTATTGTGGTAGATGGTGCACTTCCTCAAAAATCAAAACTTGAATCGATTCTTAATTTGAAAGGGATTCAAATTCCAGTGGTTGCTGTTGTAAAAAACGAAAAGCATAAACCAAAAGGAATTCTAGGTCTTAAAAAATTTACTGAAAAGTATAAAAGTGAAATTATTCTAGCTAACGCAGAGGCTCATCGGTTTGCTGTTGAATTTCATAGAAAGCGACGATCAAAAATATAAAAACTTTCAACAGTTTGTTATATAATTTCGTTGTATAATAAAAACATGTCGAAGTATCAATCAACTTCTTTCTCGGATGTATTTTCGCACCAAACAAAGGTTGGGGTTATTCGTGGTGGACAAACTCCAGAATTTGAACTCTCTCTTAAAACAGGTGCTGAAATTCTCAAACGTCTTCAAAATAAACATGCTTATAAGGTAGTTGATGTTTTGATTGATCGAGATGGAATCTGGCATGTTGATGGAAGGGAAATTAATGAAAAGTTTTTAGCAGATTATATCGATCTTGCTTGGCTTACTATTCACGGAGACAACGGAAGTATTCAGCATCATCTAGAAACTCTTAAAATTCCATACCTTGGTTCAGATCCTGTTACTGCGGATCTTACCTTCAATCGAGCTCGGTTGAAACAAAGAATAAAAGATCTTGGACTTCAAACTCCAGATCATATTCAACTCGAAAATGTATATACAGGTGATATGGAAGAAGATATGCGAGAAAGACATATCGAAGAGAAAGCATTTGAGGTGTTTGGAAAACTTCCTGGGCCTTGGGTTGTAAAACCAGTTGCCTTTTCAGCGCGATTTCATACGTATCTTGCAAAAACTTTCCCAGAACTTCTTACTGCACTTCGAATAATCTCACTTGATGTTGATGATGTTTTAGTGGAAGAATACATTCAGGGACGAGAGTTTGTTTCAAGTGCTATTCCAGAATTTCGAGGAAAAGAAAAATATATTATTCCTCCACACGAGGTTCGTCATGGTAAAGAAATGTTTACTCACCACACGAGTCGAACAGGAAGTTTTGAAATGATACCTGCTATTCAGATTTCTCCAAAAATTAAACAACTTATTGAAGAACTGACACACGAACTCCATAACGATTTTAATCTTGATGATACAGCTGTATTCCATTTCATTATGTCTCCAAAAGGTTTGTATGTGATTAGTGTTCAGGATAATCCAGAGCTTCACGAACAAGCTCCTTTGTATAGAGGACTTGAATACACAGGTTCATCACCCGATGAATTTATTTTCTCTAGAGTTGCTCGTCTTTTAAAAAGGAAAGAACAATAAAAAACCCGCACAAGGCGGGTTTTTTTTGTTTTATTTTTTCAGTGGGTGGAGATGTGCTGCAATTCCAATTCCCGCTGCGACAATGACAAGATTTTTGATAATATATTGTCCTGCAAGTGTTGGAACCATGAAGCTTTGCCAGCTGTCTTGTGGAAGATATACAAGTGGTCCAAAAGTTGTGATCATGTGAATGAGAAGAAGGGGGATTACGATTCGTTCCATTCCTTTAATGAGGAAAAGAATACCAATGAGACATTCAAATAAACCAAAGAGAACTAAGAAAGTTGAAAAAGAAATGAATGGAATTGTTTGTTCGAACAAACTCTGAACGAGTCCACTCGCGGGGCTGAGACCAAGCACCTTGAGGGCTCCAAACCAAAAGAAAACTACAAATAAACCAAAACGTGCAGAAGGTATACTTATTTTTCTAAAAAATCTAATAAGCTTTGAATCAAAAGATTGTATTGTCATATAATTCATTCTACCACTATCTTTTTTCTTTGTATTCACAAAATAAAAAACATTTGATTATCTTTTGTTTATATATACAATATGTAATATGAAGAAAATAATTATATTAAGCTTTATTTTTACATTTTTGATAACCCCAGGACTGGTTTTTGCTGCGAAAGATAAAAATCCCAATCTTTTTATACAAAAAATATCATTATTTTTTACTTTCTCTCCCGAAAAAAAAGTACAAAAAATACTTGAATTTTCAGAGGATGATTTACTTACCTATGAGTCTGAAGTTGATGATTTTAAAAAGCTCTCTATTAAAAGAAAGGTAGAGGAAAGAATGACTAAGCTTGATAAATATACTAATAATTTAGATGTCGAATTTAATACATTAGTTAATGATAGAGTTTCTGTAATAAAAGAAAGTTTATCTAAATCAAAAGAAAATTCTCCACAAGAAATTAAACCAACGGAAGATATTTTAGATACTAATCAAGATATCTCTTTAAAAAGTGAAAAGAAGATAAACTCTAGTATAGTTAAAATTGAGCAAGATTCTCTCGAAAGTAAAACTCTAGCTATCGAAAATGTGAAGTCTTCAGTAAAAAATCTTACACGTGAACAAAAAGAAGCTCAAGATAAAATCGCAGGACTAACAGAGTATTACGGTAAAATTCAATATCAAATGAATGATATTAATGATGAAATTGAAGATTTAAATAAAGATTATAATTTATATAAATCTGATATAGACCAGAAGATAATAGATAGACAAAAAAAATATCTTGAAGACTTACAAAAAGTTAATAATGCGCCCGGAATGTCTATAGTTCAGGCAAATGCAATGAAGGCAGAAATTAATCGTAAATATGAATATGATATTTCTTTATTAGAAATTGAAGCTCAACAAGCTGGTTTAGATTATCAAAATACATATAAAAAATTTTCATCAGAATTTAAAGATTTAGAATTAAAGTTGCAAGATATTAACTGGAAAATTGAACAACAGAAAATAATTTTGAATAAAATTTAAACACGTATTAGTAATTAAAATAAACAAATTTTGTTCTTGGTAAAAAAATATAAAAAACCGGATTTCTCCGGTTTTTATATATTGTGGACCCGAGGAGATTCGAACTCCTGACCTCCCGCGTGCAAGGCGGGCGCTCTACCAGCTAAGCTACGGGCCCATATGTATAACAGAGAATATTATACACGATTAGTCTTGACGTGCAAGCCTTGATTTGTTGGTTTGACAGGGTGGTCCATATCTGTAAGATACAAGGTAAATAGACCCTTGATCTTTCATATATTTATAAGTCACAATTTACATATTTTAATTATGAAGCGATATTCTCATTTTTTGCGTAGCGTAGCTACAGTATCGTTTTCGATATTGTATCTTGCGACTTCGCTCTTTTCATTTTCTTCTGCTCAAGCAGAAACAGTTACTGATAGTATTTCTGAAATAGTATCAGAGGAAGTTTCTAGTATTGAACTAGTCGAATCTACAGATTCTCAAGAATTAGTGAATCAAGAAGAAATTGCTTCTTTAGATTCTGAAGTTGTTTTTTCACAACAAGTAGAAGTGGATCCACTTGAAAAAACTATTCCAGAACAAGAGGAAGAAAATTTTTTGGTTCAAGATATTCCAGAGGAATCTGAAAGAATTGATGTAAAAATTTGCAATGAGACAAATTCTCCAATCATTACAATTCAAAATGATTATGTAGAAATTTCTCTTGCAGACGATTTTACATCTCAGATAATAAATACTGTGAACCCAACAGCAGTAGACGGGCTTGGAATTGATGGAATACTTAGTGTTTCAAACAATATCGATTCGATCACACTCAATCCTGGATTTAATCAGGTTGAGTTTTCAGCACAAAATTCTGTTAGTTGTGTTACAACAGTAACTGTTGATGTTTTTGTTATTTCGCAAGAACAGCCAGTATGTCAATCTGGTTTTGTGTATGCAAAAATAACTTTTCCAGAAACTCTTACAGCTTCACTTGGAACAAATGCAAGTGTTCAAAGTGGTGAATGGTTTCCGGTAATGGTTGATGGTTCCACTTTTTCAGAAAGTGAATCAAATATTACGACAAATCCTGATATTGCGATTACACGAGTTGGAACAACTTTATTTGTAAATGTTGCTCCGGGTGTTGTGAACGCTTCAGAACTAGCAGATTCAATCGCAAACTCTGTAGATTTTTCAGGAGGTTCTGTCGTGTCAGCGATGGCATTTTCAGGAGATGTTGCCTTGATTGATTTTCAAGCAGAAGAATGTCCAGTGGATGTGTGTACAGCATTTGGCGGACCTTCTATTGTTTCAATTACATCAACGGTTACAATTGATGAAAATACAACACTTACTGAAGAAGAAATTTTTGCTTTGTTTGAAATTGTTGCTGAGGATTTGGATGGGGAAGGATTGGTTTCAATCACTTCAAATCTATCTTCGGTTTCATTTCAAAATGAAGGAGTCTACACAATCACAATCACACTCACTGACAATGAAGGATGTGTGTCTTCTCAAACAGTAACACTTGTTGTTTCGGGGGAAGATGATAATGGAGGTGGAGGAGGTGGAAGTAAACGAAGTGGTTCAAGACAAGAAAAACCAGAAGGTGAAGTTCTTGGTGCGACCACATGTGAACCATATCTCACAACCTATATGCAAATGGGTGAAGCGAATCTCAAATCAGATGTTGAAAAACTTCAGATATTCTTGAATGAATATATGGGGGAAAACTTGAAAGTGGATGGTATCTATGGACAAGCAACTTTTGACGCTGTGAAGCGTTTCCAAACACAAGAATTTGATGAAATTCTTAAACCATGGGGAATTACAGAATCAACAGGTATTACAAGAGAAACAACTGTGCGACGAATAAATAATATTATGTGTCCAGAGTTGAATATCCAAATGCCTATCCTGTATTGTGCAACCACAGGAAATCTTATTTACCCAAATGGAACGATTATTGATCCAAATCCAGAATACATTTTGTATAATGGTAAGCCGGTTATTCGAAAGCAGGTAGTAACACCAGAGGTGCTTTCTGAAACATCAGCGCAAGAGTCACAAGATAATTATTCTTGGACTCCAGCACCTGTTATCAACCCAGAAACAGGGCGAAAATACGAAAAATAAAAATAAAACCACTCATCTTGAGTGGTTTTATTTTTTGTGGTATTATTTTTTACATGAAAAATTACCTTATTCCACACAAGGGAAATAAATATGAGCCACATGTTTTTAAGACAAAAAACATGCTTTTTATCTTACTTCTTGGAATTATTATTACTCTTGTATCTTATCTTGGTACTTTCGTAATTAAAAATACAAATCTTCTTGCGTCTATACAAACTGCTTTTTTGGTTGACTTGGCAAATGAAGATAGAGTAGAACAAAATGTTGCTACACTTACGATAAACCCTGTTTTAGTGGAAGCTGCTCAAAGGAAAGCAAATGACATGGCTACAAAAGGTTACTTCGCACATACTTCTCCTGAAGGACTTACACCATGGTATTGGTTTAAAGATGTAAATTACAATTACATCTATGCAGGGGAAAATCTCGCAGTAAACTTCACAGAATCTGTTGATGTTCACAAAGCATGGATTGCTTCACCAACACACAAAAAAAATATCCTTGATCAGAGATTTACAGAAGTGGGGATTGCAACATCTGATGGTTTTTACAAAGGTAGAAAAGCAACTTTTGTTGTTCAAATGTTTGGAAAACCTCGAGCTTCACTCCTTCCAAATATTTCAAATACTGCAAATACTGCAAATGTAAATACTGTCCCAATTGTGTTTGCTGGTCCTGATACGGAAACAAATCCAACTACACAAGTTTTTGGAGCCCAAGATGAACAAACATCATTTGCCTCAGAAACAAATACTATTGAAAGAATGGCGGTCTCTCCGCTTTCGGTTGGAAGAATTGCTATTCTTGGAATAGTCGCTGTACTATCTCTCGCAATCTTGTTTAGAATTATTATAGAGTTTAAAAGGCACCATATTGGACGAGTTCTTCTCCTTATTTTGGTCATTCTCGGACTTCTTGGAACTCTTTTTCTTCAGAAAGAATTCTTTATGACTACAGAAATAGCACCAGAAGAAGCTCAAACTTTCATAGAGTCTTAATTTGTTAAGGCAACGAAAAAACAACTGACGCCAGTTGTTTTTTCATGTCAGTGTGTTATTTTATATATGTTTAATAAGTAATGTGGTGTATTACAGAATTATGATAAAAAAGGTTTTTCTATCACTCTTTTTAGTGATGTTTTCATTTGGAGGAACATTTATTGTTTCTGCTGAAGAAATTATTCAAGAAACTATTGTTTCTGAAGAAGTTGTTATTTCTGAGTCTGAGCAAGAAACAGTTGTTTCTGAAGATTTTGAAATAAAGGAATTTGTTGAGGAGGAAATAGCAACAGAAGAATCTCTTGTTGCCGTAGAAATCATTGAAGATTCTAGAATTGTTACAATTGTTGCAGATATGATTGTTTGTGATTCAGAAAATCTATTACCAAATTGGGGAAATGGATATTTTGATATTACAAGTACAACCGCTCAAGATTTTGTTCTTGAGTCTGGAGAAGAATGTCGATTTAAATCAGGGCGACTTTTCCAATGGGGAGATGACCTCGTTTCTTTTCCTGGGGATACATTTCTCGGAGAAGCTCTAGGGTGGTTTACAACTGATCCAACAGATACAAATGGACGAGTTGAATTCACTGTAGACCTTAATGATCTTGAATCATCAAATCGAATTGAAATGCGACAAGTTCTTGAAGAAGGAGATCTTGCATTTACCTATACTGCAAATGGAAATAATGAGGATTCAATTTCTGCAGAATTTTACTGCCATAATGATGTTTTGAATTACGATAACTGGGATTGGATTAACAACCCACAAGCTGATTCAACATATTACTGCGTTGGTTTTAACGTGGAAGAAAAAATTGTTATTGAAGAACCACAATTCTGTCCAGTGGGAAATCTGATAGAAAATGGAAGTTTTGAAAATCCAATTCTTGAAAGTGAATGGTCACTCTTTTCTTCAGAAGAAACAGGATGGGACATTGCTTGGACTGGAGACTACGAAGGTCAACCAGAAGAAGCTTTGCTTGAAATTCAATCAAATCTTTCAGTAACAGCTCAAGATGGAAATCAATATGTTGAGCTCGACACTGATTGGGGATTTGGAAACGGGGAACCTGCAGGGGTTGCAATTGGTCAATCAATTGAAACCATTGAAGGAAAAGAATATACAGTCTCTTTCTATACACACGCAAGACCAGATACAAATGAATCAGAAAACTCTCTTGATTTTTCAATTCAACAAGGAAAAGAAACAACCCAAACTCACTCAATCGTAGGAACAAATGAATGGGTACATCATGAGTATTCATTCATTGCACAATATGAATATACATATATTCAATTTGAATATACTGGAGTTGAAAATACTTACGGAATGTTTCTAGATAATGTTTCTGTAACATGCGGAGATGTTATTGTTGATGATGGTGGAGATGACGAAGAGGGAGATGGAGAAGAAGAAAATCCAGGAGATGAAGATCCAATTGATGGAGAAGAAGAAAATCCTTCTGATGAAAATAATCAATCTACATCAACTACAGGAAGTTTTGCTTCTTCTCGAGGATCTGTACTTGGAGCATTTTCATCAGGTGAAGTACTTGGTGCTTCAGATGACGCAACTTGTCCAGCATTTACACAATTCCACAAACGAGGAGACATTGGTGGAGATGTGAAAATGATTCAACAATTTTTGAATGATCATATGCAAGCAGGACTTGTTGTTGATGGAGTATATGGTCCAGCAACAGAGAAAGCGGTACATGCATTCCAACAAAAATATTGGGAACAAACTATCAAACCATGGACACCTGAACTTTCAGAAGACACTACGGGACGATGGTACAAAACAACAAGAGCTTGGGCAAATGAACTTCTTGATTGTCGAGAAGCGTCACAAGTTCTTGAAGATACAGGACGAACATACTCAACAGAAATGTTTGTAAAAGAAGAAGAAACTACAGAAACTAATACTGTAAACTAGTTTTTCATAAAAACCCCGAAAGGGGGTTTTTATTTTTGATTTTAAGGTCATTTTGCGGTAATATTGATAACATATGAAAAAGTATGACCATAAAGCCATCGAAAAGAAATGGCAGGATTTTTGGAACGAACAAGGGGTGTATAAGGCAAACTCTTCTTCTTCTCTTCCTAAAAAATACATTTTGGATATGTTTCCATATCCATCAGGAGCTGGGCTTCATGTTGGTCATCCAAAAGGATATATTGCGACAGATATTCTTTCTCGAATGTATCGAATGCAAGGTTTCAATGTGCTTCATCCAATGGGATGGGATGCTTTTGGACTTCCAGCAGAGCAGTTTGCAATTAAAAACAAAATGCACCCAAGTATTGCAGTAGATCAAAATGTCGCAACATTTAAAGAACAACTTTCAATTATTGGTCTTGACTATGACTGGTCACGAGAATTAAAAACAACTGACCCTGCATATTACAAATGGACACAGTGGGCATTTTTGCAAATGTTCAAAAAAGGTCTCGCATTTGAATCACATGAACCAATCAATTGGTGTCCGTCATGTAAAACTGGTCTTGCAAATGAAGATTTGGAAGATGGAAAGTGTGAACGATGTGGAAGTGAGGTAGAAAAGAAACCGCTTCGTCAGTGGGTTATTCGTATTACTGACTATGCAGAGCGAATGCTTGCTGATTTGGACAAACTCGATAAGTGGCCTGACTCTGTAAAAATGAGTCAAAGAAACTGGATTGGAAAGTCAGAAGGTGCGGAAATAACTTTTCAGATTACAACGAATAGTCTTTTGAAAACCCAGACCCAAGCCCAACCGTTTTCAAAAGACCATTCGTCTCCATATTTTATTTCTGTATTTACCACACGACCTGATACACTTTTTGGTGTGACATATGTTGTACTTGCTCCAGAAAGTAAGCTTGTTTTTGATTTGAAAGATTCAATTCAAAACTGGGACGAGGTTAAGAATTATATCGAAGAAACAAAAAAGAAATCTCCACTCGACAGACAAAAAGGAGAAAAAACTGGAGTAGAGCTTCAGGGTGTTTTTGCAGTAAATCCAGCAAACAATGAAGAGGTTCCAGTTTGGATCGCAGACTATGTTTTGGCCGATTACGGAACAGGTGCTGTGATGGCGGTGCCAGCTCATGATGAACGAGATTTTGAGTTTGCGAAGAAATATAATCTTGAGATACGAGATGTGGTAATTCCTTCAATAATAGATCACAAAAATTCTCATAAAGAAAATTGGCCTGTTGTTGAACGTAATAATATACATGCAGTTGTGTATAATCCTAAAAATGATTCATATCTCACTCTTGCTTGGAAAAATCACAACTGGAAAACAATAGTACTTGGTGGAATAGATGAAGGTGAAGACTTAATAGCTGCTGCGAAAAGAGAAGTTCTTGAGGAAACAGGATATAAAAATATTGAATTTAAAAAATATCTTGGAAGTCCAATCCAGTCATTATATTCAGCAGATCATAAACAACAAAACCGTATTGCCTACTCTCATGGACTTTATTTCGAATTAATTAATGATGAACAAGAAGAAGTTTCTTCATCTGAAAAAGATTTGTTTGATATTGTCTGGATGGATTCAAAGCAATTCATTCCAGAAAATATTACAAACGTAGAACTACCTTTTTGGCTTGATAGAATTAAAAATGATAAAAAGCCTTTTGTTGAAAGTGGTGTTTTAATCGATTCTCAGAATTTTAAAGGACTTACTTCCGAAGAAGCAAAAGCAAAAATCACAGAATTTGTTGGAGGAAAGATGAAAACAACCTACAAACTTCGTGACTGGGTATTTTCTCGTCAGAGATATTGGGGAGAACCGATCCCGCTTGTTCACGCTGGAGGAAAAGTATATTCAATTCCAGAAAGTGATCTTCCACTCAAACTTCCAGAAGTAGAAAACTATGAACCAAGTGATAGTGGAGAATCTCCACTCGCTGATATTTCAGAGTGGGTGAATGTCCGAGGATATATCAACTCTCTGGGAGAGTTTGTTGTGGCAGGAAAATCACCAAATGGTGAAGAAATTATTGAAGGACGACGAGAAACAAATACCATGCCACAGTGGGCAGGGTCATGTTGGTATTACTTGCGATATATTGATCCAAACAATTCTGAAGTGTTGGTAGATAGAAATCTTGAACAATACTGGCAACCAGTAGATGTGTATGTGGGTGGAATGGAGCATGCAACTCGGCATCTTATTTATGCGCGATTTTGGCATAAGTTTTTGTTTGATATTGGAGTAGTGAATACAGAAGAACCATTTGCTGAACTTCATGCGCCAGGACTTATCTTGGCAGAAGATGGACGAAAAATGTCAAAACGATGGGGAAATGTTATCAATCCTGATGATATGGTGGAACGTTTTGGTGCAGATGCATTTCGTTTGTACGAAGCATTTATGGGTCCATTTGATGATGCTATTGCATGGAACACAGATGGTCTTGTTGGGACACGGCGTTTTGTGGAACGAGTTGTTCGTATTTCAGAAAATCTTGTAGATGAAGAAAAAGAAATCCTAACTCGAGAACTTCATAAACTTATCAAAAAAGTAACTTTAGATATCCCAGCATTTAAGTTTAATACCGCCGTTGCTGCTATGATGACTTTTGTAAACTTAGTGGAAAAAGAAGGTGGAATGACAGAGCAGTCTTTTGTTGATTTTGTAAAAATTCTTGCGCCTTTCGCACCACATATTACAGAAGAGCTTTGGAATGATTTTATTGGGCAACAATCGTCAATTCACAAGAGTGTTTGGCCTGAATTTGATGAATCAAAAATGACCCAAGATGAAGTGAATATCGCTGTTCAAATTAATGGTAAAATAAAAGGAAGTCTCACAGTTTCGTTTGGTGCATCTCAGGATGATGTTTGGCAGAAGGTACAAGAAAACGGATCAATCGCAAGACATATAACCGGTGAGCCAAAGAAAATTATCTTTGTTCCAAATAAACTCATAAGTATCGTTTTGTAACGTGGTATCAAAAGTATTACAATTTTTCAATAAAGAAGTAGGCGCGGTTAATCAAGCTGCGCTTCTTCTTGGTGTATTTACACTCATATCTCAACTTCTTGGACTTGTTCGAGATAGACTTCTTACTTCAGAGGTTGGTGTCGGAGAACAGCTAGATATTTATTACACTGCTTTTCAAGTTCCTGATTTTATTTTCAATCTTGTTGCCACTCTCATTTCTGTCATGGTGGTTCTTCCTATGATTTTGAAAATCACGGAACAAAAGGGAAGTGAGGCGGCTCAAAAATTTTTTAACCAAGTTTTTACAGGTTTCTTCGGTTTAATTATTGTGGTGTGTATTGCAGGATTTTTCCTTATCCCACACATTGCTGATAAGGTTGCTCCAGGATTTTCTCCTCTTCAAATTCAAGAGCTTATTCATGTTTCAAGGATAATACTCATTTCTCCAATATTTCTTGGTCTTTCAAATATTTTCGGTTCGATTACTCAAATGTCAAAAAGATTTATGCTTTTTGCTCTCAGTCCACTTTTGTATAATCTCGGAATTATTTTTGGAATTGTATTTTTTTATGAATCATTTGGAATACGAGGACTTGCATATGGAGTTGTTCTTGGTTCAATCATGCATGCTTTCATACAAGTACCAGCACTTATAAAAGATAATATGCTTCCACGTTTTGCAAAGATTGTAGATTGGGCTTCAATTAAAGAACTTATTTTGATTTCACTTCCACGAACGCTTGGTTTGGTTTCTCATAATCTGGTACTTCTGGTGCTTATTTCAATCGCAACAACTCTCGGGGAAGGTTCGGCTTCGATTTTTAGACTGTCGATGAATCTTCAAAACATTCCACTCGCTCTCGTAGGAGCTTCTTTTTCAGTTGCTGCTTTTCCTGCGCTCGCAAAAGATTTTACTAATGGAAAAACAAAAGAATTTCTTGCAACGGTTGCAAGCGCGGCAAAACAAATTATTTTTTGGTCAATTCCAATTACTATTTTGTTTATTGTTCTTCGAGCTCAGATAGTTCGTATTATTTTGGGTTCTCAACAATTTTCTTGGAATGATACAAGACTTGCTGCAGCGACTCTTGCTTTATTTGTTATCTCAGTAACAGCACAGAGTTTAATTTTGCTTTTCACTCGGTCGTTTTATGCAACCGGTGACACAAGAAGGCCGACCCTTATAAATATCATTTCTTCGGTTATTATTGTTGGGGTTTCTTTGTTGCTTATTCAAACAAAATATTTTGTATTCATACAAGCAATATTGAGTGATATCATGGGTGTTTCTGGAATCTTTGGAGCGCAAGTGATTACACTTGCTTTTGTATATTCTTTGGGATCAATTTTCAATGCACTTGTTTTGATGAAAGTTTTCCAAAGACTTCATGTTAAAAAACAAGAATTTGGATTAGGTAAAACTCTAGGTGATTCACTTATTGGTTCACTTGTAATGGGACTTGCTGCTTACGTGGGACTTCATATACTTGATGGATTGTTGTCACTTTCTACTTTTTCTGGAATATTTTTCCAAGGTCTTTTTGCGGGATTGTTTGCTATGGTTATCGGTATATGGATTTTCCATCTTCTTGATAATGAGGAGTATATTTCACTTAAAAATGCCATTCAGCGCAAATTTAAGGGTGTAAAGACCATATCTGTGACTCATGAGGATATTGGATAGAGAAAAAGAGCGAAGCCTCCGGCTTCGCTCTTTTTCTCTAGATTTTCCTCGGTTTTTCTGGTATAGTTTCTCCATCTTATGAATCTTTCTAATATTCGAAATTTTTCTGTTATAGCACACATCGATCACGGGAAATCAACCCTTTCGGATCGAATGCTTGAAATTACTCATACTATCGATGAGCGTCTTATGCGTGATCAGGTGCTCGACAAAATGGAACTTGAACAAGAACGGGGGATCACTATTAAAATGCAGCCTGTTCGAATGAGTTATGATTTTGCGGGACAAAATTATATTTTGAATCTTATTGATACTCCAGGGCATATCGACTTTTCATATGAAGTTTCTCGAGCCCTGAAAGCTGTCGAAGGCTCTCTTCTTCTTGTTGACTCAACACAGGGTGTTCAAGCTCAGACTTTTACCACACTTGCAATGGCACAAAAATTTGGGCTTACTATTATTCCAGTTCTCACAAAAGTTGACTCACCACTTTCTCGTGTTGATGATACAAAACTTGAACTCGCAGCGCTTTTGAATTGTGAACTTGAAGACGTTCTTGAGGTTTCTGGAAAAACAGGTCAGGGTGTTGATCTTCTTTTACAAGAAGTTATCAAACGAGTTCCTGCTCCGCAAGAAATGGTTATTGATTCAAAAAGTTTTAGAGGACTTGTGTTCGATTTTGAATATTCAAATCACCAAGGTGTGATTGTCTATGTTCGAGTATTTGATGGATCAGTAAAGAAAAATGATCAACTCATATTTAAGATTGCTGGAGAAAAATTCATCACAACAGAAATTGGTATTTTTTCACCTGATCGAAAACCAAAAGATGAACTTCGAGCTGGTGAGATCGGATATATTGTAACTGGAGTTAAAAAACCAGGAATCGCTCGTGTGGGAGATACGATTACTCTTTTTAAGGATCAGCTTGATGCACTGTCTGGGTATGAAGAACCACGACCTGTGGTATGGGCTTCAATTTATCCAGAAAGCCAAGATGATTTTGATGAACTCAAAGCCTCTCTTGGAAAACTTAAACTCACCGATTCTTCATTTACGTATGAAGAAGAAAGTTCAGGGGCGCTTGGGCGAGGGTTTCGATGTGGTTTCCTCGGAATGTTACACTTAGAGATTGTTACAGAACGTTTGTATCGTGAGTTTGATTTGAATCTTGTGGTAACAAGTCCAAGTATTACCTATGTAGTTACTTACAAACAATCAGGAGAAACAGAAACAATATATTCTCCACATGTATTTCCAAATGATGGGCTAGCGAGCAAGATTGAAGAACCATGGGTTTCTGTTCGAATCATTACACCACGAGAATATCTTGGTCCAATCGCACAATTACTCTATGAACACGAGGCTGAAACTAACAGAACTGAAAGTTTTGGAGATGATAGAGCGGAAATTGACGCCCTCATGCCTCTCCGAGAACTTATGCGAGGATTTTTTGATACCTTGAAAAGTGTCTCTTCTGGATATGCTTCAATCTCTTATGAAATTGGTGAATATCGAGAAGCAGATGTTGTCCGTCTCGATATTCTAGTTGCTGATGAACCTGTGGTGGCTTTTACTCGGGTTGTTTCAAGACGACGTGTTGAAGAAGAATCAAAAAAGGCTGTCGAAAAACTTCACGCCGTGATGCCTCGCCAGCAGTTTGTTATGAAAATTCAAGCAAAAGCGTCTGGGCGAATCATCTCTTCAGAAACAGTAAAGGCGTTTCGAAAAGATGTTACTCAACATATGTACGGAGGAGATATTACTCGAAAAATGAAACTTCGAGAAAAACAAAAGAAGGGAAAGAAGAAAATGGAATCTCTTGGAAAAAGTAAGGTAAATATTCCACATGATGTTTTCTTGAAAATGATGAAAAATTAAAAAGTCACTCTTTAAGAGTGACTTTTTTAATACTTTTAATTCTGGAAAAGATTTGAAATTCTTGCTCAAGGTGAATTGAGACAAAATGAGCTCGGTGTACCGTAGACTCATTTGTCATGTGAGTATATTTCAAAACTTGAGAACCTTTTGTTTTTTTCCAAGTTACCACAAAATAAACCTCGTGTCTTTTTTGAAAAGATTCAATAATTCCACGCGCCGATCCTGAAATTCTTTCAATCACTGTAATTTCAAGAGGCTTTTGTTTCTCAATAACTGTAAATCCTTTGGTTCTTCTGATTCTTGTTTTTCTTTTGTTGAAAAAAGGTAGTAATCTTAAATGTACTTGTTTCATTTTTTATATAGGGTTTCGGCCATATTGTAACGGAAACTCATTCTAAGTCAAATCGAAATCAAAAATCCCCCACAAAAAGTGGGGGATTTTTGATTTTTCTAGTAAAATAGTGTTGGAGCACTATACAGTACCAACATCAGAATTATTACAATAATAACAATAACAGAAGCCAGTATTTTTCTCCCTTTTTTCTTTTTATTCATCATATAAGCCATATCATACCAAAAAATGAACAAGCACACAAAACGAAGTGAAAGTAATACAAGAAATTGGATAATCCTCATAGTTCTAGCTGGGCTTATTATTCTGTTCCTTAAAAGTCTTTTTGGAGCTGCGAAAAACATCCAAGTTTCAAAACAAGATTTGCAGGATATGAAATATGAGTATGAAAAACTATATGAAAGAGGTCAGGATATTGAAAATCTTTTAACTAATTTTGAAAATGATTTTGGTTTTGAGAGGTATGTTCGAGAAAACTTTGGGGTTTCAAAACCAGGAGAAAAAGTGGTGGTTATTGTAAATCATCAAAATAAGGACAATGAGCCAAGGGAAGATGAAACTGGTCAAGATGAAGAAGGGAATTAATTTGATATAATACTTTTATTACTCAATAAATATATTTCTAAATTATGGATAATCAAAAAGAAGTAACTATTTACAGCACCTCAGCATGTCACTACTGCCAAATGGCAAAGGCCTTTTTCCAAAATAATGGGGTTGCCTATAAAGATTTTAACGTTGCAGAAGACGCAGAAAAGCGACAAGAGATGATTGAAATCACAGGTCAAATGGGAGTTCCGGTTATAAAAATAGGTGATGAAATCCTCATTGGATTTAGCGAGGCAAAAGTCCGAGAAATGATTGGAATGTAAAACCATAAAGAAAAACCGCCTTTCAGCGGTTTTTCTTTATGGTTTATTCTGTGCTCGGGGGCAGACTCGAACTGCCGACCCTTCGCTCTTCAGGCGAATGCTCTAACCATCTGAGCTACCCGAGCAACAGATAATATAATAACCTATTAGGTTGTTTTTTTCAAGCTATCGAAGGGAATTCCCAAAGTTTGACAAAGAATCTTTTGTTTCTTGTAATTGGGCAAAGCTTTCTTGGATTGAAGCATATGCACTTGTAAGATTTTCAATGAAAGGTTGAATGAGGTAGTATGCACCAAACAAAAGTCCCGCCATTACTATAAGTCGCAGTGTTTTCCAAAAACGTGCTCGTTTTGCTTCTCGATCAAGTCTATGAAGCATGGTATTGTTTTCCTTTGCAAGTTTATGTATTTCTCGAAGTAGAGAATCGTCGTGTTCCATATCGTATTAATTTTTTATAAACCTCTCAAGAGGTTTGTTTGTAATAATGTCATTGTAACCCAGCTCGATAGTGTCGACAATATCGTCATATTTTGTATCTAGAAGATTTGCAAAAGGTTTTCGTGAGGGGAAAATTAAAAATGTGTCATCTCCAATACTTTCTTGAATCTGATTTATTTTGTAATAATTTTTTCTGAATGCTCTATCTTTTTTCATCCAAAACCAAACTGATTCAATAAGGTCTGTTTCAAGACGAAGTGCTATGTCAGAACAGTGAATACTTATTATCTTTGTAGCGCCGATTTTTCGAGCAAGTTTTGTATGTGTTTCTGGAGAAGCCGAAAGATGTGAGTCATGATATGTTCTCGTTCCAATTTTGACATCTTTGTTGTAAAAAATTGGTATAGCTTTTGCTGCGCGAAGTACTTCAAACCAATCTACTTTGTCATGATTTGTAAAATACTTAAGTTTCCCAGATTTTGCATCAACCATTGGAATTACGAGAGTCGTAGAAGATGCGTGGATTTTTTCTGTATTGAGTTTTGTTTTTTTACGAAAGATTTCATCAATGAGAAAATCAATATCAATTTTTTTGAAGAAACCTTTTCCTGATATAAATTTTGGATTGAGGATTTCTTTCAGCCAGACTTTTTTGATTCCAGTGTTGAATTGCTCTGAAACAAAAAAACTCGCAGTTCCAGCACTTCCAGATCCTGCAATGATAATATCAGGAGTCATCTTATATTTTTTCTTGAGTGCAAGTAAAGAACCTACGATATAACTTGTAGTCATTCCACCTCCAGCAAGGATGAGTGCAATTTTTTCTTTTTTCTTTGTGCGTCTTGCGTGCATTACAAACTCTATTATACAATGCAAAAGTGGAAATACCTTTCCACAGAATAAAGTCTTCGTAGTTAAATGGATATAACTGCTCCGTCCTAAGGAGTTATTGCAGGTTCGATTCCCGCCGAAGACACATGTTTGAAGAAAATATGAAAAGAAGTGAGGAGATAAAAATTCTTTTGGAAAAGAATGGTTTTATTAAAAATGAATTTTTTAAGAATAATGATTTTTTTTAAAAATCAGCCACGTTGCAGAGAGTGATGGTCTGATTGAGATAGGTCATGCTTTTGGCGACGGTGGTGATAGTTCTGGTTATTATGAGGTCCATTTAATGTTACATTTAAATTCTAGCCCTTTTGTTTACTTGGTTCAAAAATATGTTCCAATGCCTGACAATGGTCATGAGTGGGTTATAAAAGACTTTTCAGAGTTAGAGGAGTTAAAATTTTCAAAAATATTATCATTGTTGGTTTATCTGAAAATTTTTACAAAGCCAGAAACAAGCTTACGGGAACTTTCCAGACTTGCGGAAAGAGAATACTCAACATGTGTAAATACTGCTAAAGCGGGTAGTTTGTCCTTTACTTAAAAAAGCACGGAGAATTCTCCGTGCTTTTTCTTTTTATCTCGATTTTCAACTGCCTTGTTTTTCAGCGTGTTTTATAGTAAAACATATACAAATCAAAATTATATAATCATGGAACGACTAACTGTGTTGCTTACTCAATCAAGAATGTTTCAGTATTTTCAAGGAAGTGCAAATCTTCATAACAAACTTCGAAAAGCTGTCTACGGAATCGCTATGGAGCGCTTACTTGAAGACCTAACTCCTTCACAAAAGAAAATTCTAAAACATAAGCATTGGCACTCTTCAGACCCTAATTTCCCTGAAGATGGTAGAAAGATAAGTCTTTTGGAAAGACTTATCAATGATGCTTGTTTCAGCGGAATGAATTCTGGTATCATTGAGACACAACTTTTTATCCCTAGTCTTGAAGATATGACAGGTATAAAACGAAAAGAATCTGTCGCAAAAAAGATTGAAGCCATAAATAAAATTTGGGGAGGGTATGCTTCACTGTTTTATAAAGACGACTATCTTTTCTTTGAAATCAATTTGTTGCAAAATTAGGGTAAAAAAGCACGGAGAAAATTCCGTGCTTTTTCTTTTTTATATCGATTTAACCTTAACTTTCTTTTGCTTTCCTTTATCGATTTTTGGAAGGCGGATCACAAGAAGTCCATGTTTTTCTGTTGCCTCTGCAAGATCTGGATCAACTTCTTCTGGGAGATCCATTGTTCTTGAAAATGATCCCCAGTAGAGTTCACGTACAACATAGTTATTTTCTTTTGTCGTGTGAGCTTCTTTTCGGCTTCCTTCGATTGTGATTGAGTCGCGTCTTATGTCGATAGATAAATCTTCCGGACGAACTCCTGCAACCATAGTTTGAACAATAATTTCTTTTCCATTATCGAACAAATCAAGTGAAAGTTCTGCGGATTCTTCTTCATCTGCCCATGCTGGTGAATCGTTTCCACCTCCATCATTTGGTGTAATTCGGATAGACCGATTTGTGTCTACGATTGTGTCGATGTCGTCCTCGTCTTGGATATCGTCATCTTCATACACGTCATCATCCATTCGAAGACGTCCTGTTATTCTACTCAATAGTGATTTTTTTCTTTTAAACATAATTAGTGTTCAAATCTTGGTCTATAATTTCGACCACTTAATCTTCTTAATAATTCGAATAAGAATATAAATACAATTGTCACAATCCAGAGTAGTGTGAATACCGAAAATACATTTTGACTACTGTTAATTATAAAGTAATTGAAAGCGCTGTGCAATGCGATGGAGAGTACTATTCCTGTGAATAATGCAAATTCTCGTCTTGCAAAATTTTTGTAATACGCAAAACCCATCGCCATACCGATAACACCTGAAGCAACTGCATGAAGAAGCATTGAACCAATAAACCGTAGATTTCCTGTGAGTAAACTTACAACTGAATCTTGTAGACTCACAGGATCAAGAAGGAAGAGGGCATTTTCGAGCGCTGCAAAACCAAGAGCGCCTGTGATCATGTAAATCGCAAAGTCTACTGGTTCGTCACAGTGACGTGAACGAAGAGCAATCATTGCCACAAAAAGATATTTTACAACTTCTTCTATTCCAGCCCACACTACCATTCTAGTGGTTCCGTCAGGGAGGAGACCTTCTGTAAGTCTTTGGAGTGGCAAAACAGCAAAAACAGAAAGTATTCCACCAATGAATGTGAGAAGAAGAAGTCCTTTTGGTTCTGGGTTGGCGCTATCTTCTTTGAGCCAAAACCAAAGCCATATGAAAGCAGGAATGAGTCCACCGAGAAGTGCTATTCCAATCGTTTGATAATCAAAATTCTGCATAGGTTTATTGTATCAGAAAGTTTATTTTTCTTTTGTTGAAAGTTTGTATTTGTATCAAGTGTATATTCTGTCTTGCGCCCCAGCCAAACCCACCCGCTGGCGACATAATATACACTTGATACATGGCCACAATAAAAAACCCCCATGTTTGGGGATTTTTTATATTAGTTTGGCCATTTTGAAACCATGAGAAGTTCAGAATCTTTATTTTCAAGAGATTTCCAAATTTCTTCAGTAATAAACGGCATGAAAGGATGAAGTGCTTTGAGTTGCTCTGTAAGAAGAAATAGAAGTGTGTATTTGGAAGATTCATTCAAATCTTTTTTACATTCTTCAATTACAACATCAGCAAATCGGTGCCAGAAGAAATGATACAGTTTTTCTCCTACAAGATACAACTTGTATTCCTCCATTTCTTTTGTGATTTCTTGTACAAGAGTCTTCCATTCTTCAATGTATGCTTTGTGAGAGTCTTGCAGTTCTGGAATATCTGAAAGATTTGTTCCTTCGATATTTTCCAAAACAAACCGAGATGCATTCCAGATTTTGTTTGCAAACTTTCTATATGCTTTGATTTTGTCATCTGAAAGGTTGTTGTCAGCACCAGGTCCGATTCCAACTATCAGCGCCATTCGAAGTGCGTCTGCTCCAGAATCTTTGATGACATCTACTGGGTCAATAATATTTCCCAGAGATTTTGACATCTTTCGTCCTTGTTTATCTCGCACAAGTCCGTGAAGATATACTGTCTTGAAAGGAATTTCATCTGTTAGGTAGGTTGTCATGAGAATCATTCGAGCTACCCAGAAGAAAATAATGTCATATCCAGTTTCAAGAACAGTTGTTGGGTGATAGATTCCATCTCGTGAATTTTTAAGCCATACTTTGAAATCTTCTTCATATTTTTCAGGATCAAGAAGGGTAGAGAAGGTCCAAAGTCCTGAAGAAAACCATGTATCGAGTGTGTCCTCATCTTGAATCCAATTTCCACCCGGTGAAGTTATTGAGATTTGTGTTTCTCCTTCTTTGTACCAAGCTGGGATTCTGTGACCATACCAAATTTGTCGTGAAATATTCCAATCTCGCAAGTTTTCAATCCAGTGGAAATATACTTTTTCAAATCGCTCTGGAAGAATTTCTATGTTTCCATCTCGCACAACATCGAGCATGAGGTTTTTCAAAGATTTTCCGTCTTTGATTGGCTTGTTTACATCAATCCACCATTGCATTTTTGGAAGTGGTTCGATAACTGCTCCTGTCCGCTCTGCTGTCCCCACACTTTGGTCGATTTCTTTTTCTTCCATCAAAAGTCCTTCACTTCGAAGCCATTCCACAACAGCTTTTCGAGCTTGCTCAACTTTCACATCGCGAACACCTTCCATTCCAACCATCATTTTTCCGTATTCGTTGATAACTTGTTTTACAGGAAGATTGTGACGCTCTGCTATTTCCCAGTCTGTTTGACTGTGTGCTGGAGTTACTCCAAGTGCTCCCACGCCAAATTCTGGATCCACAGCTTCATCAGCAACAATTCGAACTGTTACATCTTCACCTGCAAAATTAAAAGAATATTCTTTTCCGATATAGTCCTTGTATCGTGAATCTTCTGGATGCACAGCAACAGCTGTATCACCAAGTTTTGTTTCTGGACGAGTTGTTGCGATAGGGAACGGGAAATCGTGAGAGTATTTAAATGTATACATCATTCCTTTTCTATCTTCTCGCACCACTTCATCATCTGAGATTGTTGTTTGTCCTTTTGGATCCCAGTTTACGATTCGGTGTTTTCGGTAGATGAGTCCATCCTCATACATTTTTTTAAATGCAAGAAATACAGCCTTGTGGCGTGTTTTGTCGAGTGTGTACGCTTCTCGTGACCAGTCGAGTGAAGATCCCATTGCTCGACACTGCGAAACAATAGTATCGTGAGAATCTTGTGCAAATTGTTCAACTCGTTTCAAGAATTCCTCTCGACCTAGATCATGTTTTCGAATCCCATCTTTTTCCAAAAGTTTTTCAACTTTTGATTGAGTTGCAATTGCCGCGTGGTCTGTTCCAGGAAGCCAAAGAGTTTTGAATCCTTTCATACGAGCAAAACGTACCATCGTGTCTTGGATTGCAAGCATTGAAGCATGTCCTGTGTGAAGTGTCCCTGTCACGTTTGGTGGGGGAAGAACAATAGAAAATTTTTCAGCATCTTCTGAGACGACACCTTTTTCAATACAAACATCAGGATTGAAAAATCCTGACTCTTCCCAAGTCTTGTAGATATCACCCTCATATTTGTGCGGTTCGTATCCGCTTAAAAATTTTTCATCTATTGCCATAACTTCTCCACAATACCTTATTTTTGAGCTTTTTTCAATGTAGTTGACACTACTGAAAAATAATGTAGTATTGATTTGAAATACAATACAAATTATATAAACACCCTAAAAAAGTTCTTTTTATGTTTAAAGAGTATCAAGAAAAACCCTGGAAAGTATTTAGAAATGATCAAACTCTACCCATTATGAAATATGGTGGAGCAAGTCTTTCATGTTCTCATGATATCAAACACCTCAAGAAAGTTATTGAGGAGAATGATGTTCATTTTTTAGTTGTAAGTGCTATGTCTGGCGTTACCTCAAAACTTGAAGAGATTGCACATATTGCACTTACAAGAAGTTGGATAGAGTCCGAGAATCTTTTCGAAAAAGAGTTTATCAACCCTCACAGAAGCATTTGTGGTGAACTTGAATTGAATACTTCAAAAATTTCTTCTTTTGCTCGATCTCATGATTTCTTTATGAAAAAGAAAGATGGATTTCTTTCAGATCTTTCTGATCAAGAATTTGTAAATGGACTTACTTCTTTTGGAGAAATTGTTTCTCGCGAAATCGTGGGACAGTATCTCAATCAAAACGCTGACTCATCTAGAATTTTTCACCACCTTAATTCAGCAACATCTATCTTTGTTGATAGTGAAGGACGACTTGAAGAAAGTCTTACGAGTGAAAAAATGAGAGGTCGAATTGATCGCTTTCGAGGTAGTCGAGTTATTATGGAAGGGTACATTGCTGCTAAACATCAAAATCTTGGCAGAAATGGTTCGGACACAACAGCTGCGATTGCAGCTTGTGAATTGTTTAAATCTGGTATTTATCCCAGTTCTACTTATTACAAGGAGAAACCATTCGAAGGTATTAAGGGTTTTGTAAAAGGAAAAAGAACTGTTTCGTACAAAGAGTTTCTCTCGACGCAGTTTGAAGGGCAACAGCCATATATTCATGTGGCCGCTGTTAAGATGTATCAGAAATACCAAATTCCTTTTCGAATTTTGTGCAAAAACGACCCATCTTTTGAGATGATTGTATCGGAAAAAGCTGTGACTATTTATCAGTCAACAGAAGCGCCTAAGATTCTTGCTCATTCTATTGTTCATTAAAAGCAAAAAGGCCCGAAGCTTCGCTTCGGGCCTTTTTTATTTATGCATCCACACTCCAATTTCCATTTGCCTTTATTTCGTCTGGTGTTTTTTCTGTGCCGTACAAATATGATTCTTTACCTTGTGAGATTTCAAAATATCCAGCAATTGCAATCATGATTGAGTTGTCTGTTGCAAGTTTATGTTTTGGAAGAAGAAGTGGAATTCCAAGTTTTGAAAATTCATTTCGAATGTGGGTATTTGCTGCTACGCCACCACCAATCACAAGACTTTGAATATCAAACTCTTTGATAGCTTTCTTTGCTTTGCTTGTCAAAACCTCAGCACAAGCGTGTTCAAATTCTCTTGCAATATCTTGCTTTGTTTCTTCATTCCACAAATTTTGTTCTTGTAATTTTTTTGAAAGATAAAGCACTGCTGTTTTGAGTCCTGAAAAAGAAAGATTGTAGTCTGGAGTTGCAATCATAGGGCGGGGAAGTTTTACCAGTTCATTTTTTTTTCCTTCGAGTGCGAGTTTTGAAATTTTTGGTCCACCTGGATAGGGAAGATCGAGAATTCTCGCAACCTTGTCAAATGCTTCTCCGACCGCATCATCGACAGTTTGTCCAATCTTTTTATATGATCCAATCTTTTCAATCACTACAAACTCTGTATGTCCTCCAGAAATAAGAACTCCAAGTACGGGAAATTGAATTTCTGTAAGATTGATTGTTTTGTCTTCTTCTTGAGTACTATCAATCAAAACAGAAAGAAGATGACCTTCCATGTGGTTTACTGGCGTCACTCTAATATTCCAAGCAAGCGAAAGAGCTCGCGCAAACATGATTCCAATCCAAAGTGTCGGCTCAAGACCAGGTCCGCTTGTAACTACAATATGATCAATCTCTGGTTTCTTTGTATTTCTCAAAAAAGAAGAAATTGTTGCAAGAAGTTCTGGTTCTCTTTCAAGGATACTATTCATTTTTTCAGTATCAAATTCTGTTTCTCCTGATTCAAAAAGCTTTGCATCTTTCAAAACCTTTTCGAGAATCACTGGAATATTTTTTGCATGTTCTCGTTTTGCAAGAGTGGGGAAGACACCTCCAAATTCCGCATGAAGAGCAATCTGGCTGTGTGTTTCATCTGCAAGAATACGAAAGACGGGCGATTGTTTGTCGCCCTCTATTTCCAGTATCGAAAGTGCTGTTTCATCACAGCTTGTTTCTATTGCGAGGATTTTCATATACGGGACGATTGTAGCAAAAACAGCTAGTATTGACTAGTCTTTGTTTTTCTAGTGAATTAATGGAAAAACTAAAGTATTTTTATCTTGCAAAGCCTATAAAATATGCTATACTATTTTTCGTCAATCTTGGATTGATTTTTAAGGCCCTATCGTCTAACCAGAAAGATGATAAGCGGACATCAGGTTTTCAAAAACCTGAAAATAACAAAATTTCTGGAAAGTCACAAGTTATATTGGCCCTATCGTCTAACGGTTAGGACATCAGGTTTTCATCCTGGAAATCGGAGTTCGATTCTCCGTAGGGTCACACAAGATATTTTTCTTCTTCTCGAAGACTTTAAAACCGTTTTTACATTGGTAATCAAGGGTTTTACCAAATAATGTAAGTTCGGAAAAGACTTTCGTTATTATTTGTTGCTTTTCTGTTGGATTTGCCAAAGAGTAATACAAATAAGCGTCTTCTAGGAGTTCGGAAAGTAGAACCACATCTCTAATGACTTCTTGCATCGAAACATCCGATGCTTCTTCTTCATTCCTCAGCTTTTGAAGTTTAGAAGCAATGTCACTCTCTTGTTCAAGATATTCTTCATGGCTATAGACCTGATTTTTAAGCAGAGACAATTTATTGTTGCGTAAGTACGATAGATCATCTCGAAGCTTTCGTTTCTCTTGATCAATAACATTTAAACGCCCCCTGCGCTTATCATCGAGAGTAGCAACTTCACCTCTGGTCTGACGATCGATATCAGCCAATTCTTCTTTAGTGAAATTGAGGTTAAATAGCTTTGATCCCACTTTCTCCTCAATGAAATTAGCGTTTATATTACGGTTCTTATTCTTACAGCCAAGAATGCATCGTGCGCCATAATACGCTATACCTTTCTGCATGTAAGGCGAATACACTCTGTGGCACTCTCCACACCGTACAAGCCCTCTGTAGGCGAAATAAGGCTTGGTTTTGTAGTGGACACTAACTTTCTTTGAACGGAGCAATCCCTGAACTCTATAAAATAAATCTTCATCAACAAGCGGGGCATGACTAACACTTTTCACCCATTGGTTTTCGTTTCCTAATACTTTACCTATATAGAACTGGTTAGTTAATATCTTATGGATATGATTAAACGTCATAGGACGAGAGACCGCATCTATTGTAACCTCATCGTCCATCAACATTTCCTGCTCCGTTCTCTTTCGACGAGCAGGTACAGTGATCAAACCGTTCTCATTAGCCCAACGTGCAAGATCAGCAAGTGTCCAATTTCCCTCAGCGTATTTTTCAAAAAGTTGTTTTACGAGTGGTGAACGATCTGGGTCAAAAGGCTTGTGGCGAGGATCGCCATTATTTAAATATCCTATCGGGGCTTTGTAAGTGCAGATACCCTCGTCTCTCATTTTCTTTCTCGTGTTCGTTACTTTCTCTCTAATCACCAGTGAGTAATGCTCAGAGAAGACACCATCGATATTCATATGAAGACCACCAGAGCTAGTTTTTTCGTATGTCGCCTGAACAAATAGTACATCAACTCCAAGATTTATCATCTTTGAAATAACACTGTTATCACTCTTGTTGCGACTGGCACGATCCCAACATAAAAAAATTACGCCTTTGTATTCTCCTTTAACCAGAGCATCGACTAGGCGTTTAAACTTGGGTCTTTGTATACGATATTTTATATATCCATCATCACTAAAATTAAGATTATCGTCTTCTTTAAATGCCGTATGTCTTTCACGGATAATGCCCTCTGTACAAAATCCCTCAATATCAACTTTCGCAATCGGCAGTCTCTCATGCTTTGCATATTTAAGTGCCTCCACTACTTGATAGGAAATGGAGTTCTTTTGATTAATAGCATCGTCCGTACTCTTACGTGAGTAGATCAGATACTCATTTTTATGCGGATTGTTTTTGTCTTTGTTTTGAGGCATAAGTTCTTTTTCGTGTGGCTCGTAACTTTTTGCGAGCTTCATCTATTGAGACACCCTCACGTTTAAGCCTGGAGCGTATCTCCCGTAGCACATTCCCAAGATCGGAAATGTTCTGTATTTCTTCTTTTGAGAATAGTTGCTCGACTTCCATAGTCGAACGATACCAACCTGACCCCGTAGTTCGTCCATGAGGCTCGGGTAGCTTTTTGCATCAGAAAACGTTTATTTAATAAGGAACAAATACAGATATCAACACTACGAAAGAGCTACTTCTCAAAAACAACTTTATATTTAGGATTTAGAGCATATCCATCGGGTGGATTAGAGAGAATAACATCGTCTAAATCAAGTTTTTTCTCTATAAGCAATCTCATCTCTTTAACTGCAGTACGAATAGAGTGTGTATCTTTGCCACCCACAGAAGCCAAGATATCCTTAGTGTCCTGAAAGCCCTCGTTTTCAATTAGATACCTTAGTAACTTGAACCGCTTACTTTTAGAATTGATGGGATAGCAAGATTTTGTTATGTCTCCATGCCAAAACTTTCCATAATTGTTGTAACGAAGAATTAGCTGTGTACCCTCTACAGTTCTGTTTTCTTTGCTTGTGAAGAAAGATAGGGTCTCAGAGATATCCGATTTAAATAACTTTAATAGAGCTGGGTAGTCTGGATTTCCAAATCGATCTTTATTGTTCAGTAATAAGTTTTTTAAATCCTGCTCAGCAGTTAGCTTGTGATCTGAAAACACAAACGGTACATACTCCTGAAACTTCTCTGTCTTTGGGAAAAAGCGTTTGATCTCCTGATCTCGATACCACCACAGTCTGTGGTATACGATCGCTAAAGTTCTCTTCTGAGCTTCTTTAAGTTCCTGAGTAGAGGCATCAAGTACATACGCTAAAAACTTCTCAATATCTGAGATATTGTCACGGTTAATAACTTGTAATGATGTCCTTAAATCCATAATCTTTATACTAGCATTTTAGACCCCTAAATTGATGCTTCTCACACTGTTTCCACGCTGTTTTTGGTCAAATCAATCTAGAGAGTCTGTCGCTGTTTTTGTCGCTGTTAATGCACATTTCGAGACTGTGTTTTTGATGCCGTTTTCACTGTTTTTTCCACTGTTTTTGTCCAAATCCATTACTTACCGTTTTGCGTGTTTTTTCGCCTGTTTTTCACCCTCTAGCACTGTTTTCAGCACTGTTAATGTACTTGCACTTATTTCACCTTTTTCCCATCAAAAATGAACTCATCGATGATCCAGTTTGCACCTGTCCCGATCTCATCTTCAGTGTCCCCTCCGATGTAATGAGCCTTTACTGACCACTGACTTCGGATCATTGCACCGTAGCTATTTTCACTATCAACCCAAGAGCTGATCGAGTAGATACCATTCTCTTCTTTCACTACTGGTGAAGTGTTGAACTTCGCTGTAGAGGGAGCTTTGAGCGTCATCTCGACATTCATCTTCGCCAGTGAAGCAAAGTCATGTTTCTTCTGGTATGCGATCTCTTCTGCCGTCTTGGGAACAGAAGCAGGAGTTGGACTGTTTGCCATTCCTATGACAACGATGATGAAGATGGGAACTAATAAAAAAACGACTAACTTTCTTCCCGTACTCCAGGAAGAGATATTTGTATTCATAAACTTTAGCGGTTTTTATGAGACTAATAATCCGAGAAGATGCAAAAATCTCCTCGCCAGTTGCGATCCAACCTTTCGGCTGAACCCATACCCGTTTCCAGGTATGACCGCTAAAGTGACTCCTGACGAGGAGGTTTTTACACTTTAGCGGGTTTTGCGCCATGCCTTGGTTTTCGATGCCAAGGGTTAGGCGACTGTATTCAACTGTAATCTCATTCTAGCAAAAAAATGAATTGGAGGATAGGCTTTTATGCTCCAAAGATGTTAAAATGCGATTACTAACCTCAACGGTTGGGCTTGAAGATGCATGTATATAAAAGAACTAAAAATTAATAGATTTAGATCAATCAAAGAACTCTCCTTAGATTTTAACAAGGGGTTAAATATTCTTATTGGAGAAAACAATGCAGGTAAAACTGCAATCATTGATGCCTTACGACTTTGCCTTGGATACGGAAGTATCAGGAGAGATATTTACTTCTCAAAGGAATGTGATTTTTACATAAACAAGTCTGATCCTAAAGATGCAAAGAATGAAACGATTTTTGATCTGCATTTTGAAATAGAAGATGATCTCGAGCCTGTTATATACAGAGAGCTATTGGCTATAGATGAGAACGATAAGGCAGATTTACAGCTTCATTTAAAATACTACCTTGATGAGAAAAATAAACTGAAATACAAAGTCTGGGGCGGAACAAATGAGGGACAGCAAATCTCTACAGAAATTTTACAGCTCATAAATTATGTTCATCTCGATGCCCTACGTGACGCAGAACAATTTTTGAAACCATTTAGAGATAGCAAATTGGCTCGTTTGTACGGTGATACACAATCTCATACTGAAGCTGAGAAGCAAGCTTTAGCAACAGAGGTCAGAACCGTACTTAAAGGTGACAAATGGAAAGATTTTATTACTAAGGGTAAGGAAAAAGTAAACGAGCATCTTGGCAGAACAACCTTTCTTGATAAGAAGCAAGAGATTGAGGTTACTTTTAGCGGACTAGAATTTGGTGATATCTTAAATAATTTACATGTTCAGTTACCATTCTTTTCAGAAGAAGTACTTAAACTCGATCCATCGAATGAACAGAAATATTTAAGCATTTGGCAAAACGGTCTTGGTTATAATAACTTGATTTATATAGCCACAGTTTTAGGTGACATAAAACAGAAAAAAGAGATTGAACCAGAAGCGTACTTTTCTCTCTTGATTGAAGAACCAGAAGCTCACCTCCATCCTCAGCTCCAAGACCTATTTTTTAACTACCTAAATGAACTTGCTACAGACAAGGACTTTCAGATTTTTGTTTCTTCACACTCTCCAACAATTACTGCTAAGGCAGATTTAAATTCAATCAACGTTTTGCAACATCAAGCTGGTGAAATATCTGCACTTTCATTAAGAAACTCAGACCTAGACGAAGCGAATAAAAAATTTCTGCACAAGTTCTTAGATGTTACGAAGTCACAGTTATTCTTTGCAAATAGCGTCATATTTGTAGAGGGTATTTCTGAAGCCCTACTTCTTCCAGTTTTTAGTAGAAAAATGGGTGCGGATTACGATGTGGAGAAAGCAGGTTGTGAAATTGTAAATATAAACGGAATTGCGTTTGAACATTTTGCAAAGTTATACAATTCTGCAAAACCAGAAAAAGGTCTTAAAAATAGATGTTCGATTATCACTGATGACGATAGAACAAAGGACGATGACGATGGATCACCAAGGGCAACAAAGATAAAGGCAATGGAAAATAACTTACTGAAAGTCTTCGTTGGTGCAGTCACTTTTGAATACGAACTATTCTTGGCAAGTGATTTCAACAGACAAATTCTTTTAGAGATATATAAAGAATTTCATCCAAAAACTACCATTACTGTGGACGCTGACATTCCGACATATGCAAAAAACTTTGCTAAAAAAGTGGCAGACCAGCAGGGCAAATCAGAGTTGGCGCATCGGTTATCAATTCGACTTGAAGAAGATGCGGGTGCTCTGACAAATTTTGTTATTCCAACTTATATTCAGGATGCCATAAAGTATGCTGTAAAAAATGAATAATCTATGTATGAGAAATTATCAACCAAACAAAAAGTTGTCCTCGATAGAACGGGTAAATTTGTCGTTCGTGCCTGTCCTGGGAGCGGAAAGACATACTGTGTTTCAGCAAAGCTTTCAAAGCTAATTTCAAATTGGACTTTGCCACACCAAGGGATTGCCACGATCTCTTTTACTAACACTGCTTGGCAAGAAATCGAAAAGAAGTGTGCTGAAGATTTTAATACAAAAGTATCTTACCCTCACTTTCTCGGAACAATTGATAGCTTTATAAATAAATTCATCTTTCTTCCATTTGGGCATTTAGTATTAGGTTGCGACCAAAGACCCGTTATGGTTGGAGAACCATATGGTGTATGGGGACTGGGTATGAATGACCAGGACGCACCTTACTATTTTGACAAAGTAAGTTACGAAATAAATGGCGATCTTTATGGAAAAGAAAGAAAGTATTTTCATGGAGCGTTCCCGCCGAAACTAAACCAGGGCGGAGATGAAAATAAGAACTATCTCAAATTGAAGCAGATGAAAGATGCGTTTACTAAGAAAGGTTACGCAACTCAGTCAGATGCAAACTATTTCGCAATGGTCATTCTTGAAAAATATCCCGCAGTAAGAAAAAGTCTTGCCTCGAAGTTTCCTTGGTTAATTGTCGATGAGGCACAGGATACGACCGACATACAAATGAAGATAATCGAATTATTAATAGCGGAAAATGCAGATCAAAATGTAATGCTAGTTGGTGATCCTGATCAAGCAATCTTCGAATGGAATAATGCAAAGCCAGAGCTTTTCATCGAGAAGCAAGTACTTTGGAAAGATAACTCTATTGTGCTTGATGAAAGTTGGAGAAGTTCAGAAAAAATTTGTAATGCCGTATACAACCTGTCTTCATTGGGAGATAACAAGATATTGGCAACGAATGTTGATGTAAAGGACTTTGAATGTATGCCAGAGGTTATCACATACACTGACGGACAAACAAAAGATATCGTAAAGAACTTTATAGAGAAATGTAAAGCCAATGACATAGAAATTACACCCAAAACCACTGTAGTCTTAGCTAGATCGAAAGGATTTTTTATTCCTGGCACATTTACCGTAGAAATTAAGCCTTGGTTAAATAGTTGTCCTTATGCAAGAGATTTTGCTATCGGCAAGTTTCTCATAGACAACAAAGATTACAATCGAGGAATAAAGTATATAGAAAAGGGCTACTTTAAATTTCTAAAGAAAGCACACTATTGCTCGGAAAAAGATTTGGATGATTTCCATGATGAACGTGGTTTTGTTGAGTTCAGAAAAGAAATCAAGGCTATACTCGCAGTTCTTCCGCTTACAAATATTAAACTAGGCGCTTGGCTTCAATCAGCCAGTGAACAGCTCAAATCAATTGAAATTCCTATCACTTTCACATACAACACAGAGGCAAAAGAACTCGAATTTTCTCGTGTATTTCCCCAAGAATACACGGACAATATTCAGCGTGACTATAGATTAAGCACCATTCATAAAGTCAAAGGAGAAACATTCGAAGCTGTCCTACTATTCCTGAAGAAGAAAGTTTCTAAAAACTATAAAACTCTTCTTGAAACTAGTAGCGTGTCTCAGGATGAGGAGTTGAGGAATGTGTATGTAGCAATCTCTCGACCGAGCAAAGTTCTAGTAATCGCAGTACCTGATGAGGAAGATAAGAAGTCTTGGACTGATAAACTTATTCCAACTAATTAATATGAGCCAAAAGAAAAAGGTAACAATAAGTGAAGAAAGAAAGCTAAGAAATATAACAGATTATATTTTTAGTAGTACAAGTCGATTGCTTGATCATGCTGAGTTACTGCAGTATCTAGCTAAACACAAGGACGATTTTATCGTCAAAGACTCCAATCCTAAGATTACAACCACATTTGTCATTTCTTTATGGGATGTTTATTCTCGTGATGCCATCATCATTTTGGGAAATATATTAGATGAAGATAAGCAAACATCCTCTCTTTTTACACTGGTAGATCATATACAAGATGTAAAGATTAAGAATAGATATCTAAAAAGATTGAAAGCCATAAAACTCAGCATCAATCCTCTTGTTCGAGCCAGAGGTAACCAGGTTGCTCACTTTAATACCAAACTAAACATCCATGAGAATGGTCATATGCAGATTAATAGACCTGTACAATTTGACCCAAGATATCTGAGAAGAATAACTAAAAGGATCGAGCGTTTCTTTTGGGACATAAAAGAGGAGCTTTCTATTGACGGTTTATTTGTGGTTCATCTAGGTGAACCAATTGCAAGATCATTTGCAAAACTGATCGGAAAGCAAAAAGATTAACTTTGCCTAGCTAAATTATAGGGGCTATTCACAAAGATACCTTGGAGATCGCTTATGCTGGATTTTATTGTTAAACTTTCCTTAACAAGTTCTGAAATCCAGGTCTTGGGGTCACAAATCAAAAACACCTCGCAAGAGGTGTTTTTGATTTGTGACCCGGAGGGTACCGGAGGCTCCCGTTTTACACAAGAGCAAAGCGATTGTATGTAAAACGCAGTCCTCGGAGAGGGGTCACCATTTCGTGCTAGCACGAGAAGCATACAAAACAGCTCCTTTCGGAGCTGTTTTTGTGATAATATTTAAACATGAAAATACCGATAGTTGATGAAAATGACAACATTATAGATTACAAAGAAAGAGACGGTCGTGATGAGAATTCTATCTACCGTGTTTCTTACTTGTGGATCACTGATACCGATGGAAAAATATTACTTGCAAAACGGGCACTTCATAAAAAACATGATCCAGGTAAATGGGGACCAGCAGTTGCGGGAACTGTTGAAGAAAATGAAACTTATGAAGAAAATATTATAAAAGAGTCTCAAGAAGAATTAGGACTTGTAAACATAAAGCCTATTCTTGGAAAGAAGAGAAGAGTTAGTACAAAGTATCAATATTTTAGTCAGGAATTTTTGTTAACATTACCTTCTGGATTTAATGATTTTACAATACAAGAAGATGAGGTCGCTGAAATAAGGTGGTTTACGGAAGAAGAGCTAAAAAAAGAAATTAAAAATAATCCTGATATGTTTTTGAAAGGGGTTCGTGAACGTATGGCTATACAAATCAAAAACACCTCTTGCGAGGTGTTTTCGATTTGTGGGTTTTTATGCTAGAGTATGATTTAAATAAACCCTTTAAATTGTACTTTTATGAATAAAAAAACACCCTACATTGGAGTTACTGGTTTTATGAACCAAGGACAAGTTGAAATTGTTCTCAAAAATCGAAACACTCATCCGTCGATAGTCGGAAGACGTTTAATGGTCGGAGTCCTTGTGAGTTCAAAGACTTTGCAAGGAATTCAAAACAAATGGCCTCTGCGATATCCAAAAATGACAGATTTGGGATCAATTTTTACGAATGATGAAGGTTGTCTCAACTTGGTTCATTTTTCAAGTGATAACCCTACAAACCTTTTTGATGATTTGATGCAAATCACACAACTTGCAGGTGAGAACCTTCATGGGTTTCAGCTCAATATGGCTTGGCCTGACAAAGAACATTTGCTGAGGTATAAGGAAAAGTATCCTAATGCTGAATTTGTTCTTCAGGTTGGACATGAGGCTTTTTCTCAAAAAGGAAATGACCTTACACAAATTTACCAAGCTGTTCTAGGATACGACAGAGCGATTGATCACATTCTTCTTGATATGTCGGGAGGAAGAGGTCTCGATTTGGATCATCAAAAAATTGGTAGTCTTGTTTCTGAGTTTAGTCCGATTTCATATCTTGGAGTCGGAGTTGCAGGAGGTTTATCTCCTGAAAATGTTCAGCAGAAATTGCTTGATATTGTAAACCAGTATCCAGACATTTCTACCGATGCAGAAGGGAAGTTGCAGGCTGCTCATGGTGGTTTGGATCTTTCCGAGGTTCGTAAGTATTTGGAAGCGTCTATTCCGCTTTTTCAAGGGGTGAGAGTTTAAAACAAAAGCCGTCGAGTTTACTCGACGGCTTCTTTTATTTGTCTTTTTTGTTTTTGATATTTTTTGATTTTATTGTAAGCAAAACTTCCAAATGTAAGTACGAATACTGTGAGAATGATGACTGGTACTGCATAGTCCCCGAGAATATTTGCAAGAGCACTTCCTGAATAGATTCCAATCACAGCCCAAAGATATGATCCGATGAGTGTGTAGATTACGTACCGATGAATAGGAATTTTTCGCATTCCTGCAAAAAGAGAAGGAGTAGATCTCACAACCGGCAAAACCTTTCCGATGATGATTACAAGTGCAATGTGTCTGTCAAAAACATCCCAGTGTTTTTTGTTCTTCTCACTTTCCATCATCTTTTTTACATATTCAAGTTTTCGAAGTTGTTTTCCAAAGACAAAACCTGTGAGGTCACCGAGGAAACTTCCAAGAGCAATGAGGTTGATAGCGAGAAGTGGGGCAATGTATCCATCCTTTGAAAGACTACCGATGAGGATTGCCATGGTGCCACCAGGAACAAGAGAGCCGATGATTGGAAGTCCTTCGATATAACCAAGAAAGAATATGAAAACTTCTCGAGTTACTGGCCCAAGACTGAAAAGAATATTTGAGAAGAGTTCACTGAAACCTTGCATGGTTTGATTATACTCATAAATGGGAAAAATAAAAACCGCGTCGCTTGTGCGACGCGGTTCCTTGCTTTACGCAAGAGTTTCTTCAATGTGAATGGTTTTGTCTACTGTAACTCCAGGGGGAATGATAAAAGATTGCTGTTGAATGAATTGATCAATGTCGGCATCTTGGGGAAACAGTTGTTTTAGCTGGGAACAAATACCACTAAAATTTGACGGAACTTTTAATACAATACCTCTCTCTTCGTGTGTCTGGTTGATGCAGTAGATAATGTTTTTGATTCGATTTAAATTTTCTGTTGAAGATTTCTTCTCTCCAATCATTAAAAATTGGATTCGCTTAATGAGGCTGTAAAAGATTTCTTTCAGTCCGACTTCAGTAAGAGTTTGTTCTTTTTCAAGAATTGAGAAAAATGCTTCCCTGTATTCTTTGTTTGTTTTTTTATTCCTGTCTTCTTTGGGAAACAAAAGGTAATGTACCATGAGGCTTCCGATAAAAGACATTGTTAGACAAACTCCCAGAATTCCTTCATCGATAAAATTGAACACAAAAAGTCCAACAGAGAACACTATGCTTACCGCTAGGGTTCCCATGATAAATTTGCGAATCTTTTCTTTTTTAAAAATTATCACCTGGTCTTTTTTAATAAATTCACAGAAAAGAAATGGATCAATTCGAGGTTTTCTTTTAACAGAACCTTGAGAAAAAAGGGAACAAAGAGTTCCATCACTTAAGAAACGTAGTTGTTTTTGAGACATAAAATAACATTTTAGGGTTTGGTGCTATTGTGACATAAATATGTATTTATGTAAAGATAAAACAAAAACCCTTCAGAAGAAGGGTTTTGGGAAAGATCATACTTTTGAATATGTTAGCACCACTCAGTTCTAACGCTTTTACTGTTTTGAAATGCAATAACTGCAGGAAGAAGAGTAAATGCGAATACCAAAAGGGCAGTTGTGGTGGTGGGGATATCTCTTACGAGAGTCCCGGGAAAAGACCACTCTAGATTGAATGCATTAACAATGAAGATACACAATGATGCTGTAGATAATAAAAGTGCGATAAGCCCAATAAAGAGGTTTTCCCAGTTGGTTTCAGTTACTTTTCGAGAGTTTGTTTTATTCATCGTCTTAAGTTTTAAATATTTTTTATATTATATAATATTATATAATTATGTCAATACATACAAAAAACCCACTCAAGGTGGGTTCTTTGTATGCGCTATGCGTGTAAGTATTTGTATATATCCTCAAGTGCTCGAACTGCATCTCCAGCTGCGATGTTGTTTTGGTGATAGAGGACATTGGTGCAATCTCCAGCAGCCCAAATTCCAGGAGTGGTGGTCTTTTGGGTTGCGTAGTCGATTTTGATTCGTTTGTAGTCATCAAGCTCAACTACCTCACTTGCAATTCCAGTATTTGGAATTTGTCCAATTTCAACAAAGATACCTGTTACGGGAAGATCATGTTCATTTCCTTCCTTATCTTTATATTTCATTCCAGCAACAAATTTTTCTCCATAGACTTCTGTTGTGTCTGCATTCATGATTGATTTTACATTTGGTCTTGCAAGAATTTTTTCAACCGTTACTGCTTCTGCTCTCCATTCAGAACCTCGGTGAATAATGGTTACACTTTTGCAATACTGAGCAAGTTGTGAAGCACTTTCAAAGGCAGCATTTCCTCCACCAATGACAGCGACATCTTGTCCAGAAAATAGCGGTCCGTCACAGGTTGCGCAGTAGGTAAGTCCTTTGTGTTCCAAAACATCAGCACCTTTTACTTCAAGTTTTCGTCGTCCTGATCCAGAAGAGATGAGAATTGTTTTTGTTTCAAAAGATTCTCCATTTGAAAGAGATACCTTAAATCCTTCAGCTGTTTTTTCTACCTTTTCTACATATGATCCAGTTTTGAGTTCTAGATCTTCTCCTTGATAGTATTCAACATGTTTTTTGAAACTTTCGGCAAGATCATGACCTGAGATCTCAGGTGTTCCAATCCAGTTGTAGATTGTTTCAGAAACTATTGATTGCCCGCCCCATTCTGAGGTGATGAGTAAGGTTTTAAGTTTTTTTCGTGCAGCGTAAACAGCAGCAGAGCATCCTGCTGGTCCACCTCCGATAATGATTAATTCGTAAGTCATATTTGTATTATAGCACATGAGTCAAGTCTCTTGAGAGGCTTATTTTCCCGTATCAAAAGTTTCTAGATAGGTTGTGAGCTGTCTGTTTACTCGAATAAAAGTTGCTCGTTTGGGGAATTCTTTCAGAAATTGTGCGCCGATATATGTTCCAGTACTTCGAAGTGAGCCAAGAAGGTCTTGAATGAAATTATGAATACTTCCTTTGAATGGAATGAGTGTGTATCGCCCTTCACTTGCTCGGTGCGAATCTTTTTTCCCATAAAATTCTTCCATTGCTTTGTTTGAAGAAGATCCAAAATATTCTTTGAATTGTTTTCCATCTTTTTCAATCAAATTTCCTCCACTTTCTTCAAATCCAGAAAACATTGATCCAAACATATTGAAATCTGCACCACCACAAAATGCTTTCGCTACACAAGAAGGGAACTGTTGTCCTCCATCTGCAATGATTCGTCCAACCCCTTGAGAGTTTGACATTCCATGTGCTGCGTCACCACACTCAATCACAGCTGAAAGTTGTGGATATCCAACACCCGTTTGTCTTCGGGTTGTACAAGCAGAACCAGGACCTATTCCAACCTTCACAATATCTGCTCCAGCGAGAATAATTTCTTCTGCCATTTCATTTGTAACAACATTTCCAGCAATGATAATATGTTCCTTGCAGATTGTACGAACCATTTTAATGGCGTCTAAAAATTTTTGAAGATATCCATTTGGAACGTCGAGACAGATAAAAGAAAAATGTTTCAATAAATCTTTTTCTTGCATTATTTTTAATTTTTCAAAATCTTCATCACGAATTCCAAGTGTATAGGCAACATAATCTGGGTTATTAAAACTTTTGAAAAACTCTTCAAATTGTTCTACAGTGTAGTATTTGTGAAATGTTGTAATCATTTTGTACGGAGCTAGAACCTGTGCCATTTCAAAAGTTCCACAGGTTGCCATGTTTGCTGTCATGATTGGAATTCCTTTCCATGTTTTTGGGGAATGGTAAAAAGTAAACTCACGTTCAAGATCAACATCTTTTCTAGATGTGAGAGTACTTCGTTTTGGACGAAGTAATACATCCTGATAATCTAGTTTTGTTTCTTCTATTATTCGCATACTTTGGTATTATACATGATTAAGTAAATCAAAAACCGCACATTCATGCGGTTTTTGGGTGAGTAATTATTTCTTTCTTCGTAGAAACGCTGGAACCGCTGACCAGTCTTCGTCATCCTCTTCAAAATCATCACCGTCGACAATTTCAATAGGTTCT
The DNA here is from genome assembly GCA_943356745.1 of Parcubacteria group bacterium. Taxonomy (GTDB): domain Bacteria; phylum Patescibacteriota; class Minisyncoccia; order Phycocordibacterales; family CSBR16-119; genus CSBR16-119. The sequence goes on along the minus strand of CALRFT010000002.1, from coordinate 12,265 downwards.
TTTTCTGGTACTTTCAGTTCTTCAAAATCTTCTACCTTTGGGATAGAGTTTCGAATTTCTTTTGGTTCTTCTCGTCTTTGAGATTTTCTTTCTTGTGTCTCTTCTTCAACAATCATTTCTTCTCGAGTCTCTTCTTTTGGTCGTGAAGTCGTTGCTGACATCATTTGTTGTTGCTGTTGAGCACCAAACAAAGATTTTCTTTGTGTGCTATTTGGAAAACCTGTTGCGATAACAGTAACTCGGATTTCTCCTTTTTTGAGTTTGTCATCTTGAGTTTTACCCCAAATAACTTTTGCGTCTTTGTCGATTGATTCAGTAATGATTTTTGCAATCGCTTGAATTTCTTGGATTCCAAGATCTTCACTTCCTGCAACAGAGAAAAGAACTCCTTTTGCTCCATTGATTGAGATTTCAAGAAGTGGGGAATTGATTGCTTGAAGCGCTGCATTTTCTGCTCGGCCTTCTCCAGCTGCATATCCGATTCCCATGAGTGCTGATCCTGCGTCTGCCATGATTGCTTTGATATCTGCAAAGTCCACGTTGATTTTTCCTGGGTTTGTAATGATATCAGAAATACCTTCTACTGCTTGTCGCAAGATTTCATCTACCATTTCAAAGGCTTCATTGAAGCTTGTATTTTTTTCAGTGATTTGAAGGAGTCGGTCGTTTGGAATTGTAATGATGGCATCAACTTCTTTTTCAAGTGCTCGGATACCTTCATCCGCAATTCGAAGTCGTTGATTACCTTCAAAGAAGAAAGGTCGTGTTACAACTGCAACAGTGAGAATCCCTTGTTCTTTCGCAGCTCGCGCAACAGTTGGAGAAGCTCCTGTTCCTGTTCCTCCTCCCATTCCAGCTGTGATAAACACCATATCTGATCCTTTTACGAAATCTTGAATTTCTGATCGGGTTTCTTCTGCTGCTTTTCGTCCAATTTCTGGATTCATTCCAGCACCAAGTCCCTTGGTGAGATTTTTACCAAGATGAATTTTCTTATCTGCTTTTGAGTGGTGAAGATCTTGCACGTCCGTGTTCATTGCAATGAATTCAACACCTTGTACTCCACGAGTGATCATGTGGTTTATTGCATTTCCACCTGAACCACCAATTCCGATAACTTTGATGCGTGCAAAAGTTTCTACGTCTGAATTAATTTTTGCCATAATAGTGATATTTATAAATTAAGTTGCTTTATCAAAACAAAAAGCTCTATCAAAAAAGAGCTTTTGTTTTAAATGTTAATGACCGATTAAAGCTGGTTATATAGTATCAATATTTTCAGGGCTTGTCCTTATTGACTACTTACGGCTTCAACTGCTTAATGATGGATTTGAAGAATTGTCCTATATGAGAAAGTGTTTTTGAAACAGGGTTGTAGCTTGTGTTTCCACTTGCTGTGTATCGTTTTGACATACAAAGGCCATATACGACAAGCCAGCTCATGTCCTTAAGAAGAGGATTTTTCTTGCTATTTGTTGGAATACGAGCAAGACTTGCGGGAACATTCAGGATTTTTCTTGCGAGAGTTTCAGTGATTGGGATTTGAGATCCTCCACCTGTTATAACAACTCCAGCAGGCAAGAGTCCGTCTCGTTTAATCTTTTTGAGATATTTTTGAACAAGTTCAAAAATATCTGTAAGTCTTGCTTCTATGATTGTTTCAACATCTCCTTGGGGAACATTTCCAATCAAGACACCTTGTTTTATTTCTTCAGCTTCTGGAAGTGGTATTTTGAGACCAAGTGCGATGTCGTTTGTTATGTCATTTGATCCAATGGTAAATACATGAAGTGAGATGATTTGGTTATCTTCAAAAACAGTAAGGGAAACTGTTTCAGCACCAATATCAAGAAGCATACAACCTGCAGTTTTTTGTTTTTCAGAAAGAGTAACAAAACTTGTAGCAAGAGGACTCGGAACAACATCGATGACATCAACCCCTGCTTGGTTAACTGAAAGAATAAGATCGTCAATATGTTGCTTCAGAGCTGCTACATACAAAACAGTAACATCAAGTTTGATTCCTTTCATTCCTTCTGGACGTCCAAAGACACGTTTTGCATCGAGTTTGTATTCAAGAACAAGAGTTTCGATGATTTGCTTATTTGGAACAGAAAGTTTGCTTTCTGCGTCGTTGAGAGCTTTTTGTATATCGAGATGAGTTACTTCGTTATCTGCTTTTGAGATAATTGAAGATCCAGTACCAATGTGAGAAGCGAGGCTGATTCCTGAGATTGAGATAACAGCTTGTTTTATTCTGATTCCTGAAGCATGCTCTGCTTGAGATACTGCTTTTTGGATTGATTCAGATGCTTGTTCCGGGTTTACTACATACCCATGTCGAACACCTTTTGTTTCAGAAGATCCCATCCCAATGATTCGTGTTGTTTTTCTTTGTCCATCATCTGCATACTCAACAACCATCACGCGTGTTTCGTGACTTCCAATATCAATACCAACTGTAATATTTTTTGACATATACTACATAAAAGAAAGAAATGTATTAAAGACATTTCCTTGAAAAAGTACATAGATATTGTACTACAAAGTTTTTTTTATATAAGGGGAAAAATAAAAAACCTCCAAAGAGGCTTTTTATTTTTCCCAAAATTTTACCAAAAGTTTTTCTTCCAAAGCTTCCATTTCAGGTCCATGTTTGTATCCTTTCAGGTGAAGGCATCCGTGAATAAAAAGAAATAGAAGATGTTCTTGGTATTTCATGTCAAAGTGTTTTGCGGCACTTCGAACAGTTTGAAGATTCATAAGAATCTCGGCTTCTTGTGTATCAAGAGGGAAGGTGAGGATGTTTGTATGAGTGTCGTCACCTTTGTATTCTTTGCTGAGTTTTTTCATTGTTGGTAAATCAATGAAAGCAAGAGAAAGAGTAAACTTTTTTCCGAGAATATGATTTTTTACAGCCAAAAAAGGCAAGCTTGGAAGCTTGCCTTTTGTTGTGCGGGTGATAGTGAGATTACCGTCAGTGCGTTCCATCTATCCTATCTTACCAAGTTTTTTGAGTTTTGTAATCTCTGCTTGTTTTGTGATTCTTCGCAAAGCACTCTTTTTGGTTACAAGAGAAGAAGGTTTTCGTGAGGCGTATCGATTATTTCGAACTTCTCGAACGATATTTGAATCCTTCACGCGTCGTGAAAATCGTCGCAAGAGATTTGCACTACTTTCGTTTCCTTGTCGTTTATCTTCAATAATAACGGTTTTTTTCATAACGTCAAAAACAATACCATAAAGGATTTAAAAACGCAAGATTTTATAAAATATTTTGGGGATTTATAGCAATAGACCAAGATGGTGGGAAAATATCAAGTTTTTCCTTGAGCTTTTTAGTTTCTTCTTGGGTTCCTTTTTCCCAAGGAAAAGGCCAGAATTTTGCTGGAACCTTAATGATGACATGTGTTAGTGTTTTTGTTTCTGAGGTCCCTCGAGAGTGATAGGTATAAAATTCATAGCCTTCAAAAGTCTTTTTTAAATAGTTTTCAATCAATGAAACTTCTTTCTTCGGTCCTTCATAAGACATTTTTATGATAGTTGAAAAAGGTGGATATTCCCAAAATTTTCTTTCTTCCATGTCGTATTCAAAAAAATCAAATAATTTTTTACTTTGAAGAATTGAGGTGATTTTTTGATCGGCGAATCTGGTTTGTAAAAAACAAGTTTCCGTTGTTTTTGAAGAAATGTCCATAATAATATGTGTGATTTTTTCATACATATTAAATTGAGGAATATTGAACAAGCTATCAAGAGAAACAATACAAGACAAAGAAATATTTTGAGAAAGATAGGGAATTCCAATCTGACTCGTAATTAAAATTGCTCCACCTTCATGTTTTTCAAATTTTTCAAGAGTCGTTTTTATTTGTTTCGGAGTATGATTCTGATTTTGATCAATTCGAAACACGGTTAGGTTTTGATTATTTTTTGTAACCAAAGATTCAACAGTTTCTGTTCCTATACCAAGCGCTTGGAGATTCCAACTCGAGCAATTGTGGCAGACTACATTCGTTCTGAATTCTTTATTATATTTTTTACTTTTAAAAAATCGTTCTCCTGTATCAGGGTTGCTGTGTAGTGTGAGAGGTGATCCTTTATAGGTTTGAGTTGTTCCACAGTCATTGCAAATTGTTGTAGTTGCGAGTCCTGGGCGAAGAGCGAATAGAAGAATTTTTTTTCCTTGTCTATAAGTTTCTGCAATTTGCTTGGCTACTTCTGAACTCAAAATTTCTCCCTTATGTTCTTCTTTTCTCATGTCCACCACAATATGTTCAGCAGGTGAATCAATTCTGAAAAACAAATTATCAACTGTTCCGAGTTCTTGGTTTTGTTGTCTCACTAGAGTTTCTGTTCGGAGAAGTGTATCACTCATAATAAGCTTCGTGTTGTGTATGCGAGCAAACAGTTCTGTTAGAATTCGTCCGTCAATATAAGGTCTTTTGTTTGATTGAAAATGGTGTGAATTTTCTTGTTCAAGAATAATCACGCCAGTGTCGTGTCTTGGAATACAAAGAAACTGAGGTGTGTGAATGATACAGATTGGGTGGTCTTTCGAAACTATAGTATTCCAAGACTCGATGATTTGTTTTTGATTTTTTTTACTATGAATCAAAAAAGAATAATCCTGAATACCTTTTGATAGAGTTTCAAAAAGAATATTCGCATCTTGGATGGTTGGTACTATAAAACGTACAGATTCTCCTTTTGCAAAAGATTCACGGATGAGTGTCTTGTAAAATCCAATTCTTTCATTCAGTGGTTTTTGAAGTACAAGGGTTTCTTTTTTGAATTCATTTTTCTTAATTTCAAAATCTGGTTTTTTGAGTGATTCGACTGAATCAAGAATAACTTGAGAAATTGATTCTGAGAAAAATTGGCTTGTGTTACCGATGTAATATTTTTGTAATTCTGTGAGTGTTTTTAAAAATTGAGCATCAAAAGGTGAAGGTCCTATAACTTTTTTTATAGGGCGAAGTTGAAAACCTGCTTCTTTGAGTTCTGCTTTTTGTTCCTTTGCATCACTGATTGCTACCACGATTGCTTTGTGAGTTTGTTTACGAATCGGTATTTCAACGAGATCTCCAAGTGAAATTTCTTTACTTGAAAAATAATCAAGAGAGTCTTTTGGGAGACTTTTGGAAAGGGGAATAACTGTCACAATTCGTACATGCATAGTTTCATCCTAGCATGTTTTGAGTTCAAAGATATCTTGCTTTACAAGGCTTTTTCTCGTCATATGTGTTTTACCCAGCCGGTTGTTTATTTTCCTGTCTATAATACAAGTATGGTTCCGAGTTTTGAAGGATACATACAAAAACGCCCAGGAAAAAACGCACGAAAGGGTGAACAATATATTCCGAATTCTGAATACGGAGATTTTTGGAATGAATTCTATGACAAACTCCACGAACATACTTTGTTTGATAAGCCTCTTCCGCATCTTGAGGATAAAATTGATCCTTATTTTGGATATTTTGGATTTCGTTTTCACCCCAACACTCATGAGCTTAAACATTTTCATACTGGTATAAGTATTACTGAAAAACCAAAACGTCCCATCGTTCCTGTGTGTGATGGGTTACTTGAATATTCTGGTTTTGATATGGTGAATGGTTTTTATGTTTTTTTGTCACATCCTCATATTCAAACAGAAGATGGATATATTATGCATAGTCTTTATATGCATCTCAAAAAACCTTCTGTAAAATTTTCTTCATATCAAAAAATGCTTCGAGAAATTTCTTTCAATAACTATCCAAAGGTTGTAATTGAACGAGGTACAAAGATTGGTGAAGTTGGTTCATCTGGGATTCCCGATGGGAAACATCATCATTTATATCTTCAAATAGAATTTCGTCATCCTGAGAAAAAAGAATCAATTATCATCGACCCGCTTCGTTTGTTTGGTCTTCAAAATCACAAAAATAGAAGTGCGGATTTCACCAGTGTCGATGATTTTTATGATCTTCCCAAGTTTCGTAGAAATGAACTTCGGAAACTGCATATAGAAGACTATTTTAAGGAGTAGTTTGTTTTTCTAGTTTTTTCTTGTATAAATAGGGTAAATTAAAACCGTTCTATTTATGGCATACTCTGCATATATTATTACTGATGTTGAAGATAAAATTTTACTTCTTCAAGCGAATTATGCACCGAAAGGCTATCCTTTAGGTGTGTGGATGAATCCAGGGGGTCGTTTAGAGAATTCAGATTCTGACATTTTATCTGGCGCTGTTCGTGAGTGGGAAGAAGAAGTTGGGACTCCTTTCCCTATTTCTTTTTCAGATATTAAACTTTTAGGAATTTTTAGTCAGGAAGATGGAACATTTTGTATTGTTTTTTTTGTAACTCTTGATAAAAATTTATTATTTGAGAGTATTCCGGTTTCTCATGATGAGGTTGCAGAAATCAAACAAAGAAAACTTTTTTCCTTGTTAGAAATTCAAAATCTAAAAGAAGAGAAAAAAATTTTTCCAGCACAGTATCGTTTTATTTCTTGGTATTCACAAATAAGGTTTTCTTCTCGCGCTTTCCCAATATACAATAGGGTAATACCTGTCGAAGAACCAAAATTGATAACAAGTAAATAATTTAAAACTCCCTTTTAGATAAAAGGGAGTTTTGTTATTATTCTATGTATCTATGAAATTAGTTATATTAGCAGCAGGTAAGGGTACTCGAATGGGAGACCTTACTATTAATAAACCCAAACCATTGGTCCCTTTTAAAAATAAAACAATCTTATTTTTTATTTTATTTTTTTTGAAAAAAGTTAGACTAATAAATGAGATTATATTAGTGGTAGACGAAAGAAATTTAGAATTATTTGATTCTTACATTAAGTCTTTAAATTATCCTAAAAAAATAAATATTATTTCTCAAGATAAAGAATTAAAAGGTACATATGCCGCTCTTTACAGTGCACGAGAATTTCTTGTGAATGAACCAGAGTTTCTTGTTACTAATGGAGATGATATTCATAGTCCTGATACTTTTGAATCTGTTTTGCAAAAACCCGGGTATGTTTTAGGTGTTCAAAATGTACCTTTTAAAAAAGGTTATTACAACGTTGTTTCCATTGATGGTATCTTTGATAAATTTGAATCAAATAATAGTAATCATGTTACTATATTAGCTTCTGGTTTGTATAAATTAAAAAAAGATTTTTTAGATTTAAAACCCACTCAAATACAAGGAAGTGAATTTGGAATACCGCAAACTCTTGTTCAGGTTAAAGAATATGAACCAATCCATGTTGTTTTTTCAAAAGATTCTATTTTTATAAACACAAAAGAAGATCTTGATAATGCGGAAATTAAACTTAAGATAGACATTATTTAGGCCGGTATTTCACCGGCTTTTTTTCTTTTCGTCCAGTCTTTTCATTGCTGATGTGTGCTATAATCTACCCACTTATGGGATTTTTTACTCGAAAACTTGGAATAGATCTTGGAACAGCAAACACTCTGGTGTATTTGCCTGGGAAGGGGATCGTACTTAACGAACCAGCTGTGGTTGCTGTTTCTGAACAGGACAACAAAATTCTTGCTATCGGAAAAGAAGCAAAACTCATGATTGGAAAAACTCCAGATTCAATTGTTGCGTATCGTCCCATGAAAGACGGAGTTATTGCCGACTATCGAGTAACAGAGGCAATGCTTCGATATTTTATCGGAAAAGCACTTGGGCCTTTTTCTTTGTTTAAACCAGATGTCATGGTCTCTGTTCCGGCGGGAGTAACATCAACAGAAAGACGAGCGGTGGTTGAAGCTGCTATTCGAGCAGGTGCAAGAAATGCATACGTGGTAAAAGAACCAATCCTCGCTGCGATCGGTGCTGGAATTCCAATTCACGAAACAAAGGGTCATATGGTTGTTGATATTGGCGGTGGAACAACAGACGTTGCTGTGATTTCTCTTGGAGGAATTGTTGCGTGTAAATCTGTAAAAGTTGCTGGAAATAAAATTGACCAAGCGATTGCAGAGTATATTAAAAAAACTTTCAATCTTGCGATTGGTGACCGAACAGCAGAGCAGGTAAAAATAAAAATTGGCTCAGCTGTACCTCTTGAAGAAGAACTTGTTGCCACTATTAAAGGACGAGATTTTGTTCAAGGTCTTCCAAGAACAGCACAAGTAACAACAAACGAAATTGTAAAAGCGATTGATACAGAATTGAAAGGAATGATTAAGGCAATTAAAGATGTGCTTCAAGAAACTCCACCAGAACTTGCAAGTGATATTATTGATCAAGGAATTACTCTGACTGGAGGAACTTCACAGCTTCGAAACCTCGGGGAACTTATTTTCCGAAAAACTGGAGTCAAGGCGAAACTTGCTGATGATGCATTGTACTGTGTGGTAAAGGGAACAGGAATCGCTCTTGAGCATATGGATACCTACAAAAAATCTATACTTTCAAAACGATAATAATAAGTTTTGAAGACTATTAATTTATTTAATATAGTATATTTTGCAAGGACAGTCCTTGAAAAGCCAAACAGTGTCTTCAAGGCAAAACCGAATATCGATGCAATTCAAAAAAGCCTAACTTTTGTTAGGCTTTTTATTTTGTTACAATAAAAATATGAATATATCTTCACATCATGCGCATGTTTTTATAGGTGAGGTAAGTGCTCACAATAGTGAGATTGTTTTATCATATTTAAAAGAATCAAAACTTCAGGCTGATACTGCAAATCTTCATCAGTTTTCTATGGAGCTTTTTACTATTGACCACGCGAGAGAACTCAAACAGCTTGTTTCAGAAAAAAGTGAAGAAGGAAAACAAACTGTGGTGTTTATTCAAACATCTCAGTTTTCTCACCCAGCTCAACATGCACTTTTGAAAACTTTGGAAGAACCACATGTTGGTATCTTTATTATGTTTTTAACACCTCGAGAACACTTACTCCTTCCAACTCTTAAATCTCGAGTTTTAATTCATTATCTTGCCCCCTCAGAGCTTGTCAGTCCAATCGATGTAAAATTGTTTGAAAAGGGAAATATTGCAAAAAGACTCAAGATGGTGGATGACTATCTTCAAAAAATAAAAGACGACGAAAATCTTCACGAAACATCTCGACGTGACGCTTTGTCTTTTCTTCATGCTTACGAAGGATATTTGCATACTCTTGGAGAAACCTCACAAAGGAAGAAAGAATACGATGCAATATTTTTTGCAAAAGAATACATGTCTGATCAAGGTTCTTCTGTAAAACAACTTTTGGAATACGTTGCTTTGGTGAAATAAATGTGAGTTATAATTAACGAAATGCTTTTTGTTAATTTAAATCACAATGAAAAAAATCTACTACTTATTTTCTTTCGTGGCTTTATTTATATATGAGTCACAAAACCTGTCTGCTTCCGATACTTTATTTGTTGTAACAGATAAAGGAAACTATCTTTTTGATGTTTCAACTCAAAGATTAATTCCATTCAATGAAAATTCTTCATTGAATATTTTATTTTCAACAGAAGGCTTGGATTATTTTGTTCAAGCACCAGATGTGAATATTGAATATTCTTACCAAAAAAGAAAAGAATATACTTGGTGGAGTATTAATCTTTTTACAAAGAAAGAACAGTATGAGTTAGTGAATTTTGACACCAAGCCAGAAAATTCTGGTTATATTTTGTATCCTCTGTCTTGGAACAGTGACTATTCTTCTTTGTATTTTTTCAGTACTAATAATGATGCTTTGGGAAATGAAAAGGGGATTTATGAATACGATGTTCGAAAAAAGAAATTATTCCAGAGAATTTCACCTTTCTCATATCACAAGGTTCCTTTGGTAAATTCATCAAAAACAGCCTGTTATTTTTTAAGAACAGATGAACATGGTCAATCAATTGTTTCTTTTGATTTTAAGTCTCATAGAGAAAAATTTTTAGTTTCCGGACTTTCTATTTCCAGACTTGGAATTATGAATCATTCTCTTTCTGTAAATTATTTACCTCTCTGCGCTATTGATCTCAATCAACCAGAAATGAAATCACCTTTTAAGCCATTAGTTTCTTTTTGTATTACCCGTATGGGTTTTGATAATGTTTTGTATTGCGATAATGCTTGTGAATACACAACTCCACTTTGTAGTGCCTTGCCATATTGTGAAGGTCACTGTGAATCGGGTTGTGTGAGTTGTCGTGACGCTGTTGATATAGATGTTACCAATCCTAGTTTCTCAACAAAAACTATTGTTGCGTCATCTGATGGATATGTCATTCGAGCTCAGACTTCTTGTCCTGTTTCTGGAATGGGTCAAGGATATGGCTTTGGGTATCATGTTGTGATTCGTCATGGAGATCAAAATGACACCAATGCTCCCGAAACCTTGTATGCTCATCTTGATATGGTTTTTGTAGAGGAGGGAGAATTTGTTTTTGCTGGGCAACATATTGGTGTCCTTGGAAATTCTCAAGCTCTTGATTGTAATGGGGACGGTGTTCTTGATTGTGATTGTGAATCCGACACAAATGAACATCTTCATTATGAATATCATGATGGAACCGCTGGACTTTATAGTCCAATGGATATTTTTGCTCCAGTATTTCAAGATATTGGCGAATGTGTTCCACAACCAAATAATTCCTACATAACAAATTTTTTAGGTTTGAACCAAGAGGATATTTATCCATCCGCAGAGGTTTCGATTCAGTCAATTGATATTGATTGTGGTGCAGGTGTTGCTTTTGTTACTCTTGTTGGTCAAAGTTGTGACTGTTGTGAGGCGCAGTGGTCTTATGGTGACCAAGAGTTTTCAGGGGATACACTTGTCTTTCCTGTAACACAAGCTATGGTTTCTTTACCATACATCAACCTCTCTCGTAATGTTTATTCTCCATGTGTATCCGCAATTTCTTCTAGTGAAATACCTGGAATAATTGTCTTGAATGATAATTATTTTTCGGAATGTTTTCCTGGTTGTAATGATATAAATGCTTGCAACTATGAATCGTGGGCAACACATGATGACGGGTCTTGTCACTATCTTTGTGTGTCAGAATGTGAACTGATTGATTTAAATCATGATGGAATTGTGACAACTCAAGATTTGGTTAATTTACTCACTCTCGTAGGTTCCGCCGGTCCTTTAGGTGATTTTAATCAAGATGGGAATGTTGGAGTTTCAGATATGGTAATAATGTTTTCCTTTTTTGGAGAAATTTGTGATTAGAAAAGCAAAGCCCGAAACCTTCGGTTTCGGGCTTTTTTATTTTTTAGTTTTATGTACAATAAAACCATGTACGATTTATCACAAGCAAAAGAAAATCTTCAAAAAGTAGTGGGGTGGCTTAAAAATGAATACGCGAGTATTCATACAGGTCAGGCTTCTCCAGTTATTTTGGATTCAATAAAAATTGAAAGTTATGGTTCATTGCAACCAATTAAAAACGTAGCTTCTATTCAAATAGAAGACGCTCGAACACTTCGAGTGAATCCTTGGGACAAAGCCCATGTAAGTCTCATCGATAAAGCTATCGTTGCTGCTGACCTGGGACTTTCGGTTGCTGTTGATGGAAATGGAATGCGAGTACACTTCCCACAACTTACTGAAGAAACACGGGGAAAGATTGTGAAAGTTTTGAAACAAAAGCTAGAAGACGCTCGTGTGTCTGTTCGGAAAGAACGAGAAGCAACAATTAAAGATATTGAAACAGAAGTTGCTTCAGAAGATGCACAGAAATCTTCAAAAGATCAACTTCAAAAAATAGTAGACGAAACAAATCGTCAGCTTGAAGAAGTATTTAAATCAAAAGAAGAAAATACGATGAAAGTATAGAAAGCGTCCGCCTCCGGCGGACGCTTTCTGTATATTGACAAACCTAATTATACATTATAATATACATTCAAATTTAAATCCCCTCAATCATGAAAAGCACATTGATTTTCTTATCTTTCTTTCTTTTGTTTTTTACAGAAGTGTCTGCAAATATGGATACCGTTTATACTCAAGAAAATGGACTGGTGAAGATGACGATCCAAGATATCAAACCTGAAGTTTTAAAGGAACAATCTTTCCAAAACACAACAGAGTTTCAGTTTTCATCCGAAGAAGTTGCAAAACTTTTTTCTGGACAGACAATTATAAAGGATAGCAAATTGATTATGGTAAGTTTCTTTCCTCCAAAGTTTTCAGAATCTTGGCAAGAGGTTTCTCTTGTGAATGGAGTCACAACGTCAAAGTTAGAAATAACACCTGAAGAATTTTCCCTACGGTTTCTGTTTTTGGGGATAATACTTCCTTTTATTTTTA
>CALRFT010000001.1 GCA_943356745.1 Parcubacteria group bacterium | reverse complement strand
GATCCAGATCCAGTCGGTGATCCTAATCCAGGAGGGGGAGGAACTGGTCAGCCTGTCAGTGTGCCAGGTTGTATGGATCCCGAAGCAAATAATTTTAATGAATTTGCAACAGTAGATAATGATTCATGTTTGTATGGCACAGATATTTCTGGCTGTATGGATCCAGAGTCACCATGGTTCAATCCAGAGGCTACAATTTCTGACCCACTTTCTTGTGTTGTTGATTCATACGGATGTCTTGATCCAGAAGCCTTAAACTACAATCCCTTAGTAACAATAAGCAACAACAGTTGTATCTACCAAGACACGGCTGGTTGTATGGATCCACTTGCTCTCAACTATAATCCTACTGTTGTCATAAGCGATGGGAGTTGTGTATATGATGTTCCAGAAAATGGCTGTACCGATCCAGAATCTTTAAACTATAATCCAAATGCTTCATTTGATAACGGTACATGTTTATACCAAACAGATTTTGAAGATTTACCGATTGATCTTGATGGAGACGGGGAGTTTGATGTTCTTCCTTCAGAAGAAGTGTTTGATGATACAAACAATGATTCAATACCAGACATTCTTCAGGGTGGACAAGAGATTATTGAAAGTCTTTTGAATTCGGTGCCTGGAAAAGCGGGAGAGCTTGGTAAAATAGTTAATAATTATTTTGCTACAAAAAGTAATGCATCAAAACTTATAACACTTGCCTTACTTATTGCGAGTATTCTTCAGACAATTCCATTTCGTGAAGGAAATCTTTTGTTTTCTTTTTTCAGTTTCTATCGAACAAGAAAATATTGGGGGACAGTATATGATTCTGTTACAAAACAACCTCTTGATCCAGCATATGTAACACTCTACGATGAAGCTGGACAAGCAATAGACACCTCGATCACTGATATCGATGGAAGATACTCATTTACAGTTTCTCCTGGTAAATACTTTTTGTCAGCTCAAAAAACAGACTATCAGTTCCCATCACAAAAACTAGAAGGTAAGAAGTATGATGAAATATATACACATTTATACTATGGAGGTGAGGTTGCTGTTGAAGCAGAAGATGGAATTATTTCTCGAAATATTCCAATGGACCCACTTCGTTTCAATTGGAATGAATACGCAAAACAAAAGACGAGAGTAACTCATTTCTACAAACCATGGCATAGAACTTTGAATGTCATTGCAAAAATACTATTTTTCTTCGGATTCATATTTGCTGTTTGGGTATTTGCTGTTTCTCCAAGCATCTTCTCATTCATAATTCTTGCTTTGTATGTTATTACTGCACTGCTTAAAATACTTGGAATTTTGCGAACTGTGCCACGAGGATATGTCAAAGATAAAGAAGGTTTTGCTTTGTCATTTGGTATCATTCGAGTATATTCAGAAACTCTCAAGAGAGAAGTGAAGCACGTAATCGTTGGAGCACAAGGTCACTATCTTCTTTTAGTTCCAAATGGCCACTACCATATGACAGTTGAACAAAAACTTCGTGACGGAACCTATCAAGAAATATACAAAACAGAACCCTTCAAAGTCCGAAAAGGATACATTGCAAAAAAACTTACTGTTCCAAGATTTGTTGAAACAAACCAAGAAAAGTTTGACGTGATGTTTTCACAACAGATGAACAAAAAGATTGTATAGAAAAAACCCGAAGCGAAGCTTCGGGTTTTTATCTATAAAAAAATGAAAACAAGGAACCTCACCCCTACCTCACAACAAACTGCTGTGCGGTAACACCGTTTTGACTTGTCAGTCTCACTGTGTACACACCACTTGCAAGTGTTTGTGTGAAATAAATTTCTTTTGTTTCTCCACTTGAAACTCGTTCTTGTTGAACAAGAGCTCCAATGGAGTTGAATACTTCTATAGTTGCATTACCAACATCTTTGGTTTGAATCGAAAGATTCTCTCCATTGTTTGGGTTGGGGAAGATTGAAAATGTTGGGAGGGAGTGTTCTGTAACAGATACAAAATCGTTTACGATAATCGTACAACTATCCGTCAATTCTTCTCCACAATCGTTTGTTACTACAGCTTGAATAACATAGGTTCCTGATGGGCCTTGAAAATAATCAAACATATGAGTATTTCCATTTTCATAATAGGTAAAGTAGTAGCCTCCTGTTTCATTATTGAAAGACCAGGACAACAATTCAACTCCTCCCATATTGAAAGATATTGGAATATCAACATATCCCCACTGGTCCATTGTTACTTCAATCGTATCATTTGTCATTTCAAATGACATTGGTACACATTGAATTGTAATTTCAGTTGGAATACTTGAAACACTGCAACCTTCTGATTGAGCTGTAACGAAAACTGTGTATGTTCCCGGTTGGGTATATACCAGAGTTGCGTTATTCTCATCTTCAATAGTGTTGCCGTTACCAAGATCCCATTCGACATTGGTCAATTCTCCACTCGCTGTTGCGTTGACTTCAACTTCTTCTTGTCCGGGTTCCCACTGAAAATTTGTTTCAGTGAAATCAACAAGAAGTGTTGGAGCTATCGGTGAGATACGAAGATCAAGGAAATGATTCTGAGAATCTTGTCCCATGTTTGGAGTGTAAACTCCAATCATTTGTCCATCGACAACGGGGATCCATTCAGGTTCACTTCCCATAAAACCTTCCGTAGCTTTTACCGAAATACACCAGTTAGAATATTCTTCAGGAATATCGATTTGGATATAATGAAAAATATCTGGATTGGAAGAACTGCCCCACACCTCAAGAATACTTGATTCATCATTTGGAATAAAATTATGTGCCAAATGAACACCATCTTCTGAGGTTGTGCAAATCGTCATGTTTCCATTGATGGAATTTGTATTCCAGCTTTGGGTGTCATTTGAATCATACACATGTTCTCCGTTTTCAAAGGGAACAACAAAGGCATTAGCCCAAGGTGTGTCTTCATCTGGTGTTTGACCAAAACCTCCTAATGGTTCAAAGATGCGAAGTTCGATAACGGGTGTTTGACCACCGCCGCTTCGATACTCCACGTCATTTGTTTTGATCATTGCAGAAGCTGGAATCGTTACCGATGCTGGGATTGGATTGTCTCCAACCTTGACCCAAAAGGCTTGACCTGCTGCTAAGCTGTCTGTTCGTGACCCTGTACCTGTTCCTGAAATTCGATCATATACAGTATATGTTGGAACAAGGTGATCAAAGGTATGAATCTGTGATTCGATGTTTGTCAGAATTACTAAATCAAGATCAATCGCGCAAGCAAAAGGATTGTACAAAAGTTGCCATCCATCTGCGAGTGGGTTTTCTGATTCTGTAAATGTCAGACCACTAAAAGTGAAATCACTCACCACAGGTGTTACGCTCCACGAAGTCGTGTATGTTCCTGCGTTGTAATATGCAAAAAATCCACGATTGTCGAGTGACTCGTTGTCACCACTTGGAAATTCCCATCCCATATCCTTGTTTGTTGAAACTACTGTTTCGTCATACAAAGCAGGGGACATGAAATCGTACGAAGGATAATCTGAATCAGGATAGCCGGTTGAAGTGTGACCATAATTTGCATCCCAATCTCCAATCGTTGCTCCTGTTCCAGGATGTCCTTGAATTCTCCATGTGCCTTGGGCACTTCCTGGAGGATTCAAAATACTAAAGCGGTCATTGATGGTTACTTCTCCCGAAAAGGTTGGTGTCACAGATGCTGAGTTCCAGTAAATCGACGAAGGAATATTTATTTTTCCTTGCATAGTCAGATTTGTGGTCGTCACATATATGTCACTTTCGAGTTCGAGATTGAAAGCATGTACCGGTTTTTCAAAGAAAAGCGAGTCAGCTCCCACAAAGAGATCTTCAAAGTAGCTTGTGCCTGTTCCAGTGATCTTCACAGATCCCGAAGGCTTTGTGATACGCACTGTTTCGGCAAAGTTGTTTCCCAAATTATCCACCAGTGCCTTTGTCTGAATCGAAGATCCAGAAAGCATGGTGAGAGAGTCGGTAACCAAAAGCCAAGCTAGTGTGTCACCATTTGTTTCCATGTCGATGTTCCAATTCACTTCATGTTGAACAATCGCAGAATCTCCATTTGCTGGAATGTAGTTACACAACCAAGTTGAGGTACTACTTGCATTACCACTAAGGATAGTTTGAGGAGTAAATTCAACTAAAAGAAATACCGCATATTGCCCAACTAAAGGTTGACCTGACGTCATGACAATTGGATTCATTAGTGGGTCAGTGAATGAACTAGGGTTAGCTCTTCTAAATCTTAAAAATCCAGCTTCACTTAAGTTATTCTGCATTAAATTGTAATTAACTGTTGCAGAAAAATGCATGAATGGCCAGAATTTTTGACCAGCTGTAACTGTAATTGGAGTGCTTAGATATTGATAGAATGTATCAACAGCAGAAGTTCCTCCAACAGGTGCCGGATCAAAGTCGGTTGAATTCCAAAGAAGATTTTGTGGAGTGTTTGAATTATCTGAGTAGATACCAACTCTCATAAGAGTTGCATCACCAGCGACAAAACCAACACCAATAATCTTTCCATTAAAATCAACTGTTCTTTGCGTTCCACAGATTTGATTTACTGTACTTGTTCCCCAGCTTTGTGTAAATACATTGCCTGAGTTTACATCAATAGTATCAAGTCCAACTGGACAGGTTTGAGCGTTTGCTGTTGTCATCATGATGACAAGGGCAAAAAAGAGGGTAATGATTTGTTTCATTTTGTTTATAGATTTGTTAAAAAACTGTTTTTGTTTGATTTGAGTAAATTCTAACACACCACATATAAAAAAGCAAGTCAATAGTATCTTTATTTTTCCACCATTTTTCGATAGCTTTTTACTTTTGTAAAGATATATCGTGTTACAATTCAAATATGATTACAAGAATTAAAGAAGCAAAAAGTCTTTCTTCTTCGTCTGCCTTTATTATCATCATCGTACTCATCGTCGTATCTGTTGCGGCGATTGTTGTGGGCGGAGGAGATGGATTTTCTCGCAAATATGCGGGAATCGATTTACGAGAATTTAGTGGAAAAATGCTCTTGGCACAAACAGGAGTAGTGGGAAAGATTTTGAGATTTGAAGAAGAAGGAGACGGATATTCTCTGGATCTTCTTCCTATCGAACTCGATGGATCTCTTTTGGAAGAAGGAGAAAAATATGCAACTAGTGTGGTGCCTCCACGAGAAGGTGATACTCCTTTTTCATATCGACCAGAAGAAGGTCTTCGGGTAACTCAAGGATATCCAATCCTTCGAGACTATGCAGAAGAAAACAATCTTCGTGCTATTGAAATCACACAAGGAAACGGACTTCCAAATATTCCAGGTATGGAAACCTGTAATATTGGGGGAAGTACCGGAAAGTTCCATGTCTTCTATGAAGACGTTGCCTATGACACCAATGTTGGTTTCGATGATCCAAATTTGGGAACAGCTCGGCAGGGAGAAATCTGTGAGGCTTTGAATGAATTTGAGGAAATCCTGCTTCTTGATGACCTCGGACTTCAGCCGGGAATCGTAGTCCAAGCTTCAACAGAAAAAACACCAGACAATACTCTGTCTGTGGTGAGTCCACAATATGTGGGAGGGTCAGGTTTTGTTTCGACACTTCTTGCAGACTACTTGCGTTCAGGACAAAAGAGAAGTGAGACAAGCTTTACCGATACTGTTTCGGTGCTTGGGGTCAACTCAGGATTCATGAGATTCAACTTTGATGAATCTGTTGACTGGTCTGTGGACACAGCTGAGGCGACTGACTATGACCTTGCGACTGTGACAAGACAAAACATGCTTCGACTACTTGGGTTTGGTTCATTCCTTGGACACGAACAAGAAAACATCTTGAGTTCTTCTTGGGAACGGTGGACTGAGTGGGATAGACTTCTTTTAGATTCAGAAATGAGTTCGCTTATTGATCCAGGAACACTTAATTTTGGAGATGATGTTTCGAGTGATGATTTTGAGCCAGGAGATGCAGATAACTATGACTCAAAACTTCTTGCTTCTGGAGGTGGTGTGAGTTTGATGGGGGCAAATATTCCAGATGTATTTACAATTCCAAGTGCTCAAGGAGTTACATACCCAATCTTTACTTCTCCAACATTCCAAAAAGGACAATCAGTTACAGGGCTTGCAAATGAAGACGCTCTCAGTTATCCAATCATTGGAAAGGGACAGATAAAGAGTGTTACTGAACCAGAAAAACAAATTCTTTGTATGCTTGGACTTGGGGTTGCTGATGTGGATGGCTGTGAAGACGGTCCACGAGCAGTTGCGCAAGATGTATATATTGAGCGACAAAATAACAAAACAGTTTGTGTAAACATTGGACGAGGAATGTATAGTTCAATCGCAGAAGAATTTGTTATCGATGGAGAAATTGTTGAAACAACAGGAGGGGTTGATATCTATGACCCAAACCAGTTTGCAATGTATAGTACTCCATGTAATGGTCCAGATTTTGAAACAGCAGAAGATTTGGCACAGTTTAAACAACAACACCAAACACAAAATCCAGAACAAGCAAGATCATTTTCTTGGACTCCGTCACAATCTGATTCGCTATACCGACAATATGTACAGTTTGCATTTAGTGCAAAAGACGAAACAACAGGACGACGAACAGATGAACAAACAATTTCAATTCATAAATGTGTTGTGACATCAACAGGAAACCAGCTCTGTAATGGAGACTTCCAGTTTAGTGGAGCAACAAGTTCAATCGACTACAAACTTCCTTCTCTTCAAGACCTTTCTGTTGAAGGACAAAATATTGTTACTTGCCAAAGTTCAACAATGCCAGGATGGTGTGCACAAGGAGTACAGGATGGATTTAGTTCTGAGTTTGGATACACATGGCATCCATACTTGATTCAAAACCCAGAAGCCTTTGACTCTGATATTGAAGACAGTCCGAGGCGGTACGCTGGAGGATCTTCAGGAGCAATCGTACAAAGACTTCGACTACCTCTTAAATCAAACACTTCATATCTTGTAACAGGAAAGGTGTATGTAACACAAAACGGACTTCAGCCAACATTTTGGTATGGATCACAAGATACGGTTTTGAAACAATCAGATGGAACATATCACGTGGATTATCCAGAAGCTTTGGCTGATGAAGATTCTGTGATTAGTGAATATATTCTTCAGGAAGCTTTGACAACAGGAGAGTGGCACTCATTCTCTTGGTCACTCAACACAGGAAGTGATGAGGTGACTCACATTGCTTTTGGAGGATCAAACAACAACGGATTTATCTTGTATGATGATTTGTCAGTACAAGCAATTGGTTCATGCGGAACCTGTCTTTCAGATATTGACGGAGACTGCGTGACAAACATTGATGACTTCATGGCACTCATGGATACATATGCAGGAGAGTGTCCAGGAGATACTGTGGGATGTGAGGGAGACCTTACATTTGACGGAGTGGTAGACACAGCTGACGTTCTTGAATTTATCTCTCAATATGGATCTTCATGTTTGATTGAAGAGCCAGAAGATACTCCTACAAATGCTTGTACAGATGGAATCGACAATGATGGAGATGGAGAAATTGACACAGCTGACCGTGATGAATGTCCACTTGATCAAAACTGTGTCATGGCAGGAACTTGTGAACAAGGGCCACTTTGTTTTGATAGAATCGATAACGATGGTGATGGAGCAACAGACATGCGAGACCCAGACTGTGCTTCAAGTGGAGATGGGAAATCTTCTGGAAGAGGACCATCTCCAAGTGCAAAATCTTCATCTTCTTCTGAAGAAGACAGTGGAATTATATTCCTTGATGAAGACGGATTGCTTACAGATCTTTCTGTAAGAGCTGT
This sequence comes from Parcubacteria group bacterium, assembly GCA_943356745.1. GTDB lineage: Bacteria > Patescibacteriota > Minisyncoccia > Phycocordibacterales > CSBR16-119 > CSBR16-119. The sequence goes on along the minus strand of CALRFT010000001.1, from coordinate 276,512 downwards.
ACTTCTTGAAGGGGGAGAAGTTGTACCAAATTCACAAGGCTTTGTTGCAAACTATCTCGTGACTGTTACTAATCAAGGTAAGTCAGTGGAAGATGTAAATGTGATCGGAGTTCTTCCTTCAATGTTTACATACAACCAGCATGTTGCAACAGAAAAAGATGTTGCGTATGAAAGAAACTCAAATACTATTATTATTCCAGATATCAACAGAGGAGATACGATTTCTATCTACTTTAATGTTGATATTACAGCAAACGTTTGTGCTCAACTTCAAGATGGAGTAAGTACAAATGCATATACACTTCTTGTACAACTTGATTTGTGTGATTCATTCCAAGAAGTTGTAGAGCAAAAATACGGAATCATTCAAAGAGATCCAGCTACAGGTATCTTGAAGCCAGCTCGTTCAGTAGGTATCACGACAGGGGGATCGAGAGAATGTGCTGACGGAATCGATAATGACAAGGATGGATTTACTGACTACCCAGATGATCCAGACTGCGGTGACAAGACTTGGTATTCTGAAACAAGTAGTGGACTTCCTCAGTGTGGTGACAAAATCGATAATGACCGAGACGGATTTGCTGATTTTCCAAACGATCCAGATTGTGATGATGCACTTGATACATCAGAATCTGCTTCGTCAGGAAAAGCCGAATGTTCTGACGGAATCGATAATGATGGAGACGGAAAGAAAGATCTCGATGATAGAGATTGTACAGATGCTTCTGACCCATCTGAGGGTGCGGTTGGAAAGTCAACCCAGTGTGACGACGGAATCGATAATGATGGAGATGGAATGAAAGATCTTGAAGATAGACAATGTACAGATTCATCAGATGATGATGAGTCACGATAAATTTCAAAACAAAAAACCGCGTGAGCGGTTTTTTGTTTTTGTGAGTTGTAAGATAGATAAATTGATTTTTCAACAACATAATATTGTATATACAGTTTACAATATATGTATACAAATTTATTAATAAATTTTTTACCAACAACCATGATCACCAAAAAATTACAAACAACAATACGAAAAACTTTAGTACTCGTATTAATATATTCAATTGTGTTTGGAACAAATCTTACTTTAGCCCAAACACAATATGCAGAACCATCAGGTGCGCCTCCAGGAAACAACGCACCTGCTCCAATTCATGAAGGCTTAACAGGGCAAGGTAAATATTGGAACAATATTCCAGAGTACTCACTAGGATCTTTTCTTAATATTGTAGAAGGATTACTTTCAAGTTGGGTTATTGCAGATGGTAAAGGAGTAGCAGCAACACAATTTTGTCTTGGAACAGAAGAAGAAATTACAGCTTCTGGATTTCCAAATGGAAACCTTGGTCTTAACTGTGTAAGTCCACTGACAGGTTGGAGTGGAACTGGTGGGGGTGATGGTGAAGGTGGTTCTGGTATCCCAAACACAGCTGTTTCTTTTGATCCAGCAACAAACACTCTTTCAATCACAGATACACAAGGAACACTTTCAACAAATATTCCACTCGGTAGTGGTGGAGGTGGTGGTGGAAGTTCACTTCAACCCGGTCAAGTAAATGGAAACGCGCTTGTGTGGAATGCTGAAATACAAAGCTGGGTATCCGCCCGTGGTTTTAAACAAGTTGCGTTCTCAGGTACCAATCTCTTTAGTTTTGTGATGGGTGATTGGCCTGACGCACTTTTCTCTCAAATTTTCGGATCGGTAGATCCAATAGCTGGAGCAACATTTGGACGTTTCGCTTTGAATGGTCCATTTTTCTATAGACCAGATTCTTCGAGTGATTTAAATGGTGATGAAGGTGGAACTTTTGGAAAAATTCTTGCGGGACACGCAACAGAAAACTATCGAGTTGACTGGAGAACTCCTGGAGATCTTGGTCTTCTTACTCAAGCTGATCTTGGAAATATAAATACACTTATTCAAAATCTCGCGACTCTTCCAAGTGGAAACACAACAGGACAAATTTTGTACTGGTGGAATAACACATGGAATCTTACAGAAGGTGTATATATAACAGGTTCTGTAATGGGTATCTCAGATGGTTTGTTCTCTATTGCACAAGGTGGACAATTTACTTTCTATGACAATGAAAATTGTCCTGCTGGTTCTGATGGAAGTATTCTCAATGTTGAAGATATTTCTGGTCTCTTGGTAAACCTATTTAATGTGAAATGTAATGGCGCAATACGGATAGGACAATTTTTTGCTGATTCTGAAGATGATACAGTTGTGCTTACAAATGTTCCTCAACTTGAAAATGCCGATATTATTGCAAGTTCACCAAGAAATTTGTGTTATACAACAGTTGAAGTTGATGGAGTTGAAAAAGGTCTTGTGGTTGACTGTAATGCGCGACCAACTGGTCAATTAATTGTGAATGGACCAACTCCATCAAATCCAAATAATAATAATAATATTGGAATTTCTGATACTACTGTCGAACTTTGGCCAATTCCTTTTGGTGTTGATTCTGTCACTGTACGAGCATGTGCTGGAGGTGGAGGAGGTGGAGGAGGTTCTGCTGGAAGTCCAGGTTCTATGGATAAGGCTGGAGGTGGAGGAGGTGGAGGAGGTGGGGCCGGGGAATGTACTGAAGAAGTTATTCCCTTAACTGAACCAAATCTTACTCATCTTCGAATTACAGTTGGTCGAGGTGGTCTTGCTGGTAATGGTGGTGATAGAGATTGTTATCCTCAAGGTGGTCCTAGTCAATACAACAATCAATTTGGTTGTGTTGATGTTGTTGCTCCAAATGTTGGTGGTCCTGGAGGAGATGGTCAAAATGGTATAAATACCAAAATTGAAAAAATGGCTGGTGCGCAAGGAAATATTTTAATATCAACACCAATTAATCTTGCAGGTGGTCCTGGCGGTAAAGGAGGACGAAATCAATGTGCAGTAAATGGGGCTGGAATGGAATGTGGAACTTTCGGGGGTCCTGGCGGTAAAGGAGGACACGTTACACTTGTTTCAGGTAATACTATTGCAGATTTACAGACAGCTCAAGCTTTTCAAAATTCAAATGGAGAACATGGAACAGAAGCTGATATTAATAATGCAGGAACAACAACTCTGAATGCATTCTTTTTTATTGCGGAATATTATTCTTCTTTTTGTAATAATACTACCTCACTCGGAATCATTTCTTCGTGTGGTGGAGATGGTGGAGATGGGCAAATTGCTTTAATGGGACATCCTTCTTCTTCGAATCCATACACAGGTATATATTCTGCTCTTGCTTTAACAGGTCAAGGTGGTCAGGGTGGTTATGGATGTACTTTGCCTACTTGTGATAATCACTTTCCAGAAAGTTACCAAGGTGACCAATATGACTCAGATCCGTATCACGCTACTTGGGGTTCAGGTGGTGGTGGAGGAGGTGGAGCAAATGGTTGGATGTGGGTTGATTATTTAGCGGGTACTGGATATGACTACAGAAGTCAAGGTGGTGTAGGACGACGTGGTGGACCAGGATTTGTACAAATCACTTGGTAATCAAACACCAAAACAAAAAAACTGCGAAAGCAGTTTTTTTGTTTTGGTGAAAACAGTGGAAATCTCATTTCTGATTTTCCTGTTACAATACCTTTGTATGACGAATAAAAAAACAGAAGAAAAAATACTCATGGTTGGTAACTGGAAAATGAATCCAGTTAAAGTAAAGGAAGCAGAAACACTTGCGACTGATATTAAAAAGGCTATTGCAAAAATGAAACATGTTGAAGTGGTTGTGTGTCCTTCATTGATTCATATTCCTCATATTGAAAAAATAACAAAAACAGGACAGCTTGTTCTTGGATCTCAAAATGTTGCTCATGAAGAAAAAGGATCTCTTACGGGAGAGGTTTCAGTACTCCAGCTTTCAGAATACGGTGTGAAGTATTGTATTGTTGGACATTCTGAACGACGATTCTTCGGAGAAACAAATGAGTCAATTGCTCGAAAAATAGAATTACTTATTAAGAAAAATATTACTCCAATTCTTTGTATTGGAGAACAAGGTCGAGATGAAAAGGGAAACTATCTTCATGATATTGAAAATCAACTCAAACTTTCTCTTTCGGGTCTTTCAAAGAAAATTGCAGATAAGGTTGTGATTGCCTACGAACCACTGTGGGCTATTGGAAAGACTGCAGCAAGATCGGCAACAAAAGAAGAAATTGAAGAGGTGGTGATTTTGATTCGAAGAACACTTTCTGATTTGTATGCAATGAAATCAATTCCACAAAACAAAATCTTGTACGGTGGATCAGTTGGAAACAAAAAAGATGTTGCAATGAGTATTTCAAAAGGATATATCAGTGGATGTTTGGTTGGTCTCGCTTCTTTAGCTTCAAAAACTTTTATTCCCCTTATTGAAGAAGCAAATCGTTTAATGACAGAATAATATATGAAATTAATTACAAAAGTAAAAAAACTAGAAGGAAAAAAAGTACTTCTTCGCACAGATTTTAATGTGCCTCTTGGAGAAAACGGGATAATTTCAGGAGATGAGGCTGTTCGAATTGAGCGAAGTCTTGAAACAATTAAATTTCTTAAAAAAGAAAAAGCAAAGGTGATTATTATTAGTCACATTGGACGAGATGGAAACGACTCACTTCGTCCGATTGCAGAATATCTTTCAAAGAAAATAAAGCTTACTTTTTTGAAGGGACATATTCAAGATTTTGTTCACGAACACATTGAGGCAATGAAACCAGGAGATATTGTTATGCTGGAAAACCTGAGACAAGACGAAGGAGAAGCAACAAACAACAGTTCTTTTGCAAGAGGGCTTTCACGACTTGCGGATATATATGTAAATGATGCTTTCGCTGTGTCTCACAGACGTCACGCTTCTATTGTTGGGGTTCCTAAATTTCTTCCAAGTTATTCAGGAATTTTACTTGATGAAGAAGTTGCTCATTTGTCAAAAGCAATTAAAAAACCAAAGAAACCATTTCTATTTATTCTAGGAGGTGCAAAGTTTGAAACAAAACTTCCGTTGATTAAAAAATATTTAAAAATAGCGGATATTGTTTTTGTTGGAGGGGCGCTTCAGAATAATTTCTTTAAAGCTGATGGAAAGGAGATTGGAAAATCTTTGGTTGATACCAAGCGATACAACCTTGGAAGTTTGATAAAAACAAAAAAGGTTATTCTTCCAAAAGATGTACTTGTTCGTGACGGAGAAAGTATCAGAACTGTTTCAGTGGAAGAAGTTTCAAAGAACGATACGATTGTTGATATTGGTCCAGATTCTGTAAAAGATTTGATTGAAAAAATCCAAACTTCAAAAACAGTTTTATGGAATGGACCACTTGGTTTGTATGAACAAGGGTTCACAGCTTCAACAGAAGCTGTTGCCAAAGCGCTTTCAAAATCAAAAGCAATGTCTATTGTTGGGGGAGGTGATACTGTTGTGACAATTAAAAAATTGAAACTAGAAAAGAAAATAGGCTTTGTTTCAACTGGTGGTGGTGCAATGCTTGAATATCTTGAAAAAGGAAAACTTCCTGGAATTGAAGCACTTCAGTAGAAAATTTAAATTTTAAAATAAAAATTCCCAATCTGGGGATTTTTATTTAGTTTTTATATATTATAATGAAAGTATTATGAATGATAATCGTAAATATTTTTTAGGTGCATCTGCTGGTGCGGCTTTAGTTTCATTATTAGTTTTAGGGGTTTTTAATATATCTTCTTCAGAATTTAAAAATACTGAAGCTGATCAGACTGCTGCTGTTTCAAATGCAAGTGTTGTAGATACAGAATGGGATCAACCTGCAGCGGTTCCAGGCTGTATTCCAGCAGACGCGGTTGTTGCAGTTTCAGCTGGTAGTGGTTCATGTTCAGTTACATTTTGTAGTGGAGCAACAGCTACTGTTAATAGAAATATGGGTACTCTCAATGCAACTTTAATGGATACATCGCCTGAGCTTCTTGCTGAATACGGAGACATGTGTATTGGAGGTTTGATAACAAATGACGATACAATGGTCCCTGTTGCTCGATTTGATAGTAATATAGTTCTTGATCAACAAATTGCCTCTGAATATCCAGATTTCACAGCTCAAATCTTATCTAATTTGAAAGAGATTAAATTGATTTCTAATGGTCAAAATTCTTTTGATGCTTCAGTTGTTGAGTCTATTAAAAAGTTTCAAACAGAGAACAAGTTAACTGTAAATGGATATGTTGACATTGCAACATATTCAGCAATTAAACTAAAAGTTGCTCAAAATAGAATGAGTCAATATGTAAATATTGTTGATAAGAATAAAATTAATACAAGATAAATTATATGAAAACAAAATTGTACATATTTACCCTCTCGATAGCTTCTCTCATATTAGTTGCTCCATCTTCTGTTCTTGCTGGTATTTATCTTGTATCTGGAAATGGCCAAGAGGTTGGACGATCAAATTGTGTTGTTGTTATGGATGATGGAACAATTTATGAAGGTACGTCAGGTAATTGGGACTTTACTGGTGTGTCAGTTGAAACTGCTGCTCGTATGTGTCTTGGTTTTGTACCCTCGGGGATTATTACTTCTGTAGGTTCTACGATTGAACAACAAGAAGTTGGAATAAAAAATATTGGAGATGTTCCAAATCTTTCTGGTAATATTACTTATCCGTTTTATGCAACGCCAACTATTGCAATTAAAAGTAATATCTTGATTGCAGAATCGACACTTCAATCACTTGGACTTATTAAAAGTAAACCAGATTACATTTACGATAAAATATCTTCAGATGCGATAAAAGCTTTCCAGCAAAAAATGTCACTACCACAAACTGGTACTATTGATAAAATAACATGGCTTCTACTACTTACTAGATAATAAAAAAATCCCGAAAGGGATTTTTTTATTGGAGTGCTTGTTTTATTTTTTCTTCAAATTCTTTCATTGTTTCTATTTCTTCATATTTTTTTCGTTCCCATCCGTGAAGTATGTCATCAAAATATCGAGGAATAAGATGAATGTGAACATGTGGTACTTCTTCGCCGACCACAGATATTTGAACATAATCACAAGCAAGCGCCTTTTTCATTCCTTGTATAATTTTTTTAGTTTCCAAAAAAAGAGTGGTATATAGCTCGTTTGGAAGATCTTGAATCCATCGATATTCTTGTTTTGGAATTACAAGTACATGTCCAAAGGCAACTGGCATGATATCAAGAAAGGCAAGGCAATTGTGGCTTTCATAGACAATACTTGCTGGAATTTCCTTATCGATAATCTTCTTAAATATGGTTTTTTCGCTCATATTTGTATTGTAACCAGAAAAAAAGAATCCGAAAAGCTAAAATTCCACGTGTTCTCACTTTGTGAGACACTCCTCTCAAATTCTTCTCCGGGAGAGAATTTTAGCTTTTCGGATTCTGATTGAGTATAATAAGTATTCATGACACTCAAACCCCTCAATCCTATTTCTGAATCAGTAGAGCAAGAACTCGGGTCTTACAGCCCTATTGTTAGAAGACTTTTGGTTAATCGTGGAATCACAACACGAGAAGAGGCATATCGATTCATTGCTCCATCGTACGAAGAACATACCTTTGATCCATTTCTTTTAAAAGATATGGAAAAGGCAGTCCAAAGAGTTGAGCGAGCGGTTTCTTCGGGCGAGCGGATACTCGTATATTGTGACTATGATTGTGACGGTATTCCAGGGGCTGTTATTATGAATGACTTTTTCAAAATGCTTTCGTGTGAAAATTTTGAAATCTACATTCCAGACCGTCACAAAGAAGGGTATGGTCTTCAAATTGAAAGTTTGAAACCAATCTTTGAAAGACAAAAACCAAGCCTTGTTATTACTCTCGATCTTGGTATTACAAACAACCAGGAGGTTTTGTTTTGCAATGAACAGGGTATTGATGTAATTGTTACAGACCACCATTTGCCAGGAAAAGAAATTCCGGAAGCTTTTGCTGTGGTTAATCCAAAACAGTCAGATTGTCAGTATCCTGACGAAATGCTATGTGGTAGTGGTGTTGCTTTTAAGTTTGTACAAGCTTTTATTTCTCGTTTTCAAGAAAAATATAATGTGAGTCCCGGGCAAGAAAAATGGTTACTTGATATGGTGGGACTTGCAACGCTTTCTGATATGGTTCCACTCGTGAAAGAAAATAGAGTATTTGCTCATTATGGAATGCTTGTGATGAAAAAAACAAGAAGACCAGGACTTGTGAATCTTTTGAAAAAAGCAGGATTAAAACCACAATTTCTCACAGAAGAAGATGTTACCTTTGGTATTACTCCGCGAATCAACGCTGCAGGAAGAATGGATCATCCAAAACATGCTTTTGAACTCCTTTCTACGAAAGACGCTTTGTATGCTGAAGAAAAATCTCTTCTTCTTCATGAATATAATCTGACAAGAAAAAATCTTGTGAAGCAGATTATGAAAAAGGCGAAGTCAGTTTTGGAACATAGAAAAAATCATCCAGTTATTGTGGTGGGCGACAGAACATGGGCTCCAGGAATATTGGGACTCGTCGCATCAAGACTTGTGGAAGAATTTCAGAAACCAGTTTTTGTTTGGGGTGGAAGTGAGGAAGATCTTGTTATGAAAGGATCATGTCGAAGTGATGGAAGTGTGAACATGGTCGAACTTATGAGTCTTGTTTCTGATATGTTTGTGACTTTCGGAGGACATGAACTGGCTGGTGGATTTGCGGTTAGTTTCGATAAGGTTCATTTTCTAGAAGAAAGACTTACAGAAAAATATGGAGATATTAAAAAAGAAAAAGAAGATTCGAGTGTGTATGAATATGATACAGAACTTTCTTTTGATTTACTTACCGATGAACTTCATCAAGATATCAGCAGACTTGCTCCTTTTGGAGTAGGAAATCCAAAACCTATTTTCCTCTTACGAGATGTTGTCGTATACGATGTTCGTGTTTTCGGAAAACAAAATGAACATCTCGAACTTCAATTTAGAAGTGAAACAGGAAGACTTGTAAAAGCTATAGCTTTTTTTACAAAACATGATGATTTTGGAGATCCTATTATTCCTGGGATGAAAATACAACTGTTCGCATCAATTGAAAAATCTTTTTTTGGATACAAACCGGAACTTCGTTTTCGTATTGAAAATATCCATACTTCTTAAAAGCTCATGATACAATATTCATTATGATACTTATTTTTACAGACGGCTCATCACGAGGAAATCCTGGCCCAGGTGGCTGGGGAGCTATTGTTCGCATTACAGAAAAAGTTCAAGAACTTGGAGGGTATGAAAAACACACAACAAATAATCGAATGGAAATGACCGCCATTGTCGAGTCTTTAAAATTTGTTGGTCAATCAACAGAAGAAATCACTATCTATACTGATTCAAAATATACGATTGATGGAATCACAAAGTGGGTTTCTGGGTGGCAAAGAAACGGATGGCTTACAAAAAACAAAACAGAAGTTTTGAATAAAGATTTGTGGCAACAACTTGTTTCGGTTTCTTCTTCAAAAAAAATTACCTGGCATCATGTTGCAGGACATGTTGGAATTCCAGGAAATGAAAGAGTTGATACCATCGCAAACTCTTTTGCAGGCGGAGAAAAAGTTCCTTTGTTTGAAGGACTTGAAAAAGACTACAAAGTTTCTCTTTCAAAGCTTACTGGTACAACAACCAAAAAAGCAAAGGGAGATGGAGGAAAAGCATATTCATATCTTGCGCTTGTTGATGGAAAGGTTCACCGATTTACAACCTGGAAAGAGTGTGAAAGTTTTGTAAAGGGAAAACAGGCAAGATTTAGAAAAGCAACCTCACAAGAAAACGAACAAGAAATATTACAGGATTGGGGAGTTCTTTCATAATCGTATGATGCATCCAAGGTATAGTGATACTTTCTTTTTTGGTGTCTGTATTTCTTTTCTACTTGGAGTGCTTCTTCGATCAGAGCTATATATTCCTTTTCCTGTTTTGATTTTCATACTAATCAGCGCATTTTCTTTTTGTGTATTTTTATTTCAAACACAAAGAGTATATGCGCTTTTTATTATGCTTTTTTCTCTTTGTTTTGTATTTGGTATTGTTCGTTTTGAAATGAAAGATTTACATCACAAAGCAGTTTTTCAATCTTTTGGTTTGGAATCTTCGTACGAGGGAATTGTTGTCGATGAACCTGAATACAATAATTCATATCAACGTTTGATTGTAAAAGTTTCATCTGAAAATCACACTGCAAACATATTGGTTTCGACAGAACGTTATCCTGAATTTGAAATAGGTGACAGAGTTTCTCTTGAAGGAGAAATTCGTTATCCAGAAAATTTTATTACAGATACAGGAAAAGAATTTAACTATGTTGAATATCTAGCAAATAAAAATATTTTGTTTACCATGTCTTTCGCTCAGGTTTCTTTGGTTGAATCACGAGCGGGGAAACATCTTGAAAGAATTTTGATTCAGATAAAACATGGTTTTTTGAATGCGATTCAAAGAGTTACACCAGAGCCACAGCAAGGACTTTTGGCTGGAATTCTTCTTGGTGTTCAAAATGGAATCAATGAAGACTTGGAAGAAAAATTTATTGCAACAGGAACAATTCATATTGTTGTTTTATCTGGTTATAATATTACTATTATTTCTGAAGCTATTGTAAAAAGTCTTCAAAGATTTTTTCCTGAAAAACTTGCACTTTCTTTCGGTTCTTTTGGAATTGTTTTGTTTGTGCTCATGACGGGAGCGGGAACTACTTCTGTTCGTGCTGGAATTATGGGGTTACTTGGTCTTTTGGCTCGAGTAACAAATAGAAACTATGATATTGTGAGAGCTTTATTTTTTGCTGGTTTTCTTATGGTTCTCTTAAATCCTTTTGCTTTGGTGTATGACATTTCTTTTCAGCTTTCTTTTATTGCAACACTAGGACTTATTTTGGTAACACCGCTCGTTGAAAGATGGAGGTTCGTCCGGTTGTTTCCAGAACGTTTTGCTCTCCGTGAAATTTTTGCGTCAACACTCGCAACTCAAATCACAGTTTTGCCGTTTCTTTTGTATAAGATAGGAACTCTTTCGATTGTGGCGCCTTTGGTTAATATGCTCATTTTGCCATTTATTCCTCTTGCTATGGGAATTGGTGCACTTTCTGGGTTTTTGGAAATGATTACTCATATTGGATCAAATCCAATTTCTTGGATATCGTTTGGATTACTTCACTATATTGTTTCTCTTGTTGATTGGTTTGGTTCACTTTCTTTTTCTGCTGTTGTGATAAAACATATTCCGCTTGTTTTTGTTCTTGTTTTGTATATTTGTATTTTGATTTGGATTTGGAAGAACAAAAAAGTTATATTGCGGTTTTGATGCTCTTGTGGTACCTTAAACAAAAATAAATTCAACCAAAACTAAATATCGAATACTATGGAAAACAAACAAATTATTACTATTGCTGGAACAGCAGGAAGCGGTAAATCGACCGTTGCAAAAATAGTTGCCAAAAAATTAGGTTGGCAACATTTTTCAATGGGTGACATGCAAAGAGATACCGCTAAAAGAAAAGGAATTTCTTTGGCTCAGTTAGGTGAGCTTCAAAAGCGTGACTCAGTAATAGACAGAGAAATTGATCAGATTCAAGAAAGTTATGGTCGAGAGAAAAATCAATTTGTTGTTGATTCAAGACTTGGTTGGTATAAAATACCAAACTAATTCAAAGTTTTTCTTGAAGTGGATCATGAAATTGCCGTTGAGAGAATTTGGTCTGATTTCCAAAAAAACCCAACAAGAAATGTTGAGAAATTCGAAACACCGAAATCTCTTTCAGAAGGTCTTAAAGAAAGATTTAAGTGTGAACAAGAAAGATATCGAGAGTATTATGAAATTGAAAACCATCACGACAAAAATCATTTCCATCTTTCGCTTAATACAGCCGACTATACTCCAGAGCAAGTTGCTGGTAAGATTATAGAAGAATATGAAAAATAGATCTCAACAGCGGAATAATTTTTTCATCTTTCTTTTCTGTATTTTGTTCGGTATTGGCATACTGCTTTTTCTCTATAAGAAACAACAAGGAGATTTTCTTGTTGTTTCTTTTTTTAATGTAGGGCAGGGAGATGCAATTTTTATTGAAGCACCAAATGGAAAACAGGTTCTTGTGGATGCTGGTCCTGATACATCGGTTGTGTATGAACTCGGGTCTACTATGTCATTTTGGGATAGAACGATAGATATTATTATTCCAACTCACGCAGACAAGGATCATATTGGAGGATTTCCAGAAGTGCTCAATCGATATAAGATTCTTGCTGTGTATGATTCTCAAAGTTCTTCAACAACTGCAATTTATGAAGAATACAATAAAGAAATTACAGAAGAAGAATCGATAATTAAAAAAGCTACAAGTGAAGATACTATTATTCTTGATCAAGAACATGGTGTGTATATTCGGGTTTTGTTTCCTGAGGGAGATGTTTCTTCTTTAGAAAGAAATGATGCTTCAACAGTGCTTCAGCTCGTGTATGGAGATATTGAATTTATGCTGACGGGTGATGCTGGAACTATGGTTGAAGAATATCTTGTGTATTTGTATGGAGAAGGTCTTTCTTCAGAAGTTTTGAAGGCTGGTCATCACGGATCAAAAACTTCCACATCAGAAAAGTTTCTGAGTGTTGTTAACCCAGATTATGTTGTAATTTCCGCAGGGGAAGATAACAGGTATGGACACCCACATCAAGAAGTTATTGATTTAATTTTTGCATCAGGTGCCAAGATATTTGAAACAAAGAATGGAACAATACAATTTTTTACAGATGGGAAAGAATTATTCTTACAGTAAAAAAGCCTCATGAAGAGGCTTTTTGTTTTGGAGGTTTAGGAACTTTGAGATAAGTGTTTTCAATATCTTGTATGATTCTTTTTATTATACCGCTCCACCTATATTCTTCTAGTAGACTTTTCAGATTATTATTTATGAAAAATTCGTCATCTGGAGTATATATATCAGCAGTGGCATAACACCTATCACCGCTTAAAAAACAATAATAGAAAAGATCTTTATATGATACTATTCTTAGTATATCTGACTCATTTAATTCCAAGCCCCTGTCGCAAACAAAGGGTAGTCGTTTTTTAAAATCCTGGCTCTCATTGTTGTAGATTCTAATATCTGGGTGGATTGCGCGCCACACATCTTCCCATTTTTTGAGTAGGGTGAGACTTTTATCTTTCCGAGCTTTTTTGATTTGAGGGATGTCTGTAGGTATATTCATGGTACTTTTTCTATTACATTATACTCCTTGAGAAAAAGAGTCAAACAAAAACCATCTCTTAATACTAAGAGATGGTTTTTGTTTATTTGATGAGTCCAGCTTTTTTCAAAGTTACGAACGCACCATTTTTATTGATTTCCTTAATTCCTTTTGTTGAAAGTGTAAGTTTAATCTTCTTTCCTGTCTCAGGAACGAATACAGTTTTTGTTTGAAGGTTTGCGTATTGTCGTCGCTTTCCTCCAGACACGAACTCAGTTGCTCGAGTACGGTTTGTGTATCGTCCGGCTACTTGAGATGACTTACCAGTCACTGCGCATTTTTTTGCCATAGTATTTTTGTTACCCACCGTGCTCGGTAGGAGCTTATTATTAATGTATAAGAAATACGAGCTTTATGCTATCATATGATTACAAACTATGCAAGAACTTACATCATTTTTCTATATAGCAATATTACTCGTTTCGGTGATTCTCCATGAAATGGCTCATGGGTATGCTGCTTTATCTCAAGGTGACAAGACGGCTTTATACGCCGGACGTTTGACCTTTAATCCTATAAAACACCTTGATTTATGGGGTTCTATACTGATTCCTCTCTTTTTAATTCTTTCTGGGGCAGGTTTTGTGATTGGCTGGGCAAAGCCGGTTCCATACAATCCAGACAACCTTCGAAATCAGGTATGGGGCAAGATTTGGGTTGCGATTGCTGGAGTGTTAACAAACATTACAATTGCTGTTATTTTTGGGCTTATTGCTCAATTTGTTCCACTTTCTGAAAATGCACTTTCTATTGTCTATATGATTGTTGTTACTAATATTGTTTTGACTGTGTTTAACCTTGTTCCAATCCCGCCACTTGATGGATCAAAGATAATTCTTGCTTTTGTCCCGCATCGATATGAGAAATATGTAGCAGTAATTGAGCGGTATTCTTTCATTGTACTTATTGTCTTTATTCTTTATGGGTGGCAGTTTATTTCTCCTGTAATCTCAAGACTTTTTGAAATCTTGGTTTCTTAGGAAAAATCTTGCTTTTATTCAATAGTCGTGGTAATCTCTTCTTTGAAATTCACTTCTTTTTATAAGGAGTGTTTTTTATTTCACTTGGTTTTCCGTCGAAAGAAAATCAATGAAATGTATTACCAGTTAGGAGTAATTCCGCACAGCGGGGTGAATAGTGGGCTTCATGGTGACATGAAAGCGTAATACTAAACACACAAATTATGCCAACAACAAATCAACTTATTAAGCGTGGCCGAACAAAGGTAACGCGACGAAAAAGTGCTGTTGCGTTGTCACGAGGATTCAACTCTCTTGAGAACAAACCAACACGATTCGCATCTCCTTTTAAACGAGGAGTATGTACAAAGGTAACAACAACCACTCCAAAAAAGCCAAACTCAGCGCTTCGAAAGATTGCCCGAGTTCGACTTACAAACGGAATGGAAGTTACTGCATATATCCCAGGTATGGGACACAATTTGCAAGAACACTCAGTTGTTCTTCTTCGAGGTGGTCGAGTAAAAGACTTGATCGGAGTTCGATACACAGTAGTACGAGGAGTTCTCGATGCTGAAGGTGTGAAGAAGCGATCACAAAGTCGATCTAAATACGGAGTTAAGAAGCCTAAGGCTGCAAAATAATATATGCGACGACCAATTAAGAATAAACATGAAGTTGTTGCTGATTCAGCATACAACTCAGTAAAACTTTCTCGATTCATTAACTACATAATGCAAGACGGAAAGAAAGAGGTAGCACGAAAAGTAGTATATGGTTCTTTTGAAAGAATTAAAGAAAAGACAAAGAACCCAAATCCATTAGAAGTATTTGATATCGCTCTTAAGAACGCTTCACCATCAGTTGAAGTACGATCACGAAGAGTGGGAGGGGCAAATTACCAAGTTCCACGAGAAGTTCGAGCGGAACGACGGGTTACTCTTGCAATGCGATGGATTGTAGATGCTGCTCGATCACGAAAGGGAACATCAATGGATAAAGCCATCGCTGAAGAACTTATTGCAGCATACAACAACGAAGGTTCAGCTGTTAAGAAGAAAGACGATACACACAAAATGGCAGAAGCAAACAAAGCATTTGCTCACCTTGCGTGGTAAGATATATACATTACTTTTTATTACATTAGATTTAATACATTATGTCTCGAGATTATCCACTAGGGCGAGTACGAAATTTCGGTATTATCGCTCACATCGATGCTGGTAAAACTACCACATCAGAACGTATCCTGTATTACACAGGTATGTCACACAAGATTGGAGAAGTTCACGACGGTCAAGCAACAACTGACTGGATGGAACAAGAAAAAGAACGAGGTATTACAATTACTGCTGCTGCGATTACTTGTTTTTGGAACCCGACATATAAAGGAGCTGATACTTCAATGAAGCATCGTTTCAATATTATCGATACACCAGGACACGTAGACTTTACAGCTGAAGTAGAGCGATCTCTCAAGGTGCTTGACGGTGCTGTTACAGTATTCGACGGAGTAGCAGGAGTAGAACCACAATCAGAAACTGTATGGCGACAAGCTGACAAGTATAAGGTTCCACGAATTTGTTTCATTAACAAAATCGATCGAACAGGTGCTTCGTTTGAACGAAGTTATGCTTCAATCATCAACCGACTTACACCAAAGGCATGTCGATTCCAACTTCCATGGGGAGAGGAGGGAGACATGAAGGGAGTTATCGATCTTCTTAAAATGAAAGCATATACTTTCGAAGGAGACATGGGAAACCAAATTGTTGAACAAGAAATTCCAGCTGAAATGAAAGCAGAAGCTGACAAATATCATGCAGAACTTGTTGAACGAATTGTTGAAAATGATGAAACTGCAATGGAACGATATCTTGCAGGAGAAGAAATCTCTATTGATGAACTTAAGAAGATTGCTCGAAAAGCAACAATCGCAAACGACCTTGTTCCAGTATTTACTGGTACAGCTCTTCGAAACAAAGGAGTACAACTCGTTCTCGATGGTGTGATCGATTATCTTCCAGCACCAACAGATATTCCTCCAGTAAAAGGAAAAGATGTATCAACAGGTGAAGAAGTACAAAGACTTGCATCTGATTCGGAACCACTTGCTGCACTTGCATTCAAAATCGCAACAGACCCATTCGTAGGACAACTTACATTCTTCCGAGTATATTCAGGAACTCTTGAAGCTGGATCATATGTATATAATCCACGAACAGGAGATAAAGAACGAATTGGACGAATCCTTCGAATGCACGCAAACGAACGGGAAGAAGTAAAACATGTGTACGCAGGAGAAATTGCTGCTGCTGTAGGACTTAAAGACGTTCGAACGTCAGACACACTTTGTGCAATCGATAATCCAGTTATCTTGGATGAAATTGAATTCCCAGAACCTGTGGTATCTCTTAAGATTGAACCAAAGACTAAGGCTGATCAAGAAAAGATGGGAGTTGCGCTTGGACGACTTGCTGCAGAAGACCCAACTTTCAAAGTAAGTTCTGATGCTGAAACAGGAGATACAGTAATTTCTGGTATGGGAGAACTTCACCTTGAAATTATCGTGGATCGTATGAAGCGAGAATTTAGTGTTGAAGCAAACGTGGGAGCACCACAAGTAGCATACCGAGAAACAATTCAAGCGAATGCTGAATCAGAAGTGAAATACATCAAGCAAACAGGAGGACGTGGACAATATGGACACGTTAAAATCAAGCTTAATCCTTACACTCCAACTAACGAAGAAGCTCCAAAGAACATTATTCGTGAAGAAGGATTTGAATTCATTAACAGTATTAAAGGTGGAGTTATTCCAAACGAATATGTTCCAGCTTGTGTGAAAGGATTCAAAGAAGGAATGGAACGAGGAGTTGTTGCGGGATACCCAATGACAAATATTTCTGTAGATCTATACGATGGGTCATACCACGATGTGGACTCTTCAGAAATTGCTTTCAAGATTGCTTCATCACAAGCATTTCAAGAAGCTGCTCGAAAAGCGCGACCTGTACTTCTTGAGCCTATGATGGCCGTAGAAGTTATTGTTCCAGATGAATACATCGGAGACGTTACAGGAGACATTGCATCAAAGCGAGGACTTGTAGAAGGAACAGAATCACGAGGACTAGTACAAGCTGTAAAAGGAGTTGTACCATTGTCATCAATGTTCGGTTACATGAACCAACTTCGATCAATGACTTCAGGACGAGGAAACTTCACAATGGAATTTGCACGATATGATGTGGTACCACAAAATATTGCAGATGAAATTGCAAAGAAACGAGCTGGGTAATACCACTCAACAAAAAATCCGCTAAGGCGGATTTTTTGTTTTGCACAGTTTTCTTTTATGTTTAGGTTTATAATATAGATATGAAAAAGAAAGCAAACACAAAACAACATGTTGGATCAAGTGCTTTTGTGCTTGTTGGTTTTGCAACTTTCTTCCTTATGTTCATCAGTCTTGGAGAAGGGAGATCTTTTAGAACAAATCGACTCGATACACAAGTGACAACAAAATCAGGTGCTTCTATATCAAAAGAAAACCAGGAATTTATTAATACCTACATGCCACATTTTGAAGATTTTGCACTTCATTACAATTACGAGTATTCAAGTTACGAAAACTATATACGATAAGAAAAAATCCCTCATATACACGAGGGATTTTTTCTTGACTTATCACTTCGTTCGGGTTAGTATGTCTTCGTAATCGTGCCGTCTTTTCTCACTATGTGAAAATGACTCAAGTTCGACGGAGCTTGTGTGGTGCGATTATTAATTCCTTATAAATAAAGGAATTAATATGCTTTATGCATATAAATTACTAGTAAATATATGTAATGTGCACTCTAAGGAAGTGCGTGTTATTTAATAACGTGATGGGCTTTTTGGATGTTCTTTTTCCTTGCCGAACGGTCAATCACGAGTTTTTTAAAGTATGTCAAACTTCGATCGAAGTAAACCACACGTAAACGTGGGAACAATTGGTCACGTAGACCATGGTAAAACAACTTTGACAGCTGCTATCCTACATACCCTCAATCTTGCGGGAAATGGATACGGGTCAAACGTAAAAGCTGTTGATGAAATCGACAAAGCTCCAGAAGAAAAAGCACGAGGAATTACTATCGCGCTTTCTCACAACGAGTACTGGACTCCAACTCGACACTACGCACACATCGATGCGCCAGGTCACGCGGACTACATTAAAAACATGATTACAGGAGCTGCTCAAATGGACGGTGCTGTAATCGTAGTAGCTGCAACAGATGGAGCTATGCCACAAACACGAGAACACATTCTTCTTGCTAAGCAAGTTGGTGTGCCATCACTTATCGTATTCTTGAACAAGTGCGATATGGTTGACGATGAAGAAATGATCATGTTGGTTGAAGAAGAACTTCGAGATCTTCTCAAGAAATATGAATTTGATGGAGCAAACGCTCCAGTGATCCAAGGTTCAGCTCTTAAAGCTCTTGAATCATCTGACATCAACGACAAGTGGTCACAAAAAGTAATGGAACTTGTTAACGCAATGGACACTTACTTCCCAACACCAGTTCGAGATCTTGATAAGCCATTCCTTATGCCAGTAGAAGATATCTTCTCTATTGAAGGACGAGGAACAGTAGTAACAGGAAAAATTGAACGAGGAATCATTAAAGTTGGACAAGAAATTGAAATTGTTGGACTTGAAGATACAAAGAAGACAACAGTTACAGGAGTAGAAATGTTCAACAAGTCACTTGACCAAGGTATGGCAGGAGACAATGCTGGACTTCTTCTTCGAGGTCTTAAGAAAGAAGACGTACACCGAGGACAAGTTCTTGCAATCGCAGGATCTGTAACTCCACACTCAGAATTTGAATGTGAAGTATACGTACTTTCAAAAGATGAAGGAGGACGACACACTCCATTCTTCACTGGTTACAAGCCACAGTTCTACATCCGAACTACAGACGTAACTGGAGAAGCAACTCTTCCAGCAGGAACAGAAATGGTTATGCCAGGAGATACAGTTAAACTTACAGTGAAGCTTGTAGCTCCAGTTGCACTTGAGGATCAGCAACGGTTCGCTATCCGAGAAGGAGGTCGAACAGTTGGTGCAGGTGTTGTAACTAGAATCATTAAGTAATAACACCTTTGGGTATGTAATACTTTCAAGTGTTACGTATACAAAGCCAGTTCTCTATGGCAACAACAGAAAAAAAATCAGCCAAAAAGGACGGGGCTGTTAAACTTCGAATCAGAGTGCGAGCATACGAAAGTAAAATTTTGGATGCATCAGTAAAGCAGATCATTGATACTGCTGTACGACATGACGCACAAGTAGTAGGACCAGTTCCACTACCAACTGAAATCAAGAAGTATACTGTGAACCGAGCTACATTCGTGTATAAGGATTCACGAGAGCAATTTGAGATGAGAATTCATAAGCGTTTGATTGATATTATCAATCCAAACCAAAAGACTATCGAAGCATTAACAAATCTAAACCTGCCATCAGGTGTAGAGGTTGATGTGAAAATGCTCTAATCGCCCCCGACTAGCAATTAATTAATAAGAATAGCTACAATGTGACAAAGTCTGGAAGCGTTTCGCTTTCAGACTTTCGTCATAACTTAACTATCATGAAATTTATATTAGGAACAAAGGAACGCATGACTCAGTACTTTGATGCTGAGGGACGAGTGTTTCCTGCAACAATCGTGAACGCAGGTCCAGTTACCGTGACAAAAGTTTTGTCTGGCGATAATGATGGATACACTGCAGTTCAAGTTGGTTTTGGTTCTCAAAAAGAACAAAGAACTAACAAAGCACAAAAAGGAGAGTGGCAAGGACTTGAAACTTTCAAAATTGTGAAGGAGTTTCGACTCGAAGGTGGAGCCGATCTAAAACGAGGAGACGTAATTACTGTTGAATCATTTAAAGAAGGAGACACTATCGTAGTTTCAGGAACTTCAAAAGGAAAAGGATTCCAAGGTGTGGTTAAGCGACATGGTTTCCATGGAGGCCGACGATCACACGGACAAAAACACTCAGAACGAGAACCAGGATCAATTGGTGCTGGAGGTATCCAACGAGTGCTTAAAGGAATGCGAATGGCAGGTCGTATGGGAGGAGATCGAATTTCTGTTAAGAACCTTAACATTCTTGCGATCGATTCTGTAAACAATCAATTACTCATTAAAGGTGCTATTCCGGGACGACGAGGTTCACTCGTTGAAATCCGAGGCTAACAAATATATGGAAGCTATTGTATACAACAAAAACGGAAAAGAAGCTGGAAAAGTATCTCTTAATGATAAGGTATTTGGCGTTAACTGGAATGCTGACTTGGTTCACCAAGTTGCAACAGCAATGATGTCAAACCAACGTGCGGGAACAGCTCATACAAAAGACCGATCTGAAGTTTCTGGAACAGGAAAAAAACCTTGGAAACAAAAAGGAACAGGACGTGCACGACACGGGTCAAAACGAAGTCCAATCTGGGTTGGAGGAGGAGTGGCTCATGGTCCACGATCTGATAAAGATTACTCAAAGAAACTTACTAAGAAAATGAAGGCAAAGGCTCTTGTGGTTGTACTATCACAAAAGCTTCGAAACGGAAAAGTATTGTTTGTTGATTCTCTTGCACAAGATGCAATCAAAACAAAGCTAGCCGCTGAAACTTTGAAATCACTTTCAGGTGTTTCTGGATTTGAACGTCTCGCAGGTTCTCCAAAGAAGGTTGCACACATTGCTTTGGTAGAATCAAACGAAACAGCACGAAAGAGTTACAACAACATTTCATATGTAGATATGGATGAAGTTCGAAACTTGAATGTGCTTGATATTCTTAACCACGAGTACTTGGTTATCGAAAATCCTGAGTCGAGTTTAAAAGTATTAGAAGCTAAACTAGCATAAAAACTATGGCAACTAAGAAACAAAAAACTCAAAATCCAGGTGCTCTTATTCTTTCACCACGAGTGACTGAAAAAGCAGCTAAAGTTGCAGGAGATAATGTGTACACATTTAATGTTGCATCATCTGCTACAAAAATCGAAATTGCGAAAGCTATCCAAGACCTCTACGGAGTTGTGCCAGTGAAGGTGACTACATCAACATTGAAATACAAACCAGTAGCAAGACGAGGAATTTTCGGACACAAAGGGGGAGGTAAGAAAGCAATGGTATACCTTAAAAAAGGAGACACTATTGAACTTATCTAATCCTATTTTATGAACTAGGGGTGGGTTTCCCGATAATAAACCATTAAGGCATTTGCTTGCCGATAAAAAGCTATGAAAAAATTTAAACCAACAACACCAGGACGACGTGGTATGAGTGTTATCTCATACAAGAAGGTTGTGACTCGCTCACATTCTGAAAAGAGTCTCACAAAGGGATTCAAACGTGGAACTGGACGAAATAACCAAGGACGAATCACTGCTCCTCACAAGGGAGGTGGTCATAAACGAAGTTATCGAGAAATCGATTTTCGATTTACTAAAAAAGACATTCCAGCGAAAGTGACTCACATTGAGTACGATCCAAACCGATCAGCATACGTAGCATTGCTCACATATGCAGATGGAGAAAAGCGATATGTTCTTGCA
The DNA here is from genome assembly GCA_943356745.1 of Parcubacteria group bacterium. Lineage (GTDB taxonomy): Bacteria > Patescibacteriota > Minisyncoccia > Phycocordibacterales > CSBR16-119 > CSBR16-119. The sequence goes on along the minus strand of CALRFT010000001.1, from coordinate 254,693 downwards.
ACAAAGAACATGAAGCAAGGAATGAAAGTTCTTACATCAAGAACTGCTCTTATCGAAGAAGGGAATCGTCTTCCGCTTCGAGATATTCCAGTCGGAACATTTGTAAACTCAGTTGAATTACGACCGGAAGGTGGAGCAAAACTTGCTCGTTCAGCTGGATCATTTGTACAAGTGGTTGCACACGACGGAGGTTCAGCATCTCTTAAGATGCCTTCAGGAGAAATCCGAAAAGTACCAGAAATGTCATGGGCAACAGTAGGTGAAATTTCAAACTCTGAATGGAAACTTACAAACTGGGGTAAGGCGGGACGAGCACGACACCGAGGAATCCGTCCAACTGTACGAGGAACTGCTATGAATCCTGTGGATCACCCACACGGAGGAGGAGAAGGAGTACAAGGAATCGGACTACGACGTGGACCAAAAACTCGTCATGGAAAACTTGCATACGGAGTGAAAACTAGGCGGAGCAAGAAATATTCTAATGGTAAGATTCTTGAACGACGAAAGTCAAAGAGAAATCAAACTAAAAAGAAATAAAACCATAACAAAAACCACCCAAATGGGTGGTTTTTGTTATGTTGACAAATCATGTTTTTTATAGTAAATTCATTTTAAATTAAAAAGTTATTTGAAATGATACAAGAATTTCTAAAAAATCTAATGGCGATTTTATTTGTGTTCGCCTTTGTTTGTGGTAAAGCACAAATTACAAATATCTACTCACCAGATTCAAGTTTGGTTCTGAAGAAACTTTATGTTGGGGCGATTCAGGCTACAAATTTTTCTATAGACAGTTTGTATGTAGAAAATTGGACAGGGTTTCGTGTGGGTGCTAATGCAGCATACACGATAAACAGAATCTTCAGTCTTAATACTTTTTTCTCAACAGATCAAAACTCAGATGGTTATTCAGGCACGATAAATTCATTCGTTTTTGAAACTCGTCTTGGAAAAAAGTTTCTTTGGGTCAATGGTTTTGGACCTCAAGTGAGTGCTTGGTTTCATCGACCGCCCCCTGTTTCCTTTGCGGGTCATTTTGAACCTTGGACGAAAGCGCAATTACCGGGGGGAGCTTTGTCGTCACGGTTTGAAATTGGCGTAACAAACAAAGTTGTAGGAAGTGTTGCAAGAAAAAACAATCAGGGCGAATTTCACCTTGGTTTTAATCATAAGCAAAAATTTCTTACTTCAGTTTGGGTAAACCAAAATCAAGATTCTTGGGGCGGGGCAATAACGTTAAATCTAGAAAAGATTTCAACAACCGCTTTTTTGAATCAAACCCACCTTGGATATTTTGCTTGGATTACCTTACCACAGGATTGGGGAACTTATCTGGATGTTGGTTTTGACTATAGACAAAAAGAAATTCCTCGAGGAGAGTTTGGGGTTTTAAAATCTTACAAGATAAAAAACTACAAACTCGGTGGTGTCATAGGTGGAGGTTATTCCTACGAACAACGCGCCATCAGAGGATATCTCACAATAGCTTTATCAGATTAATAGTTCCTTTTTGTATTTAAAAACCCCATCTCAATGGGGTTTTTGTTATGGTTTGATTTTACATAAGAAACATGTAAAATAATAAAAAATAAATACATAGAACAAGAATACTATCCAATCTGTACGTGCGGAAAAGTATCTTTTCCGAGTAGACGTATTGCACAAGAAAGAGTTAATTCTTTTAAGAAAAAGAAAACAGCCAGAAAAAAAATACCAAAAAGATCCTATTATTCCCCAGAATGTGAAGCTTGGCATATTACTTCAAAAAAATATAATCATGAATAAACCCCTCTAAGAGAGGGTTTTTCTTTTGTTGACACCTTGGGGGGATTTTGGTAATATACTTCCAGCTCATCTTTGAGCGTGTTTTCTTTAAATAAAAGGAAATATTGAATACAAATCAGGCACGATGGCCTATGTGGCTCGCTTCCGAAAGGAAAGAGTAAATACCACTCGCGTCGTTGCTGGTTTTGTGTTTTTGGGAAAGACTTTTCCCTCAAATATTATTAGTTTAATGGTCCTGAAAGGGATTCATAACACACAAATACATGACACGATCACTTAAAAAAGGTCCGTATGTAGACGCAAAACTTCTTAAGAAGATTGAAGGAAAAAAACCTTCAGAATCAAGTGTTATCAAAACATGGGCACGAGCATCTCAAATCTCTCCAGAAATGGTTGGATTTACGTTCGGAGTTCACAATGGAAAGAAACACATTGAAGTTTTCGTTACAGAAGACATGGTGGGACATCGACTTGGAGAATTTTCTCCAACAAAGACTTTCCATCGACACGGAGGTAAGCTTATGAAAGAGCTTGAACAAAAGAAACGAGAAGCAGAAATTTCTGCTGCTAAAGCTGCAAAGTCAGCAAAGTAGTTTTACACTACAAAACTATTAATTAAACTTTTTAACCCAATTTATGAAAGCGTATTTAAACAACTACCGAATGTCGCCTCGAAAGGTGCGACTTGTCGGAGATGCAGTCAAGGGCAAGAACGTCGCTCAAGCAGACGTTATGCTTTCTTTCATGCCAAAGAAAGCAGCGCGAATCATTCGAACACTCATTCGCTCAGCTGTATCAAATGCTATTAACAATGACGGCAAGCAAGCTGAAAACTTGATTGTGAAGTCACTCGAAGTAAACCAAGGTGTTACTTTGAAACGATTCCGAGCAAGAGCTCGTGGGTCAGCTTCACCAATCAACAAGCGAACTTCAAACATTTCAGTTATTTTGGCTGAAAAAGCAGCTTCAAAGAAAATCAAAGCTGAAGCTACAAAAGAAGTGAAGGCTCCAGCTGAAAAGAAAGTAGCAACAAAAAAAGTGGCTAAGAAAACAGCAACAAAGAAAACAACTAAAAAGGTCGAATCTAAAGAAAACAACTCAAAGACAAACTAAACACCATGAGTAAAAAAGTACATCCATATGCACACCGACTCGTTATTCTAAGAGATTGGAAATCACGATGGTTTGCAGGTAAAAAAGAATACAAGGATTACCTTATCGGTGACGTGACTATTCGAGACTTCATTATGAAGAAATACCGAAACGCTTTTGTTTCAGGTGTTGAAATCGAACGAAGTCCAAAAGGAGCGCGAATCATTATCAAAACTTCACGACCAGGAGTTATCATTGGTCGAGCTGGAGAAGGAGCAAAGAAACTACGAAAGGATGTAGTTGAAATGATGAAGAAAAACAAACTTCCAGTTCCTGAAGATTTGAAAATTGATATCTCAGAAGTTCAAAATCCAGATGCGGATGCAGCAATTGTTGCATACTCTATCGTAGAAGGACTTGAACGACGGCTTCCATTCCGACGAGTAATGAAACAAACACTCGACAAAGTAATGGCTGTTCGAGGAGTAAAAGGAGTTCGAATCCTTATCGGAGGACGACTTAACGGAGCAGAAATGGCGCGTTCAGAAGAAGTAAAACGAGGATCAATTCCTCTTCAAACATTCCGAGCAGATATTGATTTTGCACGAGAACGAGCAAAACTTTCATACGGAACACTTGGAATCAAAGTTTGGATTTACAAGGGTGAAGTATTTGAAAAAGATTCAAAGTAATAAACTCTCTAATTATTAAACATAATACGTACTATCATGTTATTCCCAAAAAAGACAAAACATCGAAAATGGCAAACTGGACGAAAGTCGCTTGAACAGCGATCACGACCAGATACTCGAGGGACAACTGTTGCGTTTGGAGAGTTTGGACTTCAAGCAACTAGTCCGTCACGAGTGACGTCAGCACAAATCGAATCAGCTCGAAAGGCTATGGTTCGTGCACTTACAAAGGCAGGAAAATATTGGATTCGAATTTTCCCTGACAAACCGATTACAGCAAAACCTGCTGAAGTAGGTATGGGTAAAGGAAAAGGAGATTTGAAATACTACTGTTTCGAAGTACGCCCAAAGCGAATTCTCTTCGAAGTATCAGGAGTAGATGAAAAACTCATGAGAGAAGCACTCCGAAAAGCTGGAACAAAACTCCCATGTACAACAAAGGTCGTGAGTAAAGAAGAAGTAGCTAAAAAGAACTAATATGGCAAAAGAAATAAACAAAATGGAAGTACAAGAACTTCGTGATCTTATTGCTGATTCTCAAGAAGCACTTCGAAAAGAACGATTCAATCTCGCAGGAGCTGGATCAAAAGATGCTAAAAAAATTAGTAATCTAAAAAAGACAATCGCGCGAGCTCTTACTGAGCTTAAAGCACGAGATACAAAGTAATATGACAAATAATACTACTACAACTAAATACGCAAAAACCTTTCAAGGAACTGTGGTTTCTGACAAAGGAGACAAAACTGTTGTTGTGTCTGTGCCGCGATTCGTAAAACATCCAAAATACAAGAAGTTTTACAAAATCAACAAAAAGTACAAGGCTCACGACGAAAACAATACTTACAAGGTTGGGGATACTGTAAAGATCCAAGAATGTCGACCAATCTCAAAGGACAAAACATTTATTGTAATTAATAAATAATATAAAGGCTTATGATTCAAGACGGAACAAACGTAAAAATCACCGATAACGGTGGAGGAACAGATGCAAAAGTCTTTAAGGTCCTTGGAGGTTCAAAACGACGATACGCAGAAATCGGAGACCTTGTAGTGATTTCAGTTAAAAAGGCTGAACCACGAAAGACTATTAAGAAAAAAGATGTTCACACAGCAATTGTTGTGCGGCAACGAAAACCTTTCCGACGAAAGGACGGTTCATATATTTCTTTCGATGACAACGCTGTTGTTATTATCGACAAGAACAAAAAAGAACCAAAAGCAGGTCGTATTTTCGGTCCAATTCCTCGAGAAATCGGAGAACGTGGATACCAAAAAATTATTTCATTAGCACCAGAAGTTTTGTAATTATATGAAATTCAAAAAAGGAGACACAGTTGTTGTTCTTACTGGTAAAGACAAGGGAAAAAAGGGAACTATTACTCTTGTGTTACGAGAAGAAAATAAAGTTGTTGTTGACGGTGTTAATGTAATGCTTAAGAACCGAAAAACACGACAAAAAGACACTGATAAACAAGTTAAGTTTAGTGCACCAATCAACGCTTCAAATGTGATGATTGTTGATCCTAAAACAAATAAACCTACACGAATTGGTGTAAAGAAGGTCGACGGAAAAAACGTACGAATTAGTAAGAAAAGTGGAGCTGAGCTCAAATAAAACATATGGAATCTGTAAAGCAAAAAGATAAGAAAGTGTTTGAAGCGCTCAAAGGACAATTTGGATATACAAACAAATTGGAAGCTCCAAAACTTACAAAAATTGTAGTTTCAACAGGAACAGGGCGAAAGGTAAAAATGGACAAGAAGATCAATGATTTCATCGGTGATCGACTTGCAAAAATTACTGGACAAAAACCTTCTGTTCGAGCGGCAAAGCAATCAAACGCTGGATTTAAACTACGACAAGGAGAACCAATCGGACTTGCGGTAACGCTTCGAGGTGATCAAATGTACAACTTCCTCGATAAATTTATCCACATTGCAGTTCCTCGAACAAAGGACTTCCGTGGATTTAAACGAGAAGCACTTGATAACATGGGTAACCTTACTCTTGGTATCAAAGAACACACAATCTTTCCTGAAACAGGAAACGAAGAATTGAAAGATGTATTTTCATTTGCAATTACTTTTGTAACAACAGCAAAAACAAAAGAAGAAGCAAAAGCATACTTTGATTTTATCGGACTTCCATTTAAGAAGGACTAACAAAAAAAACACCCGAAAGGGTGTTTTTTTTGTTGCTTGCTTTTCAATAAGATTCGGTGTTTAATGGGGGAAATCTAAAACAAAACCTCATGATGCAAATGCAAGAATCAGTAATTCTTATTGCAATAGGTCTTATTCTTGGTGTGGTCCACGCGACAATATGTGAACCAAAACAAAATAGTTCCTCAGATAATTTTTTACAGACAGTAGATTCAATTATGGATTCTGTTACACGCAAAACAAACAAAAGTCAATTTCTATCTTTTATTCAGTGTTTGTATGTTCTTTGTTTTTGGGGAGGATCTATTTCATTTATTTTGAATCACATCCAAAAGTCAAAGGAAATTATTGTTGCTTATCTAGCACAATAAAAAACCCGCCGTTCGGCGGGTTTTTGTTTGTTTTTTTTGGCGGCTTTTTGAGCTCTGACTCGAGGATGTCTTCCATCTGCACGTGGCTTTTGGAAGTAGTTTTGTTGATATTAATATCTAACAAAATTTTTCGATTCTTATGCTGCATTGCCGGTAAATCTACCACGAGCGTTTCTTTGAGATATGCTGGTGAGTATTCGTTTGAAATAACAAAGCCTGATTCCCGAAGGGTGGTTTGGTTTATGTTTTCGGGAGAAACAAGTTCAACAATAATGATTGATTCCTCAAAAGGTACCATGTGGTGATACAGCGGTCGAGGAATGTCTATAATGACAATAATCATATAGTTTTAATAAGGTTTTGGTTCGGGTATCATATTAGCAAAACTAGCGGAAAAAGCAATACTTTTTCTATGGTATAATTTTCTCATGAAAAAGATACTAATCATACTCGCTGTTATTGCAGCATTCGCTATATTTTTTATTATTTCAAGTTCAAAAACTTCAGAAGAACAAGAAATTGCTGGGGAGACTTTTCAATCTCTTTGTTTTTATCAGGAAAATAATTTAGAAAGTGGATTTCAAGATAGAACTTGGCTTCGTGTTGAAAATACCAGTGGAGAAACAGGTGTGTTTTCTGTTTCCGGTCAATATTCAAACATTCCCGCAGAAAAAGATAGTAAAAAGGGTGATTTTATTGGAGCTATATCTCTTGACGTGCAAAATCCAACATACTTACAGGCAAATACTTACATGACAGCTGTCGCAGAAGGTATGACTACTGCTGAAGAATTTTATTTTGAATTTAATCCAATAGAAGCAAAAATTGGTTTTGGAGAAATGGTAGATAGGGGTGATGGTGTTTATGTTTATGCTGATAAAGAAAATATAAATTATTCACAAACTCTACCTTCAATTTCTTGTGATGAACTAACAGAAAAAATTACAGTTGAAAAGTATGTTCGAGAAAATATCCAAACACTTTTTTCAGAAGAACCTGTACTTGGTGGAACTTGGTATGTTGTTAATCTTGTAATAGATAGTCAAGCAAATTCTGGAATTGTTACATATGAAGACGGACACATTCAAAATATTACAAGCTTTGTATATGAATATTCAGATCAGGGAGTTGTTATTCTTTCTTCAGAAAATATAACTCCAGAGTTAGAGGTTTCTGAAGAAGAAAAAACTTTAGATGAGAATTAAAAAACAACATCCGCGTTCTTTAATTTTTATTAATAAATTTAGATCACTTCATATCAAATAAGTGTTATAATTTTAAATATTTATTATTTAATTAGATACTATGAAAAAAACAATCATTTCAATATTTACAGTAGCTGCAGTTGTTGGGGGGATATACTATGTTGTCAATAAAAATAAAATTTCCAATCAAGAGATTGTAACTCTTCGGGAAGCCATTGATGACATAAATCAAAATAAAATAGGTGGATGCCCAAGAGAGGTAAGTTTCGGTGATTGGGGATGTACAGTAACTCGAGCTGATTGCAGTACTCAAGATGGGTCACTGATGCTTTCAAGCGCTAGGCAAAAATGTGGACTTCCAAATAATGGCCAGGATAGTCTTACGGAGGCACAGTTTGAATGTGCCATTAACGCTTGTTCATCTTCCGCAATGCAGGTAGATCAAAATGAGCAAAAACTTGATAAAAATGCTCAATAAAATAAAAAGCAAGACAAAGTCTTGCTTTTTATTTTATTTATGGTAATATGTATTTAAATTTATTCTACTATGAAAAAAGTAATTTTCTTTGTTATTATTCCAGTTTTATTTTTTTGTATTACTGGTTCAGCGCAGACAAGACGAGATTCCTGTCAATCTGTCATTAGATATATCAAAATTGATGACGGTGTTTTATGTACTTACTCTTTTGATGCCGTAACACAAGAAGTTAATATTCGTATTAATGATGTTTCACTTCCTGTGATTTCTGGGGCTCGATGTGTTTATATCCAGCACATTAATACAGAAAACATCGTGTTACTTGTTGATGGTAAAAAGTTTTTTATTGATCTCAAACAAAAAGAACTTGTTTGGAAAAATTCACCTATTGAATAGGTTTACAGAAAAATCCGCTATGCGGATTTTTTGTTTGACTTAAAAATATATTTTCGTATTCTTAAACACAAAACTTTTTACATCTATATATCTTGTTATTCCACTTTTTTGTTTGTATTTGCTTGTTTTTGTCCTCCATTTTTTAAAGAAAAATTGTACGAGAAAGAAGTTGTTATACGATACCGCGCCGACCTACTTGGGTGTTTGGTATATTCAACGATAGTCGTACTTATTTTTTTAATTGTGTTTCCACCATAAATAAACCACCTCTGAAGAGGTGGTTTTAAATTGCTCGCACTATTCCAAAGATTAAAATCAAAACCCAAAGTAGTGCAAAAGCAATTATGAAAAAATATAGAGTCACACGGAAAACCGGGTGAATATGTTGCCGTTTCACCCACGACAGATATCGATTACCTTGATCCCAAACCCAACCGGTTTGTCTCCAGATGTATTTAAAATATCGTTCCGTGTAATCTACTCCATAGCGTATGCCTTGAAGTAGAGAAGGTGAAGTTTTTTTACTCATGTATTGTACGTATATATCTTTTTTTATTATGCATTATAGTAAAAAAATGTCAATAACATTGTATAATTGACACAGTTGTTTAATTTAGTATCCTGTAGAGAAACCAATTTATTAGTTATTTATGGATACAAACACCCAAACAGAAATTTTAATTCCATCTCTAATAATTAGAGATGGACAATTCGTTTCAGAAAAGCAAGATCAAGAAACTGTTAAGATTTTGAATCAAAATTTTGACTGGTTAAATCAATTAAAAAAAAGATTTTTCTCAAAAAAACAAAGACAAAAAACATGCTGTTATTGCATGTATTAATATTCAAAATCAAAAAGGGCAAAATCTTGCCGAGAGGTTTACTCACGGAAAAACATTTCCTCCAGAAAAAAAGTATCATTGTACTTTTGCCTCAAAAGAAATTCTCCAATCTTGTATTGATGAATTTGTAGAAGGAACCCCTAACTTGTTTCTGAATGAAAAAGATATTCTTTTTGTGCTTTTTGATAAAGATCAATACACTCTTTTTCGTTGTATCGATTAAAAATAAACCCCCCATGTTTTCGTGGGGGGTTATTCTATTCTTCCTCTTCTGGTCTGTTTACAAAATCAAGAATCTCTTGTTTAGAATTTAATTTTTGAAACTCTTTATGGTATTGATTGATGTATTCTTCAAGGTCACGCTCAGCATTTTCTCGAGTGCTCCAGAAGGTTTTTGTTAGAAAACTTAATTTAGTCACTTCTTTTCCGTTAAAACTTCTGTAGGATATTGAAAAAGAAATGTTTTTGTTTTCAATTTTTTCACCATCAAGATGGTAATCTAGGGTAGACCGTTCTTTTTCATCAACTTTACTTGCAAAAATCATAACAAGACGATTTGTATTGTGTCTCGCATACATATTGTAAGCTCGTGAGAAATCAAACAACGGATCTTCTTTTTGAAGATCGCCAAGGGTTTTTGTGGGGTTATTGTCCATGATATGTACTTTTTATTTGTATTATCCATAAATATTGTAATTTGTCATTTTTATGTAATAATTTTAAATTTTATTATTTTTAAAATAAAATAGTTTTATATAAAAAATAAAACCGCTCATTTCTGAGCAGTTTCTTCGATTTCTGTGTTTGTAAAAATAATTCCGTCACCGTTTTTAACTTGTTGGATAGTTTGTGCAAAACTGTAAGTTTCGCCATTAACTGTAAATTCAATGCTTTTTCTTCTTGGTGTGACAGACGCAAAATTAACAAAAACAGATAGACGTTCCTCGTCTATTTCAATTCCAGGCATAGATCTTGCTTGGTCGGGAATTTCTTTTCTAAAAATTAAAGTGAAAGAACCTGTAAGATTATTCATATTTTGTGGGTTTTGATTCGCTTTGATTATACTGAAATAAAATAAAAAGAAAAGCTTCGCAGTTGCGAAGCTTTTTGTTTTTTTTTGGATGTTTTTACCAAAGAACTTTTTGTGTGTTTTTGTCCAACACTCTAGCTCCACTATTTATTCCAAAATAATATCCTCTACCTTCATGTTGAATGTGAAGTGTTCTGGGATTGATCTCAACAAAAGCATCTTTTGGAATTGTTACTGTGCTTGTTTCCATGTTTACTGGAAGACCCTCAGCGTTTTTAATGGGTCCAGGTTTTGTGAAATGAACCACAAGTGTTCCGGTGTTTTGGTTTGTATCCATAAATAATAAAATAACAGGGTTTTATGAGTAAAATAATACTTATATTTATAACTTTGTCAATAAACCTCATAAGCTTAGTCAGACTTGCAATATCTATAATTTTGTAGTATTCTATTGTTCGTAAGCCGTAGAGACAGTGGGCAGCTAGAAATAGCGTCAGACCTACCGAATGGTCGACCCGAAAGGGAACTCATACATTTCAAGGATTATTCCTTGGGCTTACGGCCGCATTGCGGTCCGTTTTTAGTTAAAACAAATTATTACAAAATGGCTAAAACAAGAGAACAAAAATCTGCACATTTGAATGAACTTCAAGATATTGCAAAAAATTCACAATCTGTAGTGTTTGTTAGTTTTGATAAACTTCCTGTAAAGGATGAAACATCACTTCGATCAACACTTACAAAAAATAGTGTGAACTATAAAGTTGTGAAGAAGACATTGCTTAAAAAAGCATTTGCAGAATCTGCAATTCAAGGCGATATGCCAGAATTGAAGGGAATGGTTGCTGTTGCTTATGGAAATGAGCTTATTGCACCATCTCGAGAAGTATATGCATTCCAAAAAGAGTTGGCTGAAAAATTGCAGATCGTTGGAGGAGTATTTGAAGGAAAGTATATGACTCAAGCGGAAATGATGTCGATTGCGACAATTCCATCTACGCCAGTACTATATGCTCAACTTCTTTCTATGTTCAATGCGCCAATTCAAAGTTTCGTTTCTGTATTGCATCAATATGCAGAAAAGAAAGAAGCATAATTTATTTGCGATAATTTTTTAAAATCATTATGTCAGAAGAAGTAAAAAACACTGAAGTTGTAGTTGAAGAAACTACAGCAGTAGAAGTTCCTGCAAAATTCAAGGCTGTTGTTGATGCAATTGAATCAATGTCAGTTCTTGATCTTCATGAACTTGTAAAACTTTTGGAAAAGAAGTTTGGAGTATCAGCAGCAGCTGCAGCATTTGCTGGAGCAGGAGCTGGGGCTGGAGAAGCAGCTGAAGAAAAAGATGAATTCGATGTTGAACTTACATCAGTAGGGGAAGCAAAGATTGGAGTTATGAAAGCTGTTAAAGAAGCTCTCGGACTCGGACTTAAAGAAGCAAAAGATCTCGTTGAAGCAGCACCAACTGTTGTAAAGGCAGGGGTGAAGAAAGACGAAGCTGAAGCTCTTAAGGCGGCTATTGAAGCAGCTGGAGGAAAAGCAGCACTTAAATAATTCAAAAATAAAAATCGCCAATCTGGCGATTTTTATTTTTCACATTTTTTTGTAAATAAAGCATTTCTTGCATTCAAAAGATAATTGTTGTCCTTTGTCTTTACTTCAAATCAAAAGTGCTATAATACCTACACATTTTATAAGAATTTAGCATAAACGTATGGGAATGGATATTCTGGGAAATTTATTTAGTAGTGATCCGCTAGTGAAAATAATGCGACTTTTTCTTATGAATCAGGACGAAACCTTTACACTTACGGAGATTTCAAATAGAACTCTTTCAAAAGATCAATCTGCAAAAAGAGAGATTGAGATTTTGGAGCAGGTTGGTTTTGTTCGTCCGAAAACTGTTGTACGAGAAGTTCCAGGTAAAGACAAAGTAGTAAAGAAAATAAAAACTCTTGCTTGGGAGATTGATAAAACCTTCCACTATCTTGAGCCTTTGTATAGTCTTTTGATTGAATACGATACACTGAAACAAAATGATGTAGTTTCGAGATTCCGTCCAGCTGGAAAAATCAAACTCCTTGTAGTTTCTGGAGTTTTCATCAAAGACCCAGAAGCAAGAGCAGATCTTCTTGTGGTTGGAGATAATTTGAATAGAAAAAAAATTGAAGCTGCGGTGAAGTTTTTTGAAGCTCAACTTGGAAAAGAACTTCAATATGCTATGTTTGATACGGAAGAATTTGTGTATAGACGAGATATGTACGACAAATTACTTTGCGATATTTTTGATGGTAATCATGAAGTTTTAATTTCTTCTTCTGGATTATCCACAGAAGCACTCAGAAATCGTTAAAATGCTGTATAATTTATAGTAAGTCAACGAGGGTCGGCTTACATTATAATAATTAACATATAAAATTATTTATGCTTCAATCATGGCCAGACGTATTTGTTTCTGCGTCACAAAATCTAGTTCAAGGTTTCTTTGAATTTATTCCAGGTTTCCTTGGCGCAATTATTATCTTTGCTGTAGGTTGGGTAATCGCAGCGATGGTGAGTCGAGCAATCGAACATATTCTTAACCTTATTAAGATTGATAGTCTTTTCAAGGAATTAGGAACAGAGCGAGTGCTTGAACGAATGGGATTCAAACTTCGAGTGGGAAGATTTATCGGAGAGATTGTTCGATGGTTTATCGTAATCGCTTTCCTTATCCCATCACTTGAAATTCTTGGACTTTCGGCAATTAACGATTTCTTGAGAAATGATGTTCTTGGATATCTTCCAAATATCTTTGTTGCATCTCTTATTCTTATTATCGCTTCTTATATTTCAGATGTTCTTCAGAAGTTTATCGAAGGATCTGCAAAGGCAGTAAACTCTCGATCTTCACGAATGTCTGCAACAATTGCGAAGTGGGCAGTATGGGTATTTGCAATTATTATTGCTCTCTCAGAGCTTGGAATTGCAGAACAATTCATGAGCGCACTCTTCATTGGTCTTGTTGCAATGATGGCTCTTGCGGGAGGTCTTGCATTTGGACTCGGAGGAAAAGAAGCTGCTTCAAAAGCAATTAGTAAAATGTCTGAAAATCTAAAAGACTAATCTAAAAAATAAAAACCCTTCAAAGGGTTTTTATTTTTTGCTAAAATAGTCCTAAGAAAGTTGTTTCTAACTAAAACCAAAAACCAGTATGAGAAAAACACTATACTGTCTACAGAGAAAAAGAAATCTTTGGCCTTCCAAGCATAGTTTCTTTTTTCTTTGTAAAAGGGTCTAACCCCATGTGAACTTTAGGTGTTTAAATCTGAAGCTAAACATCTTTAAATCCTTAGCTAAACAAAGTTTGCATTTTGACCCTGAAAAGCCCCCTCGTTTGAGGGGCTTTTCTTTTTATCTTTTTTCTGGAGGTGTCTCATTTTTTCTTTATTTTAATAGCTTATTTTAGGCTTCCGATATCTTCTTTTTAAACGTGGGGAAAATGCTTGACATTTATTTCCGGATGAATATACTAGAAATCACGTATGAATAGTAATCGAAATCACCAAATCTAAGCGGCTCAAGGTTATCGTTTGATTACCAAGTGTCGCCCTGAGGCGATTTTTTATTTACTAAATACGACTGTAGTTTGAAAACTAAATACATGTTGTAAAAAACATGAAAGGGTCTTTAATGAAAACATTAAGATTCGCACTTGCGAAAGTGCAATCAGGTAACATTAATTGATTTTTTTCATAGAGCAAATATAAATTCTTTCAAATTAGAAAGAGATCTCAACTCATAAAATTAAGTAAGCGAAATAAACTATATATAATGTGGTTCTTAGAATTCCTAACGGGAATTTAAGGGCGTATGGTGGATGCCTTGGTTTACAAAGGCGATGAAGGACGTGGCACAGCTGCGATAAGCTTCGGGGAGATGCCTAGCAATCTTTGATCCGGAGATTTCCGAATGGGGAAACCCCATCTGGGTAATGCCAGATGATCTTCTCTCATAAGAAGAGAAGAAGCGCACTCGGGGAAGTGAAACCTCTCAGTACCCGAAGGAGAAGAAAACAACTCTGCAATAGCAGAAACATTCCCTTAATAGCGGCGAGCGAAAGGGGAAGAGCCCAAACCTGTTCTTCTAACATTAGTTAGAAAGAGCAGGGGTTGTAGGACATAGATAGAGGGTAACCTCGGAGAGTCAAAAATTTTGTTATTAGATGAATAAACTGGAAAGTTTAGCCATAGACGGTGATAGCCCGGTAATCGAAAATAACAAAACTCTCTGATCTATGCTCCTGAGTAGCTCAGGACACGAATAGCCTGGGTGAATCTGCCAGAACTAACTGGTAAGGCTAAATACTTTGTAAAACCGATAGTGAACTAGTACTGTGAAGGAAAGGTGAAAAGAACCCCGGAAGGGGAGTGAAATAGAACTGAAACCATATGCTTACAAGGAGTCGGAGCGGGCATTTATGTCCGTCACGGCGTGCCTATTGAAGAATGAGCCAACGAGTTCATATATGCAGCTTGGCTAAGGCGTTACGCGCCGGAGCCCCAGGGAAACCGAGTGTTAATAGCGCGTCGGTTGCATATATGAGACCCGAAGCAAGGTGATCTTGCCATGAGCAGGGTGAAGCGGAAGTAACATTCCGTGGAGGCCCGAACCGGTGAGCCGTTCAACACTCTCGGATGACTTGTGGTAAGGAGTGAAAAGCTAATCGAACCTTGTAATAGCTGGTTCTCTCCGAAATAGTTATTGGACTAGCGTCAGCGTGTTCCTCTTGGGGGTAGAGCACTGGAAAGAGCAAACAGGGAGAAATCTCGTTGTTCTTATCAAACTCCGAATACCAAGAGTTAAGAACCTGGCAGTTAGACTACGGGCGCGAAGGTCCGTTGGTCAAAAGGGAAACAGCCCAGACCTACAAATAAGGTCCCTAAATCTAGACTAAGTGCACTTAAGGATGTGAAGTTCCTTTGACAATGAGGAGGTTGGCTTAGAGGCAGCCATCCTTTAAAGATAGCGTAATAGCTCACTCATCAAGGGACTTTGCGCCGCAAATAATCGGGGCTAAGTCTAGTACCGAATTTTAGGATTCTATTTTGGTTCGTCCGAAATAGAGTGGTAGGAGAGTATTCATGTCCGCGCCGAAGCCAAAGGGGTGACCCATGGTGGAGCGTCATGAAGTAAGAATGTTGGCACAAGTAACCGCAAGACAGGTGAGATCCCTGTCCGCCGAAATACCAAGGTTTCCTCTGCAATGATTATCAGCGGAGGGTTAGTCGGTCCTAAGGTTATGACGAAAGTCGAAGCCGATGGATACATGGTTAATATTCCATGACTTTGGTGATATGCGATGGAGGGACGGAGTGTTGTAACTTAAGCGTCTTATTGGATTGACGTTTGTGTTATGAGGGTAGAATCTAGGCAAATCCGGATTCAGTTTATCTTCGGATAAAATACCCAAGTAAAGCAAAAATTCCTTTCTTCGGACTGGAAAATTTAAGCGAGCACGCTTCCAAGAAAATCTTCTAAGCTTAATATCACTAAAACCGTACCCCAAACCGACACAGGTGGTAGCGTCGAGAAGACGAAGGCGAACGAGTGAGAGGTCCTCAAGGAACTCGGCAAAAAAGCAGCCGTAACTTCGGAATAAGGCTTGCCGGTGCATCTTCGGATGTGTCGGCCGCAGCGAAAGAATCCCTGGCAACTGTTTACCAAAAACACAGCTCCCTGCGAACTCGTAAGAGGATGTATAGGGGGTGACGCCTGACCAATGTCAGAAGGTTAAATACGGACGGTGTGTAGCTTCGGTTACATGCTGAGTTGTATAAGCCCTGATGAATGTCGGCCGTAACTATAACGGTCCTAAGGTAGCGAAATTCCTTGTCTGGTAAGTTCAGACGTGCACGAATGGCGTAATGACTGGGGAACTGTCTCGAGGACTTGCTCGGTGAAAATACAATACCGGTGAAGATGCCGGTTACCTGCAGTTAGACGAAAAGACCCCGGAAGCTTCACTACAGCTTCATATTGAGCATATTATTTTATTGCGCAGCATAGGTGGGAGGATTTGATTGTACGATCTTGGTTGTACATGATCCGACAGTGAGATACCACCCTCTAAAGTGATATGTTCTAACCCGCACGGAAAAAACGTGCCGGGACAGTGTGTGGCGGGTAGTTTGAGTGGGGCGCTCTCCTCCTAAAAAGTAACGGAGGAGTTCAAAGGTCCACTAGGCGCGAATGGACACCGTGCCGATAGTGTAATGGCAAAAGTGGGCTTGACTGTAAGTCGGGCATGACGAGCAGACGCGAAAGCGGGACATAGTGAACCGACAGTAACCTTTAGATGGTGCTGGAGATTATCGGATAAAAGCTACTCCGGGGATAACAGGCTGGTATCGCCTAAGCGTCCATAGCGACGGCGATGTTCGGCACCTCGATGTCGGCTCATCTTATCCTGGGGCTGGAGAAGGTCCCAAGGGTTTGGCTGTTCGCCAATTAAAAAGGTACGCGAGCTGGGTTCAGACCGTCGTGAGACAGGTTGGTCTCCTATCTACTGCAGGCGTTGACTCTTGAAAAGAACTGTCCTTAGTACGAGAGGACCGGGATGGACTGACCTCTGGTCTACCTGCTGTCATGCCAATGGCATCGCAGGGTAGCTATGTCGGGAATTGATAACCTCTGAAAGCATCTAAGAGGGAAGCAAACTTTAAGATTAGGAGTCGTTTGAGGATCCAGAGAGATGATCTGGTTGATAGGCTTTAGGTGTACGCACAGTAATGTGTTCAGCCAAGAAGTACTAATGATCCGATCCCTTTAGGAATTCTGAGAAACATTATTTATTTTCATATTTATTTATCGAGTATTTTTTACAACATGTATTTAGCTTTTAAACTTACAGAATGCGAGAGTAAATTAAAAAATTAGCAATAAGTTTGATCTTCAATCAATACAAATTGCTGCGAAATTTTTTATTTACTCTTGCTCCAAAATAAGGTTCTTTAAAAAAAGAAAGGTAGCTCAAGGGAGGTTATTGCAGGATAACCGCAAAGTAGACGAATATCATTTGCAAAAATGTTGTCTTGCCTTGAAAAGAGCAACAGACTTTTGTCTGGAGATTTCGATTGAAGTTCGAACCTTTCCAAAAGAGGGGGTTGCGACACATCAGTTCATGATGAAAACCCTCTCTATTTTTTACTTTGAATATTTTAAGCTGGTGATTTGACGCCGGGGATACACCTGTTCTCATTCCGAACACAGAAGTTAAGTCCGGTAGTACCGACGATACTATTGGGAAAATAGGTATTCGCCAGCTTAAAGTATTTAAAAACAAAAAAACACTTCGAAAGAAGTGTTTTTTTTGTTTGGTTGAAATAAAAGTAAGGTATAATGATCTATATGTTTTCATGGGCAGCTAAAAGAAAATTATTGGTAATACTAAGTCTTGTAATAATAGCTTTACTTTTTATTATTTTATTTGTTAAACCTCAATTTGAAGTGGAAGCAACTTGTTTTGACGGTATTCAAAATGGTAAAGAGTCAGGAATTGACTGTGGCGGTTCTTGTTCTCGTTTTTGTAGTATTAGCGCACTTCCGCTTATTACTACTTGGACACGGGCTTTTGAGGTTATTCCAGGGAGGTATAATGCTATTGCTATTGTTGAAAATCAAAATACTGACGCTGCTATATATGCCATCTCTTATGAGTTCAAGTTGTATGATGATAATAATGTGTTTATTGCAAGAAGAACTGGAAAAACTTATATTCTTCCTAATAATCAAACAGCAATATTTGCCCCAGCAATTTTAGTGGGTGATAGAGTTCCTACTCGTGCAGATTTTTCTTTTACAGAAAATCCACTTTGGCTTCAAACACCAAAAGATGCAGGACAGGGAATTACACCTTCAGTTTCAAATATCCTTGTCAAAGATCCGTTTACAAAACCAACACTTACCGCTACAATCAGAAACAACAGTCGATTTAATTTAACAAATTTTGATGTTGTTGCAGTTTTGTATGATACTGATAATAATGCCATCGGTGCTAGTACGACGTTTATTGAATCACTCAAAGAAGGTGAAACTTATGATGTATTTTATACATGGCAAAAGCCTTTTACAGAAGAACCTGTCCGGATTGAAATATTACCCCAAGTAAATGTTTTTGATCTGAACGATTACCGTTCATCATGATAGAAAAAAGAAATGCAAAAATTGATTGGCTTCTAGTCCTGTTTACCTTACCTATACTCGGTGCTGGTTTAGTTACTATGTCTTCTTTTACTGGAGAAGGTTCTTTCTTCTTGCGTCAATTTATCTGGGTGATTATTTCTTTTGGATTTTTTTTCGGATTATCTTTCGTTGACTTTCGTTTTTTGAAACAGAGTAATCTTCTTCTGGGTATCTATGGTTTTTTTGTTTTACTTTTAATACTTCTATTTTTCCTGGGAAGCACTATTAAAGGAGCAAAGGGTTGGTTCGATCTTGGTTTTTTCGCATTTCAACCAGTTGAGTTTATGAAACTTACCCTCATATTGGTTTTGGCTAAATATTTCTCAAGAAGACATGTTGAAATTAAAAATATTAAGCATATTTTTATTTCCGCTATATACATGCTTATTCCTTTTATTTTGGTTTTTCTCCAACCCGACTTTGGATCAGCTCTTATTATATTTATTATTTGGTTTGGAATGACGCTCGTCTCAGGTATTTCAAAAAAACATCTTGGAATAGTGGTTGGGCTCGGTATTATTACTTTTCTTGTTATGTGGTTTGGTGTTCTTCAGGATTATCAAAAAAATCGTATTTTAAGTTTTCTTCATCCTCTTGCTGATATTCAGGGAACTGGATATAACGCATATCAATCGACAATTGCTGTCGGTTCGGGAGAGTTTCTTGGAAAAGGTGTTGGGTATGGGACTCAGTCGCGACTTCAATTTCTTCCAGAGTATCAAACAGATTTTATTTTTGCTGCATATGCGGAAGAATGGGGTTTCATAGGGTCTGTCTTGGTTATCCTCCTCTATATGTTGATTATATGGAGAATTCTTCGAACAGCGCAGTATGGAGCTTCTAATTTTGAAATACTGTTTGCTTTGGGAATAGCAATTATGTTTGTTGCTCATATTATTATCAATATTGGAATGAATATTGGCCTCATGCCAGTAACTGGAATTACCTTGCCTTTTATGTCACATGGTGGGTCACATCTACTTTCTTCATTTATCGCTCTCGGTATTCTGATGGGGCTTCGAAAAAATGAACGATCAATACACAAAGATGATATGTCAAAAGAGTTTCTTGGGATGTAGATAAATTTTCTTTGTATATGAGTGTTACAATATATTTATGAATTATTTTATTACTCATTTATTGAATGATTTACTTGGAGAGAGTTTCTTTTTTGATGCGCTTGTACTTGTTTTTGCTGAAATGATTCCCTGGTTTGTTGGTTTGATATTTTTGATTTTTATAGTTTTTTCTTATAAAAGAACAATTCAACCTTTCTTTTTTTCTACCACAATTCTTGTTATTGCTGCCTTTTTAAATCCTGGTCTAAAAATATTGTTTAATGTTAAAAGACCTTTTGAGATGTTTCAAACTATTGAACCGCTTTTTGTTACCTATGGTTTTGGTTCTTTTCCTTCGAGTCATGCATTCTTTTTTGCAACTATGACAGTGTTGTCTTTTTTCTTTACAAGAAATATCGCATTGTTTTTTGTTGTTACATCATTTCTAATCGGGGTTTCAAGAATTATTGCAGGAGTACATTCAATGTACGATATTATTGGCGGTTGGGTTTTGGGTACTTTGTTCGGTTTACTTTCAGTTTGGTTTTATAGAAAGATCATAAGAAATGAACCTGAGTCAAGTACTAATTCCTAGCGAAAGAAGTACAATAGACGCATGAAAACAAGAATATTAGCTATTTTTATCCTTTTAGTGACCTTTTTAATAGGTTTTTTTGTCTATAAAAACGAACCAGGTCTTTCTGGTGCAGAAAAGGTAAAATATCCTTTTTCGCTTGGTCTTGATCTTGCAGGGGGTACTCAAATCACATATCGAGCCGATATTTCAGAGCTTGATGAATCTGAGGTTGAAGATGCTATGGAGACCTTAAAAACAGTCATTGAGCGTCGAATCAACCCACTTGGGCAAGAGGAAACAAATGTTCAAATTCAAGAAGCGAACTTTGCGAATCAGGGAGAATATAGAATTTTGATTGAACTTCCTGGGGTTACAAATGTTGTAGAAGCAAAAAAACAAATTGGCGAAACTCCTATTCTTGAGTTTAAGCTTTTAAGAGATGATATTGATTTATCTTCACTTAATCCAGAAACTGTTAACTTTGACGATATCTACGTCCCAACAGAACTTACTGGTCGATATCTTGAATCTGCATCTCTTCAATTTGTTCCAACGGGCGCTCAGGGTGGATATACTCCAGCAAATCAATCAATAGTAACCCTTCAATTTAATGAGGAAGGCGAAGCTTTGTTTAGTAAAATAACTCGAGAAAATATTGGAAGAGAACTTGCGATTTTCCTTGACGGAGTTCCAATTTCAAATCCAATTATCAGAGAAGAAATTACTGGAGGGGAAGCTGTTATTTCTGGAGACTTTACTCCTGAACAAGCAAAAGAACTTGCTCGTCAGCTAACCTTTGGGGCACTTCCAGTTCCAATTGAGGAGATCGGAACTCAAACCATTGGTGCATCGCTTGGTGCTTCTGCTATTCAAGCAGGAATTCAAGCTGGATTAATTGGATTACTTGTGCTCGCTTTATTTTTTCTTGTGTGGTACAGACTTCCAGGATTTATCGCAATATTTGCACTTTTGGTATATGGAGTTATTATGTTTGCCTTTATGAAAATAATTCCAATCACACTTACCGCTGCAGGAATTGCTGGGTTTATCATTTCTCTTGGGGTTGCTGTTGATGCGAATGTGCTGATTTCAGAAAGATTAAAAGAGGAGTTGAGAAATGGAAAAACTTTAAAAGAAGCAATACAAGAAGGGTTTGATAGAGCCTGGCTTTCAATTCGAGATTCAAATCTTTCAGGTTTGATTACTGCGGTTATATTGTTTTGGTTCGGTTCAAACCTTATCAAAGGATTTGCAATTACATTTGGTTTGGGAATTATTATCTCAATGATTACCGCAATTACAGTAACAAGAATCTTTATGCTTGCGATTGCTGGTACAAAAGATACTAAACGCCTCAGATTTTTATTTGGTAATGGATTTTCTCGATAATATATGTTCGCAATACAAAATAAAAAAATATTTCTCCTATCATCGCTTTCTTTAGTAATAGTATCTATCGTTTTGATATTTACCTACGGACTCAAACCGAGTATTGAATTTACCGGAGGTTCTATGTTAGAGGTTTCGTACTCGAACCAAAGACCAGAGATTTCAGAAATTGAAAATTCAATACAAAATGCAGGATTTAGTGCTGTTATTCAGCCTGCTGGAGAGTCCACTTTGATTGTTAAGACAAAAGATATTCAAGAAACAGAAAAACAAGAATTACTGCAGGCTCTTAATGTGAATGGAGATATGGAAGAAATTTCGTTTACTTCAATCGGACCTTCAATTGGTCACGAACTTAAGACAAAGGCGATTTATTCACTGATCATAGTTTCAATCGCGATTATTCTTTTCATTGCATACACATTCAGAAAGGTTTCAAAACCAGTTTCATCTTGGAAATATGGTTTTGTGGCAATTATTACACTTGTTCATGATGTTGTGCTTACGGCCGGAGTATTTGCGATTCTTGGCATTACTACAGGAGCTGAAGTAGACATGCTTTTCATTGTTGCACTTCTAACAATTCTTGGGCTTTCTGTAAACGATACTATTGTTATTTTTGATAGAATAAGAGAAAATATTCAAAGAAATGTTGATCAGATAAAACCATTTCGTTTGGTGGTGGGGGAAAGTCTTAAGCAATCATATGCTCGTTCACTCAATACCTCACTTTCTACGATTGTTGTACTTCTTGCCTTGGCATTTTTTGGTCCAGAATCAACAAAAATGTTCGCTCTGACACTTACTTTTGGAATGTTTTTTGGAACATATTCGTCAATCTTTCTAGCAAGTCCTTTACTCGTTCAAATGTATGAATGGCAAAAAAATAAATAACCTTATAAAAAAATTTACTATTCTCGTTATTTCAACAAGTTTAGTAGTTGTAACCATTATTAGTTTATAAAAATAACTTATGTTAATTGTAATTATAATTCTTGGAGTTGTGGCACTTTGGGCTATTGGAACATATAACTCATTTGTACGACTTCGAACACAAAAAGATGAAGCCTGGGCAGATATCGATGTACAGCTTAAGCGTCGATACGATTTGATTCCAAATCTTATCAATACTGTTAAAGGATATGCTTCTCATGAAGAAGGAGTGTTTACAAAGGTAACCGAGGCACGTTCACAAGCGATGCAGGCTGGATCTGTAGCAGAGCACAGTAATGCAGATAATATGTTAACAGGAGCGCTTAAATCTTTGTTTGCGGTTGCAGAAAATTATCCAGATCTAAAAGCAAATACAAACTTTTTGGAACTTCAAAAAGAACTTGCGGATACAGAAAATAAAATTCAGTCAGCAAGACGATTCTATAATGGAAATGTAAAAGCTTTGAATATTAAGATTGAAACAATTCCAAGTAATTTTATTGCAAAACTTGCAAAAGTTGCAAAAGCTGACTTTTTCGAACTCGCAGAAGGAAATCCGGAAAGAGAAAATGTGAAAGTTGATTTTGCGAAATAAAAAAAGCCCCGCCTTCGGCGGGGCTTTTTTCTTTTGTATTTTTCCTTTATACTATCCCTAGCTATGAAAACACTATATCAACAAAGAGGAAGTAATATTCGAAAAACCTGGGCCTTAGTGCTCATTTTTGCGCTTGTGGTGATTGGACTTGGTTGGTTCCTTTCACAGTATTTTGGTGATATCTCGATTCTCTATTTCGCTGTCTTTTTTGCTGTTGTCATGAACGTTGGATCGTATTGGTTTTCTCACAAAATTGTAGTTTCAATGTCAGGGGCAAAGGAAGCTGGTTCGGAATATCGAGAAATCTCTAACATGCTTGAAAACCTTGCGATTGGACAGGGAATGCAAAAACCAAAACTTTATATAATACAGGACAGTGTGCCAAATGCTTTTGCAACTGGACGAAATGAAAAACATGCACTTGTTGCTGTGACAACTGGACTTATTTCACTTCTTGAAAAAAGTGAACTTGAAGGTGTCTTGGCTCATGAGCTTGCGCACATTAAACACAAAGACATGCTCCTTTCAACAATGGTTGTGGTTTTGGTTGGATTTGTTGCGATTATTTCAGATATGTTTCTTCGAGCTTCTTTGTTTGGAGGTGGAAGAGATGATAGAGATAACAAACTCGGTGGAATTCTTGCAATTGTTGGAATTGTATTTGTAATTCTCTCACCGATTATTGCTCAGCTTATTCATTTTGCAATTTCAAGAAAACGAGAATTTATGGCGGACGCTGGTGGTGCGCTCATGACTCGGTATCCAGAAGGGCTTGCGGGAGCACTTCAAAAAATTGAAGGCTATGCAAAAACTCGTGGAGGTGAAATGCGTCGAGCAAATCATGCAATGGCACATCTTTACATTGCAAATCCATTTGGCGCAAAAGCAAAAGCAGGATGGAATAAAATGTGGAGTACCCATCCACCGACAGAAGAGAGGGTAAAGGCTTTATTAAGTGGACAAATATAATACTATGCAAAAACATTCAATTCTTATACAAACAATAGGTTGGGTAGGAACAGTGGTTCTCATGACAGCATATGCTTTTAATTCATTTGGTATTATTCCATCAACAGGTTTTTGGTACCCATTTGCAAATTTACTTGCTGCAATACTTCTCGGTATTCGAGTATTTGCCGATAGAAACTATTCAAACCTTTTGCTTGAAATAGTCTTTGGTGTTATTGCTCTGATTGCTCTTATTAGATTTTTTATATAATTTAAAAACCTCCATATGGAGGTTTTTAAATTAAGAAAAACTATTTCTTTTTCTTTGCAACTTTCTTCTTTGCAACTTTTTTAGCTGCTTTCTTTTTTGCTGCCATAAATATAAATGTATAGACTGAATTTTATATAAAATTCGACCTTGCGAACAAGTCCTATACAAAGAACATGAATAGTGTTTGTTAGGTGCTTACGCACAATTATTATATCAAGTTTATATTTTGTGAAGTGTGGATATGTTGCAACTTGTAACCTTTTTGTGTTATCAAGGTATATAATAAGTAGGAAGATATGAATACATGGAAAGAATTACTTGAAGGTGTGCGTCATGACGAAACCTTATTTAGGGAATTATACGATAGAACAGTCGATCGTATTTTTTCCTATGTCTTGGTTCGAGTTCAAAATCGTGATGATGCAAAAGAAATTGTTCAAGAAATTTACCTTTCATTATTTTCATCACTTCCAAAGTTTGTCTATATAAGTGATGAACACTTTATGAGTTATCTTTGGACTGTTGTAAGGAGAAGAATTTTTAAAAGAAGATTGAGAAAAATACAAACGGTTCCTCTCGAGGAAATATATGATATTCCTTCAGAGGAAGAACCAAAAGAAGACTATAGATTTTTACTTCAAACATTGGGTCGTTTGAAGGATAAAGAAAAACTAGTCATTCAGCCCGTAGAGGTTCAATCTATGACAGAGGCAGAAAAAAATTCTGTTTGGCTTTCTATTATTTCAAAACAAAAAGATGCACCAAAAAATTTATTAGTATTATTTTTTTCAAAAAAACATATGATAGCAACATTGTTAGCACTTGTGGTTATTTTAGGAGGAGGGGGAGTTGTGGTCGCTTCAAATGATGCGATTCCAGGAGATATTTTATATCCAGTTGAACAAGTCGTAGAGAATATTCAAATTAAACTAGTTGGTGATGAAGAAAAGAAAAGTGAATTAAAGGTTCGATTTGCAGAAGAAAGACTTGCAGAGGTTGGAGAAGTTATTGCTAAAAATAGCCAAACTATTTCTATAGATCTAAGTTCAGCAAAAATTGTTGAAGTTGAAATTGATGTGTTTACTAATGAATCTACAATTTCAATCGAAGCTGATGACAAAAAATATGGTTTTATAACAGCATCTCAAGATAAAGATCAAATTATCTCTGAAATTCAAGAAAGGTATAAACTATCTCTTGATCAGATAAATATGAATTTTTCGTTTGAAAATGAAAATAGAATTTCTCGACCAGATGATAAAAGATTCCTTAATAGTGTAACTCCTATAGGGTTTAAGTCAGAGAGACAAAAACAAGAATTTGAAGGCTCTCTTTCTGATGTAACAAGTTTTGTTGAAAGTTCAAATTTAAGCCAAGAAGAAAAAGATAGACTTACCACAACATTGAGTTCAATTATGGCAATTTTTGCTATTAATCCAAATCTTGAAATTGAAATGAGAACTGAAGATGGGGTAAAGATTGAAGTGGAGGATGGTGAAATCGAAATAAAGACAGAAGGTTCAAAATCAAATAACAATTCAAATGACGATAATTCAGATGATAATGATGATTTTGACGATAATTATGATGACGAGGATGATGACAATTCAGATCAAAACCATGGAAATGATATTCGAGAAAATGATGATGAAGTTTTTTGTCGAGGTGAATGGCGAGACGCTGAAGATTGTGATGTAAATGGAAACGACGACTCAGATGATGACAGTAATGATTCAGATGATGATTCTGATAACAATGACAGTAATGATTCTGACGACGATAACAACGATGACGATGAAGAAGATGATAATGAAGACGAAGAGGATGATCAAGACGATAATGATAATTCTGGAAAAGGAAAAGATGACGATGATAATGAAGATTAAAAATAAAAAACCCGCATATGCGGGTTTTTTATTTTTCCTGTATCTTATTATTCAAAATAGCATGTACTCTTGGGGAAATAAAATCAGTTTTTTTAAGTCTTTCTAGAATCCCAATCCCAAAATCATATAGTTGTTTTCTTGCGAGCGATGTCGATATTTTAAGAACAATATCTCTGTGGTCTCTTTTGAGATTTTCTGCATAGATATTATTTTCTTTTTTATGTTCTTCGTATTTTTCAAGAACTTTTTTAATAACAGTTTCATCTCCACAAGCAAATTGCTTACTCGATATTTCTTTAATTGCTTTTCGTGCAATGATTGCCAGGGCTCGGTAGTACATAAACTTTTCTTCAATAGAAAAGTTTTTGCTTGCATTTCGAGCAAGTCTTCCTCGAACCTTGTCCATTCTTTCTGCGACAAGGGCACGTGACAAACTTGTACTTCCATTTGATAGAAATTCCTGTTTCATTTTTTCTTGTTGTATTTCAAGCTTGAGAAGAATTCTTCTGTATACTCGTTCTGTTACTTCTCCTCGGGCATATATTTCTTGAAGGAAATATCTCTCAATTCCAATCGCGTATGATTGAAGCATTGACTCAAACACTTCTTTTCCTTGTCCTTTTTCAACCTGGTTTATAGAGTCTCGAAGTTCTTGTTTTAAGAATTCATATGTTTCTTGATCAACATATCCTTTTGAGAAACTCTTTTCGAGTTTTTCAAGTTTGAGTGTTGCGAGGAAAGATAGTGATTCTTCAACTCGTACAGAATCAGAAGCTGATAGTTTCAAGATTCCAAGTTTCTTCATAAAGAATTTTATAGTTGCTGATTTTATTACCAGTGAACTCACAACTGTGACAAGAGTGAGAACAACAAGAAAATCTTTTGGAGAAATGACATAGTTCCAATTTGCTATTGTAAATGAATCTGGGATTGTCAGAACAACGATAAGTGCAAGTGCGCCGCGAAGACCACCCCAAGCAAGCATCTTTGTCCATGGTAAAGAAATTTTCGATTCAATCCTCAGAATATTGAGTAGCCCAACAGTTGGGAAGACTGAAACAATTCGCGCGAGAGTTACAATTACTACAGTAATTAGTGACGGGATAATAATCTCTGTACTCCAAAGATTATTAGAAATTGTCATGATACCAACCAAGAGGAAAATAATTGAGTTAACCATGAATGCGATTTGTTCCCAATATTTTTCTATGAAATGTTCCGCTCGTGGTGAAATATGATATCGTCCGTTGTTTCCAAGTTCGAGCGAGGCAATAGTTGTTGCGATGATTGGAGATATTTTTACCAAACTTCCAATATGCATCATGTGTTCATTGAAAAGTTCGCTTCCAAGAAATACAAGATGTGCCATTACAAGCATAAGAGAAAGTGTGACAGTTTCATATTTTGATGAAAAACGAAGTATGAAAGAAAATATTTTTCCAAGTAGAATTCCCGCTAAAACTCCTCCTAATATCATAATGATAAACAAAGAGAATCCTTCTGTAATTGAAATTGCTCCCGTTCCTTCAATGAGAACAAGGAGTAAGATTGCAAAAACTGAAACTGCTGTTCCATCATTAAACAAACTTTCACCTTCGAAAATAAGAGAGAGACGATGCGGTGCACCTGAACTTTTGAATAGAGAAAGTGCAGCGATCGGATCTGTTGCTGAGATGAGTGAGCCAAATAAGAGGAAATAAATAAGAGGAGCTTGAATACCAATAAGTCCTAAAATAAACTGAAGTCCAAAACCAATCGCGAGTGTTGAGATAAAAAGGCCAAGAATTGAAAGAAGAGATATTGATATTATGTTTTCATAAAATTTTCTAATTTGAAAATTGTATGCAGATTCAAAAATAAGAATCGGTAGGAAAACATAAAAAAGAAGATCTGGTGTGAGCTCAAACGACTGCAGGAAACTAAGTCCTGGAATATGTTTCATTCCAAACCCGAGAATAATTCCAAGAATCACTAAAAGTGCAGAGTAGGGAATTTGCTTTAAAAAACCTCGTTTTGCAACAAGGAAAATAATGTTTGTGATAAGTAATAATGAGAATAGTGAAAATACTATTGAAATTGTCTCAGTCATGTTTTTGGTTTTTTATAAGTAAAGACCAAATATACTATAAAATAAAGCTTTTTTCAAGATAAAACTCCCGCATGTGGCGGGAGTTTTATTTATATAATAAATCCAATTTCTTGAAGTGCTGAAGTAGTATTTTTTGTAATCATCGATTCAGTAATGTGTCCATCATTGTTGAATTTTGTAAGTTCTGAGTGAATTTGTTCACTGAGTCCAGAAATATAGACTGTTTTCCCTTGAGCGATTAGTTCTTCGATGATCTCATGAAGAATCTCAACCCCATCATGGTCAATGTGTCCGAGCTCTCTCATTCGAAGAATGATAGTGTTAAAGAGATTTGTTTTTTCTTGAATTCTGTCTTTGTGTGTTTCTCCGTTTACATAAGTAAGAGAACCTTTAAAGGAATACACAACAACATCTACAGGTTCATTAAATTTTTCAAAGTCACCTTCATAAAGTCTGTCGATAAATTGATTTCCTCTATTTCGAGCAATATCAAAATGTCCTTTTGAAAAACTTTCAACAAAGAATAAGAGGGCAAGAATTGTTCCTGCAAGAAGTCCAATCACGCTGTCAATTGCAATCATAAGTACAACAACAAGAAGAGCAACCGCAAAATCTTTCTTTGAATATTTCCAATATTTTTTCATGTCTTTAATCTCAAGCATTCGGATTGATGCAAAGAAAAGAATAGAAGCAATAACCGCAAGAGGAATGTAAGTAAAGGTTGTAAAGAGAACAGCGGAAACGATTCCGACTACAATAGCTTGAATTGTTTGAGATGTTTTATGTGTCGCTCCTGACTTTGCATTGAGTCCTGTTCGAACGAAAACTCCTGTTGCTGGGAGTCCACCAAAAAGTCCAGAACCGATATTTGCAAGTGAAAGTCCAAAGAATTCTTTTCCTGAGTTAAATTTTGTTTTCGTCATGTTTCCAGCAATCTTTGCTGAAATAAGAGTTTCAAGAATTGCGATAAAAGCAACAGATGCACCAGTGACAAGAATTACTTTGTTAACAGTAAAGTTTGAAACAAAAGAAAATAAACTAAAATCAAGATTACTGTATTTTTGATTCAAGAGCATTGTTTCGATCGGTATGATATTTTTACTAATCAAAAACCCAACAAAGATTCCAATTGGCGCAAGAAATATAGCCGGTGGAATTTTTGGAATCATTCGATTGAAAAGATAGAGTGACATAACCCCAATAAAGAAAAGAAGAAATGTGACAAGGTCGCTTGATGCAATATTTCCAAAAATGATTCCAAGATTATGAAGTGGTTCTGCTGCTGACTCGAGGTTGTGAAGACCAAAAACTGATCGAAGTTGACTAATGATGATTAAAATAGCAACACCAGTACTGAATCCAACCATCACACTTCGAGGAATCAAAACCATGTATTTTTGAATTTTGAAAAAATATGCAATCAGGATAAAAATTCCAGTTATGATTGCAAGGGAAGGGAGAAGTTCTGGTCCGTTTTGGAATGCAAAAAGCGCCAAAACCCCAGTAAGTGCTCCAGCGGGTCCAATAATGTTGTAGTTACTACTTCCAAAAATCCCAGCAATAAGTCCTGCCCACACAGCAGTAATAAGTCCTTCTGCTGGACTTGCTCCTGATGCAACAGAGAGTGAAAGTGATAAAGGTATAGAAACCAAGGCGACTGTAAGACCTGATTTCCAGTTATTTTTAATATTGGTAATTATATTTTGCATAATAGGAATAAGTATATTCCTTTTTATGAAATCAGCAATAAAATAAGGGTTAATAAGCAAACACTCTAGACCTTCAAGAATGGTTTCTCTATAATAAGAATATTATAGGTTAAATACTACATGTGATATATGAATAGAATTTTAAAAGAATTTAAAGAGTTTGCGGTAAAAGGTAATGTAATGGATCTCGCAATCGGAGTTATCATTGGAGGTGCGTTTGGTAAAATTGTAACCTCTCTGGTGAACGACGTTATTATGCCAGCTGTTGGACTTCTTGTTGGTGGAGTTGATTTTTCAAGTCTTGCAATTGTTCTTCAGCCGGAAGTGTTGAGCGAAACAGGCGAGATTGTAACAGCTGCTGTTTCTCTCAATTATGGATTATTTATCAATACAGTAATTGATTTTGCTATCGTTGCCTTTGTTATCTTTATGGTTATCAAAGGAATGAACAGACTGAAACGAAAAGAAGAAGAAAAACCAAAAGAGGAAAAACACCCAACACAGGTAGAACTCCTTGTGGAAATTCGAGACTTGCTTAAAAAGTAAGGAAAATAAAGAGGCGCCCGAAGGGCGCCTCTTGTGCTATAATCTCCATATATTTATTCATAAAAACTTATATATTCTATGTTTGAACTACCAAAAATTCTATATTCTTATGATTCACTCGAGCCATATTTTGATGCAAAAACAATGGAGATTCACCATACAAAACATCATCAAGCTTACACAGATAATCTCAATAAAGCACTCGAGGGTGTTGATGTGAGTAATATGTCAATCGAACAAATTCTTTCCGAGATTGATATGAATAATATGCCACTTAGAAATAATGCTGGTGGATATTATAATCACAAACTTTTCTGGGAACTTCTTTCTGGAGATAAAACTTCAATATCTCAACCTTTTGAAAATGTAATTATCCAATCATTTGGTTCTATAGAAAACTTGAAAGAATCTTTTACAAAAGCTGCACTTTCCCGTTTTGGATCTGGCTGGGCTTGGCTGTGTAAAAAAGAAGATGGAAGTCTTGAGATTGTTACGACAGGGAATCAAGACAATCCACTCATGCCAGGAATTGAAGGTGGAACACCAATTCTGGCGCTCGATGTTTGGGAGCATGCATACTATCTCAAATATCAAAATAGACGAGCAGAATATATTGAAAATTTTTGGAATATTGTTAATTGGAATAAGGTAACTGAATTGTATGAAGGATAAAACTGTAAAAATAAACAAAAAAGATATAGTAGATTTTCTTGATAAACTAAACTCAGAATATTTAAAAATTCATAAAACATATGAAGATTTATTCTGGGTCTCTTATATGGGAGATAATTCTATTGATGATAAATTCAAGAAGGCAAAATCAAAATTAAATGAATTTAGATCAAACCGAGCATTGGCAGAGCAGACAAACGTTTTTTTTTAGGCGGCAACTGGAAAAGAAAAAGAAAGGCTTGGATATTGGTATAAGTTTTTCTCTGTTTGGCAGATACCCGAAGAATTACTTGCTCTCCATGAGAAAATTATGGATATTGAAACGCGTATTAAAACTGCTCAGGGTGATTTTGAATATGGTTATACTGATCCAAAAACAAAAGATTTTGTTCCTGCCTCTAAGCTTAAACTCTATTCGTTAATTTCTACAGATGATAATGAATCTATAAGAAAGGCTGCCTATGAAGGAATCCAAAAATCAGCCCCAGCATTTCTTGATGACTATGTTGAATATGTAAAACTTTTAAATACATTTGCTCATAAACTTGGATTTGAAGATTTTTATGCATATAAAGTTTTCACTGAGGAGGGAATGACAAAAAAAGAATTGTTTAAGATTTTTGATGATTTGTATGAAAAGGGTAAATTTGGATTTGAAAATATCAGAGAATTGGCTGTATCAAACCCTAAATTAAAACAGCCGTGGAATTTTAGCTATATGATATCTTCTGATTTTGAAAAAGAAGAAGATCCTTATTTCCAATTTGAAACAGCTCTTGATGTATGGACAAAATCTTTTGCTAATTTAGGAATTGATTTCCGGGGTTCCACTATCACCCTCGATCTTCTTGATAGAAAAGGAAAGCATTCAAACGGCTTCTGTCATTGGCCAGAATTGATTCATTTTGAAAATGGAAAAAGAATACCGGGAAGATCAGGACTTACATGTAATACAATACCAGGAGCGCTTGGTTCTGGTGAAGAGGGTATTCATACATTATTTCATGAAGGTGGACACGCAGCTCATTTTTTAAATTCAGACATGCAAGATGTTTGTGTTAATAATGAGTATCCACCTGCTTCAACAGCTTGGGCTGAAACACAAAGTATGTTTATGGATACCATATTCTCAAGTATTGAATGGAGACATAGATATGCAAAAGATTCTGAAGGAAATTCATACCCTTTTAGTTTGTTTGAAAGAAAACTAGAAAAACTCCATGTTTTCAAACCGCTTGAAATGATGGGTATAATTGCGGTTATGAATTTTGAAAAAGAAATTTTTGAAACAAAAAATCTTACTAAAGCAAAAGTTATCTCAATTGCACGAAAAACAAAAAATAAATTTTCTGCATTTCCTATAAATTCTCTTGGTCTTCTTACTGTTCCTCATATTTATTCATGGTCAAGCACTTGCTCATATCATGGATACGGGTTGGCTCTCTTGGCTGTTGCACAGTGGAGATCATACTTTTTTAAAAAATATGGATATATAGTAGATAATCCAAATGTTGGAAAAGAAATGTTAAAAGTTTGGAAGCTTGGTATGTCAAAAACATTTCCTGAATTTGTACAAATGGCAACAGGTAAAAAACTTTCACCACAATATTTTTTGCAAAGTATGATTGCTCCTAAAAAGAAATATATTCAATCAGCGAAAAATAGAATAAAAACACTCGATAAGGTTAAACAAAAAAATACTTATGAGATTGGTGCTGTGATTAATCTTGTCCATGGAAAAACTAAAATTGCAGACAATAAAAAAGGTTTTGAGTTGATGGAAAAGAAATATAATAATTGGTTTAAAACACAAAAATAAAAAAGCGCCGATATCATTGATCGGCGCTTTTTGTCTCTACCCATGCGGGTTTTGACTTTTTTGGTTAAGGAAAAATAGAATCTGCCCGCAGTAACTTAGTCTTTTGTTAGGGTGGCAGGGCTAGGCAGTTTCTTTGAGTTTTTCACATTGACTCAATACGAAAATTTTCGGCATCACTTCAAGAGTTCGATGCTTAAGTTTCTCTGTTGTATGGAAAAAGGGATGTTGCATAACAGTAAATGCACAAATATTTCTTTCTCTTAAAACATCAGAAACTTCCTTAAAATCTTTTGTTTGGTCACTCCATAGAATTTCCTCAATTTCTTTACAATCTTCTACTGACATAAATTTCTCCTTGTTTTTTTGGGTTTTTTAAAAAGAACGGGTTTTGTTTTATGAGGCACTATTGCCACACGAGACTATATAATACCTATATTTATATTTATGTCAAGAGATATCCACAAGCTCAATTTGGGGTACAATAGCCTCATGAAAACAAAGTTTCAAGAACGTTATGAGATGCTTAATACAGAGCAAAAAAGAGCTGTAGACGCCATTGACGGTCCTGTGATGGTGGTTGCTGGTCCTGGGACAGGAAAGACTCAAATTTTGACTCTTCGAATTGCAAATATTATCGATAAAACAGATACAGAGCCGGAAAATATTCTTGCGCTCACTTTTACTGAATCAGGTGTCCATGCAATGAGAAAACGATTGGTTGAGATGATTGGATCTTCCGCATATCGGGTTGGAATCTATACATTTCACTCATTTTCAAATGATGTCATTCAAAATAATCCAGAAGAATTCCCTCGAATTATTGGAGCGAGAGCAATTACCGACGTTGACCAAATAGCAATTATTGAAGATATCATCACTCAAACAGAACTGAAAAATCTGAAGCCTTTTGGTGATTCTTTTTACTATGTTCGTACGATTCTTCAAAAAATTTCTGACTTGAAACGTGAAGGTGTAACTCCATATGAATTTAAGAAACTAGTAGAAAAAGAACAAATTCGTTTTGATCAGGATGATGAGAAATTTCATACAAAAGGAAAGTATACAGGAAAAATGAAAAGTGCATATGCCGATCAAGAAAAAAAGATTCAGAAAAATAGAGAACTCGCTCATGTGTATCAGGTGTATCAAGAAGAACTAGCGGCAAGAAAAATGTATGACTTCAATGACATGATTGTTGAAGTTCTTCATGCTCTGAGAACAAATCAAGACTTGCTTCTCAGACTCCAAGAAAAACATCAATACATTTTGGTGGACGAACATCAAGATACAAACAATGCTCAAAATAAAATCCTTGAACTTCTTGCAAATTTCCATAACAATCCAAATCTGTTTGTTGTAGGAGATGAAAAACAATCAATCTATCGTTTTCAGGGTGCAAGTATTGAAAACTTTTTCTATTTCAAACATTTATATCCAAAGGCAGAGCTCATTACTCTCAAGCAAAACTATCGTTCAACTCAGACTATTCTTGATAGTGCACATTCACTTCTTCCGGGAGAGTCTTTACTTCAAGCAAATACTAAGTTTGAAGCAAAACCTATTTCTGTTGCAACACTTGAAAATTCATCACAAGAACTTGTCTGGCTTTCGGAAAAAATCCAGTCTCTTATTTCAGAAGGTGTTCCGGCTCATGAGATTGCGGTATTGTATCGAAACAATTACCACGCTTTTCCTGTGGTTGATATTCTGACAAAAAAGAAAATCTCATCTGTGATTGAATCAGACCAAAATCTTTTCGAAGACAAAGATATTATTCAATTCCTTGAGATTCTGGAAGCTATTCAATATGTAGACCAAAACGAAACTCTGGTAAAAATTCTTTTTAGTAATGTGTTTTCTTTGAATACTCTTATATCTGCAAGACTAGTGCGCGCTGCTTCACAAAAAAGAAAAAAGCTTTTGATTGAACTCATGAGTGACGAAAAATCTTTGAGTAGTGAAGGCTTTTCTGAAAAAGAATATAGTCCATTTTTTGAACTTGGAAATAATATTTTGACATGGAAGAAATTTGCTGAAAATGAAAATTTGATTGAAGCTCTTGAACATATCATGCGGGAATCTGGATATTTGCAATATCTTCTTGCGAGTCCAAATGGTACAACAAAAATTGAAACACTTGGAATTTTGTTCGACGAAGCCCGTTCCTTTATTCTTACTAATGAAAAAGCAAAACTTTTTGATTTCTTAAAATATATTACTCGTCTCAAAGAACATAATATTTCAATTAAAAAGAAGGCAGGAAGAATTAAAGAAGGGATGGTTCGTCTTATGACAGCACATCGATCAAAGGGTCTTGAGTTTGATTACGTATTTATTATCGGTGTGAATGATGGCGTATGGGGTAATCAATCAAAAAGGGAACTGCTGCCACTTATCCCAGAAGTATATACATTGTTCGAAACTGTTGAGATGGAAGGTCTTCAGGAAGTTTCTGGTGATCTCATGGAGGAACGAAGAGTGTTTTATGTTGCGCTTACGCGAGCAAGAAAACATGTCACTCTTTCATACACCCTTCAAAGAGAAGATGGAAAAGAAATACTTCCGAGTCAATTTATCGGAGAAATAAAACAAGAGCTTATTTCATTTGAAGAAACAGAGAGTTTTGTCCATGCGTGGCCAGAAAAACAACTCATACTTTTTGAACCAAAAATAAAAGCCTCACTTTCTGAAGATGAATACAAAGAGCAGATGAAAGCATTTGTGAAAGAAAAATTACTTTCACAAGATTTGTCTGTTTCTGCGCTCAATAACTACTTAAAATCACCATGGCTTTTCTTCTTTAGAAATCTTCTTCGTATTCCAAGTGCGATGAGTAAATCACTTGTCTTTGGTAATGCAGTTCATGGAGCGCTTCAAATTTTCTTTAATAATGCGCGAGGTGAAAAATATGAAAGTCTCGATTTCCTTCTTGGTGCTTTTCGAAAATCTCTTGAAGATCAGGATTATGCAGAAAAAGATTTTGAAGATCTTTTGAAAAAAGGAGAACATGTTTTGACTGTGTGGTATCAGGAATACCAAGGAACTTGGAATCTCTACACTCAAACAGAATTTCGAATCAACGCTGTTTCGATTGCTGAAGATAATGAGGAAGAATTACCATATCTTACAGGAGTACTCGACAAGATTGAGTTTGTTGATTCATCACGCACTCGGGTTGTTGTGGTTGATTACAAAACAGGAAAACCAAAAACAGAAGGAGAAATTCGAGGAACAACAAAAAATGGATCTGGAGACTATTACAGACAATTGGTATTTTACAAACTTCTTTTAAAGTACCATCAAAAAGGAAGAAAACATATGGAAAGCGCAGTTTTGGAATTTGTTGAGGCAAATGATAAGGGTGTTCTCAAGCGATATGAATTTGAAATATCGGATGAAGAGGTTGAAGAGCTTGAGAATACAATACGAAAAGTGGTTTCTGATATAAAAAACCTTGCGTTTTGGGACGAACCGGTTAATGAAGAGGCAAAAGAATATGCTGGCCTAGTGGACGCAATCAAAAGATAATGGTTTTATAATTTTGTTTTTTTAAAATAGGGTATAATACTATACATATGATTCAATTTGTGAATGTTTCAAAAGTATATCCCGATACTGATGTCGAGGCGCTTCATAATGTTGATATTACTATCGAAGAAGGAGAATTCGTTTCTTTTATTGGTCATTCTGGGGCAGGTAAATCAACTCTTGTGAAAATGCTTTTACGAGAAGACCGACCGTCAGAGGGAAGTATTTTATATAAAGGAGAAGATATTAATGATTTTTCTCATAAAGAAATGAACCTATACCGACAAAATATTGGTGTAGTGTTCCAAGATTTTAGATTACTTTCAAATAAAACCGTTTTTGAAAACGTTGCTTTTGCTATGGAAGTTGCTGGAAAACCAGATGAAATTATTGCCGAAGATGTTCCGTACGTACTTGAACTTGTGGATTTGGTTGATAAGGCAAACAATTTCCCTCATCAACTTTCTGGAGGGGAAAAGCAAAGACTTGCAATTGCTCGAGCAATCATCAACGATCCAAAACTTCTCGTTGCAGACGAACCAACAGGAAATCTCGATCCAGCAAGCACCTATGAAGTTGTTGATATTTTGAAAAAAATAAACAAACTCGGAACAACTGTGATTCTCACAACTCACAATACAGGAGTTGTTGATGCGCTTAAAAAACGAGTAATTACTCTCGAGAAAGGTTCGATTGTTCGCGATGATCCGCATGGTTCATATATAATTTCAAAAAAATAACATGACATTTATAGATTTAAAAAGAATAATAAAATCAGGATTTCAAAACTTTACTCGAAATTCTTTTGTGTCGCTTTCGTCGATACTTATTATGGTTGTAACTCTTTCTGTTGCCGGACTTCTTCTTTTGTCACGAGCGGTACTGACAACAACAGTTGAAACTCTTGAAAACAAAGTCGATATCACAGTATTTTTTGATCTTGGAGCAAACGAAAATGTTATTCTCGATTTAAAACAAGAGGTTGATGCTATACCAGAAGTTGCAAGTAGTGAGTATGTTTCAGCAACGGAGGCATTGATTAATTTCCGAGAAAGACACCAAGATGATGAACTAACACTTCAAGCGCTTGATGAGCTCGGTGGAAATCCACTTGGGGCGATGCTTAACATTAAGGCAAAAAATCCAGAAGATTATGGAATTATCGCAGAAACTCTTGGAGACCAAGGTGCGCTTTCACAAAGTTCTCTTCAGGTAATCAACAAAATCAACTACTACCAAAATGAGCAAGTGATTAATCGTTTGGTTGCAATCACAACTGGAGCTCAAACACTTGGAACGGTTCTTCTGATTATTCTTGGAACAATTTCTGTAGTAATCACTCTTAACACTATTAGACTCACTATCTACTCAGCGAGGCAGGAAATTGGTGTGATGCGACTAGTTGGTGCGGGTACAAAGTATGTACGAGGACCATTTATTATAGAGGGAGTTTTGTATGGACTTGTTTCTTCTGTGGTGACCATGGTTTTATTTTTCCCAATCACGCTTTGGCTTGGAGAAAAGATGTCTATGTTCCTTGGTATTAATCTTCATACATATTATCTTTCAAACTTCTTTCAGTTTTTCATTATTCTACTTATTGTTGGTATTATCCTTGGTACTGTTTCAAGTGCAATCGCTGTACGTCGGTATCTCAATCACTAATTTTCATCTATGGCAAAAAAACAAACACCTAAATATATTTTCGTTGTTGGCGGAGTAATGTCTGGCGTTGGAAAGGGTGTCACTACCGCATCTATTGGAACAATTCTTCAATCAAAGGGATTCAATGTGAGTCTCGTTAAAGCTGACCCGTATCTAAACGTAGATGCGGGTACCATGAACCCCACCGAACACGGTGAGGTTTTTGTTATGGAGTCAGGTCTTGAAACAGATCAAGACATGGGAAACTATGAACGGTTTCTCAACAAATCACTTCCACGCGAAAACTACATGACAAATGGAATGATTTTTAAATATGTCATCGACAAAGAGCGAGCACTTGCATACAAGGGAGCTTGTGTTGAACCAACATATCACATTACAGAAGAAATTTTGCGACGACTCAAAGAGGTATCAAAAAAAGGTGATTCAGATATTATTGTCGTTGAAATTGGAGGAACAATTGGAGAATATCAAAACGCAATTTTCCTTGAGGCAGCAAGACAGCTTCGTTTAAAAAATCGAAACGATGTTATGTTTGCTATGGTGTCATATCTTCCAATCCCATCAACTATTGGAGAAATGAAAACAAAGCCAACACAAAATGCAGTGCGTCAGCTCAATGGGTATGGAATCAATCCAGATATTATCATTGCACGTTCTGTTGATCCGGTAGACAAAAAACGAAAAGAAAAACTCGCAACAATGTGTGGGGTTTTACCTGAAAATATTATCTCTGCGCCCGATGTTTCAAGTATCTATGATATTCCAATCAACTTTGAAAAAGATGGAATTGGAAACAGGATGCTTTCTCACTTCAACCTTAAGCCAAAAAAGAAAGACTTGAATCAATGGAAGGGATTTGTAAATAAATTTAAAAATCCAAAAGGAGAAATTTCAATCGCGGTAATTGGAAAATATTTTGAAACAGGAAACTACGTGCTTTCTGACTCATATATTTCTGTAATCGAAGCTCTCAAAATCTCAGCTGCCCATGCTGGTGTGAAGGCAAATCTTGTCTGGCTTTCCGCGAAACATTTTGAAGATACAAAAAACCTCAAAGAATTGAAAGAGTTTGGAGGGATTTTGGTCCCGGGAGGTTTTGGAGAAACAGGAATTCAAGGAAAAATAAATGTGATTGAATATGCACGTAAAAACAAGATTCCATATTTTGGACTTTGCTACGGAATGCAACTTCTTGTGATTGAATATGCACGAAATGTTTTGGGACTCAAAGATGCAAACACAGAAGAAATCAATCCAAAAGCTAAAGATTTAGTTATTCATATCATGCCTGATCAAAAAGAAAAGCTTGCCCGTGGTGACTATGGTGGATCAATGCGACTCGGTTCATATGAAGCAGTTTTGAAAGAGGGCAGTATTGCGCAAAAATCATATAAAGCAAAAACAGTTTTGGAAAGACATCGTCACCGATATGAGGTAAACGAAGAATACATCGAAGTACTTGAAAAGAAAGGTTTGGTCTTCTCAGGAAAATCTCCTGACGGACACTTGATGGAAATCGCAGAGCTTCCAGTTGAAAAACATCCATTTTTTTTGGGGGTTCAGTTTCATCCAGAATTTCTTGCAAGACCACTTGCTCCACATCCACTCTTCTCAGCATTCATTCAAGCGATTAAGAATAGGGAATAAAAAAATGACAGGAATATCCCTGTCATTTTTGCTATCCGCACAATCTGAAAAGTCTCATGCTAATTGTTTGGGTTCTTTATTGATTAGAACAAAACTTTCTTTTTTTGTTCCAATTTCAATTCTTCCTTCAACATAAAAAGACTCATTTTCCCGTTTCAGTATTCCTTTAAATTCAAAGGTGTTAGGAAGGTCGTTTTCAAAAAATGAAGAGAGTTTAGAAAACATAATCTTCTCAAGGATTGTCTGACCAGTTTCTGTTAGTGTTCTGAATTCAGTTGCTTCAAAAAGTCCCTCTCGTACATTTTGCTCTGTTGGAAACAAAAGAATTCTTTTCTCTGGTTTTTCTTTGGTTACTGTTTCTTCTGCCATGGTTTTGGATTTTTATTGGTACTTTATTTCCCATGTATTATCTATCTTCTATGTCTTTTGTCAAATAAAATACACCTTTTGTAAGGTGTATTTTATTTCTCTCGAGTTGGAGATTTTTTGATTGTTTCCAAAATCAGGTCTTCGTCGTCTGTAACGATAAACAAATCCATATCTTCTGGAGAGATTGTTTTGTATTGTTCAAGCATGGTCTTTCTGAAGAAGTCTACAAGCGGTGTCCAGAATTCCACCCCGACAAGAATGATTGGAAGCTTTTCCATTTTTCCTGTTTGTACAAGTGTGAGAACTTCTGAAATCTCATCGATGGTTCCAAAACCGCCAGGGAAGGCAAGAAATGCGTCCGCAGCAAAGGTCATGGAAACCTTTCGGGTAAAGAAGTAGTAGAAAGGAACTTCGTGAGTTACAAAAGGATTTGTAGTTTGTTCCATTGGAAGCTTGATGGTAAATCCGATTGATTCTCCACCAGCTTTGTAGGCTCCTTCGTTTCCAGCACCCATGACTCCAGGTCCTCCACCTGTTACCACTGCAAAGTCTGTTTCTTTTGCAATCCGTTCAGCGAGCCGTTTTGCTTTTTGATAGTATGGGTCGTCTACTGGTGTTCGCGCTGATCCAAAAAAGGTAACAGCTCGTCCTGTTTCTTCAATGGTATTCATTCCTTGTCGGAATTCTTCATCCATTGCACAGATTCGAATTTCTTTTTCGTTTCCCTTATTTGCATAAATACACCCTTCACGAATTTCCTCGATGGTAAGTTTTTTTGGTCTAAATCGTTCTTCTGACATGTGTTTATTGTAGCATGGTTTGAAAGCTTTTATAAAAACATTTCTGCAGGTTCGGATACTAATTCAGAAGCTTTTTTGTTGGTTTTTTGTAGATATTCTTTTACAATCTTGAAACCAATTGCATATCCTGCCCATTTTGGGATATTTTTTTCTTGTGACCCAAAAAACCAGTCACTGTGGTTGTATTCTCGATTGTTGAATTCTAAACCTGCAAGTTTTTCAATTTCTATTATTTTAGAATCTGAAAGTGCTAGAGACCAAGGTTTTGGTTTTCCTTTATTCATTTCAATATCAAAATGATCAGCTAAACCTTCAGTCACCATAGCTCCAAGCAAAGTGTCTTGTGTCCAATCGAAAGTTCTATTTCGGACTGCATGGTGAAATTCATGACTGAGAGTACTCGCGATTTCCTGTTTTATATTTTTCTTAAAGTTTTCATGTTCTAAATCATAATATATAAAAATAGTATGAGAATCTGGCGTGAAACCACCGATTCCAGTTTCAGGAATTATTTTTTCTTTATCTTCTATTACATGAACTGACACATCATATACATTAAAAATATTTTGAACTTTCTCTAGGGTTTCAGTAATCGCAGACTCTATTTTCATTCTTTTGGTATCAATATCTTTATGGGACATATATTTATTTTAGCATGGTTTGGAAAACCTTTAAAAAATAAAAAACCGGATACATATCCGGTTTTTTATTAACTTACTTCAAAATACTTTCTCTTAAGAAACTCCGTAAAATCAAACATTTCTTTTTGAAATGCTAACAGTCTTTCTTTTTTCGCTATTTCATCTTGCTCTGTCTCTTGAAGATCTAATCCTTCATTTGATATTCTTGTTATACCAAATGGTGAGTATTTCAATACTATTAATGAAATATCATCTCTGGTTTTATCTTGATAAAACTCATCCAATAGTATCTGTAGATGGTTTTTTGTTTCTAGATCCTCTTTTCTGATCTGTGTTTTAAGTGTTTTTAAATCTTCGTCATTATCTATTTCAGGATTATATATCTTGTCTTCTATTGCTAAGTCATCTAGTTTTTCGAAAAGTTTGTTTTCTTCTTCTTCTAATAATAAATATTTTTGATAATCTGATTCTTGTAATTCGTTAATTTCTTTTCTTATGATATCTATCTGATGTTCAATATCTTTATATTCTTGTGTTTTATATGTATTTCTCCTTGCTTCATACTGTTCCAGGGTTTTGCTTGTTGAAATATCAACATAAGGATATGCAACTCTGTCTATTTTTCCTTCATGAGATTGTGTTGTTTCAAAACCAAGAAGACGCAAAGCTATAACAGTATCTTTTATACCATCATCAATATGCATACCAAGTCGATCTGTTATATTATCAACTATTATTTTTTCTTCTTCCCATTTTTTCTCTTTCAAAATCTTAGGATTTTCTTGTGGTATTTTTTCCATATTTTTATTATATCAAAACCCCTCTAGATTAGAGTAGAAAACTAGTTCGAAACATATTATCTTGTGCAGCTGCCCGACAGGGATTCGAACCCCAGTTACCGGTGCCAGAAACCGGTGTCCTACCACTAGACGATCGGGCAATATTACCAACAGCCCCCTTTATATAGACGGGTGATTGAGTAATACTCATATCCTACCCGAAATGGGGGCTTTTTTCAATCAAAATATAAAGTACAATAGTCCTATGGAACAATCATATTTTGTATACATTTTGGAATGCTCTGACGGGAGTCTCTATACTGGCTCAACCAACAATCTTGAAAAAAGAGTCAAAGACCATAACACTTCAAAAAACGGTGCGCACTATACAAAAATAAGAAGGCCTGTGACTTTGAAATATTTTGAAGCATGCGAAACATATGCAGAGTCTCGAAAGAGGGAAGCGGAGATTAAAAGGCTTTCTCGGGAAGAAAAAATGCGATATTTTAAAAAGACAGATTCGTGATAGAATGGAACTAAACCATTACCTTTCTGTATGCAGAAAAACATTCTTTGGGTTTCTCGCCATCCGCTTTGGGCTGGACAGAAAACACTTCTTCTTTCAATGCATGGTAAAAAATGCAAAATCGAAGAACAGAACTTTCGATTCAAAAATTTTGAACACTTCATTGATTTTCTAGAACAAAACCAAGAATCATACTTTGTCTATCTTGTTGTTTCTGAAGTCTGGAAACAAAAAGCAATAGATATGGGATATTCGTTTGGTGTTGTTTATAAACCAAAAAAGGAAAGATACATAACAAGAAATGCATCACATTCAGTCTTCATTTTTTTGGAGCTATTCATGTTCAAGAAAAAACAAAGAAAAAAGTTCTCGGGTCAAAAGGATACTCAAGACCCAAAACCAAAAATCAAACAAAAAGAAAAGCTCACGCGAAGTGAGCTTTTTGTTTGATATACTATACACATGGCAAAACATACAAAAATTCATCTTGGAAAAAATCTTCTCACGATTCTTGGTATTGTGCTCGTGTGGAGAGGGGTTTGGTATATTCTCGATTGGGTTGATGACTTATTTTGGAATGGTGATCACACGTGGACTGCTGTGGTTGGTGTTGCTGTTGGGCTTTTGATTTTGTATATTCCTGACAAGGATTTGAAGGAGATTGAGAAGTTGTAAAAGAAAAAGAAAAAGGGTTCGCGCAAAGCGCGAACCCTTTTTAAAGTTCAATCTCAAAAGATTTTTCCTCTGCAACAGTCCCGTCCTTTTTTTGGATAAAGATTGTAAGTTCATGAGGTTTCTCATGAGCAAATTGTGGGATCAAGAAGGTTTGCTCCAATTCAAGGGGAAGAGTGTTTTGTTTCTGAGGATTCTCAGAGTCTTTCGGTTGAATCTTATAGAAAACCTCCTCATCTTCACCAAGACTGAGGATAATGACAGTGACACTGTCGTTGTGAACAGAGAGTCCAATACGGCTTCCTTGAGCTTGAGCGCCTCTGGCGAACAAAAGCAAGAACCCTG
Organism: Parcubacteria group bacterium; assembly: GCA_943356745.1. Classification (GTDB taxonomy): domain Bacteria; phylum Patescibacteriota; class Minisyncoccia; order Phycocordibacterales; family CSBR16-119; genus CSBR16-119. Next base: position 210,945 of record CALRFT010000001.1, on the reverse strand, counting down.
TTACAAGAAGAACGATTACTTTTTTCATAGGTCTAGAATTTGAAAAGCATTATATAATATATATATAAATATGTCAAATATAGTAAAAATACCCCATATTTAAGGGGTATTTTTACAAAATTCCAAAGCACAGCTAAATTGGCTTTCGGTGAGGTTTGATTCAGATCCAAGCATACAGGTTTCTTCAACCTGTGAAGAGTTTGCTTGTCCATCAATTACAATTCCTGTTGAATCAGAATAATTACAACTGTTGTGATCAAAGGTGAGTGACTGCTCAACCCCAGAAGCGTTAACTCCCTGGAGAGTAATGATTGAGTGTGTTTCGTTGCCTTCTCGAGATTGAGAATATATGATTCCTCCTCCAACAATTGCGCCACCAATCAAGGTTGTGATAATTGCTTTGTTCATACTGATAATAGGTTAATTTATAACTACCTGTAGTATATCACAATCAAAAGAAACAAGTTGTCAAAAAAAGTTTTACACAGAACCTCTCCTGTAAAAGAGGTTGTATAATACAAGTGTCGTTATTACATTAAATTTCTTATATCTATGGCAAAGGGAAATGATTCTCGAAGAAAAGAAGTAAAAAAACCAAAGAAGGCTAAAAAGTAATATAAAAATCTCCAGACCGGAGATTTTTATATTACTCGCTTTTTTTGACATTTTAGGATAGTATAGCAGTCTATGTCACACGGAGAAGTAATACTCAGATTTGAAAATGTGTCTTTTGAACACAATCCAAATAAACCCATCTTGGATGAGGTTTCTTTTTCTGTGCGTCGAGGAATGAAGGTAACTATCATGGGACAAAACGGAGCAGGGAAATCGACACTCTTCGGACTCATGACAGGAGCTTTTTCTCCAGATGAAGGGGTGATTAATATTTCAAACAAAATCAGTGTTGCACTTTCACGCCAGGTAATTCCTCGAGACGAACTTGAACTTACCGTGCGAGACTTTTTTCAAAAGTGTTTCAAAGAAAAAATATATGATATCGATCGAAGAATTGATGAAGTTCTTGAGATTGTTCACTTGGTGGGTCACGAAACAATCCACGACAGAATTGTAAAATCATTTTCTGGTGGACAACAAGCACGTCTTCTTCTTGCGTCAGCACTTATTCAAGAACCAGATATTCTTTTGCTTGATGAACCAACAAACAATCTTGATAAGGCAGGAATTGAGCACCTTACAGACTTTTTGATTAACTACCGAAAGACAGTGATTGTGATTTCTCACGATGCGGAATTTTTGAATGCTTTCACAGATGCTGTGTTGTACTTGGATGTCTTCACTCGAAAGATAGAACAATATGTCGGAGACTATACCGATGTACGAAACCAAATTGCTGCGCGAATGGAACGAGAGAATAGACAAAATGCACTTCTTTCAAAAAATATTCAAGCAAAAAAAGAACAAGCAAACGCCTTTGCGATGAAAGGGGGAAATCTTCGAGCAGTGGCAAAAAGAATGCGAGATCTTGCAGAAGAACTTGAAGATCAAAAAGTTGATGTTCGAAAAGAAGATAAGGCAATTCGTGATTTTATTATTCCAGCTCAAGAAGATATGTCTGGAGATATTGTTTCTTTTTCTTCTGTTACTGTACTTAAAAACAACACTCCAAAAAAGAAGAAAGTAGAACTTCGACTCAAGAAAAAAACTCATCTTCTTTTGAAAGGTCCAAACGGAATAGGGAAAAGTACTCTTCTTGAATCAATTGCAAATGGAACTGCAGAAGGTGTTGTGATTGATAAGAATGTTCGTATTGGATACTACAGACAAGATTTTTCAACTCTTGATTTCAATCAAACTCCATACGAGTCTCTTGCTGCTGCAATGTTTGAACTTGCAGGGCGAGTTGATGAAGAAAAAATTCGCGCTGTACTTGCAAGTTTTCTTGTTACTCGAGAAATGGTGGGAACAAAGATTGGTCTTTTGTCAGAAGGGCAAAAAGGTCTTGTTGCCTTTGCTCGTCTTGTGATTGAACGTCCTGGAATTTTGATTCTTGATGAACCAACAAATCACATCAATTTTCGTCACTTGCCTGTGATTGCAAAAGCACTCGATGAATATCAAGGTGTGATGATTCTTGTGTCACACGTTCCAGAATTTGTGGAACAAATTCGTATCGATGAAATTTTAGATTTAGCAAAATAAAAATCACTTCACACATGAAGTGATTTTTATTTGTAATTTTTTTTCATGATACAATATTGCATGTATGAAGAACTCCAAACAAGAAATACAAAAAATTTCTCACGACGTGACATATCACGCGTCTCGTCGTTTGGATTTGTTTCGAAAATATGACACACCATCTCAGGTTGAAATATTTTTTTCGCTTTCTCCTCATGTACAACAAACAATTCTTGAATCACTTTCAATCAAAGAGCTTGTAGCCTTTGTTGATCAGCTTGATCTTGATGAAGCAGGAAAAGTTCTTGCTCGTATTAAAAATGAAAAGAAACGAAAGAGTGTAGCGGGGCGTTTGAAACAAGAGCTTAAAGAAAAATCAGAATTCTTTTTGCAGTTTTCTCCAAAGGCAGAATTTTCTCTCCTCAACTTTAACTACATTTTACTTTCTCCAAATGCAACGATTACAGAAGTTTCAAACCTGATTGATTCACACTATAAAGAAACAGGTAAAACTCCTGAGGTTCTTGTTCAAGAAAAAGGAATTTGTATTGGTGAAGTTCCAACAGGAACTCTTGTTCGTGAGAGAAATACTGCAAAACTTAAAAAATATATAACACCAGTGGTATCACTTCACTACAAAGCTTCGCTTCAGGAAATTAAAAAGGTTTTTAATACAAAGAATCAAAAGAAGAAGGTTGTTGTGACTGACACCGATGGAAGTGTGATTGGTATTATTTATGTTGACGATGTTTTAAAACTCTTTAAAAATGGTGCAGCTGAGGCACTCTATGATTTTGCTGGAGTTTCAGATACAGAACGTGTATTTGACCCTGTTATTTCAAAAGTTGATCATCGCTATAAATGGCTCCTTATCAACCTTGGGACTGGATTTCTTGCGGCTTGGGTCGTGAGTTTGTTTGAAAATACTCTCAATGAATTTGTCTTGCTTGCAATGTATATGCCAATTGTTGCGGGTATGGGAGGAAACGCAGCGTCTCAAACACTTGCGGTGACGGTTCGAGGAATTACCATGGGAGAGGTTTCTCTTATGAATGTGAGACAAGCTATATGGAAAGAAGTAAAAGCTGGATTTTTAAATGGCTTCATTGTCGGAGTCGTTGTTGCTTTTGTTTCCTCATATTTAAATCATAGTCCACTTCTTGGTCTTGTTGTCGGAATTGCACTCCTCCTCAATCTCGTTGTTGCTGGTTTGTTTGGAGCTCTTGTTCCTGTGATTATGAAATCTTTTGGAAAAGATCCTGCGACATCTGCAATCATATTTGTGACAACAGCAACAGACGTTTTGGGATTCTTAATCTTCCTCGGACTCGCTTCAATATTTGTTGTATAAAAAAACCGCATGTCTGCGGTTTTTTTTCTTAAAGATCATTTTCATTGTCATGACCACCTTTTTTTGGTTTTGATAACCATGTCATTGTTTTAAAATAAAATGTGTACCAATGTTTGCTTGATTTTTTTGTTCCAAAGGCGATACCTGTTTCGGTTTTAAAAAGAAAGACAACACGTTTCTTTTTTTCAAGATCTTGAGGGAGTGGAATTTTAACCAATAAAGAATTATTGGTTTTTGTGTAATAAAGAACATCTGGAAAACCTTTTTTTCCTTGCGCTATATACATCATATGGCAGTTTTTTTCTCCAATGTATATTTCAGTAATTTTGTAAGGGTATTCAAGCGAAGATGTATCTTCCGGAAGAGGAGTTATTTGTCCATTTGAGACAAAAGACAGAAAGAATAAGGAAAGTAGTGGTAAATATTTCATTTGAAAATATGTTTTGGTTTGTGTTAAGTGTACTATGCTTTTGTCTTTGTGATAGACTTTGGGTGTGAAAAAAACCTATCAAAAATTTCAGAATACTGTCTGGGATTTCTATCAAAAGCAGGGAAGACAAACACTTCCTTGGAGAAAAACAAAAAACCCATACAAAATATGGGTTTCTGAAATCATGCTCCAACAGACTCAGGTCACAAGAGTGATTGAGAAATACACATCTTTTCTCAAAAAATTTCCCACTATGCAAAGTCTTGCTGAAGCTTCACAATCTGAAGTTTTGAAAGAATGGGTTGGGCTCGGATACAACAGACGTGCACTTTTTTTGAAAAAGGGTGCTGAGTTCGTGATGCGAGATTTGAAAGGAAAATTTCCAAAAGAGGTTTTGGATCTTCAGAAAATTCCAGGGATAGGACACTATACAGCGCGGGCAATTGCAACTTTTGCTTTCAATCAAAAACATTCTTTTGTGGAAACAAATGTTCGCACAGTTTTTTTTAATCACTTTTTTAAAGATACAAAGCAGGTGAGTGATATAGAAATTTTAGAGTTGGTAGAAAAAACTCTTCCTGAAGAAAATTTCCGTGAATGGTATTATGCAATTATGGATTATGGTTCGTTTCTTAAGAAAGAAGGAAAGGGAATGAATACTCGTTCAAAGTATTATGCAAAGCAAAGTAAATTTGAAGGTTCTGACAGACAGATCCGTGCCACGGTGGTGCGACACCTCACACAAAATGGAAAAACAAGTTTTGATGATATTTTAAAACTTCCGTTTGAGGAAGAAAGAATTGAAGTCCAAATTCAAAAACTTCTCGATGAAGGAATGATATTTTTGAAAAAAGGTTTTCTTTCTCTTGATGAGACTGATTGACACAATATTGTAATATAAGTAGTATGTACGAAACCAAAAAAGTTTTTTATTATGCAAATAATTATATACACTTTAGACTTCCTGAAAACAAGACCACTTGTTGATTTAATTGAATTTACATTTAAATATGGGACAAAACAAACAAGAAACCCAAGCATCTTCGTTGGCACACCTAGTGATGGTGTTTTTGAATCACCACCTAGTGATGATTCTTTTATATTTATTTTTTATCATGTTGATGTCGACGATGTTAAATCTGGTTTAGATATTATGTCTAGATTATATGAAAACACACGTCGTAAGTTTTTCCTTGTTATGACTCAAGAACAAGGATTAACTTATGAAAGTCTTGGATTAACTCAACCAGATCCAAGTTTTAGGCGTACTTACTTCTTACAGTCTGATTCATCAACATTTTCCGACTACATGATGGTCAATTTTTTAAAAGATATCATACAGAGCCAGGATTTATGAAAAAACCCCGCACATAAGTGCGGGTTTTTATTTTATGGTTAATTGACGTATATAAAAAAACTGTGTAGTATGTACGAAACCAAAAAAAAGTTTTTTATTATGAAAATATTTATCTATGCTCCCAGTCCTTTAGGGTTACATCCAGTTATCCAATGCTGTCAATTTGTACTAGATTTTTTTGTTAAGGATAATCAAAATTCAAGAGTACTTGCTTGTATTAAAGACCCCGACAAATCTCTAGATATTTTGTCGACATCTGAGCCTTTTATTTTTATCTTTTACGATATTTCCCTTGATGAAGTAAAAAAAGTATTAGCTATTTTTGAATCAAAGTATCCTACAGATTTAAAAAAAATGATTTATATCACCTCATACTCCAGTAATCAGGAAGTATCGGGTAAATTAAAAGAGATAGAAAAGATGGGGGTTGCTATCTTCCGACCTTCTGGTGATTATCTGAGTCAACATTTTAGACACACGCTCTATGAATATTTAGTAAAGGCAACCTATTCTCTTATTTAACAGAAAAATCCCGCACGTAAGTGCGGGTTTTTTTATTTCGTCTAGCGAGAAGCGAGTGAAAGTGTTTACACTTTCATATCGTTCGAGAGACGACGAAACAAAGATTTAAAGAATCTTTATTTTCCTAAAGCTTTCAAGAAGTCTTCAAGTTCTTTTCCTTTAAGTTTTCGGTATGTATTTGGTTTGAGTTTTCCGAGAGAAATATGCATGATTCGAAAACGCTTAAGTTTGTTTACTTGGAATCCAACAGCTCCACACATGCGTCGGATTTGTCGGTTTTTTCCTTCACGAAGAATAATATCAAAACTATCTCGAGAAGTTCTTCGAACTTCTGTTTTTTTGGTTTTATAGTTTCTTGTTTGTCCCGCTTTTCCAATCTGTACTCCTTGGGAAAGTCTCACAAGGAGAATGTGTGATACTGGTTTGTCTGTTGTAACAGAATATTCTTTTTCATGTTTTGATGTGGGAGAAAGAAGAGCTTCTGTAATTCTTCCATCGTTTGTCATGATAATCAAACCTTCTGAGTCTTTATCGAGTCTTCCAAGTGGGAAAATATCATCTGGAAGATCTGTAACATCTTTGATTTCTTTTTCGCCTTCTTGCGCTCCTATTGTTATAACTCCGCGAGGTTTGTAATATGCATAGTATTCAAATTCTTTTGCTTGCATTCCTTTTACCTCAACCTTGTCGTTTGGTCCAACCTTGTCTCCAAGCACTGCTTTCTTTCCATTGATAAATACCTTACCTGATTCGATAAGTTCATCAGCACCTCGACGGGACGCATAGTTTTGTTCCGCGAGATATTTGTTGAGTCTTGTGTAATTATTTGATTCCATTAGTTTTTAAGCTTGAGAGCTGATATTGAGGTGAGTAATACTAAGACTGAGACAATAATAAAGAGTTCATTGTAGCCAGTGAAAAGTAAGATGATACTACCAGTAACTGGACCTAATAGCAAGGCAAGTGGTGCCATGCTTCTATAAGCACTGATCATATTTGTATTGTTATCATTGATTTGTTTAAAGAAAAAACTTTCATGAGCTACTTGTCCAAAAGAAGCTCCAATACGTGTAATGATCAATAATAACGCCCACAGGATGAATACAGGACGTTCTATGAAGGCGACTCCAAGGAAGGAAATACTGATAATGCAAAGACCAAGAGCCATGAGGAGATTTTCATTGTTTTCCTTATCTGCAATTTTTCCAATGATTGGTTCAAGAATAATGTAGGGAATATGCATGATTGCGAACAAAACTCCAATTTGTTCCCAGTTGAATCCCATGATTCTATTCATATAAATTGTTGTGAATATTGCCCAAATAGCAAAAAAGAATTCTACAACAAATCCAGAGATGTATGCATTTCGAAGATTTTTTTCATGCCATAGTGTATTGAAACTTTCAATAATTTCACGACGCTTCAGACTAGTTGTTTGTTTAAAGTCTCGAAATCTTCCATGAAAAAACAACACCATCACAAGAATTGTAATTGAGGCAAAAAAGTATATTGCAGAAATACCAAATTCTTCTGCGATGAGTCCTGCAATTATTGGTCCTAAGAGAAAGGCAAAATTTCCAAGTGCGAGATTTACTCCACGAATACCGCCGGTATATTTTTCTTTACTAAATCTCTCAATTATAATATCAAAACCAACAACAATAAGTGCTGTGGTACTTACTGCAATAACAAAAGCAATAATGGAAAGCAGGGGATGAATTGAAAGACCCATAATTGCAAGCATGATAGCGTTTATAATTCCAGCAATACTTGTTCCTTTTTCCACTCCCAATTTGTGAAAAACTGTCGGTGAGAAGATGGTCATGATAAGTCCTCCAAGAGAACCAAAAGCAAACAAGATTCCCTCGGGAATTTTTGTTCCAAGAGAAAGAAGATAACTTGAATGAATGTATGCTGTTGCTGCTATTGCGATAACAAGAATAAAATTTGCTTCATAGATTACTTTTAATTTTTTGAGTGCGTTATATAACATATCTATATTGTACCAAAAGAAAAAACCCTTTCGGGTTTTTTCTTGTTACGAACTCAAAATTACTGGGATAACTTCTGGTCGTTTTCCTGAAGCCTGCATCAAAAACTTTGTAAGTTTTTGTGCTGTTACATCTTTAATGTAATCAAAATCAATTGGATTCATATTTTGTGCTGTATCCTCAACAGTTTTCTTGATGAGATTACGTGCGTCTGTAAGAAGATCTTTGTTATTTTTTAACACAACAAATCCTCGAGAAATAAGATCAGGGGACTTTTTGAGTTTTTTTGTTTTTCGATCGAGCATTACGATGATTACAAAGATTCCATCTTCTGCCAAAATCTTTCGATCTCGGATTACTAAATGTTGTTCTTCTGAAACTGAGAATCCGTCAACAATTCTTGGATCGCCAGGAACCTTTTGTTCTAGTTTGATGATATTTTCTCCTTCGTCTCGAATTTCAATAATTGAACCATTATCTGGCACAATTACATTTTCTTTTGGACATCCAAGCTGTTCAGCAAGTTCTGCATGCATTTTAAGCATGTAGTGGTTTCCGTGAATCGGCATGAAGAATTTGTACTTGATCTGATTGTGAATCCAAGTAAGTTCTCCTCGTTTTCCATGTCCTGATGCGTGAACTACGTTGTCCATATAGGTTACGATTCTTGCGTCTGTTCGATACAGATTATCTTTCAACTTTGTAACAGCAAAGTCATTTCCTGGTACAACAGAAGAAGAGAGAACAATGGTATCTGACGGCTCAAGAGTGATTGTTCGGTGAGTTTTGTTTGAGATACGCATAAGCGCAGCAAACTCTTCACCTTGAGAACCTGTTACCACCATCACAATTTTGTGTGGAGGATAGTTTTTCATATCATCTGCTGAGATCACATGTGAAAAGTCAGCGAGTTTCAATTCTTTTGCAATTCCAAGGTTTGTGTTCATTGAACGTCCTTCGATGACAACATATTTTCCATACTTCTTTGCTGATTCAATGAATGCAATGAGTCGTTCTACTTGAGATGCGAAAGAAGCAATAATAATTCGTCCTGGAGCGCTTTTAATCATTCCGTCAATTGTTTCAATTACTTCTCGTTCAGATGCTGACCAGCCCGGGTGAGGAATCCCTGTTGAGTCCATCGTCATGAGAAGTACTTTTTCGTTTTTGAAAAGTTTGTACTGCTCAATTTCTTTTGGAAGAGGAACTCCGTTGTCGTTATCTACTCGAACATCTCCAGTTGAAACGATTCCACCAAATTTTGTTTTGATAATAACTCCCGTTGAATCTGGAATTGAGTGAGTAAGTCCAAAGAATTTTACTTTGAAATCGTCAGAGATTAATACATCTTCTCTATCTTGTCCGACAGTTACAATTTTTGGATCAACACCAGGGAATTCTGAACATTTACTTTTAATAAGAAGTGCTCCGAATTCAAGTGTGTAGATTGGTGGTTTTCCAATTTGGTTGTAAAGATAGGGAATCGCTCCGATATGGTCCAAGTGACCGTGTGTAATCACGAGTGCTCGCACCTTATCTTTGTTGTCTTCAAGGTAAGTTGTGTTTGGAATCATGTAGTCGATTCCTGGCGTATCCTGATTTGAAAATCCAATACCTGCATCGATAACGATGATTTGATCGTTCATTTCGATTGCTGTCATGTTTACTCCGATTTGTTCTACTCCTCCGAGTGGAATGATTCGAATTACATCTTTTTCAAGTTTTGGATATTTGTTTGGTTTCGCGTTTTGGTTTTTTGTGAGAATCACTTTTTTCTTCATCGGTTTCATTGGACGATTTTTATTCATTCGTCCTCCTGAAGGCTTGAAGTGTTTCTTTGGTCCTTGCGAACCTTTTTGTTGTTGGTTGTTTGAAGAGTGTGGTTTCTTGTGAGGATTATTGTTTCTCATATGGTGTCCTCGTCCACCATGTCCAACTCTTCGATTATTTTGAGGATTGTTAGTTTTTTGTTCCATAATTTTGTGAGCGTCTTAGTCTTTGGTAGGGAATACAAAGTTTGTTTCCGTGTACCAATTCTCAATATTGAGTAATCGCTCTGATGAGTTTGTAATAGGAGATAACACAACATCTTGAACATTGCCACGAACCGCATAAATGAGTTCTGGGCTATATATAAATGTTGCTGGTATATCTTTAAAGAATTCAGTTTCAAACCGTGAATACATTTGTATCCTTTGATTTGTATCAAATGTTTGAATTATTTGCTCAAGAAGGTTGTCAACAGTTTCATTTTTGTATGAAGCAATATTGAGACCAGGATCACTTGTTTGTGATGAGTGCCAGAATGCAAAGATGTCGGTTTCTTGGTTGAGCATGTTACCAAATAAAAGCACTTCAAAATTTCGAGATCGAATAACATTTTGGTTGAGGTCATTGATAGAAAGTGTTTCTATCAATACTTCAATACCAAGTTGTTGTAATTGTTCTTGAATATTATATGCTGCGATTTCAAGTTCTGGAATAGACGCTGTTGTGACTGTAATCTGAAGAGGTTTGCTATTCTTGAAACGAATACCATTTTCTCCAGGAATCCAACCAGCATTAGTTAAAAGTCTTGAGGCTTCTTGCAAATCACTTTCAATAATATTTTTATATTCATTGTTGGTTTGAATTGTTGTCGGCACTGGACTTTTGATTGGTTCTCCAAAACCTTGAAGCGCATCATCGATAATGTACTTCCTATTGATTCCGATATCGATTGCTTGTCTGACTGCTTTTTCTTGCACAGGTGAACTTTCTTTCTGGTTATAAAATAGTCCAAACATTCTGTGTAGCGTTGCTGTATAGATTGTTGTTTTCTTGGGAAGTTCATCTACAGATTGTGGACTAATTCCAGAAAGTGCATCAATACTTCCTCGTCTCAATGCTCGAATTACTTTTTGTTTATCGTCAAAGAAGTAAAATTCAATGTTTTTGATGAATGGTTTTTCACCATTGTAATACTTTGAACTTTCAAGTATGTACATTTCAATACTATCTTTATTTTTTTTCACTGAGACAATTTCATATTTTCCTGAACCAATAGGTTCTGTATTGAATTTTGAAAAGGGAAACTCTTCAGAACTTACATCTTTCCAAATGTGTAATGGAAGAATACCGATACTTGTATTTTCTAGGAAACTAATGAAAGGTTGCTTGAGTGTGAATCGAACTGTTTGAGAATCAATTTCTTGAACCTGTACTCCTTCCCAGAAAACTTGTTTTGGGCTTTTTATTTCAGGATTTTGAATTGTTTGAATTGTGAATACAACATCAGACGCTGTGATTGGTGTTCCATCTTGGAAACGCGCGTCGTCACGAATTGTGAATGTATAGACAAGATTATTTGAAGACACAGAGAAATCTTCTGCAATATCAAGTGTGATTGATCCGTCGATATTTTTTTTAGTAAGTCCAGCAAAAACAAGACTCTCTAAATCTTTGTCTGTTTGAGTAAAAGAAAGTACTGGATTTACAAATCGCGGTGTTCCAATAACTCCTTCTTGGTGTATTCCACCAAACACTGCTATTTCTTCTTGAAAAGGTTGAATAGCTACTTGGGCAAATAATGAGATACCACTTACAAAAAGTAAACATAAAACACAAAGGAAAATAATTTTCCTTTGTTTCGGGAAACTTTTAACAGCGTTAATACATTCCTTGATAGAAGGAATTGAGCTTCTTGAAAATATATTTTTTATGTTCATGTGCGTAATCGGCTTGTAATCTTATAACAAGATTGAAACCCACGTTAAAAAACGTGAGCTATTAAAGCGCAATCACCTGTACGAGCGTAAGTGCCACGAATGCTAGAGACGAAACGATTGTTGTATAGAAAAGGAATTTTTCAAAACCTCGTTTTGTGTGATATGTGGTAGATCCGTCGTTACCAGTACCAAAGGCACCTCCGAGCCCTGAGTTTGATTTCTGAGCTAAGATTCCTAGGATAATGATGATTGCTAGAATTATTTGAATCCAGAGTAGAATACTATTCATGTCCATGATTATTACAGAAAACGGCTTTTTTTGCAATACCCCGGAATTAACACTCTTTAAAGGGGTTGTGAATTTGTTTTGATTTTATTTTGTAGTATTATTCATATATATGGAAACATTTAAAGCATATCTACTCATACTTGGTTTTGTTGGAGTTCTTGGTTTTGGAGGATATTGGGCTGCAACATCATTAAATGAACCGGTCCGAATCGCTGAAACAGAAGAAATTCAAGTTGTTGCTCAGACTCCAGTAAGTGGCGTTGTTGATTCTGGAAATTCACAAACCGAGCAAGTTGAACAAAATGAAACACAAACAGAAACAACTACTCCAACACCAACAAACACCACTCCTTCTACGGCCTCTGGAGAATATTCAGATCTTATTGCACGACTTCAAAAACTAATTACTGACAATATTCTTATGAAAGAGGGAAGTCGAGGAACTCGAGTGGGAACAGTACAAGAATTCCTGAACGTATACAACAAAACTTCGGGCGGACTAGATAACGACTACGGAGCAGGAACAAAAACAAAAGTTGCGGCTTTCCAAAAAGCACAAGGTCTCACTGCTGATGGGCAAGCTGGTCCCGCAACATACCAGAAAATGATTGATTGGCTTAATAACCAATAAAAAAACGACACTTACTAAGTGTCGTTTTTTAGTTTTAATTTTTTCAGGTCTCATTACGTATAAGATTGCCATAAGAAAAAACATAAAAATAAACCCTAAAAATCCGTAAAAAATGTTGTTTTTCATAGTCTTTTTGTTCACTGGTCTGATTGGGAATATAACATATATTCTTTGTGTGTCAAACATCTTTGATTTTGTGTAAAAAGAACTTACAAAAAGCTTGACATTTATTTCGCTATGAATATACTTGTATTTGCGTCTTAAAGAAGGCGTTTTTCTTTAAAGAAATTTGAGGGAAACTACCTTGAAAAAAGAATACCTATTCTTCATATATTAATTAGGATATGAAGATATTGTTATGCAAACGATAAAAAACAAGTATATGGAAATATACATGGTGAATCGTGTGAATAACCCTTTTATTAAACAAAGCAACAAATTATCTTTTTTGCTTTGTTTCGTTTCAAATTAATAATTTCGATTATTAAGTTTATTGTTAGAGTTTGATCCTAGCTCAGGATGAACGCTGGCGGCGTGGATAAGGCATGCAAGTCGAACGAACCTTGTGGAAATGGAGTCTTCGGACAAAGTTTTCACGCTGGTTAGTGGCGAACGGGGTAGTAATGCATAGGAACGTACCTAGAAGTCAGGAATAGCCCACCGAAAGGTGGATTAATACTTGATAGTCCCTCCGGGGTAAAGATTTATCGCTTCTAGATCGGCCTGTGTGGTATCAGCTAGTTGGTAAGGTAATGGCTTACCAAGGCTATGACGCCTAGGGGAGGTGAGAGCCTGACCCCCACCATTGGAACTGCGACACGGTCCAAACTCCTACGGGAGGCTGCAGTCGAGAATCTTCCGCAATGCACGAAAGTGTGACGGAGCGACGCCGCGTGATTGATGACGCTCTTCGGAGTGTAAAAATCTTTTATAAGGGAGGAAATTTTTGACGTTACCTTATGAATAAGGGGCTCCTAATCTCGTGCCAGCAGGAGCGGTAATACGAGAGCCTCAAGCGTTATCCGGAATTATTGGGCGTAAAGGGTGCGTAGGTGGTTATATTAGTCGAATGTTAAAGACTCGGGCTTAACCCGAGGAATGCATTCGAAACGGTATGACTAGAGAATGTGAGAGGTGTACGGAACTAACGGTGTAGGGGTGAAATCCGTTGATATCGTTGGGAACACCAAAAGCGAAGGCAGTACACTGGCACATTTCTGACACTGAGGCACGAAACCGTGGGTAGCGAATGGGATTAGATACCCCAGTAGTCCACGGCCTAAACGATGCAGATTAGCTTTTCGGAGTATCGACCCTTCGAGAGGCGTAGCTAACGCGTTAAATCTGCCGCCTGGGAAGTACGGTCGCAAGACTAAAACTCAAAGGAATAGACGGGGACTCGCACAAGCAGTGGATCATGCGGTTTAATTCGATGATAAACGAAAAACCTCACCAAGGTTAGACATCTAGACGACGATTTTGGGAAACCAGAATTTTCCTTCGGGACGGCTAGACAGGTGTTGCATGGCCGTCGTCAGTTCGTGGCTTGAGTTGTACCCTTAAGTGGGCTAACGAACGCAACCCTCATCAGCGTGTTACAAGTGTCACGCGAGACTGCCCGGCCCAAAGTTCAGGAATGAATCATCATTCGTGGATTGTGGGCTGGGAGGAAGGAGAGGATGACGCCAGGTCAGCATGACCCTAGACGCCTTGGGCTACACGCATGATACAATGGATGGTACAACGGGTCGCGACGTCGTAAGACTGAGCCAATCCTTAAAAACCATTCTTAGTTCGGATTGTGGTCTGAAACTCGACCATATGAAGTTGGAATTGCTAGTAATCGCAGGTCAGCTATACTGCGGTGAATACGTTCTCGAGTCTTGTACTCACCGCCCGTCAAGTCAAGGGAGCCGGGGGTACCCAAAGTCTCTCCTCACGGAGGGCCTAAGGTAAATTCGGTGACAGGGACTAAGTCGTAACAAGGCACGGGTAGCGGAAGCTGCTCGTGGAATAATTCAATTTGAAAATTGTCTTTTTTGTTAAAGACAAAGCGTCGGTTACTCATCTCGATGAGTATGCCTTGATTGGAGGAAAACCAATCCCAATGTTTTACTGGAAAGATAAAACAAAAATCCTTTTACAAAGCTACTATACAAGAGTACTTGTAGCCTCTAGTAAACAAGGTTGAAGCGAAACAAAGCTAAGGAGATAATATGAAATAGGTATTCTTTTTAAGACAAAAAAATAAAAACCAGCATATGCTGGTTTTTATTTTTTGTATTTTTGCTACAATACACCCATGACACAAAAAAAGAAAACAATATATTCTCTGGTACTCCTCTTGTTGGTTGGATTTGGTTTTTTGTTTGCTCTTACAAAAGATACAGATTTTCATTTGTTTTCTGAGTATATGCGATATGAAAAAGATACCATTTCAGTATATGGAAAAGAAGTAGAGGTGTATCTTGCTGATGACCCACGAATAAGAACAAGAGGACTTTCAAATAAAACATATTTACCAGAAGAAAAAGGAATGCTTTTTGTTTTTGAGAAACCAGATCAATATAGTTTCTGGATGAAGGAAATGAATTTTTCAATTGATATGGTTTGGATTGATGAGGAAGGGGAAGTTGTTTTTGTAAAAGAAAATGCAGCGCCTGAAAGTTATCCAATGCTTTTCACTCCACCAAAACCGGCCCTGTATGTACTTGAGCTAAATGCAGGATATGCGAGAGAGCTTGGGCTTACTGTGGGGACGAAGGTTGATATAGAATTGTAATTTTAAAAAATATGAATTTAAATTTAGAAAGCGTTATTCTTTATACAAAAGATATAAAAAGGATTAGAGACTTCTATGAAAAGATAATTGGTCTTGAGTTTCATTACCAAGACGAAGAACGTTTTGTTTCTTTTCACTTTGCAAATAGAGTTAATTTAGGTATTCGTCTTGAAAAAGAGGGCACACGAGAAATCGCAGGGTATCAAACGATCTTTATACAACCAGAAAATATTCAAGAAGAATTTGAAAGGTTAAAAAACCTCGGTCTTGAATTTAAAGACGAACTGAAAGAATATAATTGGGGGGTATATTTTGCACTACATGATCCTGATGGTAATAAGGTTTCTTTTATTGAGTCTAAGAAATAATTTTTTTTACCTACTTTTTTCTTGATAAAAAAGTAGCAAAAACTCAAGACCCACTTGAAAAGACTAAAAAACACAGACAAATTCTGGAGATTTACTAACCGCTTCGCTTGAACGTAAGTCTCTTATCAGAGTTTGTCTGTGTTTTTCTTTGCGTCTTTTCTTCAAGGGTCGAGGAAAAGAAAAAACCGCCCCAAAGCGGTTTTTTTAACATAGAAACAATTTTAGTTTGTTTCTAGTAATCCTTGTTTTTTTGCTTCCCTAACAGACATTGGTTGGCCGGAAGGGTATTTGAATTGAGAGACTTTTCTGGCATCTGGATTTGTCACGAAAGCCAAAGCATCTTCGAATAAAGAAAGTATAGTATTCATAGGTATATATTTTGTTTGTATAATATTATAATATTTTAAATTAGTCAATATAAAAACAAAAAGAAAAAACCGCTTTGAGGCGGTTTTTTCATATGTTGTTGCATCTATAAGCCGGATTCTGTAATAGACAGTCATTTATCTTGATTGTTTGTTACCAAACAATTCTCTGCGTCACTCCCAGACAAGCTGGGCACGGACTTGCACACAGGTAAGGATTTGGCCGTTTCACTTCTATGTCGCCATAGAATTCATCCACAGGGGATGTCTTCACCTTTCGGATCCATCGTCACTGCTCGCACCTCTCAAACATTCTTGGACGGGCGTTACCCGCTACCATTCTCCTGCAAAAACAGGGTGTGTCCGGACTTTCCTCCCCGAAGGGTAACTATCCGATGCTTGTATACAATACAAAACTTGACACTAAAAGTCAAACCTGATACTATAAAAATGTGAGTTAAAAGACTCCCAACAAAATAACATGAAAAGACCTCTCGCGTGGAGGTCTTTTCTGTTTGTGGATTATTCTATTTGCTATTCAAGAATATTTGCATACAATATACATATACTTGTCTTTAATCACAGCGAACGGCAGCACTCACATTTATTTTGTTGGAGTTTTGCTCCCGTTCGCGTTGATTGAAGAGAAGAAAAATAAAAAGAGATTCGCTTTGCGAATCTCTTTTTATTTTTACAATTGCTTAATAATATATCGAAGCATACGAGAATTTTTTCTTGAAAGAAAATATACTGCTTCATTTAAATGTTGATCACGTTCAATAATTCCCGCATCTAAAAGTATTCGCAAATGTTTTGATGTTGCTTTCACATTACTTCCAATTTTGTTTGTTATATACCACACAGATAAATCAGTTTCTTTTTTAAGAAGTTTAATGATTGCAAGTCTGTGATTGTTTGCAAGTATTTTAAAAACATATTCCATTTGTTCAATCACTCGTGTATCTTTCATGATTGATACATTACACAAAAAGTTTTCGCTTTGCAAGGAGAATGTAATTCGCCAAAAAAGTAGAATAGTTATCCACAAAATAAATAAAAAAAACTTTTTTATTTTTTAAATACGCTATAATTATTTACGTACATGTATAACACTTTACAAAAATACATGCATGTATGGTCGAAGTGTTATTTTAATAGATAGATATTTAAACTACGATGGCAGCAAAAAAGAAAACAGCTAAAAAAGTTGCAAAGAAAGCAGCAAAGAAAGTTGTAAAGAAAGCAGCTAAAAAAGCAACTAAAAAAGTTGTAAAGAAAGCAGCTAAGAAAACATCACGACGACGACGATAATTTCGCTTCGTTATTATGTATCTACCTACCTAACAAAAAAGTCCTTTCGAGGACTTTTTTGTTTTTTGTATAGGGTTTTTTCTTGGGTCTCAATATGGTACTATACTGTCATGTCAATATTAGGCAAATTCAAGAAGCTTTTTGGTGATGAGAGTACCTCTTTTATCAAAAAAGCTCAAAATAAGATCCAGGAAATCAATAATTTTGAAGCTGTAATGAGTCAACTTTCAAATGAAGAACTCAAAGCAAAAACAGTCTATTTCAAAGAAAAACTTCAAGAAGGTAAAACACTTGATGATATTCTTGCGGAGTCTTTTGCTGTAGTTCGAGAGGCTTCAAAAAGAACACTTGGAATGAGACACTATGACGTTCAGCTTATTGGAGGTATGGCTCTTCATTCTGGTGCTATTGCTGAAATGCGAACAGGAGAAGGAAAAACTCTTGTGGGAACTCTCGCTGCATATCTCAATGCATTAACTGGAGAAGGCGTACATGTTATTACTGTGAACGACTATCTCGCAAGACGTGACGCTGTGTGGATGGGACAAATTTATAATTTTCTCGGACTTTCAATCTCTGTAATCAATCAAGAAAATACTTCATACATATATGATGAATCTCTTGCTACTCGAGAAGATGACAAAGAACGTGATTCTCTTGGCTCATTTAAAGTTGAGTATGATTACCTTCGTCCTTGCACAAGAAAGCAGGCATACGAAGCAGATATTACGTATGGAACAAATAATGAGTTTGGTTTTGATTATCTTCGTGATAACTTGGTAACAAGTAAAGAACAGCTTAGTCAAAGAAAACATGCTTTTGCTGTAGTTGATGAAATAGATTCTATTTTGATTGATGAGGCAAGAACTCCACTTATCATCTCAATGCCTGGCGAAGAATCAGGTGAGCTTTATACAACTTTTGCAAAAATTGCAAAACAACTTACCAGAGAGCAAGACTATGGAGTTGATGAAAAACTTCGTGCGATTACACTTACAGATTCTGGAATAGAAAAAGCAGAAAAGCTTCTAGGTATTACAAATATTTATACTGAAAAGGGAATGAAGTATGTTCACCATCTTGAAACTGCTGTTCGAGCAGAAGCAATTTTTATTAAAGACAAAGAATATGTTGTAAAAGATGGAGAGATTGTGATCGTTGACCAATCAACAGGGCGTATGATGCCAGGGCGACGGTTTAGTATGGGGCTTCACCAAGCACTCGAGGCAAAGGAAGGAGTTCAAATCAAAAGAGAAAGTAAAACTTCTGCTTCAATTACATATCAAAACTATTTCAGGTTCTACAAAAAACTTTCGGGAATGACCGGAACAGCTGAAACCTCAAAAGAAGAGTTTCTTGCTGTATACAATCTCCCTGTGATTACAATTCCTACAAATAAAAAAATTGAACGAATTGATCTTGAGGATCTTATCTTCTTTAATAAGCAGGCTAAATTTAAAGCGATTGCAAAAACTATCCAAGAAGTAAACAAAACAGGACAGCCTATCTTGGTTGGTACAATTTCAATTGAGCAAAACGAACTCTTGTCTGAATATCTTCGAGGACTTGGAATCAAGCACGAAGTATTGAACGCTAAAAAGCATGAACAAGAAGGTCAGATTATTGCACAGGCTGGGCGACTCGGTGCGGTTACAATCGCAACAAACATGGCCGGTCGAGGAATCGATATTAAACTTGGAGGGGAACCTTCAACAAAAGAACAAGCAGAAGAAGTTCGAAAACTTGGAGGTTTGTTTGTTCTTGGAACTGAGCGACATGATTCTCGAAGAATTGATAATCAGCTTCGAGGTCGAGCGGGACGACAAGGAGATCCAGGAAAAACCCAATTCTTTATATCTCTTGATGATGAACTTGCAAGAATTTTTGGAGGAGACAGACTCAAGTCTCTTGTTACAACTCTTAAACTTCCAGAAGACGAACCTATTTCAAGCGGTATTGTTTCAAAATCAATTGAAAGTGCGCAAAAGAAAGTCGAAGGATTTCAGTTTGACGGTAGAAAATCAACTCTTGAGTACGATAACGTTTTAAATACTCAAAGAAATGCGGTATATGCAAGACGAAGAAAAATGCTTCTCGCAAGTGATGATGAGGTAAAGCAATATCTTCTTGAGAATTTTCCAAAAGAACTTATTGATGGAATTATTCAAGAGAAAACTGCTCTTGTTGGAGAAAATCAATTCTGGATGATAGTTCGAAGAATAGTGCTCCATTCTACAGATATTCTCTGGGTTGAACATTTGGAATCTATGTCATATCTTCGAAACTCAGTGGGGCTTCGTTCTTATGGACAGCGTGATCCGATTATTGAATACAAACGAGAAGGACTTGTAATGTTCCAAAGAATGGAAGAAATGACTAAGAATCAGATTATTGAATTCCTAAAAACTATCCATGTTGCAGAGCAGCAGCAAGTACCTCAACCAGATCCTGTGGTAATAAGTCAAAATATTTCTAAAAAATATGACAGAAATGACAAAATTACCTTGGTTCGAGGAAGTGAACGAATTGAAGTAAAATTCAAGAAAATTGACGAATATCTCAAAGATGGTTGGACTATAGCAGAATAAGCAATAAAAATAAGGCTTTTTACAAGCCTTATTTTTATTGTCTCAATGTCAAATTTGTGGGATTATGAAGAATACTTTTTTTTCTAGAACTTTATAAAAAGCCTTATAAATAAGGCTTTTTAGTTTTTTTGACCATACTCAATCATTTTTTCGGGACTTTTTTATATACAAAAGACTAAAAAACCTTATAAAACAATATCTTTCAGGTATATTTTCTGGCTCGTTTCTGGGTGTATTGACAGTTTTTAGGGTCCTTTGCTATACTCAGGGAGTCTTAAAAGACCCCCGCGAGGGGCCTTTTTTATTTGGTTCATTACATTTATGGTGTCTTACGAAGAACATATCTAACTATGTTTTTACAAGACGCCGTAAGGCGTTTGTGGGTGGTTTTCCCTACGGGAAAACGGACAGATGTTGAGTTGAGGGAGCGAAACCCTCGTTTATGTATAGCAAAAAACAAAAAGGATTCATACAAAATACACTTCATTCTTTTGTGGCGCTTCCACTACTTGTTTCAAGTATTGCGGGTATTAACCCAAATGTGGCAGAGGTTACAAATTCTTTGTCTTCGTCATCAATTATGGGAGAGGAAATTTCTTCAGACCTCTTGGTGTCAGATGAAGCAAAAAAGATTGACGCATATTTTAAAGATCGAAATATGCCACTTGAGGGATACGGAGAGGTTTTCGTACGAGAAGCTCGTAAGAATAATCTGGACCCATTTCTTGTTGCGGCAATTTCAGTTCGAGAATCAACAGGAGGACGTCATGCTTGTAAAAGCGTAACTCACTCCTTCCTTGGATGGGGAAGTTGTAAAATAAACTTTAATTCTCCAGAAGAGGCGATTGAAATTGTGTCGTGGAATCTTGGTGGTAATAACCCGAAAACTTCGAGTTACTATACCGGAAAATCTACAAAAGCAATTCTACAAACGTATAACCCACCATCAATTGTTGCAGAATATGCATACGAAGTGATGGATATTATGGATATTATGCGAACATATGAGATTTAATTCTCAAAGAAAAAACCAGCACGAAGTGCTGGTTTTTTCTTTGAGAATAATAAAAGCCAGAACACTGTCTGGCTTTTATATCTTTTTGTACCAAATTTCTTGACTGATTTCTTCTTTCTCCATGTCGAGTGGAATAATTGAATCTCCACACAAAAGTAGAAATTGATTTTTTTCAAGTGGTACATTTCTCTGGTATATTTCTTGAAATAACCATTCTAGAGCAAACAAAGATGCTTGATGTTTGTCATCACAAAAATCAGTGTCAGTAGCGAGTTCATATACTACTTGTTTTGAAAGATTTGCAATGATATCGAAATCAAGTGTCTTAGGAAAATCTGAAAAACGATTTTCTAAAATTGATTTTGCTGTTTTGTACTTTGGGTCAGAAGCAAAATCTAATCTTACATTAATAGTGCTTACTGTCATGGGAACTTATTTTTCTTTATTGTACACAATTATTTGAGTTCTTTCAATTTATCCACAATAATACTTTTTTCTCCATTTCTGATTGAAATTTTACCTCTCACAACAACAAGATTATCTGCTGTGAGGAAAGCTCGAGATTCTTTATAGAGATCTGGGAAAATAACAGTTTCCATAACTCCAGTATGATCACTTACTTTTACAAAAGCCATTTGCTGATTCTTTTTTGTGATAATCATACGAACATCATCAATGTGACACGCTAAAACAATATCTTTTTTATCAATTCCTTGTTCTAGAATTTTAAAAATAGTTACTCCTTTTTCTTGAATTTTTTCTCTGTAGACATCAAGCGGGTGACCAGATACGTATACTCCGAGTAGTTCTTTTTCCCACGCTAGTTTTTCTCGAAGTGGAAGTGGGTCACCAGGGATAAGATGAAAGTTTGGTGTTTCTCCCAAATCTGCAAAAAGAGAATTCTGATTCGCGTTTTTTTGATGGATTTGTCTATTGTGATCCAAAAGAGATTCCATATTTTTAAGAATGGTTGCTCGGTCTACAGAAAGACAATCAAGTGCACCAGACTTCGTGAGTGATTCGATTGCTTTTTTTGTCATTCCTTTATGGTTGACACGTTCAATAAAGTTTTCAAGAGAAGTATATTTTCCACCACGTTTTCTTTCTTCAATAATAGCGTCTGATATATCACCTCCAAGATTTTTAATTGTGTAGAGTCCGAACAATATTGATCTATTTCCAAGTTCTCCAACAATGGTAAATCCTCCGAAGCTTTCATTGATATTTGGTGGAAGAACTTGAATATCCATGTTCTCACATTCACGAATAATTTCGGCAATTTTTTCAATATCTCCAGATTCAGCGGTAAGAATCGCTGTCATATATTCAACAGGATAGTTTGCCTTCATGAAGGCAGTTTGATACGCTACTCGTCCATAACTTGCGGCGTGGGCTTTGTTGAAACCATAGGCGGCAAAAGGTTCGATGAGAGCCCATAGTTCTCGAATTTTTGCATCTGTCATTCCGTGTTCTTGAAGTCCTTTGAATAGTTTTTGTTTTTGTTCTTCCATGAGCTCTGGAATTTTCTTTCCCATCGCTTTTCGAAGTTTGTCTGCCTCAAGCCAAGAATATCCTGCGAGTTCAATCGCAATCATCATCACGTCATCTTGGTAGGTGATAACTCCAAAAGATTGATCAAGAATACTTTTCATTCGGTCATCAAGATAACTCACCATTGACGGATTATATTTTCTTTTAATGTACTCAGGAATCATTTCCATCGGTCCTGGACGATACAGCGCCACCATCGCATTGATATCATGTATTGTTGTGGGGCGAAGTTCCTTGAGCCATTTCGTCATTCCTGAACCATTGAGCTGGAACAAACCAATGGTTTTTCCTTCAGCGAGAAGTTTAAATGTTTTTGGGTCATCGAGAGGAATGTTTTCAATATCAATATCTTTCCCTTGAAGTTTTTGTACAAGATCAACAGCATCTCCCAAAATTGCCAAGTTTCGAATTCCAAGAAAGTCGAACTTAATAAGTCCTGCATCTTCAACTCCACGCATGTCATACTGAGTAATTATTTTTCCACCTTTTGGATCTTTTTGAGTTGGTACGAATTCTTCCAGAAGTCCAGGTGAAATAACCACTCCGGCGGCGTGAACAGAGATGTGTCTTACGTTTCCTTCAATCCCTCTCGCGTAGTCAAGAATTTCTCGAACGTCTCGTTCGTTTTCATAGGCTTCGCTTAGTTCTGGAATCATTTCCAAGGCTCGATTGATTGTCATTGGAAAACCCTGTGATCCCATTGGGATCATTTTTGAAATCTTATCTCCAACAGAATATGGATATCCAAGAGCTCGAGCAACATCTTTCACGGAACCACGAGCTGCCATGGTTCCAAAGGTACCAATTTGAGCAACTTTTTCTGTTCCGTATTTTGCTCTCGCATAATCAAGCATTTCGTCTCGTCTGTTATCTGCGTAGTCCATGTCGATATCTGGTGCGGATGGACGTTCTGGGTTCAAGAATCGTTCAAAGGGAAGTTTGTAGTCGAGAGGGTTTACATTGGTAATACCAATCAAATAGGTAACCAAAGATCCTGCAACAGAACCTCGGATTGTTGTAACGATATTATTTTCTCTCGCATATTTCAAAAGGTCCCCCACGATCAAAAGATAGATAGAGAAACCCTTCAGTTTAATAACTTCAAGTTCATACTCGATTCGTTTTTCAACCTCGGCAGTTTTTTCAATCCCTTTTTTCTCAAGACCAAGGTAAGTGATTTCCCGAAGTTTGTCATCTGCAGAAACATTTCCTTCAATTTCAAAAAGAGGGAAGGTCCAATTTCCCAATTCAAGTTCTAGATTACAAGCATCTCGAATCTTAAGAGTGTTTTCAAGTGCTTCTGGATAATATTTGAAATCTTCCCAAGCTTCTTCTGGACTTTTATATGAATAGTCTCCTTTTTTGAAATTGATTTGAGTACGTTCCTTTTCGTGT
The DNA here is from genome assembly GCA_943356745.1 of Parcubacteria group bacterium. GTDB lineage: Bacteria > Patescibacteriota > Minisyncoccia > Phycocordibacterales > CSBR16-119 > CSBR16-119. Next base: position 187,153 of record CALRFT010000001.1, on the reverse strand, counting down.
TTTGAAGAAATATCAAGAAGTGTCTGATGAATATCTTTGTCACGCTTGTCTATGTAGTGAGTATTGTATGTTGCAACTATTGGAGTATCTGTTTCTTTTCCAAGTTGCACCAAGGTTTCTCTCCGCATAGTGTCATGCTCATCTTCAGGATGGTGAGTAATTGCAAGATATAAATTTTCACCAAAAACTTGTTTATATTCTTCTATCCATTTTTTTGCGTCTTCAATTTTATTTTGTTCAACAAGATGAGCAAGTTCACTAAACTGTGTACCAGCAAGAACAAAAATATCTGAAGATCGTGAAAACAAAACCTTCTTGTCTATCCGTGGACGATACGAAACACCCTCGGTATTTCCAATTGTTGCAAAGTGAATAATATTTTTATACCCATGTTCATTTTTCGCTAAAAGTACGAGATGAAATGTTCTGTTATCAAGTGAATCATCTGGTTTTGTGTGATCTTGAGATGCTAGAAAAGCCTCCATTCCAACGATTGGTTTTATTTCATATTTTTCACAAGTTTTATAGAGATCAATTGCATTGTAAAGGTTTCCGTAGTCTGTGATTGCAAGTGCACCAGATCCATATTCTTTTGCTTTTTGTGCCAAAGCTTTAAGTTTTGGAAGAGCCTCAAGGAGAGAATAGTGAGAGTGTGTATGGAGATGGACAAATTCTTTTTTCATCGTTTGTTTATTATACCACTAGCTCATGGTAGGATAGATATTGCATGAACTACAAATATATTGTCGGAGTTGATGAGGTTGGAAGAGGACCACTTGCAGGGCCTGTATATGTGTGCGCTTGTAAGATTCCTGTTGAATTTTTGGAAGATATTGTCCAAGGTACTGATTTGCCGATTCGAGATTCAAAAAAACTCACTGAAAAAATGCGTCAAAAATGGTTTTCATATTTACTTCAAAAGAAAAAAGAGGGCCTTGTGTCATATAGTCTTGCAAAAGCGCCCGCTTCGGAGATTGATTCAAAAGGTATTGCTGTTTGTATTAAATATGCCGTAGAACACGCAACCAGAGCCTTGGTTTCTGAAGATACGAGAAAGGATACTTTAGTACTTCTTGATGGAGGACTTTCTCTTCCTCCCGAATTTGCCCAGCAGACAATCGTTAAAGGAGATGAAAAGGAAAGCGTTATATCCTTTGCTTCAATTATTGCAAAGGTTCTTCGTGATGAATATATGTCTGATCTTCATAAAAAGTACCCACATTATGGATTTGATGCGCATAAGGGGTATGGAACAGCCTTGCATATTAAGGCGATTCGAGATTTTGGGACAGTTGAAGAACATCGAATATCTTTTCTGAAGTCTATTGTATAGTATTGACAAATTTGTATATATATGATAATATGTATGCAAAACAAATAGAACCTTAAAAATACACAGAAAAATGAATAAGAAAATTTTCTCTTACTTTGTAGCCTTTTTGGTTACAGCATTCTTAGTTGCTTGTAGTGGTTCAAAAGATACTACCGCAACAAAAAAAGAAAACACTGGTGAAAAACCTGCGCTTGTAAAACTTACCCTACCTCTTCTTCAGTCAATTAATCCTTCTGATGTTGCTAATGTTCGTTTTCGTTTTGAAAAGGAACTAACACTCACATTGGTTGAAGAACCAGGAAACGGAGTTTATAAAGTGAATGGAGACGGAAATCTCGTTTTGTTGAATGATAAAACAGTTCGTTTTCCCGCGACTAAGCTCGGTAAATTTTCAAATGCTGAATCAGCGCTTCGTAAAGATGCTTCTTTCCAGATTACATGGGAGGAGGAAAGTTATGATCCTGAACTCGGCTTGTCTTCTTTGACTGCTGAGTATGATGACAGTCTTCGAGTTGTGATTGTGCCGGATGGTTTAGTGAAAGGTAAACCTTTTGTTACTTATCAAAAAGCAAAGTATTCTCTTCCTCAAGATTACAAACAATATTTTCTTGTTGTTGGTGAAATTAAGAAGGGCTCAGGAAAAGTTGTTTCAGGAGTTAAAACTCCAGGTCAAGAAGCCGGTGGCAACTAACCTTCGAGTTTTTGGGTGGAGAGCGGTTCGCATTTGCGAACCGCTTTTTTTAATGTAAGCTAATGTGTACATGAATATAATTCAAGAAAATCAAATATTGCCAGAGATTCTTGTAATGGATAAACCCTTCGGTATTTCTTCTTTTGATGTGATTCGGATTATTCAAAAACATTTTGGAAAAATCAAAATTGGTCATGCTGGAACTTTAGATCCAAGAGCGACTGGTGTTCTCGTTCTTGGTATAGGTAAAGGAACGAAAAAGTTAGCTGATCTTGTTGGTTTGGATAAGGTCTATATTGCAGATATTTTGCTTGGTAAAAAAACAACAACAGGGGATTTGGAGGGTGAGATTTTGGAAGAACAAAAAGATATCTCATACTCAAAAAAAGAAATTGAAGAAAAAGTTTTGTCTTTGGAAGGTATTCAAACACTTCCGGTTTCAGTTTTTTCTGCTTTGAAAAAAGACGGGAAGCCACTATATCAATATGCACGTGAAGGAAAAGATATTGAAAGTCCGGTTCGAGAAATGAAAGTATATCAAGCAAATCTTTTAGATATTTTTGAACAAGAAGGTTTTGTCTATGTGAGAGTTCGATTTTTTGTTTCCAAGGGAACGTATATTCGATCGTTAGCAGAAGAGCTTGGGGTTCGTCTTGGTTTTCCAGCAACTCTAGCAAGTCTTCGACGTATGAAAGTGGGGGAATTTGCCATTGAAAACGCATATTCTCTCCCAAGAATTTGGATTCAAGATTTTAAAGAAAGGAAAAAAGCACTTAAAAATAAAGATATATAAATAAAACACAGGTTCTAGAAACCTGTGTTTTCTATTGACAAAATATGTAAAAAATGCTATAAATTGCAAAACCCAAAATTTATTTAAAACAATTAAAAAATGAAAAAAAGTTCTTTGACACCCTTATTCTCTTTTGAGAAATTTTTTACCATTGCAATGCTTTGTATTGTTTTGGTGTTTCAGGCTCGAGCGCAGAACATTACTGTTCAACCGAGTGTTTCTACACAGTTTAATATCTACTCAGATATTTCTCTTTGGATTCAAGCTCCGGCAGGACAGACTGTAAATGCACAGTTCCACTATTTTTCTTCAGGAGATACAACCTCAACCGCAGTTCAATCAAACCTCGCACTTGGATATTCAGAGCAGTATACCTTTCAGGATATTGTTGTTGACTGTGATTCACTTTGGAATGGATATGTTAATGTCTGGCTTTCCGGGCAAGATACAATTCAATCCAATATGATTTCATGGAGTTTTCCTTGTGCTGGTCCTGTCTCTGTTCAATTTCAAGTAACAGAAATTGTTGATCTTGGGATTGTTGTTTCTTTCGATTACAACTCTGGTGGAGCACCTGCTGCTTTGTATTGGTTTACTTCCATTGATGGGGGTACCCCTTTTTTACAAACAGTTGAAGTGTTTGGAGTTGGAACATATGCTGATACTCTTGAAATTTCTGCTGGACAAACATATGAAGTTTGTAATCCAGAGATTTACAATGGAACAAGTATTATGTTTCTTCAAGAATGTGAATCCGGAGTCATGGATAGCTTTGTTGCATCTGTGCCAGATGTTACCCTTACAGCGACAGCCGAAAATGACAGCTTGTTTGTAAATCTGACAGTTGTGAACTCGGGAGGTCCGAATTCTGAATTTGTTGTGTCGGTTGAAAAAATGCTTTGTGGCGGTTCTTTTGAACCTTATGAAGAATATTCTTTCAACTTTACCAATGAAATTATTATTGATTCCCTTGTTTCAGTTCCAATTTTGTTTAATCTTCCAAATGCACCAGCGTGGCGTGTGAGTGTGTCTGCTTCAAACGACAATTTTGAAATGAATCCCATTTCAACTATTGTTGATGTTGCATTAACAGCTAACCCGACCGTCGGTCTTGATCTGAATGATCTTGGGAATGGTTTCTATGAAGCTGTCACGACCTGGAATGATGACAATGCTGGGAATACTAAGCTTCTCTATTACGTAGGTGATTCACTTGTGGGGCAAATTGTCCCGACACAAAACCCGGCAGTCTTTGAGCTTCCAGTTCAAATCAGTTCGTATTCGAGTGGAATTGTTGAGGTTGTTCTTGAATCAAACGCTTGTTTGGTTTCTGCTACACTCGAAACAGTTCCAGCATGTTCAAGTAATCCAACACATATTCTTGAGACCGCTACTAATATCACAACAACTTCTGCATATGTGCAGTTGGCATATGTGAATTTTGGTGGATGTGTAGAAGAAGCCATGGTTGGAATTATCCTTGTAGGAGTTGATACGGTTTGGACACCTCTTTCTGTTAATACAGAAATGAGTTCAAATTATTTGATTCAACTTACAAATCTCGAACCGGGCATGACCTATGTCTATCTTGGAGTTTTGTATGCAGAAGGACAGTATTTTAATACAAATTTCTCACTGTCGTTTACAACACTTTCTGATGAGCCTGTTGAGCCGGAGTTTACAAACTTTTCTGTGAACTGGGATATGAGTATGCTAGTTACTTTGTTCATGTATTATGATCTTGGTGACTTTAACTCTGTGGGTCTTCGTGTATATCACGATAGCCCAACAAATCCTACTGTTGAAATTATGGATGTGACTGTTTCAAATCAATATACATCTTTTGATTACAGTTTGGCGGGACTGTATGGAACTCATATGTTCTGGGCTGAGTTGTACGATACTGGTACCAATGTTGTATTGTATACAACAGATATTTCAATCCATACCTATCAGGAAATTGTTTCAGTTGAAGAAATTGGAATTCAAGAATTTGGATTTTCTATTGAACGTTTCGATCGTGTAGAGATAATTAATCTCGCTGGTCAAAAGCTTCAAAATTTCTCGCGTGGTGAAGTTCTCAATCCAAATCTTTCAGAAGGTATTTACCTCTTTGTTGGTTATAATGGGAATAGTCGAACAACTTCCAAGTTGAAGTTGTAAGAAAAAGAGAATGAGATTTTTAAAACCCTTTGCAAATGCAAAGGGTTTTTCTTTTGTGATATACTCAACAAAAAGGAGGTTTACTATGAAAAAGTTCTTTGTATTATTGCTTATTATTTTCTTAGGGCTTTTTGGTAAAGCTCAAGATATTTCTTACAATTTTTTGCCATTTGATGCATCTTCGGATACCTTTCAAATTACTACCGGTATTCGTTTTGGTTCGGTGAAATTGTCGCCTATTCCTGAAGATAATTTTAGGAAAAAATTACTTCAGAATGATCCAAAAAAAATTGGTGTTGGAAATTTTATTCTCGACACCAGAGTGCGAATTGTCTCCGACAGTCTTTTCTCACACGACGGTGTCTTGGGAATGAATCTTTCTTTACTTCGTTCAAAAATGTATCTTGGATACCAGTATTCAAGACCAGTTTGGTATGCAAGTGTTCGTTTCGGATATGAAATATATCGAATGAATAATGGGGAAGTGAGGGCTCACACAAAATTGTTTTCTGAAAATATTCCAATGCTTGGTTTTGAGTGTGGATTTACTCCACAGATATTAAATCAACTTTTTCGTTTCAGATTTTTGTCTGAATATGATTTTGGAAATTTTGGTTGGTACGGATCAGGGATTGCAACACTTCGTGTGTATCAAACAAAAACAAGTCGGTTTGAATGTGGGACGCAATATGATGGTTTGTATGGGTATGGATTTTTTGGATCTGTGCTTTATAAAAATACACTTCTATATTGTTCAACATTTCAAGGACAGTTTCCGTTTCAAGAGACTCGTTTTCCTGAGCAGAAATTTGGGATGCAAAAAGGAATGTCTTTTGGTATTCAGCAAAATTTTAGGTAAAACAAGGCCGAACCCTTTGGGTTCGGCCTTTCTTGCATTTTTTACTCTTTTTTTGTATTATTTGAGAGTCCTTTTTATTAAGAGGATTTTGTTTATATTCCCCGATAGCTCAGCGGTAAAGGTGAGAAGTGACAATGTCACTTCGAACAGGCTGTTTAAAGAATTTCTGAAAGAAATTCGCCAGCCGGTTGCTTCCGATCACTATTTGAAAATATATTTAAAATATAAAACATTCCCCGATAGCTCAGCGGTAGAGCAACCGGCTGTTAACCGGTAGGTCCTTGGTTCGAATCCAAGTCGGGGAGCAATAAGAAAAAAGTCTAGCATTACGCTAGGCTTTTTTCTTGTGTCTCAGCTCGAAATTCATGTATAATAATTTACACTATGTTTTTAATTATTATTTGTCTCGCTGTAAACATTTTAGTCGCTGGATATTTTGGCTTTTTGCTTTCCGTGAATTATTCTCAAAAAGTTACCGAAAAACCCTACGGTATTTCTTCACCTTCTTCTAAAATATTAGGTTCACTATATATTTCCATAGCTGGTATAAGTCTTCTGGCGCTTCTTTTCTCACATTGGACATTTACTATTGCTTTTGTACTGTTTCCTTTACAGATTATTTACAAAATACTTTCAGTACTTTTTGTGAAAGATCTACAGAATCCTGTTATCTTATCAAATATCGCAATTGCAATTTTATTACTAGTTACTTGGATTATTAATTTCATATTAATATAATGCTTGATTTTTCTATACTTTCGTATGTTGTTATCATCTTAACACTGCTTGTGGTGCCGTATTTGATTTTTGGAACCTACTATTATTCTGGTCATGGTCTTAAAAAGTCTGTATCTATAACATCTGGTGTAATAATTTGGGGGATTATTATGCTTTTTACAATATTTCGATGGCAGTTTAATATTTCAGAACCTCTCGGGGTTCCGCTTCTTTTGGTTGTAAATCTTCTTTGGCCATCGCTGATTGTTGTATTTTGGAAAAAATATTTTGTAGGAAATGGATTAAATTTACGTTGGCTTACTGGTTTACAAATTTTTCGTCTCATCGGCTTCTTATTCTTGATGGAGTCAGCGCGAAATTTAGTTGGGGTTGAGTTTGCTAATGTCGCTGGAATTGGTGATATTGTTGTAGGAACTGTCGCCTTAACCTTGTTTGTGCAACTTGTTTCAAATACAAATCCATCAAAATCAGCATTCTATCTTTTGATTATTTTTGGTGTTTTAGATTTTGTATCTGCCTTTACTTTTGGTTTCTTGAGTTCGGAAATACCATTTCAGGTTTTTGCTCAAGGCGAAATTCATGCTGTTAATATTTTTCCACTCGGGGCTATACCATTTTTTCTAGTGCCAATAGCAATGGCATATCACTGGCTAATGTATTTTTCTCTAAAAACAAAAAACTTAATTAATATTTTTTCTATTCAAAAGTTTTTTAACTAAGCTAAGCTCTGAGAGTCCTTAAAATCAGTTTATAAATCAAGGTGATTTTTTGATACTTAAATAGGCTTCAGGAATTTCTTGATCTACAGTAATCTTTGTGTTAGAGTTAACATGAAAATTTAGGCAAAACCGAGTGAATATGTCAAAAGCAGGTTCATTAAACGATAAATTCTAATCGTAAATTTCTCTATGAAGCTCGGTGTTTTTAGGAATTTCACTGGAAAAGAAATATCCTTGCCTAAAAATTTATGTCCACCTTTTTAGGTGGACATTTTTTATAGTTTGATTAACTTATATTAATTTAGTTTTTCTTTTTTTATTTTTATATCGACTGTAAAATATAAAAACCCTCTTTGTGTTACAAAGAGGGTTTTTTGATGTTTTACGAGTTACTGAGATGTTTCTGTTCACTCATGATGAAAAGAATCTGTGATCTATATGGATGCGTGCTCCAGATTTCACAGCTTATCGCAGCTTGCCACGCTTTTCCTATCAAGTGAGATTATATATTAAACCTGTGGTGGACGCCAGAATATTCGCTCCAAGATTCCATGTTTCTTTCCTGTGAGAATTTGTTCTCCAAAACGCTGGCCTCTTTTTTTACAGATCGCAAGAACTTGTTTGTTTTTAAAAGCATGAACATCTCCAGTGTAGTATGCGCCAAATACCTTTGCTCCAAAATAGAGAAAAACTCCTCGAAGCCAAAAAGGAGGATATGCAAAAAATAAAATTGTTTCTGCCCATTTTGGTGTTCCTCCAGAAACAAGAAAATATGTTCCAAGATAGTTCAGTTTCCCAACTGGCTGACCAAGTGTATTTTTTTTGTTCATATCAAGAGCGAAAAACCGTGATCTGTCGATGAAGTTTTTGAGGTGGGCTGGGACAGAGAAGTTGTATGTTGGTGTTGCGATCACGAGTCCGTCCGCTGATTGGATTTTTTCGACTAGCTCTTTGAACTTAGTTTCGTGAGGAAGTGTGCCTGTGCTATTTTCATAGGTGTAGTAGTCAATTGGAATATCAGAAAGATACATTTTTTCTATAAGAAGATCCTTATTTTTTTCTGCACCATACATAAAAGCATCGAGTATTGTATCTGAGTTTCTTCCACGGGAAGGTGAGCAAGAAAGCGCAATAATTTTTTTCATATAGGAATTATATCAAAAATAACAAGTTTTGAATCAGGTTGCTTTTTCGTTTGTTCGTGGTAATATATTTAAAAAGTTTTTTGTCTAACCAAAATCAATACGCCCTATGGTTTCAACTCAAGATGATGGTGTTTACACCAGAACAGCTGCTTACAATCTCATTAAGAGACTAGTTGGTATTAAACCAAAAGACACACTAAATAAACAGGTATTCAATCTCTGTTTTTCAAACCATGAGCATGTGTATCGTCCTAAAAAACGAGAATCAGAAATGGTAGAAATTTTCCGTAAACACAATGTATCAGAACTTAATAAAAAGTATTGGGCGCTGAAAAAAAATAAGCCTGAACAGGCTAAAGAAGTGTTTAACACAACCATTTCTTTACTTGCGTCAGAGTTTAAGCAAGTTGCGTAGTGGTAAACTATGATGAGCCAGGATTTTTCCGTAAGGAAAAATCCTGGCTTTTTTGTTTAGTTCGCTGGTATAATCTCACTATGAAAGAAATAATGCCAAAAATAGAAAGTATTTCAAAACCAGAAGCAGAACCTCGAGAGATTGACACTTACGTACATGAGTTTTGCTCAGGGTGGAAACCGGAAACAGATGAAGAAATAGAAATATTTGAAAAAACAAAACAAAAACTTGAAGAATCTCTCCTGGAATTTGGGCAAAAAGGTTCAAGAGTTTCTTATGATAAGCACAAAAAAGAATTCAAGGCAGATGATGGGCGAGTGGTACCTAAAAGTTATTTCTCAGTTGCTCCTATTTGGGGAAAGAATTTTTCTTTTGAAGATGTTGAGAATATGTCTTTTGAGTATAAGCAAATGAAGAGTGCGTATCGGAAAGCATGGGTAAAAGAACAAACAGCAAATATTTTTTCTCCTACAATTGCAAGAATACAATCCCAGCGAGAAAGAAAACAAGATGTGTTTCTCTCTGAGGCATATTCAAAACTTGCAGATCGTTTTGAGCAAGAAACAAACGGAGTTCGTGAATCACTTGGGTCTCAGGCTGAGCGGGTGGTGAGAAGTTTTTTGACTCGTATTTCTGCAGAGATGCAAGATTTGAAGATTTCAATTCACCCCGCAAACCCTTACCAGGATGTATCAGAAAAGATTGATTTCATTATCGAAGCAACATCAAAAAAACGAGGAGTAGGAATTGAGGCAGATGAAAATATTTCCCAAACCGTTGGGATTCAGTTTACGGTTAATAATTCAAAGCTTGAATATAAACAGGATCAAATCAATAAGGCAAAAAATAGAGCTTTGGACGTTGATGATATTATTTTAGTTTCAATGAGTCAGGATGTTCTTTCAAAGGCATTAGATTCTTGGCAGAAAAAAGGTGATTTATTTGAAGAGCCTGCTGAATCTATCTCTTCTTCTGTAAGAGAACAATTGATTAGACAGCTGTTTAGAAGTCTTGTAAATGAAGAAGAAATATCTCGTATTGTTAAGAAGTATTGCTAGTTATAACATCGTGATATACTAAAAACATATGAAAAAATATAAAATTTTATTCTGGATTACAACCTCTTTGCTATTTATTTTTGAAGGTATGATCCCGGCACTTACATCGCATACAGATATGGCAGTTCAGGGCATAACATCTCTTGGGTATCCAGTATATTTTGCTGGAACACTCGCTCTGTTTAAAATGGCTGGTGCTCTTGCTCTTATTATTCCTCAAGTTCCAGCTCGAGTGAAAGAATGGGCATATGCTGGTTTTGGTTTCGATTATATTTTTGCTTTCATTAGTCTTACAACGGTTTTTGGTTTTAATGGAACGTCTCTATTTCCAGTTGTGACAGCAATTATTCTTGTCTTGTCATATATTTCTTACCATAAGGTTTATAAGAAATAGATTACTTTATTTTTCTATATGGAAAATCCAAATAAAAGATATCAAGAAATGGTAAAGAAAGCTCAGCAGGAAGCTCAAAATTCAATTCCACCTCTATCTTCTTTTGAGGAGCGAAAAAGAGTTTGGGATGAGGCAAAAGAAAAACAATCAGCAAAATTTGACCCAAAAAATCTCGAACAAAAAGAACTATTTGCTCAATACAAAAACCATGGAAACATGGTTTTTGTATTGAGCAAGAAAAAGATTACATTGTCACTATTGAAAGTTTGTCAAAAGATTGAAATATAAACAGTTCTCGTTGACTTTTATTTTTAAGTATACGATGATAGAGGCAAGGATATATTCTATATTTCCTTATTAATTACTAATTATTTTCACATAGTACTATGAATAAAGGAGTAATTTTCTTTATCGTTATCGTACTTGCTGTGCTTGCGATTGTATTTATTCCAAAGAATAAAGACGGTGTAGCGCCAGTAATGGACGAAACAATGATGACAGAAGAAATGTCACAAGATATGCAAGGTGCTGCAATTGAAGCACTTGATGCAGAAGTTATGGTTGAAACACCAATGACTGACGCAGCAGCAGAAGGAGTGGTTGAAGTTCCAGCAACTGAAACAACACCAACTGTAACTGAATAATATCAATCAAAAATACCCGAAAGGGTATTTTTGATTTTTGGGGTTTTTGCTCTTGCTTTATTTTTTACGCTGAATATAATTCAGGTAATTCATATCCTGCCTTGGTTATGAAGTTGATTATTTTATTATTATTGTAATTTAAGATATAACAAGTTGTTTAATCAACTACAAAATAGTATGGCACATTTGCTTAGTACGCTATTATCAACACTCTTTCCGCAAGTTGTATATCAATCTGTGGATATGACGTCTTCGGTAAATCTTTTTTCTTTTGACGATGAAGAAGAAGATTTCGGAGGAGATGCTTTCGGATCTGAAGAAGATTTTGATGGTGAAATTGATGACGAGGATGAAGATTGGTTTCCAGGAGACGATGAAAATGGAGACGATGATATGGGATTTGGTAGTGATGAAGATTTCAACTACTAATAAATAAAAAACACACCTGTCTGGTGTGTTTTTTATTTACATTTACCTCGAATAATAACTTCTATTGAATCAGGGTCAAAGTGAGAAAGTTCAGGTATTTCTCGTAAGACTTTTGCAGGTAGAGTAATGTGTTTGATATTACTGCAAGAATCACAAATTGTGTGATGGTGTTTGTGTTCACTAAACTCATAAGCAAATTCTTGGTGGGGAAGTGAAATCTTTTGTACTAGTCCTGAATCTGAAAATCTTTCAAGGTTTCTATATACAGTAGTAAGATTAATTTCCGGAACTTTTTTATGAATTTCTTGTGCAGTACAAAAACCCTTCATGTGCTGAAGGGTTTTTAAAATTAATTCACCTTTACTTGTAAGCTTATTCATGTGAATGATTATGGTCTTCTTCTAGTAACAAAATCTCTTCATTTTCATGATGGTGTATATCTTCTGAATCTCCATGTTCATGTGTATGAGGCATTGAGAAACCGACAGCGATCATAAGAGTAATTCCGAGTAAAAATACTCCAATATAATTCCAAGAAGCTTTTTTGTTTATTTTTCTCATTGAATCATAAGGAATAAGATCGTGAAATACAATATGGAGAAATGCTCCCGCAGATATTCCCAAAAGTATTGCTTGAAACTCTGGGTCTTGCGTCAAAAGAAGTCCAACTATAACTCCAATAAAAATAGAAAGTGATGAGATGAAATTAAGAATAAGTGTTTTCTTAATTGAGTATCCAGAATTTCGAAGAACAATATATTCTGAAATTTCTTGAATAAACTCATGAATTGCAATACTAAATGTTGCAATAATACCTACTTCTTTTGAAACGGTAAAAGCTGCAACAAGTACAATACCGTCAGCAATATTGTGGATCATATCACCTACTAAAAGTTTAGGACCGCTTTTTGGAGATATGCAAGATTCACAATCTTTGTCGTGATGGTGGTGGGTTTCTGGAAGAATTTTATGAAGAATAAGCATCCCAATAAAACCACCAAGAATAGAAATAACAGCTGTGTTTTTTGGAAGAAATTCAAAAGTTTCACTCATGAGTCCTAGTGATGTCATAGTGAAAACACCGGCAGCAAATATTGTGAGGAATTTAATTTTTTGAGAGAACCAAGAGTTAATCTTTTTGAATGAAAGTAAGGCACCTGAAAAGGAAAGTATTGCAATCCCAAGTGCTGTAATAATAGCTAAGTTTGTATTCATATACACCATAGTATACATATTTGCAAATCATTTGCAAATATTGCATGAGGTAAAAATATTGATACAATGACATTATATGAAAAAAATATTATTTCTTTTTGGTTTTCTATTGATCCCAAGTTTTTTGTTTGCTCAAAGTGACGACCAAATTAATTCTACGGTTCAGATCATAGAAGCAGAAGTTATTGAAGTAGTTGAACAAGTTCCTGTTGATGTTGAATTTCAAAATGGTCGAGATTACATAGTGCAAACCATTAGAGCTGTATTACGAGAAGGGAATTTTACAGGAGATGAGATTATCGTTGAACAAGACTATCTTGGTCTTTCAAAGGGAGATAATTTTTTAGTCGAAGAATATCTCGAAGAAGGACAAAATCCTGAGTACCGTCTAGTTGATTTTGATAGAAGGAATGGACTCACTTGGCTTGTTCTTGCTTTTGTTGTACTTATTCTTGTATTTGCAAAATGGCAAGGACTTCGTTCGCTTGTAAGTCTTGGAACTTCAATACTTGTTATTGTGTACGTTCTTGTTCCTCTTCTTTTGAAAGGCGCACCTCCTATTTTGACGAGTGTGATAATTGCAACTGTTCTTTTGGCGCTTGCAATTTTTCTGACTCACGGTTTTAATAAACGTTCTCTTATTGCATTTTCTGGAACAGTAGCGACTGTCGTTGTGACCGGAATAATTGCTTCTTGGGCTGTTTCTGGAACACATTTGAGTGGATTTGGTAGTCACGAGGCAACTTATCTTGATTTTAATAGCGGTGTTGCACTTGATTTTGTGGGGCTACTTCTTGCAAGTATTATTATTGGAGTTCTCGGAGTTCTTGATGATATCTCAATCACCCAGGTTGCTGTGGTGAGAGAGTTGTATAGTGCGAATCCAAATTTAAACAGAAAGGATGTATTTACTCGGGCGCTTCGTGTTGGAAAAGAACATGTTTCGGCTTTGGTTAATACTCTTGTCCTTGCATATGTTGGAGTTGGGCTTCCGCTCATACTTTATGTTTCAACTCTTGGTGTTTCAGATGTTGGACTTGTTTTGAATAGTGAGGTTTTTGCAACAGAAATAGTAAGAACAATTATCGGAAGTATTGGACTTATTTTGTCTGTGCCTCTCACAACATTTCTCGCCGCTGTATTTCTTGAGGATAGTAAAGGTAAACCCCTGAGTGAAAAGGAAAAACATGAGGGCTGTGCTCATGCTCACTAATATATGATATATTGATACCGTATGAATAATATTTTTATAGCAAATATTTTTGCGATAGTTTTATTTCTTATTAGTAGCATTGTATTTTGGTTTGGGTGGAGAAAAAAAGAATTCAATTCAGCATTTATTGTAAGTGCTATTACGACTGTGTCTTATACTCTCATGCTCCAACTCGGTACCGCACCATATATTAGATGGATTGGATACGCTGTGAGTTGTGCTTTACTTGCTTGGGTTATGGCTCAGTATCTTGGAATAAATAAAGATAATACACGTACTATTTTATTTGTTACTCCCTTTGTTATGTTAACAGGCGCACTTGCTTCACTTTCACAAGGTATTGTTATGATCGTCTGGTTTGTGATTGGTTCACTGTTTTATGCTGTTATGGTGCAAAAATTAACAACAGGAAATAAAGAATTATTTAAACGTGTTCGTCCATATATTATCTTTGGATGGTCTGTATTTCCCATTATTTTTCTCTTGTCTCCAGAGGGGTTTGGTATTATTCCACTCACGTATGCAATGATAGGATACATTATTCTTGATATCTATACTAAGATAATTTTTTATAAAACAATACAAGAAAAAAACCAAGATTAAAGCTTGGTTTTTTTCTTATTGCGACAGGCATCGCTGCAATATAAAATATTTTCCCACAACCCTCTCGACTCCCATTTTTTTCTATTATGGAAAGGTCTTTGGCATGTTTTGCATAGCTTGATTTCTTTTCTTGGATCTTTACTCATAAGATTATATTTTTTTCTTGCAGGTCTTGCAATGTGAGTGTCTGCTTGTTTTGTAAACTTCTATAACTTTTCATTCTCGCGATACCGATCGCATGATCTCCAGAAGTTTTTATAATTTTATAAAATTCAAGTTCGATATATCCAATACATTCTCGTAGATAAGTATAAGAATTATGTGTTCCCACAGACTCTTCTTTTAGAATTTTTTTCATTTTGTTTGTCTTGAGAGAACTTTTCTTACCCAATTGACGCACGAGATGATCTTGGTCTTTTGCTAGCAGTTGCAGGAGTCCATGTTTTGTTTTTGAAATATTTTCAAAGGTTTGAGTATTGTAATATATCCCAACAATAAATTCTTTTGGTTTCATTGAAATTGGAGTTACATAACTGCATATATTCATGTTGCATGTGCCTGTATTGTTCAAAGTTGATAAACTCCAAATAGGGTAAGGGGCATGATTCCATAATTTTCTCATAGTATGTGTTTTTTAAAATCTCTTAGTATTTTTTTATGGGACTCTAGCTTTTGATTGTCCATATCTTGAGCTTTTTTTGCGATGATGTTCATACGAAAATTTTTAGCTAAAGTAGTATGGTGTTTTGAAACAAACACCCAATACATACTATCCCACACGTCACACCAGGTATCTTTTTTGAAGTCGCTCATTTTCAAGATGTAATTTGAGCCAGATATGTAGGGTTTGGTTGTGATCAAGTCTCCAACGCTATTTTGACTCATTGCGTAAATATTTGGCACCATTACCCAGTCATAGGCGTCAATAAACATTTCCATGAACCATTTGTAAACTTCATCAGGTTCTATTTCAAGTAAAAACATACTGTTTCCTAAAACCATAAGTCTTTCAATGTGGTGACAATATGCGAGATTATTTATTTTTTGTATGGTTTGATCAACAGGCACAAGTCCAGTTTCTCCAGTGTAGAAAGATAGAGGTAGTTTGTTTTTGTGTTTCCAGATATTTTGTTTTCTCATCTGTGTTCCATGAAGTTCATATACAAGACGCATGTATTCTCGCCAGCCAATAATTTGCCTAATAAAACCTTCAATTGAATTGATGGGGATATTATGTTTGTGGGCATATAACAGTGCTTTTTCAACTATATATTTTGGTTCAAGAAGTCCAATGTTGAGAAGTGGTGAAAGTAGGGAATGGTAAAGAATTGAATAATCTTCGAGTATTGCATCTTCATATGGTCCAAATTTTTCGAAACGTTTTGAAAGAAAGTCATTGAACCATTTCTCAGCTTCTTGATGATTAGTTGGATATATAAAAGTTTCTAAATTTCCGGGATTATTTTTGAAATTTTTTTCTGTATATTTTTTAGCTTCTTCTGTGTAGTCATTTGTTCGAGATTCAATTTTTTCTGGAATATTTTTATATTCTTTTTGAGGAATCTTTTTTCGATTATCTTCATCAAATGACCATTTTCCACCTGTAGGTTTTCCCTTTGAGTCAATCAAAATATTCAATTTTTTTCTCTGGTGTACATAAAAATTATACATGAGAAGTTTAGATTGAGTTTTGATGAATTTTTGATTTTCTTCTTTGGTATTTATAAAAAGAGGATTTTCAACGAAGGTTGGAGAATTAAAACTTTCTCGAATTCTTTTTTCCAATAGGTAATCTGTCGGATCAATCACAAATATTTGATGTCTTTGTAATTTCTTTGCAATATCACGAATAGTAATTTCTTTTTTATAAGAAATATATTCAACAGAAATATTTTTCTCTTTTAAAAAATCTTCGTAGCTTTTCATAGTCGCTCTATGAAAAGCTATTTTCATTTTATGAAAAGAAAGATGGTTATGCTTATCTCCAAAAAACAAAGAGTCTTCTATGAGATATACAGTATCAACTATTTTGAGCAGGGGATTATTTTTAAAAAGTTGATGGGGAAATATAAGTCCAATTTTTTTCATAAACATATTATAAATCGAGATAGACTTTTACTTTATTGACTTACTTATTTTTACAGGTTAGAGTAATACAAAATTAAGTATCATGTACACAAAAGCACAAAAAAGATTCTGGGTTACCCTCACTGTATTTTGTTTACTATTTATCTATTTGTGGTATAGAATATTTTGTATGCCTGAAATAGAGATAAAGATAATCGTTGGGGTAATATTTTTACTCAGTGTGGTTTCTGCTGGGATACACTGGTGGGGAATTAGGATTATCAGAGCTGGTAATTTCTGGTCTCGCACATTTAAAGAAAGAAGATTTCCAGCATCTTGTGAATCTTGGAATGCTGCTCAAAACGGAGTTCCTGGGGTGAATTTTATTTTGTTCCTTGTTCCTGTTACCGTTGCCTGGATCTTGAAAAGCCTGCTTTGATGCAGGCTTTTCTTTTGTGGTATACTAAGCTCACTTATTATGAATTTACAACAATTTTCCCAAGAATTTGATAAGCGTTTTTTTGTTTTTACGCATAAAAAAATAAAGAGTTATAAAATGCTTGCAAAAGATAAGGATATCGAAGCTTTTATTGAGCATGTTGATTTATATTTACAAGGAGGAAAAAGGCTTCGTCCATATAGTATTTACATTGGTATTTTAGAATCTGGAAAAAAGCTACAGGATTCTCACTGGTTGGTTATGATAGCTGTTGAGCTTATTCATGCATTGGCCTTGATTCATGATGATGTTATTGATAAGGCTTTAACTCGAAGAGACGTCCCCTCGATAAATGGGTTTATTGAAAAAAATCAAAAAATTGTTCGTGGTGACAAAACTCACTATTCAAACTCGCAAGCAATTCTCGTGGGTGATCTTTTGTATGCTGCAGCTTTCCAGGCGCTCTCTGAATCAAAAGCATCTCAAGATGTTTTTAGTGAAATAATCCAATTACTTGATGAGGTTATTGTTGGTCAAATGATTGATGTAAAACTTGCATCATATCCTCAGGCTGATACTAAATTAATTACTAGAAAAACAAAATATAAAACAGCGTTGTATACTTTTTCGAGACCATTTCAGATTGGTTGTTTGCTTGGTAAAGTTTCTGAAGATACACAGAAAAAAATGTTTTCTATAGGTGAACAGATTGGGATTTTATTTCAAGTTCAAGATGATTATCTTGATATGTTTGGTTCAGAGCAAATTCTTAAAAAAGAAATAATGAATGATATTCGAGAAGGACAACAAACCTTACTTACTGATCATTTTTTAAAACATGCAACTGAAGATCAAAAAAATATTTTTATGAAGTTTTATGGAACATCTTTTTCGTCAAAACATAACAAAGTGTTACAAGCGCTTTTTGAAGAAACTGGAACTAAGATGTTTACATATAAGGAAATGGAAAAATCTTTCAAGAAAATAAGAAAATCTATCGAGATTGGAAATTTTTCAAAAAAGACAACAGAAGCATTTTTAGATGTCCTTAATCGACTGGAGGCAAGAATGTAAAACACTATGACATATAAGGAAATCTTACAATTTTCTCAAGATATAATAAAGCGCTATGGTGTAAATTATTACCGTGCGACAAATTTTTTCCCTCGAAAAATTCGTGAGGTTGTTTTCCTGTATTATGCGTGGGTTCGCACTGCTGATGAATATGTTGACGCGCAAGAAAACCAAAATTCAAAAGCGAAACTTTTACATTCCTGGATACAAGACTGGCAAATGACTTTGAAGGACGAACGAGATATTGAAGATATTCATTGGTATATGAAAAAGGCGTTTCAGCAATATCGCGTCCCACTTGAGTATGCAGATGCTTTTTTGAAAGCAATGTCTCAAGATGTTGAACAAAAAAAATATTCAAATTATGTAGACCTTGAAGAATATATGTACGGAAGTGCAGTTGTTGTAGGTTTTACAATGCTTCATTTCTTTGGTTTATATGATCAGAAAAGACTCAAGAGCGCACAAGCTTTTGCTGAAGCTATGCAAATGACAAATTTTTTGCGTGATATACAAGAAGATTTTGAAATATTGGGAAGGGTGTATATGCCAGAAGATGAAATGAATCATTTTGAAATTTCCTTGGAAGATATCAAGCTTAAGAGAAACTCAACTGCCTGGAAAAATTTTATGAAATTTCAAATACAAAGATGTAGAGATTTGTATCAAAAAGCTTGGGTTGGAATTGAAGACTTACCTTGGAAACTAAAATTTCCACTGAGAGTTGCTGCTCGTAAATACGAAGGAATATTAGACGAAATTGAAAAATCAAATTATGATATTTGGTCAAAAAAGCATGTATTATCATCTTGGAAGAAAAAAATTATAACTGTTATATCAATCTTTATATGAAAAAAGAACACATTGTAATCATCGGAGCTGGAATTGGAGGACTTGGAACTGCTTGTCTTTTAGCAAAGCAGGGATATCAAGTGACACTTCTTGAAAAAAATGAAACCACTGGAGGCCGAGCTCGGCTTTTGAAAGAGAAAGGTTTTACTTTCGACATGGGACCTTCATGGTACCTCATGCCTGATATTTTTGAACATTTTTTCTCTTTACTTGATGAAAAAATAGAAGATCATCTTAATCTGATAAAACTTTCTCCGTCGTACAGAGTATTTTTCCCAGGAGATAAGGAATTCCCGGTCCTTGATTTATACTCTGATCTTTCAAAGGATCTTGATACGTTTGAGAAACTCGAAAAGGGTTCTGCTGAAAAAATTAAAAAATATCTAGAACGTTCAGGAAAGCAGTATGACTTAGCAAAACGGCAGTTTATGTATCGGAACTATAATTCAGTTTTTGATTTCGTTCAAATGGATTTTTTGAAAGAAGGTCTCAAGATGAACCCATTTCAAACGATGGAATCTTACCTTGATGGTTGGTTTCAAGATGAACGATTGAAAAAAATTCTTGAATATACTCTTGTTTTTCTTGGTTCAGCGCCAGACAAAACTCCGGCTTTGTATAATATTATGAACTTCATAGATTTTGATATGGGTGTGTACTATCCAGAAGGAGGAATCTATAAAATCATAGAAGCATTGGAAAATATTGCTCGAAAAAATGGAACTATAATACGAGTTGGAACACCTGTGTCAGAAATTATTATTGAAGATAAGAAAGCAACTGGTGTTAGGTTGGAAAACGGGGAGGTTATTTTTCCTGATCATGTTATCTCAAATGTAGATATGCATTTTACAGAGACGAAACTTGTAAAGGAAGAAAAAAATAGAACCTTCCCACAAAAGTATTGGGATAAGGCAGTGATGGGACCGTCGGCATTTATAATCTATCTTGGATTAAATCAAGAGGTTAAGACACTTACTCATCATAATCTTCGTTTCTCTGTAAATTGGAAGGATAATTTTAAAGACGTATTTGATAATCCAAAATTCCCAGATGATCCATCTTATTATGTTTGTTGTCCAACAAAAACAGATAAAACTATTGCGCCAGAAGGTAAGGATTTGCTTTTCGTTCTTGTTCCTGTGGCCGCAGGACTCGAGTTTTCTGAATCTCAAAAGAAGGAATATAGAGATAAGATCATTGGAATGATGAAGCAAGATTTAAATATTCCAAATCTTGAAGGCATGATTGAATATGAAAGTTTATATGCTCATCAAGATTTCCAAAAAGATTACAATGCTTTCCAAGGTACCGCACTTGGACTTGCTCATACACTCAAGCAAACATTGCTCCGTCCTGGAAATAAAAGTAAAAAGATTGATAATCTTCTGTATGTTGGCGCTGGAACAAATCCAGGAATTGGAATGCCGATTTGTCTTATTTCTTCAGAGCTTGCATATAAGCGAATTAGAGGAATTAAACACCCAAGACCACTCAAAGATTTGAATGATATATAAAAAATCCCCTTATGGGGATTTTTTATATTGAAATAAGTGGGTGAACCAGAAGTAGTGAAATGGTCATAACTGCACCCGCTACCAGATTGATATATGGAAAATAAGTATAGATTTTAAAGAGTCCGCTTCCTCCTGGTCCAACTTTTTTGAGAGAAATAATCATAAGACTTATATATACAAGTCCATACATAAGAACTCCAATTCCTAAGACTGTTGATCCGAGATATGCTGATATTCCATAAAGCATGAGACAGAGTACGAGAGTTCCTTTTTCTCGAAGTACTGTTGCGATAGTTTGAAGTTTTGCATCCTCATCTGCTTTGATATCTGGAACTGCTGAATATGCATGCATTGCAACTGCCCAAAGTATTCCTGCGACAAAACCAAGAGTTGGAAAAGATTCACCACCAAGAAGATAGTATCCGAATACTCCAGTTGCAATGTAGTGACAAGCTGAGAATAGCGCGTCAAGGAAGGGTCTTGCTTTTGCTCGAATTGGTTTTGCTGAATAGAAGCTTGCAAAGAATATAAAAGCAAAGAATGAAATCATTGCAGGTGTTTCAAGAGATAAGGCTGCAATTATAAATGGGAAGTTTGTGAGAATAATCCACCACCATACTTTTTTCTGATCTTTTGGTTCTAGTAATTCTTCGTATTCAACTTTCTTAGGGTTGAGTTTATCTGTCTCATAATCAAAAATATCATTGATCCCATAAATAAGAATATTTGCAGGGATAAGAAAATAGAAACCAAAAATGATAGTTTGTATGTTTAATAAATTTGAAAAACTTGAAAAGGCTGCGATTGCCCCAAAAGCAAAAGTTCCAAATTCATATATCCAAAACCTTGGTCGACTAATTGAAATAATTCTTTGTAGTGTCATATTTGTATAATAGCATAAATTATGGTGTTTTAATAAAAAACTAAGGTTTTTTGATATAATATTTGTCTATGGAATACATGCGTTCAATACGCAAAAGAAACCTTGTATATCGCGGAATCACCGTGATTGCTGTTGTTTTTGTTTCTTTGTTTATCTCTACTTTTTCTGGATCTTCTACAAATGCACGTGAAGAATCTCAGTCTGTTAATCAAGATCCAGATTTGATGGAACAAAAAACAGAAAATCAAAAAAGAACCTATACTATTCAAGAAGGTGATACCTTTCTTGGAATATTTCAACTTCAACTAGGTATTTCTTACGAAGATTCTCTTGTTTTGATTGAACAAATTAAAGAAGTTTTTGATATTACAAAAATCAGAAAAGATTCGATTATTTCAATTATTGAAAAAGATAGTGTTCTTATTTCTTTTTCATATGACATTAATAACACAGAAGAGCTTTTGATTTCAAAAACTGAAAATGGTTTTTCTGTTGAGAGAAAAGATATTGTCTATGAAATAAAACAATCTGTTGTGAGTGGGGTGGTTTCTGAATCTTTTTATTCATCTGGACTAGATGCTGGATTGACTGATCGAATGATTATGGAACTTGCAACAGTTTTTGCGTGGGATGTTGACTTCACTTCAAGTATTCGAGAGGGTGATCAATTTTCTCTTGTTTTTGAAAATAGATATAGAAACGGGGAATTTGCTGGAACAGGAGACTTGCTTGCTGGGCGTTTTGTAAATGAAGGAAATGAATTTTTTAGTTATCTTGTGAAAGATTCAAAAGGCAATAATAAATACTACAATGAAGATGGTGAAGCAACACAAAGACTTCTTTTGAAAACACCACTTAGTTACAAACGAATTTCTTCAGGATTCTCGCTTAATAGAAAACATCCAATTTTGGGAACCTTTAAAACTCACAGAGCGATAGATTTTGCAGCCGACACAGGAACTCCAATTGAAACAGTAGGAGACGGTACAGTTGTGTATTCTGGATGGAATGGTGCCTATGGTAATTTTGTAAAAATTGATCACGGGCAAGGATTTGCAACTGCATATGCCCATCTTTCAAAAATTTATGTAAGCAAGGGAGCAAAGGTAAAACAAGGAGATTTGATTGGCGCTGTTGGTTCAACCGGAAGATCAACTGGTCCACATCTTCATTATGAAATGTATAAAAATGGTGCTTTGGTTCACCCTCTTGAAACAAAGTCTCCAAGCGCGGCGCCTATTCCAGAAAATCAAAAACCAATTCTTGAAGAGGCTATTACAAAATACAAAGAGCAGCTTCTATAGCTGCTCTTGTATTAATTGTGGAGTTATATTTTTATCTGAAATGCTAAATCGAATCTGTCCAAGTCTTTGGCCTCTTTCTGTCTCAATAATAACCTTCCATTTTCCAGGCCATAAGTTTTGTTTTCTTGAATATCCTCGAAATCCTTCATCTCTTCCGCCAGATATTGGAATTCTTATCCTGTCTGTTTTTACCCAACGGACATTTTCTTTATCGTAGTAGTGCCATGAATGATATATGTCAGTTTCAAGTCTGGTTGGTGCAAATACAGAAGCAAAAACATACACTGGAGAACCTTCTTCTTTGTGAACTGTTCTACTTCTTGTTTCAAAAATGTTATACCAAGAAGCTTCTTCGTATGTTCCAAGGTAGCTGTTGTCTCCAGTTTTTTCTATCGAGTGATAGATCGCTTTAAATTTAAGTGAAAGAGGAACGGGGGGAATGATATTTGTAAAATAGAGAATATTAAATAGAACAAAAATTATAAATACTCGAAGTCTGATTTTTGGAATATACTCTCGAAATATCTCAGTATTAATTTTCTTGAGAATTTGAAGGTATAAAAAAATTGCAAATAAACTGACGATACCACTTACAAGAAACATTAAAACCCCAACTTCAGCAAATAACACAGGAAGGAAAAAAATGAGATAAGAAAAAATAGCAAGATAGTAGAAAGAAATTTGGAATACTACATTTTCATAATATGCCCGTTTTATCTCTGTTCCAAGCATAAGTCCAAGAAGTAATAGGAGAAAAGGCCAGCTCGAAAGAAGGGAACCACTTCTTCCATAAAAGATTATGAATCCAGAAAAAAGTGCACCAAAAGAAAATATTACAAGTGTATTAATAAATCTTTCACGCTGTGCAATTTTGAGTTTGATTCCACGTTCTGTATTTTTTGAGAAAAGGAGAGCAATACAAGTTCCAAGAATAAGAATGTGGGTTATGAAAATGGCGTTATCAAAAACACGATCAATTTGCTGAAGTGTGAGTGCGTCAAGAATAAAACCTCCAATAATCGCCGCTATGATAATAGTGCGTTTGTATTTTTTTTGTGCTGCTTTTACTTTTGAAAACATTTTTGTATTTTAATTGTAACAAGGTATTTAAAAAATAAAAAACGCATACGCGTTTTTTATTTTGCAAATTTTTGATTGTAGAGTTCAATTGATTTTTCAACTGCTTTCATTGCTTCTTCTTTTCCTTTGTATCCAAGAATTTCAACTGATTTTTTACCATCATCTTTTTTCAAATCTTTATATGTTTCAAAAAAGTGTCGATATTCTTTCAGGTTATGTTTGTTAAGATCAGAAATATCGTGAACATCATCCCATCGTTTGTCATCAATAGGAACTGCGATGATTTTGTAGTCAGATTCTCCACCGTCAATCATTTCCATAACAGCAACAGGTCGAACTCGTACAAGAATACCAACATTGAGAGGGTAAGTTGTAAGTACAATTACATCAAGCGCATCTCCATCATCCCACAGTGTTTGAGGAACAAAGCCATAGTCAAATGGATATGGATGTCCCGAGTAATTTGCTCGGTCGAGTGCGATAAGTCCAGTTTCTTTATCAATCTCATACTTATTTGGTGAGTTTTTTGGAATTTCAATGATTACATTCATCTCGTTTGGAGTGTTATCTCCTCGAGAAACATCATGCCATAGGTTCATAAGTGTATATTTTCTATTATTTCTAACTCAGGTATTAAAGCACATTTTTTGATTTTATTCAAATTCTTTCTTGATTCATAAGTCTAAATCAAGTACCATATGGATATATGAATATGTACGAAAATAAGCTTAATACTCCAAGTGGATTTCGAGATCTTCTTCCTTCTGAAGCTGCTGGAAGACAATACATTATTGAATGTATTACTCGAGTATATAAAAGATTTGGATTCTTGCCCCTTGAAACACCAGTTGCAGAATTTGAGAATATTTTAATTTCTGAAAGCGCGAGTGATTTTAATTTGTTTCGTCTTGAATCAACAAGTCAACGTTTGAGTGGAGATAAAGAAGATGTTGCCTTGCGCTTTGATCTTACTGTTCCTTTGGCTCGAGCGGTGAGTCAATACGGAAACGCACTTCCAAGACCTTTTAAACGATATCAAGCAGGATACGTTTTCCGGGGTGAAAGACCTCAAAAGGGAAGATATCGACAGTTTATGCAGTTTGATGCAGATATGGTAGGAACAAAAAATCTTATTGCTGATTCAGAAATAATTTTCATGATTACTGAAATTATGAAAGAACTACAGGTTTCTGATTTTATTGTTCGTGTAAACACTCGAACAATTCTTAATATTTTGCCACAGTTTATTTCATTTCCTCAGAATCTTTTGAAAGAAGTTTTAATTGTTCTTGATAAGGCTGAAAAAATTTCTCAAGAAGAACTTGTTCAAGAATTAAGAAGACTTCGAATTGCTGAAGATGGGATTGAAAAAATAAAACAATTTTCAAATATTGCCGCAAAACCACAAGATGCAATTAAAGAACTTAAAAAATTTTTTGGTGATTTTCAAGATGCAGAGGCCGGAATTGTTGAACTTGAAACTATATCAGAATATCTAGAAAATTTCGGAGTGGAAGATAAAGTAATTTTTGATATGAAAATTATTCGTGGATTTGCATACTATACAGGTCCGGTGTTTGAAACAAACCTTCTCTCTGCTCCCGAATTCGGTTCGGTGGTTTCCGGTGGAAGATACGATAATCTTGTTGAAAGATTTACAAGTCAGTCACTTCCAGCAGTTGGAGTTTCTGTTGGTGTTGATCGTCTCGAGACAGCGCTTCGAACTATCGGCGCACTCGAAAGTCTTGTGACGAATAAAAAAATTGTAGTATTTTCTCAGCAACCAAATTCATACACCGCGCAAGTTGCTTCGGAGCTTCGAAAAAATAATTCTGTAGTTGATGTTTATGTTGGTTCAAAAAATGAATTTAGAGATATTTTTAGCTACGCAGAATCTACACAAGCAACATATGTGGTGATTCTTGGGACAGAGGAAGAAGAAAATACAACTGTATCAATTAAAAATATTAAAACTCGAGAACAAAAGACTTTCGAATTTTCAGACCTTATAAAACAAGCTATTGATTTTTAAATATATATGAAAAAATTTTTACGTATTCTTGCTATTATATTTCTTTTTGTAGTTATCGTTATTGTTATTAAAAGTGGTATTTTATCAGGAAATGATAGTAGTGCTTCTGAAGTTGTAGAAACCGTCCCTGAAGAAACAGTTTCTAGTGAAGAGATATCCGCTGAAATTTCAGAAACAGAAGAAGAAATTCAAGACATTATTAATCCAGTTTCAGAAGAGGATGACGGAGTTGTTATTTTAGGAGGGGATGGAATTCCAAATAATTAGTATATGAAAGCACCACTTTTTTGTTTGCTTGATGAAAACAATAAAGAGCATTGTCTCACTGACTACAAAGGTCAGTGGATTTTGCTTTATTTTTATCCAAAGGATGATACTCCAGGATGTACAACAGAAGCATGTCAAATTCGAGATTCTTGGGCTGAGTTTAAAAAATATAATGCAATTGTCTTTGGGGTTTCTGGTGACAGTGTTTCGTCACATAAAAAGTTTAAAGAAAAATTTAGTTTACCATTTCCGCTTCTTTCAGATACGGAAAGGGAAGTTATGAAAAGTTTCGATGTGCTTGGAGAAAAATCTATGTTTGGTAAAATGTTTATCGGAATTAAACGAGAGTCATTTTTGATTAATCCAAACGGTGAAATTGTGAAGCATTACAAAAATGTAAAACCAGCAATTCACGCAGAAGAAGTTTTAAGAGATCTAGAATTAATGATATCTCACACGTAATATGAATTATAAAGAAAAATATTTACCAGAATTTATCTACGGAGGAATTGATGGAATTGTAACAACTTTTGCAATTGTTGCTGGGGTTGTTGGTGCTGGTCTTAGTCCTGGAATTATTCTCATTCTCGGTTTTTCCAATGTGCTTGCAGATGGTTTTTCGATGGCATCTTCAAATTTCCTTGCTTCACGAGCAGAGCAGCGTCTCGGTGGTGATGATTCAAAAAAGCCACTTAAAACAGCTTCTGTAACATTTGTCTCATTTGTCTTACTTGGTCTCGCGCCATTAGTTTCGTTTGTTTTTGAGATGGCGTTTGGTTGGTTTCAAGGGCAACAGTTTTTGGTTTCTTGTATACTCACCTCCGTTGCCTTTGTTGTAATTGGTTTCATTAAAGGTGGAATCACAGGACAAAATCGTATTCGTGCATCTTTCGAAACTCTTTTAGTAGGAGGAATTGCAGCTCTTGTTTCGTATTTTGTTGGTGCGTTTTTGCATAACCTTGCGTAATGTATAAACAACATACAAAAAAGCCCGAACAATTTGTTCGGGCTTTTTAAATTCAATTTGTTACTTTGCTTGGCCATTTTCCAAAATCTTCTGCAGTAGTTCATTGGATTTACCAATCTCTTTAGCAACTTCAGACATACCATTTCGAGTTTCTGAGTGTTCTCCACTTACGTGTCGTCTTGTGTCCTCTGATTGATAATTTGTGTTACTGTTAATTACATCGCGAGTTTTTTTGTGTTGATGGCGGATAAACCACGCGAAGAAAATAACAATAAGAATTACCCAGAACCAGTTTGGAATTCCTGTAAGAAAATACCAACACGGAACACCACTATCCTCAGAAGGATAGTCAGTCTTTGGAGGGATACTGTTTGTAAAAGAATTATCACAAACAATATCCTTATCTTCAACTATCACCCAGCCATTTTCATCTTGATCGATAATGTGATGAATGGGGCTGTTTGGTGATTTGTGCCACTTGATTGATTTGTCTTCACCGGGTAGGGTGTCAATCATAAGTGCTAATCGCAAGAATACAGTATCGCCAGAGTACACTGGAATACTCACATAAGAAATCTTTGTAGAATCACAAGGATTCATTTTTGCATACGGTTTACGATTTGCAATGTTAGGATTATCCTTTAAAAACATTTCCTTGGTGTAACCATGGACTTGTTTTTTGTGGTCTTTTACAATACCAGAAATACTTTGACCAGTGCGAACAATCTCCATATCTCCAACAACAGATGTTGTGAGATTTGTAGGAATAAGTTCGGTGTGACAATAGTTTTTTTCTTGAGAGTTTTCTTGATCTCCACAAGAGAAAAGAGTTACAGAAAGTACTGCAAAAAGGAAAATAATTGAATTTTTCATAGAGCTAGAATTTAAATTATCGGGTTTTGATTTGTTAAAATATTAACATATATATATAAATAAGTCAAGTATTATGTAATTATAAAAAACCTTATTTTACAATGTTTTTATGCTATTATTACAAACATGTATGTAAAAATTACAGCTCTCACAGGCCAAAAACAAGAGTTTTTGCGAGGAGGAAATAACGGAAGATTTGTTGTTTCTGTCAAAGAAAAACCCGAACAAAACATGGCAAATAGAAAAATACTTGAAATAATAGCTTCATATTTCAAAGTTCCAGTTTCAAAAGTAAAAATAGTATCTGGTCATCATAAACCATCAAAGATTTTTGATATTGTCGATAAATAGTCTTTTTTACTCGTGATATAATGAACATGTCGGAGTTTAATAGTTTTAAGTGGAAATTTGCCTTATGAAATTATATATCCAGTCTTATAACAATTTTGAGATTACCGATACTATTGATCAGTTTGTGAAGTCAAAGTTTTCTTTATTAGAAAAAATAGTTTATGACGACTCTTCAGAATGTTTTGTTTCTTTGGGAAGAACAACCAATCATCAAAAACAAGGAGAAGTATATCGAGTTTTTGTTGAACTTAAAAAAGGAAAAGAAAATTTTCAAGTAGAAGAAACTCACGAAGATTTGTATGCCGCTATTGATATTGCAAAAGATACCATTGAATATAAAATAACAAGTCAGTCTCAGAAGAAACGTTCAGTATTCAAAAAAGCAGCAATCGCATTTAAAAATTTATTACGAAAATAAAAATCATGTCAAAAGGAAAAACAATATTTCAAATTCTTGCTTTATTTATAGTTATTATGGTAATTATAGTGAGTACAAGAAAAGATACAGCAACTGAAGAAATGTCAGTACAAGAAGATGTTTCGGCAAATGTTGTGTCGAGTTTAGAAAATAATCAAATAACAGAAGAAACAAATACTATGGAGCAAGAAACAATTACGGTAACAATGATTACCTCACAGGGAAATATTGAAATTGAACTTTGGAAAGATAAAGCACCAAAAACAGTAGAAAACTTTATCACTCTCGCACAAAATGGTTTTTATGACGGAACACGATTCCATCGAGTTATCGAAGGATTTATGATTCAAGGCGGCGATCCACTTTCAAAAGATACAGCACAAATGGCTCGTTGGGGTACAGGAGGTCCTGGGTATCAATTTGCAGATGAGATTCATGCTGAAAACAAAAATATTGCAGGAACAATCTCAATGGCAAATGCTGGTCCAAATACAAACGGATCACAATTTTTCATAAACGTTGCAGATAATAGTTATCTTGATACAAGACATACTGTCTTTGGAAAAGTTATCTCAGGATATGATGTTGTAGAAACAATTTCTCTCGTGGATACAATTCCTGGCGTGGATCGACCGGTTCAAGATGTTGTGATTCAATCTATTGAAATAAAATAAAAAATCCCCTAAAGGGGATTTTTTATTTTTTAAATTGTTCCCAAGTTATTTCTTTTTTTCCTTCTGGAATAACTTTTTCTATAATAAATTTGTTGTTTTCAAAACGAGCTTGGGTGATTTTAATTCTTTTTCCATTTTCATCAAAAAAGAAAAGCCCTGGCCAAGGGAAATATGCTCTCCATTTTTGCCACAAAATTTTTGGATCATCTGAAAGATTTATTTGGCCATCTTCTTTTGTAAGAATTTTTGCTCGAGTAACAAAATCTTCATTTTGTTTTTTGGGAACTATGCTGCCATCTAATATTCCAGGTAATGTTTGTATTAAAAGTTTTGAACCAATAACACTTAAATTTTCTCGCAAATCTTCTCTGTATTCCATGCCGGTAAGTGTTATCGTTTCCTCAGCAAAAATATCTCCAGCGTCAAGCTTGAATACCATATTTTGAATAGACACACCTGTTTCTATGTCGCCGTGTAAAATTGCAGATTCAACAGGAGTTGCTCCTCGCCATTTTGGAAGAAGGGAATAGTGAACATTGAGTGTTCCTTTTTTGGGAATGTTAATAATTTTTTCTGGGATAATTTTTCCATAGGCAACCACGATTGAAATATCTGCGTTGAAAGATTTGAGTGTTTCTTCAAAATTCCCATCAAGTTTTTCTGGTTGCAGGACTACAATATTTCTCTCCTTGGCCCAAAGTTTAGGTGCTGGAGCGGTGTAAATCTGCTTCCTGCCGATTGGTCTATCTGGAAGTGTAATAACAGCTGAAATGTTGTATCCAGCTTGTTCTAGGTCATTTAAATAGGTAAGGGTAATATCAGGAGTTCCCCAAAATATAATATTAGTATTGTTTATAGCTTTCATCTTGCCAAGTTTCCTCTGCTTTATCAATAAAAAGTACTCCATGAAGGTGGTCGTATTCATGTTGAATAACACGAGCATAAAAACCAGTCGCTATTTCTTCAATATGTTCACCTTGTTCATTTACGTATTGCAGTGTTATTTTTTTCGGCCTTGTAACTTTTCCGTATACTCCACGAATTGAAAGACATCCTTCTTCCATATCAACCATTTCTTTCGAACTATCAATAATTACTGGATTGAAATAATATTGGTTTGGAATTGCTGGGTTTGGTATTTTAGTTTTTCCTGATTGATATTCTGCATCAAAAACAATTCCACCGATAACAAAAAGTTGCTTTGTTACTCCGATCTGGGGCGCAGAAATAGCCACTCCATCTTTTTGTGAAGCAAGGGCGTCGTCGAGGTCTTTCATGAGTTGTTTTGTTTCTTTGCTTGTAATTTCAAGATCTGGGATTGGTTCACATACAATCCGAAGTCTTTCATCGCCAAGCTGAATAATCTTTTTTGACATACGGAATTTATACCATAAAAAAAGACCCCGCGAAAGCGAGGTCTTTTTTATTTAATCTTTTTCAATTCCTCAATCATTTTATCAATTTTTACTGTTTTCTGAGATCTGTTTTTCATTGCTCGAATGATAACAGTTCCTTCAAGAGCTTCTTTGTGACCAAAAATAATTGTGTATGGAACACCAATTTTTTCAGCTACAGAAAGTTGTGCTTGAAGACTGTCTTTTGAAAGTGCTTTCATAACAGGAATTTTTGCTTTTCGAAGATGTTCAAGTACTGCAAGACTTTTCATTTTCGCTTCTGTTCCAAGTTGAATGAAATATACTTTCGGTTCTTTGAGATTTCGTGGGCTGTGTGGTTTGAACCAAGGCATAGACATGATTGATTGAACATAGATAGATGCTCCAACTGCTGGAATGTCTTTCTTCGATCCAAGCATTTTAATCAAGTTATCATGTCTTCCACCTCGCGCGAGAATAACACTGTTTACTTCGTCATGATTTCCTTCCTCGTCTTCTGAGTATCCTCGGATTTCAAACATGGTGTGACTATCAGAATCAAGTTCATGCGTAATCTTTTTGTCTATTCGATATGAGATTCCAAGTTCATCAAGATATTCAAGAACCTCTTTAAATTGTTTCTTACATTCAGTTGTCAGAAAACTAAGTGGATCTGGAACGTTTGCGTTTACTTCTTTTGTTCCTTCTTTTTCTGAATTAAGAACAAGAAGTGGATCTGTCTTGAGAAGTTGCCTATCATCTTTATCAAGAGAATTAATATGTTTTCGATAGTAGTTTGAGAGTTCTTTGATATAGTGCTGTCTACATGTTTTGTCTCCAAGAGAATTAATGTGAACAAAAATATGTTTTCCTCCAAGTTCTTCGATAGATAAAACAGCAAGTCGTATCAAAAGAGCATCCATGATACTTTTTTCTGATCCCACAACTTCAAGGTCGAAGGTGAAAGATTCATGAGTTCCATTTTTTTGATTTTGGTATCGTGGACCAAAACGGTACATCATAACCGGCTGTGGAAGCGCGATCATGTTTTCGTCAATATATGTTCGAATAAATCCCGGTGCTGTTGTTTGAAGAAGACTAAGCTTGTCGCCACTTTTTGGTTGTTTGACACCATAGAGTGTTTCTGTGATTTTCTCAGGTTGTTTTCCAGCAGCCTTTGCTACGAATTCTTCATGTTCAATCATTGGAAGATGAACAGGAATAAATCCATAATACATCACGATTTCTTGAATTTTTTCAAACATTCCTTGAATGTTGTAGTATTCACTTTCTTGTATGATCGGAATATTTGCGTGGGTGAGTCTCCCAGAATCTTTTTGTGCCATGAGTGTTGTATAAGCTAATTATAATGAATCAGTATCTTGATTTGTTTGGTGATATTCTCCAGGAAGAAAATCTATTTTGCTGAGTGGAAGGAGCCGCATGTATGCTCTTCCAACGATAAACTCTTTTGGTAAAACTCCCCAGTGTCTTGAATCAGAGCTGTTTGGTCTGTTGTCGCCCATTACAAAATATTCATCTTCTCCAAGGGTAACGCTAATGTTGTTGTTTGCTTCAAATTCAATATAGGGTTCGTCGAGTTGAATCTTTTCTTCTCCTTCTTTTTGAATATACACTTTGCTTCCTTCGATGGTTACAGTTTCTGTTGGAAGTCCAATTACTCGTTTGATATAAAAGTCTTTTGGGTTGAGAGGGAATCGAAAGATGATAACATCTCCGCGTATTGGTTCTTGTGTTCGATATGTAAGTTGGTCAACAATAAGGTATTGGTTAGTTTCAAATGTTGGGTTCATTGACGCACCGTTTACGATGAATGGTTGAGCGATGAAAATTCGGAAGGGAATAATGATGAGACCAGCTATAACAATAAATCGGATCAGTTCAAAAGTCTCTCTTTTAATGTTGAAAATTTTTGAAGTTTTCTCTTCTTGTTGAGTGTTTTCCATGACAGTATTGTAATACAAAATAAAGTATTGACGCAAACCATGAAAATAGGGGATACTAGTACATATGATTATTGCACTCCTTGGAAACCCAGGAAAAAAATATGAAGATACAAAACATAACGCTGCTTGGATTGTTTCTGAGGCTTGGTCTTTGGAATGGAAGGAAAATAAATATGCAGAAAGTATTGAAGCCGAGCATTATGCTATGACTTTTATAAAACCACAAACATTTATGAATGAATCTGGAAGATCTGTTGCTTGGTATCTTTCAAAACAAAATCAAAAACCACAAGATGTTGTGGTTGTGTACGATGATGTTGATTTACCTGTTGGGTCAATTAGAGTTTCTTTTAATCGAGGCTCTGGAGGACACAATGGAATTAAATCTATTGAGCAAGCTTTAGGAACCTCAGCTTTTACTCGAATTCGAATTGGAGTTGCAAGAAAAAATGAAGAAGGAAATGCGCTTCTTCCAGAAAGTCGAAGAGATTTTGTTTTGGCTTCTTTTAGTCAGGATGATAAAAAAGAAATTGAATCTCTTTCGGATAAGGTTATGAAAATTATTAAGACTATTCAAAAAGATGGAGTGGAGAAGGCGATGAATGAGTTTAATTAATCTATGGAATACTCGCAACAAAAACAAAAATTACTAGAATTGGAAAAAATAGGGGATTATGTTTTTCATGGTTCAGGTTCTAAGATTGAAGAAGAGTTTGAACCACGACAAGCGTATAATCATAAATTAAAAGAAGATGGAACTTACGATGCAATCCCTGATGGTCAACCTGCTGTTTTTACTTCTCATATAGTAGATATTGCAATATTTATGGCAATATTTAATTCTGAAAATTTAAAGAAAAGTTGTCGTTCAGGTTTTTCTTTTGTTGATGGAGATGTTTTATTTAGAGTAAATAAAGAAACATATCAGAATTTACCACAAACTGCTCAAGGGTATGTTTATGTATTTTTGAAAAAAGATTTTGAAAAAATAAATTCTACAGAATATGTGAGTTATAAAAAAGTAAAACCAGTAGAAACTATTAAAATTAGTGTTAGGGATTTACCAGAAAATATTGAAGTGAAAGAGTTTTAGAATTATTTTTCTTTTTGCATCACCCAAAAAGAAACAAAAAGTCTAGACCCATCATAAAAAACTAAAAAAGCAGGATATATTCCGGAGACTCACTAAACGCTTTGCTTCAAGCGTTCGTCTCTACGAAATATACCCTGCTTTTTCTTTACGCTTTTTATGAAAGGGTCGAAAATTGATTATTTAATTTTCATGTAGTAAGATTAACGTATTAATTATTTTAAAAATAATTTTCTTTAGTCGTGGTGTGTTTATAAATAGAATATGAAAAGTATTGAAGAAAAAATTGAGAATATTGCCAAGCGCCAACTCGAGTTTTCCGAACTTAAGTATTTTATCAAAACAGAAGATATAAATAGTGAGCTTGCAAATGCCATGGTTCAAGCTCCATCAAAAACCGGCGGTGATGGTAAGAATTACCCCGATATTAAATTACTACTTGAAACAAAAGATAAAAAATTATTTCCAGTAATGATTGAAGTAAAAGGTATTTCAGGAAAATTAGAAAAAATAAATGATTTTGGTGAAATAGAAAATATTAAAAAAGATGGTTCACCAAATTTTGCAAATATAAATGGATTTGCAGTTAATGGCGCAGTTCACTATGCAAAGGCAATAATTGATTTTACTGATTCTTATAAAGAGGTAATTGCTATAGGATTTAATGGATATGAAGATAAGACTGGTGACATAAAGACAGAGTTAGGTATTTATTATGTTTCTGCAAAAAATATGGGAATACCAAAAAAAGTTGGTAACTATTCTGATTTGTCTTTTTTAGCAAAAAATAATTTTGAAAATTTTATTGCTGAAGTACAAAAACTGGAACTTACACAACAAGAAGTTGAACAACGTAGTCAAAAAATTGAAAATGAAATTGAGGTCAATCTCAAAGCACTAAATCAAAAAATGCAAGATGACTTACAGATTTCTGTTGGGTCAAGAGTAGAACTTTTAACAGGTATGCTTATGGCAGGACTTGGGGTTGAAAACAAAGTCGCACCACTTGAAATTACAGATTTACGAGGTGAAACCGGTAGAGAGAATAATGATGGTAAGGTTATTTTGAATAAAATTTCAGATTTTCTCGATAAACGAGATTTGCCAACAGAGAAGAAAGAAATGATAATCACTGATTTATCAAGAGTATTTATTTCCTCTGGGTTATCTACACCGATTAATGGTGAGAGTAAGCTAAAAACTATCTACTCGTTTGTTGAAAAAAATATTCTCCCAATTTTCACATCAGCTTACCATTTAGATTTTACAGGTAAATTGTTTAATGTATTGAATGCTTGGGTAAATATTCCTGATTCCGATAAAAATGATGTGGTGCTTACTCCCCGTTATGTAACGATATTAATGGCAAAACTTGCTAAGGTTGATATGGATTCTTATGTTTGGGATTACGCGACAGGATCGGCTGGGTTTCTTGTTTCATCGATGAAACTAATGATTGATGACGCTACTAAAAATATAAAGAGCCCAGAAAGATTAAATCAAAAAATTGTAGAAATTAAAAACAAACAATTACTTGGAATTGAAAAACGATCAGATATTTATTTACTTGCTGTTCTCAATATGATCTTAATGGGGGATGGATCAACAAACATTATCCACGATGATAGTTTAAAAAACTTTGAAGGTAAATATCAGCAAGGGGAAAATAAAAATAAAGATTTCCCAGCTAATGTTTTTTTACTTAATCCACCGTACTCAGCAGATGGAAAGGGTTTTGTTTTCGTTAAAAAAGGACTCAGTAAAATGAATAATGGTCGAGCAGTAATTTTGATTCAAGAAAATGCCGGAAGTGGTAATGGTTTACCCTACACTAAAGAAATTCTTGAGAAAAATACTTTACTTGCAAGTATTCGTATGGCAGATATTTTTCGAGGAAAAGCTGGCGTGCAAACAGCTATATATGTTTTTGAAGTAGGTAAAAAACATGACGAAAAACAAAAGGTTAAATTTATTGATTTTTCTAACGATGGGTACTCTCGTCAAAATCGTAAAAAATCTGGTCAAGATGTAAACTTGAAAAATACAAATAATGCTACAGAAAGATACCAAGAAGTAATTGATTTAGTTTTATATGGTAAAGATTATCTAAAATATCTTACAAAAGATGAATATATAGAGGATGTAATCACACTCAACGGTAATGACTGGACATTTTCACAACATAAAATAGTAGACACTCGTCCAACTGAAGAAGATTTTAAAAAAGTAGTTAGTGATTATCTTGCTTGGGAAGTTTCTCGTGTTTTAAAAGGAGAATAGTATGAAAGAAAAAGAATTTAAAATCTCAGAATTATTTGAACCACAAAATGGTGATTTTGATATACAACAAACTCATATTAACAACAAGGGTATTTTTGTCGTAAGTTCTGGAGAAACTAATACAGGTATTATTGGTAAAACAGATATAAAAGCAAAAATATTCAAATCTAATACAATCACTGTTGATATGTTTGGATATGTTTATTTTAGAAATCATGAATATAAAATGGTTACCCATGCAAGAGTTTTTTCATTATCTTTTAAAGAAAAAGAACTTTCTGTTGAGGAGGGTCTTTATTTCATTGCGCAACTTCAATTTTTAAAGAAGTTTTATTCTTACAGTAACATGGCAAGCTGGAAAAAAATTCAACATGAAAAAATTTTTCTACCAATTACAAAAAATGGTAAAATAGACTTTGGTTATATGACAGCCCGTATTCGCGAGCTTCAAACAGCCCGTATTCGCGAGCTTCAAACAGCCCGTATTCGCGAGCTCAATACATACTTAAGAGTAACAGGGTTAGGTGATCATATCTTAACTACGGAAGAACAGGTGGTTCTTAAGAAATTTCGTGAGAGAGGTAAAAATAAGTTTGTTTAAGGTATATAATTTATATTGCAGAAATCAAATCATTTAATAACGCAATCAATCTTAATTTTGGCAAAAGGTGTAAATTTGTTGGAAGTCAAAAAAAGCTCGCAGGAGTTGTTTTCTGATTTTTTGACACTTTCACATTCTCACGTGAAGAAAACAAACATCCTTTTCGTTAAGAACATTATGCTTTTCCGTCCGTAAGACGGAAAAGAAGCGAAGTGTTTAGTAATGTTTAGAAAAGAATGTTTGTTTTTAGTAGAAAATGCGAGTGTCTAGATTTTTTGATTCTTTTTCATCAATGGAAAAAGAATGATTATTTTAACAAAACAAAAAAGACCCTTGCGGGTCTTTTTTGTTTTGTTACTATTTATGCCTTTTTAGCATCCAAGTATTCGAGTGTCATCTTTTGTGTTGATGCATCGAAAAGTGTGAGTTGGAAGTTGTAAGACTTTCCAAGTTCAAGTGCTTCTCGAAGTTTTTCTTCTCCACCAAATTGTGAATTGTGAACAAGTCCAGCAACTCCTTCTTTGATAGAAACAAGTGCACCGTGTCGGTTGAATTTAATCACTGCTCCTTTCACGATATCACCTTTCTTAAGTTGACCTTCAAATTCTTTCCATGGATTTTCTTTCAAAGCTTTGATTGAAAGTGAAATCTTTCCATCTTTGATTTCAATAATTTTTGCTTGAATCTTTGATCCAAGTTTGAACATTTCTCGTGGGTTTTCTACAAGACCCCAATCAAGTTCTGAAATGTGAACAAGTCCTTCGATTCCTTCTTCAATTTTAAGAAATACTCCGAAGTCTACGATTCCTGCAACTTCACATGTTACAACATCGCCTAGTCCATATTTAGAAATTTGTTCAATTCGTTCTTCTTGGTTTCCTTCTTTTTCAGAGAATACAAGCTTTCCTTCTTTTGGTGATACTGTAATCATCATAAGTGGAAGAACTTGTCCAACAAGTTTCTTTAATTCTTTCAAGATTTTATCTTTGTCAGAATCTTCAACTCGTGGGTAATGTTCAGCCTTAAGTTGTGATGCTGGAAGAAATCCTTGGATTCCTCGCCATTCAACAATAAGACCTCCTTTGTTTGCTTCTTTGATTGGAAGTTCAAGAACTTGTTTATTGTTCATGATTTCATCTGCTTCTTTCCAGATAAGCGCTTGTCGTGCTTCTTTCAAAGAAAGTTCGATGTATC
Source organism: Parcubacteria group bacterium (assembly GCA_943356745.1). GTDB lineage: Bacteria > Patescibacteriota > Minisyncoccia > Phycocordibacterales > CSBR16-119 > CSBR16-119. Next base: position 149,438 of record CALRFT010000001.1, on the reverse strand, counting down.
CATTTTCGTTTTCTCGATCTACAATTTTAGCTTTGATTGTATCTCCAATATTAATATTTTTGATAACATCTCGAGCGTTGTTGTATTCTCGTCCGTAAATAACTCCTGTTCCATATGGCGCAACATCAATAAATACTGATGCTTTTCCAAATGCGATAACAGTTCCTTCTACAATCGCGTCAACTTCAAGACCTTTTGGCATTGCGTCAACGAGTGCTTTATATTCTGTATTTGTATCCATAAATAAAAAATTCGCTACTTTGTGAGTAAGCGATTTCATGCAAGCTTTATAGGTTTTATTATTTTTTTTCACTGTGAAAAAAGGTAATAAGGTTAGCCTAAAAAACCGTTTACTAATAATTTATTTCGTCGAGCGAAGAGCGTATGAAAATATAATTTTCATATCGTCTGAGCGAAGACAAAACAAAGGTTTATACACCTTTATATAACAACCTAAACAAGCTGTTTGTTCTTGTAGATTACTATAATCTTTCTTTTTTGTAAATACCCACAGTTTTTGAATAATATTTTTTGATTTTGATATATAATTACTTATGTGTATTACTAAATAAATCTTTGTTCTCTATGGATAAACAACTGTTCCATTTTTATAGAAAAAATACAATCTATCTTTTTGTCGTCGCAGCACTACTTATTGCTGTTTCTGTTTTGGCGACGGTGCTTGTTTTAATACCACCAAATATGCTGATAGAAGAGGCTCCGATTTTGGCTACTATTGTACTTTGGATCGCGCTTCTTTTTGGAACTCTTTTAGGAGAAGGGAAGAAGGTTGCGGTATTTAACCTCGTGGTTTCTATAACAGGTTTTATCTGTTCATTTATACTTGCTGTTTCTGTTTTTATTCAAGATAGCACAAATGCGCTGTCTCTATTTCTATTTTGGATCAGTCAAATATTAAATGCAGTATTTATACTCTCAACATACTTTAGTGTACAAGCATATCTTGAAACAAAAAGAGAGCCTGTAAAAAAAGCAGTTGTTCGAAAAAGAAAAACAGCAACTAAAAAACAAGTAAAACAATAATGTCAGATGGAAACAAAATTACATATTTCGGTCTTACAGACTTTCGTAATGAACGAAAGCGTTTTGGTATTAAAAATAAAGACAGAGCAAGACATGTGTATGTGATTGGAAAAACAGGTATGGGTAAATCTACCCTACTTGAAAACATGGCAGCACAAGACATTCAAAACGGAGAAGGAATGTGTTTTATTGATCCGCACGGTTCTGCTATTGAAACTCTGCTTGATTATATTCCAGAACATCGAATGAAAGATGTTGTATATTTTGCGCCTTTTGATTCTGAGTATCCGATTGCTTTTAATGTTATGGAAGATATTGATCCAACAAAACGATACCTTGTATCGTCTGGACTTATGTCTACCTTTAAAAAGATTTGGGTTGACGCATGGTCTGCTCGAATGGAATATATTTTAAACAATACAATTCTCGCGCTTTTGGAATATCCAAACTCAACACTTCTTTCAGTAAACCGAATGCTTTCCGATAAGGGGTTTCGAGATGAAGTGGTAAGGCATGTGAAAGATCCAAGTGTCCGGTCTTTTTGGGTTGATGAATTTGCAAACTATACAGAACGTATGCAGGCCGAATCGGTACCTGCGATTCAAAACAAGATTGGGCAGTTTACTACCAATCCAGTCATTCGAAATATTATTGGTCAACCAAAGTCTTCTTTTAATGTTCGAGACATGATGGACAACCAAAAAATATTTTTGGTAAACCTTTCAAAAGGACAAATCGGAGAACAAAACGCAGCTCTTCTTGGAGGTATGATTATTACTGCAATTTACCTTGGCGCGATGAGTCGTGCAGATGTTCCAAAGTCAGAACTTGCAAAACTCCCGGATTTCTATTTGTTTGTGGACGAGTTTCAAAACTTTGCAAATGAATCTTTTGCAGATATTTTGGCCGAAGCTCGAAAATACAAACTAGCTTTGACTGTTGCTCACCAATACATTGCTCAAATGGATGAGCCGGTTTCAGATGCTGTATTTGGTAACGTGGGAACAACAATTTCATATCGAGTTGGTCCGATGGATGCTGAGGTTTTGGAGAAAGTTTTTGCGCCGGTATTTACCCAAGAAGATATTGTGAATCTTGGACGATTTCAATTTTACCTTTCTCTCATGATTGACGATGTGGGATCTCGTCCTTTTTCTGCTGTGGGAATTGGGCCACTTGAAAAACCCGAAATTAGTTACCGAACACAGGTGATTGATTCTTCTCGTACTCAATTTGCAAAACCTCGAGCTGAAATTGAAGAATTTATTAATAATTGGCACGGTACACATTTTGAAACAAATAGGGAAATGAAACAAACTCAAAAAAGAATTGAGAAGTTTGGTTCAAAACCACGATTTGATACTCCAAAAGAAGAAGAAAAACCTTCGAAGATAATTATTCCTCTTGATATACAGCAAACTATTTCACAAGAGAAAACACAGCTTGTTGAGGATACTCCACCACCTATTGTGAGTAAAATAGTTATTCCAAAAATTGAAATTCCAAGACAGGAAGAAAAGCAACTTCAAAAACAAAATATTCAGCAGGCGCCAAAAGTGTTTAAACCGAAAACACCCCCAATTAAAAAAGATCTTCCACAAGGTGTGAGGGATTTTATCCAGTCTACTGAAACTCAAAAACAAGAGACTAAAAATATTCCAAATACTAATCTTCGTTTTAGTAAAAAAGAAGCAAGTGAAGAAAATAAAAATGCACTCAAAAATGCATTAGCGATGGCTCTCAAGAATGCTCAGCCTAAGAAAGAAGACCTGCAGCCGACACTTCCTCACAAGCCACAAATACTTCAAAAGCCGGTACAAAAAAAAGCAGAAGTCGTTCATGTTGTGTCACTTCAAAATCTTGTAAATGAAGCTGAGTCTATTTTAGAAAAATATACTAAACAATCAGATGATGAAAACTGGAATACTTTTGATACAAAGGTTCATTATGAAGAAAAAACATCTTCACACAAAGAAGTTCCAGAAGATGTATTGCGGAGTATTTTAGATTAATATCATGAGGTGTGTAAGATTGTTTATTTTTATTATGTTGTTTTGGATGCCGAATATTTCTTCGGCATCTTTGGTAATTAATGAGATTGCCTGGCAAGGATATTTAGGGGATGCAAATAATGAATGGATTGAATTATATAATGAAGGATCAGAAACTATAAATTTGGACGGTTGGCTTTTGGAGGCTTCTGACGGAGCTCCATCAATTAATCTTTCGGGTATATCAGTTAATCCTTCCGAATATATTCTTCTCGAAAGAACAGATGATTCAACTGTTCCAGAAGAAACAGCATCCAAATTTTATTCCGGTGCACTTTCAAATGAAGGAGAGAATTTGGTCTTAAAAAATAGCCTGGGAACGGTTATCGATTCTACAAATTTCTCTTCGGGTTGGGGTGACATGCAAAGTTCTTCAACTGGAACCCTGTCGCGCTTTGGTTCTTCATGGAGAGAAGGAGAGGCAACTCCGAAATCTCAAAATATCTCTTTGGAAACAGAAACTGATGACAATGAAGAAGATGAGAGTGAAGATGGTGATTCTGAAAATGAAGAAGAAGATGAAGGTACTACTACAACAAAATCAAGTTCGTCATCTATTCAGGAAAAAACAAAAAAGACAGCACCAAAAGGAACAATAGAAGCAGTTAAACAATCTTTTGTCGGAGTTCCTGTTTTGTTTGAAAGTTTTCTAACTAATGATGATAATGCTGAGATTAGAAAGGGAATTTATGCTTGGAATATGGGAGATGGAACTGTGTTGTATAAAACAAAGAAAGAAGATTTTGCATATATTTATCAATATCCTGGCGAATATGTTGTAACACTTTCATATCACCGTTTTACTTTTGGAAAAGATCTTTCAGAGCTTGATCCATATATCTATGATGAACATATTATTTCCATAACCGACCATTCTCTTGTACTTGAAACTTTTAAAACAGATGGAACTATTGTTTTAAAAAATACATCTTCACATACTTTAGATATGTCGTATTGGTCAATACAAAGTGATTCATTGATATTTACAATTCCAAAATATACACTCGTCCGAGCTGGTAAAACCATTACTTTTCCTGGAAGTGTAACCAAACTTCAAAATTCTTCAATTGTCATTAAGGATGCTAGAGGTGAGATGGTACCTGTCATCTTGGAAGAAAATAAGTCTCCAGCTTCAGAAGTAGAAAAAAGTTCTACGGTATCAAAAATACAGGATACAAAGACTAGTCCGGTTGTGACTGATAATTTTATTGAGAGCAATACTGAGGATGCTGTATCCCTTGTTTCGTATTCAGATCAAAAAACCATGTATGTTGGATTATTCGCACTATTAGCGGTATTGATTTCAATCATTGTTTGGATTTTATTTAATTCAAAAAAACAATCTCAAGAAGAGATTTCTGGTTATGAAGTTATAGAAGAATAATAAAAACGCACATGATTACTGTGCGTTTTTATTTTGTTTGAGAATAAGTGAGTTTTCAAGGGATTGTATAGCTTGACTCGCTTGATCTTCAATCTGTATTTGAGTTTCAGAAGGAATAATTTTTTCTGGGATGATAACAGGTTCAGAAATATCTGTTTTTGTTTCAATTTTTATTTCTTTAGCCGCTTCAATTTTTTTGTTTGCCTCAATCATTGCGGTGATTTTGATTGCTTCTTGTGCTTTTTCTAATGATTCTTTATACAAACCTTGCTCGTAAAGGTTTTTAGATTCAGCAAGGAGAATTTCAGCGTCAGCTAGAGTGAGAATAAGTTCGTCTTGTTTAATTGTTGTTTCGAGAACAATAACTTCAGCTTCGATAGTTTGCTCAAGAGTTGATTCAGGTTCTGATACATTCGAAGATTCAGAGATGATGGTTTCGTTTTGAGAGATTTGATTTTTAATCTCTTCAATTTCTTTTGTCGCTTCTTCTACTTTTTTGTCCGTTACAGAAGAAATAAGTTCTTTGTTTATTTCTGTTACTTCGAGGTTCTCAACTGATTCAAGTGCTTTAGTTTCTTGTTCTTCAACTTGAAGAAGTGTTTTTTCTACTGTTTTAAGAAGACTATCAGCAAGAGATGATTTGAGTTCGGATACATCTGATGTTTCAGTTGCTTCAATTGTTTCTGTTTCTTGAACAAGACTAACACGACTTATGTCTGAAGATTCATTTTCAGAATCCATAAAAGTAGAAATCTCAACAGGATTAACTGATTTCGCTAGTAATTCAGTACTTGGTTCATTAACTTCTTTTTGAAGTGCTTCCTGGTGAGCTTTGAGAACAGGTTGAAGTTTTGATGTTGCAGAAAGAATTGTTTCAACATCTCCTTTTTCTTGAAGTTCACTAATCGTTTGTGCGATTTCTTCTACTTGTTTTTCTACTCGTACTTCAACTTCTTTGTGTTTTTCTGGGCTAGTATCATTTTTTTGAAGAAGAGTTTGGGCTTCAGTGAGACGCTTTTCTACTTGTTTTGTTTTTACTTCAAGTTTTGCTTGTGGAGTCAGAGCAAGTTTTTGTTCAAGAGGTTCTTTAACATTTACTTTAACTGTATAAAGCGTGTCGCCTGGGAGTGTGTCTTCTGACGCATATGAAATCGTGCTTCCTCCTGCAATGAGAACAATCAAAGCAAAACTAATTGCCTTGCTAAAATATGAAATTGAAATTCGAGGTGTGAATGGAGATTTGATAGGTTTTGAAACTGTTTGTGTGATTGGGGTAAGTTCAATAAAACTTTCAAGTCGCGTACGAATAATACCTTTCTTTTCTGAAGAAAGTTCTATTTGTTTTGCTGACTGTATTAACTTGTTGAAGTTATCATTCATGTTGTTTTATTGATTGATATGGTTTTTGAGTTTTTCTATAGCCCTATGAATTTTTACTGAAATTGTATTGGGTCTTTCTTGTAAAATTTCTGCAATTTCTGAAATACTTTTATCTTCGACATAGCGAAGGGTTATGAGCTCTTTTTGTTCAGTGTCTAGAATTTTGAATTTTTCGATAACGTATCGAAAATCATCGTGTTTACTTTCTTCTTCCAGAATGTCTGTTTCTGATTCAAAATCAAGACCTGTTTCCGTGAGAGATTCAAGTGAGCTCGATTTCTTTTTTCTTCGGTAGTCTGTCAGGATATTTCTCGCTACCTGATATAAGAAAGCCCTAAGATTTTGTATTGGTTTCCCTTGGGATATATATTCCCAGGTTTTAAGAAAGGTTTCCTGGAGTAGATCGCTTGCGACCTCTGTGTTGCTAGTCTGAAACACGAAAAATCGATACAAAGCAGGGGATAGCTCGTCATAGTGTTCTAGGTACTGTTGTTTGATTTTCTCAATTTCCATGTCACTCATATATATAGACGTTTCAAAACCACTTTTATTACAGTCTTGAAAAGATAGCAAAATTATCCCATTTTATTGCTTTTCTGGCAATATTTATTGATTTTTAGTTGTAAAAAGAGTAAGGTGTCTAAAAATCAATTGTTCAATTTAAAAATACATATCTCATGACACAACAACTAATTAAGCCTGACAGATTGATTGCCTCTAGTTTTTTAGGAGCAATTATTACTTTTTTACGTAATGCACTAGGTGAATCAGTTTACAATGGTTTCCGTATTTCTGAACCTGTTAAAAATATCAGTCTTGATTCCAGTTCCGTACAATTTCATTCATTGATGGAAAACCAAGATATCACTCCTTTATGGGATTGTTTGCAAGGAAAAGGTTTGGAACTTACAAATGTAACTCCTCATGATTCAAAACAAAATATTAAGAAATTTAAAATCTCACTTAATCTTCCTCAAGAATTTCTTTTGGAGTATGGGGATGACAAGGTTAAAAACTTTTGTAAAGATTTTGTTTCTAAAGATGATGACCAGAATCAACATGATGGCTTAACGGGAGGACCTAACCAGCAAGATCAACAACAGGCTTTAGTAGATAATACTCAAGTCTCTTCAGTTCCTCTAGAAGACTCTCGAGAGATTAAAAATCAAACCCTAGACACTGATCAAGATTTCAACAAGGACAATGATGATGAAACTATTAAAACAGTCGAAGAACTTATTGAAGTAGTTTCTTTGTTGAAATCAAAACAGAAAGTTCGTACCATTTCTCAGTTTTTTAAATGGTATTTGCAACAAAATGAAATCACGGAATATGAAGTACTTCCTCGCACTGCTTACAAATACCAGGGAAATGAGCCAGAGTTTGTTGTTCGTATTTTGAATACGGACGATATTTCAAAAGTTTTTGACCTGTTCAAGTCTCAAGGTTGTGACGTTGATCTTGTTGGTGAAAATAAAAACAGTGTGCGTGTGAAGTCTTTGGTTTTTGATTCAACTCAAAAAGGGAAAAATAAACACAAGGAAAATGTAAAATTAGATTCTAAAAAAGTTGTGAGTGTTTCCCAAAAAACAAATCTTGGCACAAATTCGAAGCTTGTAAAGCCGATAATTATTGAACAAGAATTTATCTTTTTAAAAGATAGATTTTTGAAGGAACTTACTGAAATTATCGAGCGTTTTCTATCACAAGTAGAACGTCACACTGAGCAAGACGTGACTATTTTTCAAGAAATGATCGAATTAAAAAAACAAGAATTGGATATATTGAAAAAAATAGAAGACGACTTTGAAGAACTTGATAAATTTCGGCAGGTTTTTGCAAAAAAATACAGTTCTTAATATCTAAAAAGCCCTTTATAAGGGCTTTTTGTTTTAACTTTGTCAACTTGAAAAACTTGATGATAAGGCGTACTGTTTAGTTAAATTAAAAAACTGTACACTATGACAACCGCACAAATAATTATGGGCGGCTTATACCGTCTAAAAACAAAAGAAGAAATAGATATTCTTCATCAAGAGTCTGAAGAAGAATATATAAAATTAAAAATATGTCCTTCCTCACACGATGAATATAGGGTCCTCGCATCCTTTGTTCGGGTTTTTTTGAAAAAATTTGGGATCGAAGAACTTACTTTTTTAGATCCAGATGAATGGTCTCAATATTTAACTATTGAGTTTACGAATACTTCTCAAGATAAAAATGAAATTATCAATCTCATAAAAAGTTTAGGTTTCTGGGCTTGTTTAGATGGAGATGATGGGTTCATTGATCTTGCGGATATTGATTTGAATATTTTAAGTTTTGTTTTTTCTTCAGATTCTTTTTCATTCAAGACTGAGTCAGTTTCTCAAAAAGCTTCTGATTCAGTCACACCAAAACACTTCTATTTGGAAATAAATACGCGACCCGAAATTGTTGAGTGTGAAATTTCAAAAGAAAGAAAAGAAAGAAAAAAAAGAGAAACGGGAATACAAAAACCTGTAGAAGAAATAGTTTCTCTGTCAGGGGAAGAAAAATTAGAAGCTATTATTGCAGTAACAGACGAACATGAAGTTCCTTCATCCCAAAAATTAATTGAAACTGATATTTCGTTACCTTTTTCTATTACGTTACAAAAAAGCATAAAAAGTCTTTCTTCTCTGTCTAGCTTTCTAATTCTTGAATCTGGAAACCTTTCAAAGAAAAAGAATTCCTTGATTGATCAAAAAAAAATTTTCGATATTCGTAAAGTTAATATTCGAGAGTCTTTTGAGGATGCTTTTGCTCAGGAGCACCAACGGGAACTTTTTAGAATAGTTGAAGGCATTGAGTATTGGAACGACAGCGGTGCTGTAAATATTAATAGAGCATGGTTCACACTCGAGATAATAGAAAAACCCATCATTTGGATTGCGGGAGAAATTGATAAAGAAAGTGACTATGAACTAATTCTGAAGTTAGCTAAACAGAAAGTTATTTCCTTAATACTTCTTGGACAAGATACTTCACGTGTGGGTATTTTTTTTCAGGGTATTGTGCCCGAAATAACCAGAGTCACTTCAATAATGCAAGCAGTTCAAATCGCTCATCGTAAAGCGAGATCTGGTGACGCTGTTGTTTTTTCTCCCGCGTGTCAAAGTTTTGATCTTTTTGAAAACTATGAAGACAGGGGTCGACAGTTTAAACAAGCTGTATGGTTCCTATAATATTAAAAGAAGCTCTACTTGAGCTTCTTTTTATATTTGTTTTAAAATAATAGGAATTTTTTTGAAATCTTCAATCAGAGTTTCTCGAAGTGCTCCATTGTACATCGCAGCGGCTGGGTGATAGAGAGGGAGGTAATATTCGTTTGGCATTGAAATTTTCTTTTCTCCCACCACAAAGTGAACCTTCTTTTTAAGAAGTTTTCCATGAACCTGTGAGATTGACTCTCCAGGGAAAAAGGTATTGAGAGAATGTCTTCCAAGAAGAATAATTATTTTTGGTTTGATGCACTCAAGTTCTTCGACGAGCCAGGGAAGACAGGAAATTTTTTCCTCTGGAAGAGGGTCGCGATTGTTTGGTGGACGATATTTTACAGTATTTGTAATATACACATCTTCACGCTTCATTTGTATCATTGAAAGCATTTCATTCAAAAATTGTCCTGCTCGCCCAACAAAGGGAACCCCTGTTTTATCCTCATCTTTTCCCGGCGCTTCGCCAATAAATACAATTTCAGCCTTTTCATTCCCATTTCCAAAAACTGGCTGGGTTGCAGTTTCTTTGAGGCTACAAGTGCAAAGTTCATGATTTTTTTGATGGAGTTCTTCGAGGGTCATAGGTTTAGTATAAAGAATTTTTTATAAAGAAAAAAGCCTATTCTTTTTCCATTGATGAAAAAGAAAAATCACCCGAAGGTGATTTTGTAAATAAGAACAAGAGTTTAAATCCTTCTTAGTTTTTGATGCGTTTTACCACCATAAATCCAAATACTTTGCATCTGAACAATGTCTCCCGTTGAGAAAGTTTCCTGTTCGTAAAGAAAAGATTTTGTAACTTTCAATCTTTCTCTTGTGTTAACATTTTCTAGGACTACATTTTTCGCTCGTATTTCTTTGATTTTGTATTGAATTCCAAATACGGGTTTTGGTTTCATTAAATCAATAAACATGAATAGACAGGTTATACCAATCAAGCCCTCTACAATAAATCGTGTTTCCATTGTTATTTATTTTTGTTTTTTATAACATAAATTACATTTGATGTAAATACTTCTTGTTTTTGTTTATTTCCTTAATTTTTGCTAGTATCAAAAGACTATAAATAATATTTTAATATCATGGGAATTAAAGATTTTTTTGTAAAGAAATTACTTCAAAACCAACTTAAAAAAACAGGTCTTCCGCAACAACAGCAAGATATGATTATCGAAGCTGTTCTTAAGAATCCTCAATTTTTTGAAAAAATTGCAAAAGAAGCACAGGTTTTGGAAAAACAAGGAATGAATCAACAGGCTGCAATGATGGAAGTTATGCGAAAACACCAGGGCGAACTTCAAAAAATAATGCTCGGAAAATAATATGCTTAGTATCGGAATCGTAGGTCTACCAAACGTAGGAAAATCAACTCTCTTCAACGCTCTTACAAAAAAGAGTGTTTTGGCTGCGAACTATCCTTTTGCAACAATCGATCCATCTGTCGGGGTGGTTGCTGTGCCTGATGAGCGACTTTCAAAGCTTGCAGAATTTTCTGGTTCAAAAAAAATTCTTCCAGCAGCAATCGAGTTTGTGGATATTGCCGGACTTGTAGAAGGCGCAAATAAAGGTGAAGGGCTTGGAAATCAATTCCTCTCACATATTCGAGAAGTAGATGCTATTTTGGAAATGGTGCGAATCTTCCCAATTGTTGGTGGCGGGGAAAGTATTACTCATGTGTATGGAAGTGTTGATCCGCTTCGAGATATTAAGGTGATCAATATGGAACTTATCCTAGCAGACTTGGCGAGTGTGGAGAAAAGAATCGAAAGACTTTCGCGTGATGCAAAACGAGGAGACAAGCAAGCTGTTGAAGAAACAGAAGTTTTGCAAAAGTTTTTGATAGTGCTTCAAGAAGAAAAAATGGCAAACACTGTGGAACTTTCAAAAGAGGAAGAAGAATACGCAAAGCATTTCAATCTTCTCACTCGAAAGAAATTTATCTATGGGCTTAATCGTCGAAGTGGAGTTTCCAATATGGACGAATCTCACCCGGAAGATTTCAAAAAAGTTTTGGAACATATTGAAAGTATGGGAGCGGGATATATTGTGATTGATGCAAAGACAGAAGAAGATTTGAAGGATTTGGAAAAGGCTGAAAAAGAAGAAATTAAAAAAGATTTTGGAGTTGATCACACAGATGATGGAATCGACAAGCTTATCCAAGAAGCTTACAAGGTTTTGGGACTTATGACATATTTCACAACTGGTCCAGAAGAAACACGTGGATGGACTGTTCCTGTGGGTTCAAGTGCACCACGTGCAGGACGAGCAATTCACACTGACTTTGAACAAAGATTTATTCGTGCACAAGTGATTGCGTGGAATACACTCCTTGAACTTGGTTCATTCGCAAAAGCAAGGGAAACAGGACAACTTCGAATTGAAGGAAAGGAATATATTGTGAAGGACGGGGATGTGATTGAGTTTATGGTATAGAACTCCTGAGTTTGTATATCATAAATTCAATCACCCGGCGGAGGCTCCGCTCGGGTCGACGTGAGGTAAATTGAGTTTATGGTGCAGAAACCTAAAAAACACGGAAAACCCCGTGTTTTTTTTGGCGATATTGAATCTATTGACAAAAAGTTATATATAGTGTATATTATGTTTAAGACTGAGTTATTCAGCAACGTAAAAAGAGGGCCGTATACCTCAATGTTCTTCAATAAAACTAATATTTTTCGTTATGGAAAATCTTCTGCCTTCTGGAGTTTGTAATATCACAAACGGACCTTCAAAGTATGACTTTCAAGCAAGTCTCTTTGATAAAAAAATAGTTGAGTTTTCAATTAATACCAGTAACGTTCGCGGTACAATGGATATCGGTAAAAAATTTAATGTCTCTATCCACTTTGCTGGTCCTGAGGACGGTTCAAGTGATTCTTGGATTGGAGAATTTTTCATTCAAGGTTTGCCTGGATCTATAGATGCCGGTAAAAGTGAAAAGCGAGCTTTTTACTACAACACAAAAACCCGTAAAGGTTCGATAGTTGTTGCAGGTAAAAAATTGAAATTAGTTTAATAATGCAAATATGCATAAAAGTCATCCTTTGGGTGACTTTTTTTCTTTATTCTCATTGTGATATACTAGACCCATGATAATCACAAACCACGGAAAACAATTTTTCAAAATTCAGCAAGGCGACACAGTCATCGCTATCAATCCTATCAGTAAAGATTCAAAAGAATTTAACAAGGTAAAGTTTGGATCAAATATTGTTCTTGTAACAACAAACCATCCAGATTTCAATGGTATTGAAAACGCGACATATGGAGACAATGAACCTTTTGTTGTGGAAGGTCCTGGAGAATATGAAATCAGTGATATTTTCATTACAGGATTTGAAACAAAGTCTGTAATTGATGGAAAAGAATACTACAACACAGTATATAAAATTCGTTTTGAAGAAATGGTAATTGTTTTTTGTGGAAATATTTCTTCTGATCTTGATCCAAAAATCAAAGAGCAAATTGTGGAACCCGATCTTTTGTTTGTTCCAATCAATGGAAACAATACAATTGACCCAGTCAAAGCTCACAAGCTTGCAAATTCACTTGAGGCAAAGGCTGTAGTTCCAATGGATTTTGATAAAGCAAACCTTGCGCAGTTTTTGAAGGAATCAGGAGAAAATGTTGAACCGACAGAAAAGGCAACACTCAAGAAAAAAGATTTTGCAGAAATGAAAGGAAATGTAATTGTTCTCAAGTAGCTAATTTTGCAAATGTCTCTTATTGAAACAATAAGAAATAAACCAGAAAAAACCAGAAACATGATTGTTGCTGGTATTTCTGGTTTTTTCGTCCTCATTATTTTGTTGATTGGTTGGTTTGTGTATGAGGCTCCATATAAAAAACAATCTCGAACTGAGTACACACTCATTAAGCCGCAGTATTTTAAAAATATCTTTTCGGGTGCACGAAGTGAAGCTGACGAATTTGTTGAGCCGATCGACCAATATTTCACACAACAAAATACAGATTTATCAAGCCAAAATTAGGTTTGAAAATGATATAATGTAAAGGTATTAATAAATTCTGATTTTTAGCCATGGCAAAGAAAACAAATGAAAAAATAGAAGGACAACCGGTTCCAAGTGAATCAATCCTTCCTACGAGTATTGTTCAAGAAATGCGAGAATCGTATTTGGCTTATGCGATGTCTGTTATTACACAGCGGGCGCTTCCAGATATTCGAGACGGTCTTAAGCCTGTACATCGACGTATCTTGTATGCGATGCATAAAATGGGAATTACTCCTTCTTCAAAATTCGTAAAGTCTGCACGTATTGTGGGAGACGTAATCGGAAAATATCACCCACACGGTGACACTGCTGTGTATGACGCCATGGTAAACACTGCACAAACTTTTTCTTTCAGATATCCACTCGTAATTGGACAGGGAAACTTTGGGTCAATCGACGGAGACTCAGCAGCGGCGATGCGTTATACCGAAGCAAAAATGAGTAAGGTTGCCGCAGAGCTTCTGCGTGATATTGAAAAAAATACAGTCGATTTTCGTCCAAACTATGACGGAAGTCAAACTGAGCCAATGGTTCTTCCAGCGGCTGTTCCATCTCTTCTTTTGAATGGAACACTTGGTATTGCGGTTGGTATGGCGACAAATATCCCACCGCATCATCTTGGTGAGGTTATTGATGGAACACTTCATTTGATTGAAAACCCAGACGCGACCACAGAAGATTTGGTTCAATTTGTTCAAGCTCCAGATTTTCCAACAGGAGGACTTATCTATAACCAAAAAGATATTCTTCAAGCCTATGCAACAGGACGTGGAGGGGTTGTTACTCGTGGAGAAGCTGAAATTGTTGAAACAAAAGCAGGACAATTTGAAATTATCATTACTTCAATTCCATACCGTGTTGTCAAAGCAAATCTGGTGACAAGTATCGCTGATCTTGTTCATGAAAAGAAACTAGAAGGGATTAAAGATCTTCGAGATGAATCAACAGACGATATTCGAATTGTAATAGAGCTTAAATCTGGAGCTTTTCCTCAAAAGGTTTTGAACTTTTTATATAAAAATACTCAGCTTGAGCAGAACTTTAACTTCAACCTTGTTGCTCTTGTTGATGGTGTTCCTCAAACTCTTTCACTTAAAGATTTTTTGGTAGAGTTTATTAAGCACAGAGAAGAGGTTGTTGTTCGAAGAACAAAATTTGATCTTGATAAGGCTGAAGCAAGAGAGCATATTCTTCTCGGTCTCAAGCAAGCACTTGATCATATTGATGAAATCATCACTTTGATTCGAAAGTCAAAAGATAAAGATGAAGCAAAGGTAAATTTGATTAAGAGATTTAAATTTACAGACATTCAAGCACAGGCGATTCTTGATATGAGACTTCAAAGATTGGCTGGATTGGAAAGAAAGGCAATCGAAGATGAGCTAAAAGAAAAACAAGCTATCATTAAAGGATTGAAAGCACTTCTCGCTTCTCGTGCAAAAATCTTGAAAGTAATTTCAGATGAATTGAAAGAAATCAAAGAGAAATATAATGATACTCGCCGAACGAAAATCATTAAGGGTGGAGTAAAAAACATTTCTCAAGAAGATTTGATTCCAGAGAAAGAAAGTGTACTGGTATTTACACAAGGTGGATATGTAAAAAGAACAGATCCAAGCGAATACAGAACACAAAAGCGTGGAGGTGTTGGAGTGGTTGATATTTCAACAAAAGAAGAGGATATTGTAACTCATCTTTTGAATGCAAGTACTCATGCTGACCTGCTTTTCTTCTCAAATAAAGGAAAAGCATATCAAATTAAAATGTATGAAATTCCAGAAGGACGACGTGCCACAAAAGGAAAATCAATCATGAACTTTTTGCAACTTGAGGCCGAAGAATACATCACTTCAATTGTTGCTATGGAGAAAAATAAAAATGAAACTGCTCCATATCTTATCTTTGTAACAAAACAGGGAACAACTAAAAAAGTTTCTGCTGAAAGCTTTAAAGATGTAAGGCGAAGTGGTTTGATTGCAATCAAGCTTGCTCCAGAAGATGAACTATATTCTGCATGTTTCTTGCAAAAAGATAGTGAGGTTATTATTGCAACAAAGCAAGGGCAAGCTATTCGTTTCAAGGATGAGGATGTTCGCGAAATGGGACGAGGCGCTGCTGGTGTTCGAGGAATTAAACTCAAGAAAAATGACACTGTTGTGGGTGCGTCTGTTGTCACAAAAGAAGCATCAAAAACAGCAACATGGCTTGTGATTATGGGAAATGGTTATGGTAAGCAAACAGAGCTTTCTGAATTTAAAATTCAAGGACGAGGAGGTTCTGGGGTTCGAACTGCAAAAATCACGACAAAAACAGGTCCGCTTATTTCTGCAAATCTTGTAACACCAGAATCAAGTGAACTCATTGTAGTTTCAAAGAAAGGACAAGTGATAAAGATGGAAATCGAAACTATTCCAACACTTGGACGAGATACACAAGGTGTTAGGGTGATGAAACTTCGTGAAGGTGACGAACTTGCATCAGCGACACTTCTATAAAATAAAAATACACATCATTTGTATAATGATGTGTATTTTTATTTGCTACAATATAATATATGTCTTTCATTAAACCAGAAGAAGTAATAAAATACCTCGGACTTTCAGCTGGAAAGTCTGTTGCTGATATTGGAGCGGGGATTGGCCACTATAGTTTCCTTATTTCACCTTTAGTGGGCCAGGAGGGTTCAGTGTATGCTATTGATATTCAAAAAGATCTCCTTGAAAAACTTGTTAAGCAGGCAGCAGAAAAAAATATATTAAATATACATGCCATGTGGGGTGATGCTGAAAATATTGGCGGAACAAAACTAAAAAGTGAGGCTGTTGATATTGTCTTGATTTCAAATGTATTATTCCAAACAGAAAGTAAAAGCGGATTAGTAAATGAAGTAAAAAGAATTCTGAAGAAAAATGGAAAAGTTGTTATTGTTGACTGGTCAGAATCTTTTGCGGGACTTGGTCCTGATTCTCTTCATGTTGTTTCAGAAGAAATAGCTCGGAGTCTATTTGAGAATAATGGTTTTGTTTTAGAAAAAAGATTTGAGGCTGGTCCACATCATTACGGTTTGATTTTTCGACATGTTGAATAAATCCCCATAAAATCTTTTCTTTTAGTGTTACAATTAAAGTATTCTATGGATCAAAAAACAAAAAAATTTCAAACAATCCTACTTGCAATTCTTGGTGTTGGACTAGTACTTGGTCTTATGATTTTTTCTGGTTTTATAAAAACACCACAAAGAGGCGGTGAAGGTGTTGTTGTTGCAACAGGAAATATTACTATGTGGGGTCCATTTCCTAGTATTTACATGTCTGAATTTGTAAATAATTTTAATGGAGAAAATAAAAATAGTGTTCTTTCTTATGTTCCAATAAATCCGGAAACCTACGACGAAGAACTCCTTGAGGCATTTGCCAGAGGGAATGTACCAGATATAGTTATTTTACCCCACACTCTTATTTCAAGATATTCAGATAAGCTAATCCTTCTTGATGAGGTAACGTTTCCGGTAAGAAATTTTAGAGACATTTATTCTCAAGGTTCTGAAATATTTAAAATAAGACAAGGGACAGTTGGGCTTCCTATTGGGGTTGATTCTTTAGTTATGTACTACAATCGAGATATTATAGAGTCTGCTGGATTTGTAAACCCGCCTTCATTTTGGAACGGAGATTTTATTACTTTTTCTCAAACAATTACTAAAAAACCTGATAATGATATAGAAATAAATCTGTCCGCCGTCCCTCTGGGTGAAACTTCAAATATTAAACATTCTATTCCGATTATATCAACTCTTGCAATGCAGTTAGGCAGTCTTATGACTACAGAAAGTGAAGCTGGTTTTCAATCATTACTTACAGAGTCTTCACTTGTTACAAATGCACCGGTATCTTCTTCACTTGAATATTTCACAAACTTTTCAAATCCTTCACATGAGAATTATTCTTGGAATAATGACATGCCAGAAGCGAGAGACGCATTTTCTGCTGGAAAAACTGCATTATATTTTGGTTTTGCCTCAGAATTACTTGAAATACAAAGAAAAAATCCAAACTTGAACTTTGATGTTGTTCAAGTTCCTCAAATTGAAGAATTGAATAAGAGTCTCACATACGGTAACTTTTATGCTTTAGCAGTACCTAAAATTAGTAAGAATACAACAGGTGCATTCTCTGTTTCTGGTGCTATCGCAAATGGCTCTTACACAGCATCATTTTTGTCTGCTGTTGGACTTCAGCCTGTAAGAAAAGATTTACTAGCAATTAAACCACCAAACCCATATCAAAAAATATTTTTTGATTCTGCAATAATTGCACGTGGGTGGATAACACCTAACCCTAGAATCTTAGATAATATTTTTGCAGATATGGTTTCAAATGTTACTTCGGGTAGATTAAACCCAACCAGGGCTGTTAATGAGGCGAGTGAAAAAATAAATGACGCTTTCTAATATTACAATTAAAAAAATATTACATAATATCTTATTAGGGATATTGCTATTTTTATTTTTACCTTTTTATTCCGAGGCTCAAGTATCAACCGAAGCTCTTCATATTGGCGAAGTTGTAGAGTTTAATGCTTACTCTGGTTTTGTGAGTGGTAATACACCCGGCATGTGTCTGCTTGCAACTTTTTACTCAACAACACCAACTAACGTTCGTGCTAGAACAGCTCCTTACAGTACTATTGATAATCCTGTTTGGACATACGGTACACATACTCCAAGTGTGGAACCTCTTGAGACTGCTATCAATATGTCAATTGGGAATAATTTACAACCTGCAACAAAATATATTGTTCAATTTGTCGAAGTTGCTTCAGATGGAACTTATCACATTATCACACCACAAAACCAAACAGATGATATAACTACAATCTGCACACCTAATGCAGATGGAACAATTAGTTCATCTTGTCAGCCAAGTACTCCAGTAGTTTCAAACTGTAGTCCAACAGGTGTAAATCAAGCCTTGCAGACAAGTGGTCAAAATATTCCTGGAACAGCAAGTATTGAAAATATTTTACCAAGTCAAAATAGCGTTAGTTTTGTTGTTGATACTTCAAGCTTAGATTCAGGTTTAACTTTTCCTGTGGTGTATTCTTCTAATTCTCAAGTTGTAAATCCTAATTTTACAGGACCAGTTCAAACACTCTTGTTTACAACAAATGGAGGCAATGTCCCACTTGAAATATCTGGATTACAAAACAATACAACATACTACCTTACTATTATGAATAGTGGTGGTTCTATTATTATTAATACTGATTCAAATCTTCCATATGAATCTTTTACTACCGGCGTTCAGAGTAATGGAAATGGGGCAGGATCAAATGGTATTACAGGTTCAGGTGTAGCGGGTAC
This sequence comes from Parcubacteria group bacterium, assembly GCA_943356745.1. Taxonomy (GTDB): domain Bacteria; phylum Patescibacteriota; class Minisyncoccia; order Phycocordibacterales; family CSBR16-119; genus CSBR16-119. The sequence goes on along the minus strand of CALRFT010000001.1, from coordinate 130,956 downwards.
CATAAATATAAATATTGATGGCACGTTTGGTGTGTCAGAATTGCAGGGGGAAAACATAGAACAAGGCTTTACTCAATGTGGCTATGGGGAAATATATGATTGTGACTTTAATCAACTTCTTGAAACGATAGATAGGATTATTAAGTTTATGTTATATGTGATCATTCTTCCTCTTGCTGCGATTATGTTTGCTTGGTCAGGTATTAAGCTTATTATCGCAAGATCACAAGGAAAACAAGCGGCTCTTTCTGAAGCAAAAAGTTTGTTTGGTCAAGTCTTACTCGGAATTGTGTTTGCGATGGGGGCTTGGGTGATCGTAAAATTTATTCTCGTTATTCTCGGCTACACTGATGCAAGTGGGGTTATTACTCAAATTCTTGGAATATAAACATAATAAAATGAAAACAAAATTTTTTACAATAATCGTTTTTTATGTAACTTTAATCATCTGTGTGTTTACGCCTCAAGAGATGTTTGCGGTTGCTCAGTTTCAAACTTTTTCGGTAAATCCATCGTTGAATAGTTCTTGTCAGTTGAATGGAACTTTTAGTCTATCAATTAACCCAAGCACTTTTACAAACGGAAATTATTTTGTATTAGTTATCAATGAAATTGAAGACAATAATATAGTTCAAAATAATAATGATAATATTGTATCAATCCCACTTGATGGAGTTCTTGATAATGAGCCTTTCATAGGATCTGCTTTCATTGGAAATGGTAATTATCAGTTTATCGTTCAGGAAAAAACTGCGGCAGGTGGTCAAACAGTAAGTCAATCAAATATTATTTCAGAAATAGTAAATAGTTCATCTTGCTCAAGTGCGGGAGTAAATACAAATTTGTCAACATCTTCTGGGTCTGGTTCTACATTATCTCAAACTCCAGAAGTGACACAGGTTGAAATTGAAAATCCTATTTCTATAAATTCAATTCCAGAATTAATTCAGAAAGTTTTTGAAGGCTTACTTAAAATAGGAATACCACTTCTTGTTGTAATGATTGTATACTCAGGATGGCTTTATCTCTTTGCTCGAGGTAATCCAGGTGAAATTAAAAAAGCTCATGATATGTTTCTGTATACTCTTATTGGTGGTGCGATTCTCCTTGCAGCGTGGGCTTTGGCACAACTTATTCATTCCACTCTTATCGATCTTACAGCGTCTATTATTATCTTTTTCGTATAATCATGAAATATTTTTTAAGTAAAAAAATAATTCAATATAGTCTTCTGGTTTTCTTTGGTTTGATAGTCTTCTCATTTCCAAATAAAACTCTGGCCGCTTGTCAAATTACATCTGGATTATTTCGTCACGCTGAAGGAATTACATTTGATGACAATTGGTATACTGACGCTTTTGCTGAAAACAACTCCCAGCCATACGTATATCTTGATGTTGAGTTTAATCAAGACTGTGCAGGACAACAAGTCACACTTTCAATTATGGAAGAGGATGATGAGATAATTGTTACTGGAGATGTTTTCGATGACGAAGTAATTAGTGCTAGTTATATTGTTCAAGCTTCATCACTTGTTCAGACTTTAGTCTTTCGGGCTGGAGGTGAAGAATGTGAATTGGTAACTGAATGTAATTTTTATCTTGCTTTTGAATCTGGGCAAACAGACATTGATTTTCAAGGAAGTAATACACTCAGTTTTGCTTATGAGTGTGATGATAATTGTAATGGAAATCAATTGTGGTCATATATTGGCACTGTCTGGTCCTCAACTCCTGGTTATGTTCCTGGGGCATATATAAGTCCAAATGATCCAAATAATCAAAATATTAATGATTCACAATCCGGAACAGCTCCAGATGATGATTCACAATCTGGAACAGCTCCAGATGATGATTCACAATCAAATGCTCAATATACACCCGAAACTCTTAACTGTCAGACTGATGGACAAACCTCCTGTATTGAAAATCCACTTGGAGATGGAAGTAGTCTTCCACAATTTGTAGAATCTTTACTAGGAATAATCATGCGAGCTGGAATACCAATTATTGTCCTTGCTCTCGTGTATACAGGATTTAGATTTGTAGCAGCTCGTGGAAATCCAACAAAAATCGCTGATGCGAAAAAACTACTCTTGTATACAATTATCGGTTCAGCGGTAGTTCTCGGAGCTTGGACTATTGCAACAATCCTTACAAACACTATCAATCTTATTGTTTCGTAACTATATGCAAATCAAAAAAAAATTAAGTTCAATAATAGTACATAGTGTTATATTTTCTTTTCTAGTTATTCCATTAGTTTCTTTTGGGCAAACAACTCCATCTTCTTCGGCACCAGCTTGCGATGCGTTGTTTGGGGGAAGTATTAATACTTTTAAAGATATTATAGACTACGCTACCTGTCTGGTTATTAAATCAATAGTACCTCTTTTGTATATAATTGCGCTCGCTGTGTTTATTTATGGAGTTATTCAATTCTTTCTCAATCCTGATAATGCAAAGAAAAGAGAAGAAGCAAGATCTTATATTATCGGTGCTTTAATTGGTATGTTTGTCTTGTTTTCAATTTCTGGCCTTATTGAAATTATTCGAAATACTTTTGGAATTTCAGGCGGTGGTATTCCACTTCTCCCAGAAACCCAATAGTTTGATTTCCACACCCCTATTTTTACTTTTAAAAATAGGGGTTTTTGCGTGATATAATCTAACCAAGCGTTGAAAGACGATATTTATATATAAATTTATTAAATTAATTTACATAATTATGAAAAAAAGTTTCTCATTATTTGCTGCTGTGTTAGGAGTTTTGTCACTTGCACCAATTGCGGCATTTGCTCAAAATGCACAAGGTGTTTTAACTACCATTATTGATCTTATTAACACAATCATTACTATTCTTATCATTGCTGCTATTGCGTACTTTATCTATACGGTTGTAAAGTACATTATGGGGAAGGGTAAGAGTGAAGAAATTGTAAATGGTCTCATAGGACTCTTTGTGATTGTTGCTTTCTGGGGAATCATCCGAATTGTGCAAAATACTTTTGGTCTTGATGATAGCAACCAAATACAAATTCAAGATGTGCCTTGTATTCAAGGAATTCCGCAGGTTGAAGGCGGTTGTTAGTATTATATATGCTTGAGCTTTTTGCTAAAACAGCATATGCAATGAATCTTGACCAGGCTCTGCTTAAGATAAACTACTACATTGTAAACCCAATAATCCGTATACTTTTCGCTCTCGCTTTCATTATCTTTATCTGGGGTATTATTGAATATACTCTCAATAAAGATAGTGCTGACGCAAAAATAAAGGGAAGAGATCATATCATGTGGGGTCTAGTAGGACTTGCAATAATGACTTCAGTATTTTTTATTCTCAGAATTCTTACATCGACTCTTGGTATCGATGAAGTGCAGATTAATGAAAATACAAACACAATCAATGTTGATACTGGAGAAGTTCAGGTTCAATAATAAAAACTCGCCATCTCGGCGAGTTTTTTAATTTGGAATTTTTTAAAAAAGACAAAAGAAAAACCCTGCATGTTTGCAGGGTTTTAAAGAGCTTTTTGGTTTATGATTTTGGTTTGACTTTATGTTCAAAACCTTTCTCTATAACCCACACAAGATCAAATGTTGCATTTGTTTTTGCAACGAGAACATATTTGTGTCCTCGGGAGGTTGAATGTTTTTCAATCACTCCTTCAGTATGTTTTCTTCTGATCTGTACTCCAAGAGGAACTCGAAAAGTTCGAATTTCACCTTTTTGCATGGTTACATTCTCCATTGCGTCATAGATTATGTACCCATCTTCGGTTTTTACAAAACCTTCCTTTTGTTCTTCTTGGATACTTTCTTCATTTTTTGCCATTCTCTTGTCACTCGTGTTACTTGGTGTAAAAGAATATATGGCAATAATAAGAAGTGTTACAAAAAGAAGTGATGTCCCTAAAAAGATTGCATGGTTAATGCACCATTGCCACATTTTTGTGAATCTGCTTGCCATAATTTTTAAGGTTTAAAAATTTTACTCAAAACATTCCCAACTGCTTCTTCTGTGAGACCGGGAATACGAACCACTGTTTCTTTAGGTGCGTTTCGTCCGTAAAGTTGCTGAATACGAAGAAAAGCTTCGTTGTAAGTCATTTTCCCCTTACTTTCATCGACTAATTCTTGTGCAAGTTTTGAGAAATGGTTTTTCTCAGTTATTTCAGAGTCTCTTTGTTTTTCTTCGCGGGTTACAGCCTCAAAAGCATCTCGTGTTTTTTGGTCAACAAAATCAAAACCGTCACCGACAGAGATTGTTGCTTGCTGGATCTCAATTCCAAAATCTTCAATTTTGAAACCAGGCCCCTCGATATCCCTGATGGCTTCCACGATTTTTTCTCGGATATCTGCTTTTTTTAACTGAAGCATGTCTGCTGCGATTGTTGTTGATGATAAATCAAGAAAGGCTTGACTCAGCATTGATTCAAGAGTCTTTTTAAAATCTTTTACTTCAGCATACACATTGGGATTGTATACATAGTAGTTAAGATAAAGTAGACAAATCATCTTGAGATTATCAAAGGTGGTTACTGTAATTTTGAGATCAATACTTTCTGATCTCATATCAACAATAACAGACTTGTTTCCTTTTCCAGGAAAATCCCAGTAGCGTCCAGGGCCATACAGATAACCTTCTTGAGGTTTACCAAATATCCTTGGAATACCATAGGAACCAATCGGAATAATTTCACCAAGTCCTGCTTTAAAAAATTTTATAGCAAGTCTTGCAGTAAAATAATATATCACGATTCTGAGTAACCAGCGAAAAAAGCCGCGAGTTGATTCTGCGATGGTGTCTTCAAAAATAATGAAGACAACAAGAAAGAGAGAGGCTGAAATAAAAATACCAGCAAGTTGAGAGGTAATAGGGCTAATGACAACTCTACCATTTGTTTCTGTGCGTTGGCGAATTGTATTGTTCATGTTTTCAAAGAATTTTGTTTGTTATTTTCACATATTATATAACATTTATATATATTTTGTCAAGTATTGCAATAAAAGCACCAAACATACAAAAAAGCCTCTTCGAAAAGACTTTTTTGTATGTTTGGTGCGGATGAGAGGACTTGAACCTCCACGCCGTAAGGCATTAGTTCCTAAGACTAACGTGTATACCAATTTCACCACATCCGCATATATTGTTTATTTAAAAACATTACCGTAATGTTTTTGTCCCCCCGCTAGGGATCGAACCTAGGACCGTCTCCTTAAGAGGGAGCTGCTCTACCATCTGAGCTACGGAGGGTTTTTATTTCCACCTTAAAAAGGTATCACATAAAAGAAAATTTGTCTATATTTTACTGGTAAAAATGTTTGAAAAGTGATACACTCTGTAAGTCCTATTTTAAGGCGTAGTGGCGAAGTGGTAACGCTGCGGTCTGCAAAACCGCCATGCGCGGGTTCGATTCCCGCCTACGCCTCATGTTTAAATTAAAAGAGTGGACGCTTTGCGTTCCACTCTTTTAATTTGTGCCCGGAGCGGGAATCGAACCCGCACGGCTATAAAGCCACAAAATTTTAAGTCTTGCGTGTCTACCAATTCCACCATCCGGGCGCAAGAAAGGATTAATCTTCTTTGTGATTTTCTTCAAAAAGAAGTTGATCTATTTTTTGTCTATTTCTTTCTCCTTCGTCGATTTTTATATCAACAAAAGGAATTATACGAGTTTTCATTTGTTTTTTCAAATAATCTCGTAAGTCACTTCGTTTTCTTTGGAGAAAGAGAAGGGCGGTGTTTTGTTCTTTTTCGGGAATGGTTGTAAAAAATATTGTTGTATTTTTAAAGTCGGGAGAAATAGAAACATTGGTAACTGTAATTAAGGACTGAGGTGTACTTTCACGCTCAATAAAACTAGCCGCGTGTTTTCGGATAAGTTCACTCATTTTTAGTTGTCGTTCACTTGCCATATATTATTTTTCAATCATTGTGAAAAGCTCAATAATGTCTCCTGGTTCAATAGATTCTTTTGTTTCAAACATAAGACCACATTGACCTTCTTTTACCTCCTTGGCCTCAATTTTGTTTTGTTGTAGATTTCGAACAGTTCCGTGTGCGATGATTTCTCCTTTTCGAACAAGTCTTCCTTGTTTGTTGATTACAAACACACCTTCTAAAATTTCGCCGCCGATTACTTGTTTGTCTTTCATCGCACTAAATATTTTCAGTACTTTGAGAGACCCTGTGATATCAGCTACAGATTTTCGAGGGCGTCTTTTTTCCATTTCTATTTCGAGCCATTCGGTGATTTCGTAGATAACATTTGAAATTTTCATTGTGGCATTTACTTGCATGTTGAGTTCTGTTGCGTTTTTATCCATACCAACATTAAACCCAATGATAATTACGTCCTTATCAGCTTGTGCAAATGTAATATCTCCTTCAGAAATATTTCCAACACCTCGACTGACTAATTTGTACGCCACTTCTGGTCTTTGTAGTTTTGAAATTTGCTTATCGAGCGCATCAAATGTTCCAACAACATCTGTTCTGATAATGAGAGGAATAAGTTTTGTTTCACTTGTTGCTATTTCATTCAAACTCGAAAGAATGTCACATTCATTTTCTTTACTATTTTCTAGAGCTTTCTCAGCTTCTTTTTTTGTATCAAAAACTTGAAAAACAGACCCAACTGGAGGAACAGCTGACCACCCAGTCACTTGTACTGGGGAAGAGAATTCTGCTGATTCTATAGCTTTCCCAAGAAAGTCTGTAAGCATTCGTGTTGGACAAACAGTATTTCCAGCTACTACAAATTGTCCACGAGAAATTTTTCCGTTTTTAATGATGAGAGTTGCTGAAATTCCTGCCTTTGCGTCAGTGTGAGATTCGATCACAATTCCTTCTGCTGGTAAGTTTGGATTACCATGAAATTCTTCAAGATCAGACACAAGAATAATTGTACTCAAAAGTTCAGGAATATTTGTTCCTTGTTTTGCTGAAATTGGAACAAAAGGAATCGTTCCTCCGAAACCTTCTACATAGATTCCATGTTCAGAGAGATTTGCTTTAGTTTGATCAATATTTGCTCCAGGTTTATCAATTTTGTTAATCGCAACAATAAAAGGAATATTTGCTTGTTTGATTGTTTCGTACGCTTCGATAGTTTGTTGTTTTACTCCATCTTCTGCTGATACAACCAAAATCGCAATATCTGCAATTTCTGCTCCTCGAATACGCATTTTTGTAAATGCCTCATGTCCCGGGGTATCAAGAAAGGTAATCTTCCGTTCATTTCCTTCCTCATCTTTGTGATGAACTTCGTATGCTGAAATATGCTGTGTAATTCCTCCAGCTTCTCCTGCAACAACGTTTGTTTTTCGGATAAAGTCCAAAAGCGTAGACTTTCCGTGGTCTACGTGTCCCATGATTGCAACTATTGGCGCTCTTTGAACTTTGGAGTTATTCATACCTGCCAGTGTATACGAAAAACGCTTATAACGCAATGTTTTTTGGAAATGAAAAGAGGCGGCCGAAGGCCGCCTCTTTTTACTGTTTCTTTGCTTGTTCAAGCACGTCTTTTTCTTCGTTTGTTAGTTCAAAGGTAGAACTAAATCCTTTAATTGGTTTTGCAAAGACTGATGTCTTTTCTCGAGAATAGAGACTTGAAATCACAACCCCGTTTCCATCTTCTGTGATGAAAGCAGAAGCAAAGCTTTGATTTCCCCCAGAATCTGAAAAAGGATTGAAACGAATGGTTGGAACTTTTTTGATGGAATTACTGATTCGAGTATTGTGATTTTTGAGGGTATCGCTGTGTTGATGAAGTCTTCCGTATATATCTTCCAATTCTTCAGTTATTTTTTTGATACTTTCTTCTAGATCTTTTCCATTTTTTCCTCGTAAAAGAATTGTAATTCTTTTATTGAGAAGGAAGACAAGATATGAAAGAGCGATAACAAGAATACCAAGTATAATTATTCCAATAAGATATGGTGTCATATGATGAATAGTTTGCTGTTAAAATTTTGTAAAAAAGATATAATCATTGTACATGAATTTTTTATCAAGCAACAAGAGAATATATCTTGATTACGCAAGTACAACTCCAGTATCAGACAACGTCAAGAGGGCAATGAACCCATTTTGGTCAAAATTTTTCCATAATCCAAACGGACTTCATACTGGTTCCGTACAAGCAAAACAAAAACTAGAAGATTTAAGAACCCAAGCAGCAAAATGTTTTAAGGTTTCAAGTCAAGAAACTATTTTTACTTCAGGTGGAACAGAAAGCGACAATCTTGCAATGCTCGGCTCTGTATTTGCATATAAGAGAAATAATCCAAATAGTTTGCCTCATGTTATTGTGAGTTCTATTGAACACCCCGCTGTTCTTGAAGTTGCACATTTTTTGGAAGAAACAAAAGAAGCAAGAGTGTCTTATATTCCTGTAGACGAAACAGGGGTTGTTATGATTGATGAATTTAAAAAAATGCTTACACCAGAAACAGTTTTGGTTTCTATTATGTATGTTAATAATGAAATTGGATCTATTCAACCAATTCATGAAATTGCAAAAACAGTTCGTCATTTTAAGAAACATACTTTGCAAAATATACATGCTGTGTATCCTCTTATCCACACTGATGCATCTCAAGCTCTTTTATACGAAGATGTTTCTATGGAAAAACTCGGAGTTGATATGCTTTCGTGTAATGCTGGAAAAATATATGGACCAAAGGGAGTTGGGATTTTGGTTAAAAAACAAAGAGTTCCACTTCAGTCTATTTTCCACGGGGGAAACCAAGAGTTTGGTTTCCGTCCGGGAACTCATGCACTTCCACTTATTGCTGGTATGGTAACAGCGCTTCAAGATGCAGTGGATATGAAAGAAAAAGAACGAGCTCGTGTTTCAAAACTTCATGATTATCTTATTCTTGAACTCCAGACAAAATTCCCACAAGTTGAAATCCACGGATCCTTACTTTCAAAAATTCCTGGAGTTGTAAATTTCTCATATCCTGGAATTGAAAGTGACTTGCTGGTTCTTGAACTTGATGCTCATGATATTGAGGTTTCTTCAAAAACAGCGTGTAAATTTGATGATCCGAACGAATCCTACGTACTGAAAGCAATGAAAGGGGATTCTGTGGATGAAGAAGCTGGGACGGTGAGAGTAAGTATTGGGAGATATACAACAGAAAAAGAACTCAGAAAATTTATAGAAGCATTTGGTCAGATTCTCAAAAAATATCAAGATTTTTATGCACAACATAAAATATCTTGAGAAAAAAAATAAAATAGTATATTATTCTACATATATTTTACGAACGTAAAAATTAAGTAAATTAACACAAATTATATGCAACAAGGACCATTCAATAATTTCACAACAAAGGCAAAAGATGCGATCAGACGAGCGCACGAGCTTGCGATTGAACGTGGGCAAAACCATGTTAATTCTGTACACCTTCTTGCAGCTCTTATTCTTCAAGATGAATCGATGGTTATGTCTATTCTTGAAAAACTTGAAGTTGATACAATACTTCTGACAGATACTGTTGTTGATGCTATTGATGTTGGCACAACAGATCGAACTCTTTCTTCTACCTTCCAACTCTTTCTGACTCCAGACTTGGCACAGGTTATCGACGAGTCAATTAAAATTGCAAAAAAGATGAATGATGAATTTGTTTCAACAGAACATCTCTTTTTGGCTGTTCTTAATCATCAAGGAGAAACCGGAGAAATTATTTCTCGATTTTCAATTGATAAAAAAGCAGTTGAAAAAGCACTTCTTGAGGTTCGAGAAAATGCGCGTGTTGGAAATGTAAAAAATCAGTTTAGGCTTTTACCAAAATATACTCGAAACCTCACACAGCTTGCTCGTGAAGATAAACTCGATCCTGTAATCGGGCGTGATTCTGAAATCATGCGAATCATGCAAATTCTTTCACGTCGTACAAAAAATAATCCAATTTTGATTGGTGAACCTGGTGTTGGAAAAACTGCTGTGGTTGAAGGACTTGCGTCTCGAATTGCACGTGGTGACGTTACTGATTCTTTGAAAGATAAAGAAATTGTTTCTCTCGATCTCGGTTCACTTTTAGCTGGAACAAAATATCGGGGGGAATTTGAAGAACGTCTTCGAGGAATTATGAAAGAGATTGAAAAAGCGGATGGAAAAATTGTTCTCTTTATTGATGAAATTCACATGATTGTTGGAGCTGGAGCTGCTGAAGGAACAGTGGACGCTGCAAACCTTTTGAAACCAGCGCTTGCGCGAGGTGAACTTCGAGCAATCGGAGCGACAACTTTGAAAGAGTATCAAAAGCACATGGAGAAAGATGCAGCGCTTGCACGACGTTTTCAACCTGTATATGTTGATGAACCAAACAAAGAAGATGCAATTGCTATTTTGCGAGGGCTGAAAGAAAAATACGAACTCTATCACGGTGTGCGAATTACAGATGATGCAATTGTTTCTGCGGTGGAACTTTCAAGACGCTATCTGACAAGTCGATTCTTGCCGGATAAAGCAGTTGATCTCATTGACGAAGCATCTTCAGCACTTCGAATGGCGCTTGAAAATAAGCCGGTAAAACTTGAAGAGGCTCACAGAAAAATAATGCGACTTGAGATTGAAAAAGAAGCATTAACAAAAGAGCTTGAAACAAGTGAGGTGGTGAACAAGTCTCATACAAAAGAACGACTAAAAGAAATTAATCAAGAGATTGGAAACCTTCGAGAAGAAACAAGCGAACTTGAGCTCAAATGGAAAAACGAAAAAAATACACTTGTTGCAATTAAAGATATTAAAAAACAACTTGAACAATTTCGTTTCGAAGCTGACTCTGCTGAAAATCAAGCAGACCTTGGGCGTGCAGCAGAAATTCGCTATGGAAAAATTCCACTTCTTGAAAAACAACTTTCTTCTGAAGTTCGACGTTTGAAAAAACTTCAACAAGAACGAAGAATCTTGAAAGAAGAAATTACAGAAGAAGATATTGCGGAAGTTGTTGCTAGGTGGACAGGAATTCCACTTTCAAAAATGATGGAAGAGGAACGATCAAAACTTAATCGAATGGAAGAAGAGCTCAAAGGGCGAGTCGTAGGACAAGATGAAGCTCTTAAGAAAATCTCAAGTGTGATTCGAAGATCTCGAGCTGGGGTTTCAGATCCTTCTCGTCCAATCGGCTCATTCATTTTTCTTGGTCCAACAGGAGTTGGAAAAACAGAACTTACAAAAACACTTGCTGAGTTTCTCTTCAATGATGAAAAAGCACTTGTCCGAGTTGATATGAGTGAATACATGGAACGACACAGTGTTTCAAAGCTCATTGGTTCACCCCCAGGATATGTTGGCCATGAAGATTCAGGACAGCTGACTGAAGCTGTAAGACATCGTCCATATTCTGTTATTTTGTTTGATGAGGTTGAAAAAGCTCATCCAGAAGTGTTTAATGTACTACTTCAGGTTCTGGATGAAGGACAACTCACAGATGCAAAAGGGAGAAAGATAAACTTTAAAAATACAGTGATTATTCTTACTTCAAATATTGGTTCTCAGTTTATCCAAAAAATGCAAACAATTGGATTTTCAAATCATTCAAACGAAGAAGAGTATGTTCATACAAAAGAAAAAGTTTTGGAATCTCTCAAGGATTTCTTCCGACCAGAATTTTTGAATCGTCTTGATGAAGTTGTGGTCTTTGATATTCTTCCGCCAGAAGCATTACAAGGAATTGTAAAGCTCCGAGTATCTTTGGTTGAAGAACGAATGAAAGATAAGGGAATTAAGCTTCTTGTGGATGATAAAGCACTTCAGTATCTTGCTGAAAAAGGATACGATCCACAGTATGGAGCGCGTCCGCTTAATCGTTTGATTCAAACAGAAATATTAAATCCAATTGCAGAAATGATAATTGGAAATGAAATAGGAGAAGGTGACTCTGTGTCTGTAACTATGAAAAATGGTTCACTTGTTATCACAAAGAAAAACTCTCCGAAAACATCACGAGCACGAAAGGTGCTTGTATAATATAAAAATCCCGCATAGTGCGGGATTTTTATATGATGTACATAAGTAACAGTGTTCCAAGGAGAATGCGATAGTATCCAAAAGCAAGGAAGCTGTGTTTTTGAATGTAATGAATAAAGAATTTAATCACAAGCATTGCGACGATAAAAGAAGTGATGAATCCAACAGTGAGTACAAACCATTCATGACTTTCAATTGTTCCTGAATAAGTCAGAAGACTGTAAGAGCTCGCTGCGAGCATTGTTGGGATTGCAAGAAAAAAAGAAAATTCAACAGCAGCTGTTCGACTTGCTCCCAGAAATGACGCACCGACAATGCTCGCAGCTGACCGTGATGTTCCTGGAATCATTGCGAGACATTGAATAAATCCAATCCAGATAACTTTTGAAATAGGGAGAGAATCTACTGATTCATATTTTGGTTTGTGTTCTTTGTGGTGTGTTGCTATCAAAAAGATTCCTCCAATGATAAGCATTATCGAAACAGTGAGTGGATTGAAAAGATGGGTTTCTATAAAGTCTGCGAATATAAAACCAAGAATAAGCGCTGGTATCACACCGATGATTGCTTTTCTCCAAAGATTCAAAGTCTTCTTTTGTTCACTTTCTGTTTTATTAAAAGGGGACAGACGTTTGAAATATAAAGCAACCACTGCAAGGATTGCGCCAAGCTGAATTACAACATTAAACATTGTTGTGAAGGGTTCTCCAAAAGAAAACCATTCATTGATGATGATAAGATGTCCTGTAGAAGAAATTGGAAGAAACTCTGTAATCCCTTCGACAATTCCTAAGATTATTGAACCTAATATTTCATTCATGGATTTATTGTAGCAGAAAGAAAAGTAAAAATCTGTTCAAAGAGATAAGTTTGACATGAGTCATTTTTAAATGTAGTATTTTATCAAAATTCTTTCACAAACTAAAACAGTATAAATGATGAGAAAAATAGCTGATTTAAATTTTTATGCTTTTACAGAGTTATATCGCATTCTTAAAAGTAAGTTTCCACTACATCATGTTGTATATCAACAAAACCATTCCTTAGCCACTTTGTCGATTTCGTCTGTGTCCCTTGAAGACATTGAAGTTGAAACAGTAATTGAGATAGATGACCCATCACCTTCCGGGTCTGATATTGAAGAAATGAATATTTCCGATACAACAATGGCTATTCGACTTTATGTTGACGGGCTTAGTTATCTATTACAGATTGAACAAGCAACTTTTGATAATGATGATTTTTGTCAAAAACTTGAATCTTTAATTGGAAAAATTGCGCCTGTAAGACAAAAAGTTGATCGAGAAGAATTAGTCAAACAAATGGATGAATGGGTAAAACAGCTCATAAAAGATTCAGGTATTGAACAATATTGCATCTCTATTAAGGATGAATGTTAGTTTTAAAACACTACTTTTAAATTTAAAAAGTAGTGTTTTTTTGTGTGTACCGAAATAAAAATACTCCAGTTTTTCTGGAGTATTTTTATTTCGATGTGCGCCGGGAAGGATTCGAACCTTCGTAGCCTACTGGCGACAGATTTACAGTCTGTTGTAATTGACCGCTCTACCACCGACGCATATATATTCGTTTTTCGAACACTGAATAGAATAGCATAGACACATTCATTTTACAAGATAACCTTTGCAATAAATGTCAAAACAGGGTAATCTATCCTTGTATGAAAAAGGACTCAGCACAAAACAAGTTTGTCTATATTTTCGGCAAAAACCCAATCGAAGAAATTTTGATAAAAAAGCCTTCTTTGGTGGTTCGAGTATATGCAAAAGAGGGTATTCCAGAATTTGAACTTTCTGTTCTTTTGCCGTACCTCAAAAAGCACAAGATTCCTTTTGTAAAGGTTCCAGAAAAGAAACTCGGACAACTTGCTCCTGGAGTTTCTCACCAAGGTTTTGTTGCTGAAATCAAAGAGTATCCACTTGAGGATATGAGTGATGTTTTGGCAAAAGTCGATATCAACGCAAATCCAGCCTTTCTTGTTCTTGACGAAATCCAAGATCCGCATAACTACGGAGCGATCATCCGAAGTGCTGCAGCGGCAGGAGTTTCGGGCATTATCGTTGCAAAAAACAATCAAGCTGGAATTACAGGAACAGTATTCAAAACATCAGCTGGAGCACTGGCGCGAGTTCCCATTATTCAAGTATCAAACATCGCCACGACCTTGCTTCAACTCAAAGAAAAAGGTTTCTGGGTTGCAGGACTTGCGATGGAAGGAAGCGTGAGCTATTGGCAACAAGATCTAACGGGACCAATGGTCTTTGTGGTCGGAAATGAGGGTCACGGGCTTCGAGATTTGACCAAAAAGCGTTGTGATTATATCCTTTCAATTCCTATGGAAGAAGGGGTGGAATCGCTCAATGCTTCAGTCTCAGCCGCACTTTTGGTCTATGAATGGAAACGGCAAACTGGGGCTTGATGAATTTGACGCCTTATGGTAATATCAAATTCATTGATTAAACTAATCAGTAATAGAAATACGTATGTCTAAAACACAAGATCACATTATAAATTTGCGAAATCCAAAAACTGGGACTGTTATTAAGACTTTTAAGAACAAAAAGCAAAACCCAGACAAGATGAAAATTCGAAAATTCGACAAGAAAATTCGACAACATGTGGAATTCGTAGAATCAAAGAAATAATAAAACAAAAAACCACCCGAAGCTTCGCTTCGGGTGGTTTTTTCTAAGCCTTCACAGTATGATGTATGTATGTTTTTTATAGTACTTAATTATTTGGGTTAAATTTTATTTCTATGGATAAATATAAAAAATTAAAGCTATATTATCATATATTGTTAATAATAGGCTTACTATCATTTCTTGAAATAATTTTTAAAGGGCAAATACCTTTTATTGCTAGTCATATTTTATATCCTTTTCTAGACTCTTTTTTATCGAAAGATGTCACATTTTTAGTAATTGGTGTTTACTCTAGTCTCTATATTCCATTTTTTATTGCCGCATTCCTTCTTTCTAAAGATATAAAAAAAATTGAAAAAGAAAATAATCTAGAAAAAAAATCACAAAGTAAATTTTTTAAAATTTTTATAAAATCCTTTTTGATAATATTAGGATTAATAATATTATTCGGTTTTTTGTCTTTTATTTTTATAAAATAAAAGTCCGATATTAGTTAGAAAGTGTTAATTTAAAGCTGAGTGTTTTTTTTGAGTCACAGAGAGTTTCGTATAATAAAAAACCGATCTCATTTCTGAGATGGGTTTTTATTATTTTTCTTTTTTGTACCATGATCCTTCGTTTACAAGCAAGGGTTCACCAAAAATAACTTTTATTGAGTCAATGTTTAAATTTGAAGATAATTTCTTCAACATTTCAATGGACTCCTGTTTTGTGTTTGTATTTATTAAGTTTTCTGGCAAAACCCTCACATCGCTTAAATTGGGTCCTATTGCGATTGAATTAATAATTTCATGGGTATATTTTACAGAAGGTGAAGTTACAAAAAAAGTATTTACAATCATGTCGCCTCTTTTTATTTGGAGATTTTGATTAGATAAGTCTAAATAACTCGCTGGTCCAGGTTTTGACTGTATAAAATCAAATAATATAGGATATTTTGATATATAACCACTGTCATTTAGTCCAATGAAGTAAGATTGATAATATCCAGGGTTACCAAACCAATACTCTTCATCATAATAAATTCGATTAACCCCTTGAAATGCATATGCTGACTCTGGCTCTATTGGTATATCTGAAAACTTTGTTTTTCCTAGAATGACCTTATTGTAGGGGATACAGTCATCCTTTTTGTTGTTATAAGAACATACTGGTATTTCAAATTCTGGGTTGAAATCAGAGACTCTAGTTGTAACTCCATAAGCTAAAGTTTTATTGTTTTGGTCTGTTATAATTTGAAGCCAAAAATATTTGTTGCCAAAAATGTATTCTTTTATTTCTATCTCGGGGATTTGTTTCTTGAAATGATCATAATATAAACTAATAAAGGCAATTAATAATCCTAAAATAGCTAAAAATATCGTTAAATTTTTTCTTTTCATATTTTACCTTGGCGGGCCCACGAGGATTCGAACCTCGGTCAACGGTTTTGGAGACCGCTATTCTACCACTGAACTATAGGCCCAGTAGTGGCGAAACTATTTCGCCACACTTTTCTCCCGCACATGAAGGTCAACGACCTGATGTGGAATGAGAGAAAATTATATTGTGCACAAAGATTTGTGCAGTATATAAAGGAACAACGCCAAGAAAAGTATATCGTAAAGACAAAACTTTTGCTAATCGTTATGAACAGAAGAATACACAAAAAACCCTACTTTTGCAAATACTCCGAAACAAGCGTTTTGATGGAAGATATTTGATTTGGAGAAAACCAAACAATTCTTTCATCTCGCTTAAACCAAGTCATTTGACGTTTTGCATACTGGCGAATTTTTATAAAAAGGATTTCTTTAAGCTCCTCAAAAGTTTTGATTTCTTTTTGAAGATACAGTGCGATATGTTTATATTCCAAACCAAGACTTTCGAGTCTTTGCCAAGATATTTCTTCTTTGTGTAGTCTTTCAACCTCTTCGATCATTCCTTCTTTAAAACGGTCCTCGAGCCTTGTTTTGATTTTTTGCTCAAGAGTTTCTTGGGGAAGTTTCAGTCCGATTTGTAAAAAATCATATTCTGATTCTTGTGCTTGTACACAAGAAAGCTTTCCAAAATATGTCCCAATTTCAATCGCACGAATCAAACGACGCTTGTTTTCCGTGTCTGTTTTTACACCTTCTTCTTGTGGAATATTTGCAAGAATGTTTTGGAGTTCTTCAATACTTTTTTCTTCAAGTTCTTCTCGAAGTTTTTTGTTTGCTGGAACATTTTGAAATGAAATATTGTCCACAATTGCTTGGATATAAAATCCTGTTCCACCACAGATGATTGGTATTTTTCCTCGAGAGATGATTTCTTGTATTTTTTGAAAAGCATCACGTTGAAATTCTTCAGCAGAATAATCATCATTTGGATTTTTAATATCAATCAAATGATGTGGAATACCTTGTGCTTCTTCTTCTGTTACTTTTCCTGTTCCAAGATTCATTCCTTTATATATTTGTCTTGAATCTGCAGAGATAACTTCGCCATTGTATTTTTGTGCAAGAGAAATAGCCAGACTTGTTTTTCCAACCGCTGTTTGGCCAAGTATGACTATAACTTTTGATTTCATGGTTTGTACTATACGTCAAAATATACTTTTTTCAAAATTGTTAAAAAACCTTGATTTGGGTGTGGTAAAATAAAAACATATCTAAATTATTAGTTTAATCTCATACTACATTTCAATGTCTATAATAAACTTACAAAATAAAATTTCCTTCATGAAAGGAAATATAGCATTTAGTTTGCTAGCAATAATTGGACTTGCTGCGTTTGTATTAGTTGGATTCAATCAACCAACACAAAATGTTTTTCTTGGAGCGCAAGTCGGAAAGGGTGGAGCGACAGCACCTTCATCTCCTATCTCTGTGGTTGCCACTCCAGGCGATGCACAAGTTGAACTTTCTTGGGAAGTTGAATCAGATGGAGGATCGCCTTTAACAGACCACCGTATCGGAGTTTATTCAGCGGGTAAATTATCAAATACAATATCTACAAAAAGTGGAGATACTAATTATACTGTAACTGGTTTAAAAAATGATACGGAATATGGTTTTATTATCGCTGCTTCTAACGCTGTCGGAACTAGTGAACAATCATCTTTGGTTTCTGCAACACCAGCTATTGCTAAGCAGTCTGTGGAACCAAGTGAAGTTTTGAATCTCGAGGGAACTCCTGGAGATGGGTCAATTGAACTCTCATGGCTGGAACCTGTAGAGGATGGGGGAGATATGATTCTAAACTATATTCTCTCGGTAACAGTTAATGGTAGAGAGACTATTATTGATCTTAAGTCAACAAACACAGGGTATCTTTTAGATAAACTAACAAATAATACTAAGTATGTTATTAAGGTTGCTGCAGAAAACTCTGTCGGCATTGGGACATATTCTGATCCTATTGAGGCAACTCCAAGTGCGAAGATAGTAGCAACAGTTCCTGAAACTCCTTCCGGAATTACTCTTACACCTGGTGATTCAACACTTTCTGTTTCTTGGACAGCTCCAAGTAACGGAGGGTCTTCGCTTACAGAATATAATATTTCTTATACAGATGCTAAAGGTGTGAATTCTGTGGTTTCTGTTAATCAATCAAAAACGAGCCATATTCTTACAGGTCTTATAAATGGAATGTCTTACACTGTAGCAGTGCGAGCTGTCAATGCTGTAGGGTCTGGAGAGTATTCTGTTGAGGTGAAAGGTTCACCAGATAAAAATA
This sequence comes from Parcubacteria group bacterium, assembly GCA_943356745.1. Taxonomy (GTDB): domain Bacteria; phylum Patescibacteriota; class Minisyncoccia; order Phycocordibacterales; family CSBR16-119; genus CSBR16-119. The sequence goes on along the minus strand of CALRFT010000001.1, from coordinate 112,599 downwards.
TTGCACCATCAATTGTTGGACTTGCGACCGTAGTTGTAAGTGATACTTCCGCGGTTATTAGTTGGTCAACAAATAAAAATACTTCAACGCGTGTTGATTTTGGTCTTCTTAGTACAAAAACTTCAACACCTGAATATAATAAAAATACGAGAGTGATGGAGCACAGTGTTACTATTGTTGATTTGTTGCCATGTACAACTTACTCATTTACTGTGAAGTCATACGATTCCCTCTCTCAGGTTGCAATTGGGGGAGAACAGAAGTTTACAACAACAGGTTGTGTTACAACAGCTGAAATTCAAAAAGTTAAAGAAGGGGTTATTGATACAACAGTTGGAGGAATTATTGATTTTGCTGACGCAGATGTAAAAACAAAGCTTGAAATTCCTCAAAATTTAAAAGCTGGAGAATCTGAAGTGGTATTTCAGGTAAAACTTCTAGAAAAACTCACAACAAAAGAAGAGATTGGACTACCGGAACAAAAAGTTGTATGGGTAGGAGAACACGTATATAATCTTGCTGCTTATAGTGCAACATCTGAACAAGAGGTAAATAACTTCGATCAACCAATTACTGTTACTATTGAATATACACGAGAAGACATTAAAGATATTGATTTAAATACTTTGGTTATTCATCACTACGAAGAAGAGATTGGATGGAGAAAACTTAATCAGTGTGTAAATAGTTATAATCCTAAAACAGGACTTGGAGAAATTTCATGTAATACAAATAGTTTCTCAATATTCGGATTGTTCGGAGAAAATGCTAGTGGAAATAGTGTAACAATTAGTACGGGAGTCTATGTTGATCAAACAAATTTACAGGTATCTAACTCAGATAATTCGGTTTCAAGTAGCTCAAGTAATGGTAAGTCTATATCAAATACAACAAAAGAATCATTGGTAATATTGTCTGACGAATTAAAAACAGAAATAGAAAACGATAAAAATAAAGATGATTCTTCAGAAGAAAAAATAACAATCAGAGAATTTAATCAAGACCTATGGTATGGAACAGCTCATTTTGATGTAATTAGCTTACAAAAGTTTCTTAATGAAGAAGGATTTATTCTTGCTGAGTCAGGGCCTGGTTCACCAGGTAGGGAAACTGCTTATTTTGGAGATAGGACTTTTAGCGCTTTGAAAAATTTCCAGACGTTCTATCAAGACTCGATTGTGGCACCTACAAGCTTCCAAAAAGCTTCAGGGTATCTTGATTACTTTACACGTCAATTTATTCAAGAAAATTTCTAAAAAATAAAACCCCTTGAGGGGTTTTATTTTTTAGAATATAATCATGAGTAATTAGATTTTTGTGTCCTTTTGTACCATAATCACAAAATGTGCTTCCGCAACTACACGGAGATGGTTACCTCAAAGTGTAAGGGACTTTGACCGCTTGATTTTGGAACTACAAAACCTTAACACAACTAATGAAAAAACGCTGAATAATTTCAGCGTTTTTTTTGTTTATTTAAATAATTTTTCTGGGTCAAAATCCAAAACCCATTTTTTTGGAAGGTATATAATTTCAATACCAAGTTCTTTACATTTTTCATGTTCCCATGAAGCTCCTGTTGACCGTTTCCAACCAGGAAGAAAAAATGCAGTTTTGATTTTTTTTGAAGAGAAAATTGGTTTGTAGAAAACTTCTAGTATGTCCCAGTGATACACATTTGGATCATTTGTTTTATAAAACAAATAGTGAAAAAATTCAATTTTCTTTTCCCAGGGCATTTGATCAAAAACTAAGTATCCATAGTGTGACATAGCAGCTATGCTTTTTTCAAATACTACTAAGTTTTCTTCAACACTTCTACCTCCGGTACTTATAGAACCACATACAATAACTAAGGATTTATCTTCTTGCAAACCAAGAATCTCTTCAGCTATTGGTACAAGATCATGTAATGAATCAGCAAGATTAATATGTTCTTGCTGAATCGGATTTGGTTGTATTCTCATAATTATTCATTTTTTTGAAGAATAGTATAAAAATAAAACCAAGTCAAATAAAACACCCAGAGAAAATCTGGGTGTTTTATTTAATTGTGCCGGAAAGAGGAATCGAACCTCCACTCCTTTCGGAACACGATTTTGAGTCGTGCGCGTCTACCAATTCCGCCATTCCGGCATATATTTTGATACGTACTCTAGTCTACGATAAATAAGAAAAAACGCAAGTTTTTTCAGGTTTTTCACATAGAGTTTCATTTTTTCTTTGTGTTATAATCCAATATATGAACACTGAAGCAATGAAAAATGAGCTGTTTACTGACTCAATATACTTTATAGAAGTTGAAAAAATTGTCCCAAATCCATATCAACCAAGACGTGAATTTGATGAAGCAAGACTAAGAGAGCTTTCTGAATCAATTCGCCAATATGGAGTTTTGCAACCCCTTGTTGTTTCTCGAATTGAGGAAGAGGATGAAACTGGAGGGCTTCGAGTAAAATATGAACTCATTGCAGGAGAAAGACGCCTCAGAGCATCAAAACTTGCTGGTCTCACGCAGGTTCCGGCTGTGATTCGAAAAGAGCAAGACCCTATGATAAAGCTCGAGCTTGCGATTATTGAAAACTTGCAACGTGAAGATTTGAATCCAGTTGACAGAGCACGTGCATTTCTCCGTCTTGCTGAGGAATTTAGTTTCTCTCATGAAGCAATTGGAAAAAAAGTTGGAAAGAGTCGAGTGTATGTTTCAAACTCTCTTCGTATTCTTCAAATGCCACAAGAGATTCTTGAAGCGGTAGAAACTAAGCGGATTTCAGAAGGGCACACAAGACCACTTCTCATGCTCAATGACAGACCTGAAGAGCAAATGGTTTTGTATAAAGAAATTCTCTATAAAAAAATTACAGTACGTGAAGCAGAGCATTTAGCTCGAAATATTGCTAAAGACAAAGCTCGTAAAAAAGAATTACTCCAAGATCCAATCACAGAAAGAATTGAACATGATCTTCAAGATGCACTTGGAACAAGAGTGCGAATCACACGAAAAGAAAAAGGAGGAAGTATTGCGATTGACTTCTTTTCAAATGATGACCTTGAAACGATTATGAAAATTCTGAAAGGGGAGCAAGAAAGAATGAATAATCCCCATGCTCTTCTTCAAAAATTTGAAGAGTCAAACCAAATATCTTCACAGGAAATTGCGCGAGAGAATTCACCTGTTCAGACAGTAGAAGAAACAGATTATAACGAGGCTGTCGAAGAACTTGAAAACAATCCTGACTTTCTTGACGACTCATCACGAGAAGATGAAGATATGTTTGAAAAAAAAGATATTGATGAGACTATTGATGATGATTTGTATAATATCAAAAACTTTTCTTTATAATTAAAAAATCCCCGTAAGGGGATTTTTTAATTTCTAAAACGATTCATAAATTTAGTTACAAGACTATTTTCTTCAACATACTTACTAATCTGTTTTCGTGCATGGGAAGTCTTTGTATAATCAAGCCATTTTGAACTTGGGTTACTTGTTTTATGTGTAAGTGCTTTTACAATATCTCCATTTTTGAGTTTGGTATAAATAGAGTTATGTTTTCCATTTATCTCAACACCTTGAAGTTGTCTTCCAATATCAGAGTGAATCGCAAAAGCAAAATCAATCGCTGAGGCGTCTTCAGGAAGATTGATCACATCACCTTGTGGAGTAAAGACGAAAATTCTTTTTTGGAAGAAATCACCCTTGAGTGCTGTAAAAAAATCTTTCGGAGATGACTTTTCTTTAATATCAGAATGTTGCATATCTTCAAGCCATTTTAAATGCTCTTCTTTTTCTTTCGGTGTCATTCCCTTGTATGCAAAGTGGGCAGCAATTCCGTATTCTGCATGGTCGTGCATTTCTTGGTTTCTGATTTGGATTTCTGCAATCGAACCATTTCCGGTAAATATTGTCGTGTGAATACTTTGGTACCCATTTGGTTTTGGAAGAGCAATATAGTCTTTGATTCTTCCAGGAAATGGCCGCCAGTGACTATGAATGATTCCGAGCGTTTGATAACATGCTTCAACTGTCGGGACAATTACTCGAAGTGCTACGATGTCATACACTTTCTCAATATTCATATCTTTTTTGAGAAGTTTTTTATAGAGACTATACATTCCCTTGACTCGATAACTTGTTTCCAAAACCTCAATATTATTTTTCGCAAGTTCTGTTCGCAAACTTTTGTATACTTGATCTAAATCCTTCTCTGCATTTTTCGCATGCTGTTTCAAGAGCTTTTTCATCTTTTCATAATCCTTTGGAAAAGCATAGGGAAACGATTCATCTTCTAAATCTTTCTTGAGTTTCCACATTCCGAGTCGGTCTGCTATATTTGCATGAATCTCAATCGTCTCAAGAGCGATTCGTTTTGCTTTATCGGGACGAAGATAGGCAAGTGTACTTGCATTGTGAAGTCGGTCAGCAAGTTTAATCATAATGACTCGCACATCATCTGCCATAGTGATGATAAACTTCCTCCAGTTTTCAAGGTATCTTTCTTCTCCTTTGTATTTCACTTGTCCAATTTTTGTAACTCCTGCAACAAGATGTTCAATTTCTTTTCCAAATTCTTGCTCAAGATCTTCTTTTGTAACAGATGTGTCTTCGACTGTATCGTGAAGAAGTCCCGCAGCGATTGTTGTTGCGTCAAGTCCGAATAGGGCAAGATTCTTTGCAACTTCAACCACGTGGTAGAAATAGGGAACACCTGATTTTCTCATTTGTCCTTCGTGGGCTTTTTGAGCAAAATCAAAAGCACGAGAAATAAGAGCTTGTTCTTCTGGAGAAGGACTTGTTCTCATAAGAGAAAAAATATCAGTAACCTTTGGTTCTTTTGTTCCTTTCATGATTTTAGTATATCGTGATTTTAAGGTTTGTAAATAGATTTTGATAAATGTATGTTTTATGTTAACTTGTACTATAAAATATAAATTAAATACAAAATGAGTAATTCTAATAAGAATAAAGGCATAACAAAAGTTTATTTCAAGAAACTATTACAAGATGCCAAGAAAAATGACTGGGATGTTGATCTTGTTATGAAGGTTGTAAAACACCCGAAGTGCACTCTTGAAAAAGCTTGGGAACTTTGGGAATTTGCAAGTTATAACGCAAGAGTTGGAGCCTATATTGTCCAGCACTTTCCAGTATCTCTTGTTGATGCGATTACATTTGCAAGACAGCAAGATTGGAATTGGGAAATTGTTGCTGGGATCATAAGACGTCCTGATTGCAATATAAAAAAAGCCTGGAGTCTTTTTAAAAATACTGGCTATGATTCTGATGTTTTTGATGTTATGAAAGAAGTTTTTAAAAAAAAAACGATTCCGTAAGGAATCGCTTTTTTGTTGCTTGATATTTATTTCAGTAATTCAACCGCATCTTCAATCGAAAATGTTTCCATGTTTGTATTATCAGGAAGGAAAATTCGTTTGAGTCCCTTTTTCAAAAAGTATCCTGATTTACTTTTTAAAACCTGAATCTCTTTTCCTGTTTTTGGATGTTTTCCAAGATTTTTTGCAAGTTCAGTTCCTTTTGGAAGTGCTTTCGCTTCACTCAAAAGTTTTAGAGCTTCATCAAGACTAATCGTATACGGATCAAGTCCAGAAGATTTTTTAATAGATCGGAATTCTCGTCCCACTCCAACATATGGTCCAAATCTTCCAATGTTTGCGATGACATCTTCTCCTGTTTTTGGATCTTGTCCAAGAACTCGGGGAAGAGTAAGGAGCTTCAAAGCTTCTTCTTTTGTGAGTGAAGAAATTGTCATTCCTGCTAAAAGACTTGCTCGTCTTGGTTTTGGGAATGCTTTAATTTCAGCTTTTTGTTCTTTGGTCATTCCTTTTTCAATCTTCGGTGGATTTTTTCCCATTTGAACATATGGTCCATATGGTCCATCTAGGACAAAGATTGGTTCTCCTGTTTTGTCGTCTATCCATTTTGGGGTTTCTTCATCAATTACATTTCCATCAAATGTTCGTGCGCCATCACAGTCTGGATATCGCGCGCAAGACATAAATTTTCCAGTTCTTCCAAGTTTGTATACCATGTGACTTCCACACTTTGGACAGGTAAATTCTTTTGGTGCTTCTCCAAGGTTTGTAAGTTTTGGAATATCTTCTTTTGCATCAACTGCATTTTTAAATACAGTGTAAAAATTTGAAAGAGTTTTGATGTAGGTATTTTTTCCAAAAGCAATATCGTCGAGTGCTTGTTCCATGGTTGCAGTAAAAGTATCAGAAATATAGTCTTTGAAGTTGTCTTCAACAAAGGTTGAAACAAGATCTCCTGTGTCTGTTGGAATCAAAGTTTTTCCTTCCTTTGTAACATATGCCCGATCAACAAGTGTTTTGATTGTTGATGCATATGTTGAAGGTCTTCCGATTTCTCGCTTTTCAAGTTCTTTAATCAAACCAGCTTCTGTATATCTGTTTGGCGGGGTGGTTTCTTTTGCTTCATTTGAGATTGAAATTGTTTCAATTGGATCTCCTTCTTTCAGAAGAGGAAGCTCAACATCTTCACCTCGAGCACCTTTGTCTACAGCAAGCCATCCAGGAAAGAGAAGTCGTGATCCGTTCATTGAAAAGTTTGGAATATCTCCTCGAGAAACATTTGCAGAAACTTTTGTCTTCATGACCTTTGCTTCTGCCATTTGAGATGCAATCGCTCGTTCCCAAATGAGTCTATAGAGTCTTTTTTCTTCTTCCGTTGTTCCTGCATGATCTTTCATTGGATCAGTTGGTCTGATCGCCTCGTGGGCTTCTTGTGCATTTTTTGAAACCTTTCCATAGACTTGAGCCTTTGCATATTGCTTTCCAAAATTCTTTTCTACATATGAAAGCATTTTTGCTTGTGCGTCTTTTGAAAGATTTCGTGAGTCTGTACGCATGTAGGTAATGAATCCTTTTTCATACAGTTTTTGTGCGATTCCCATTGTTCTACTTGGTGAAAAGCCAAGTCGTGTTGACGCGCTTTGTTGTAGGGTTGATGTAGTGAATGGAGGCCTTGCATTTCGTTTTCCTTCAGATTCTTTCACTGAAACAATTTTCCAAGATTCTTGTTTTGCAATTGTTTCAATATGCTCCGCTTCTTCTTTGTTCCAAATTTCTTTGTCGCATACAAGATTGAAAGAATCTTTTTCTTTTTTGAAAAGCCCTGATAGTACAAAATATTGCTCTGGGGTAAAAGCACGAATCTCTCTTTCTCGTTCCATGAGAATTCGAAGAGCGGGAGATTGCACTCGTCCTGCGGAAAGTCCATATCGAACCTTTTTCCAAATGAGCCCAGAAAGTTCATATCCAAAAAGTCTGTCGAGAACTCGACGTGCTTCTTGCGCTTCTTTCAATTCCATATCAATCTCTCTCGGATGCTTTATTGCTTCCTGGATTGCATCCTTAGTAATTTCATTGAAAGTGATTCTTTTTGGTTTTGTAAGTCCGAGTGCTTCCGAGAGGTGCCAAGCAATAGCTTCACCTTCTCGGTCGAGGTCGGTTGCAAGAATTACTTCATCAGATTTTTGAGCAATTTTTTTGAGTTCAGAAACAACCTTCTTTTTTGTTGCTGGGATTTCGTATCGTGGCTTGAAACCATGTTCAATGTCAACCGCATCTTTATTTGTTTTAGGAAGATCACGAATATGCCCGATCGACGCGCGAACGGTATAATCTTTCCCGAGATATTTTTCTATAGTCTTTGCTTTCGCTGGAGACTCCACAATAACAAGTTTGCTCATATATTATATGTATCGATACGAATAAAACGAATAAAGTAATACTATGAATAAGAAAAAAAAGCAAATAGGCTGTTTAAATCACCTTGTAGATTTTGCCATATTCTTCTTTGATAACCCCTTTCAATTCAAGGGTGCTGAGGATGATACTTGAATCAGAAATTGAAAGTCCTGAGTGTTCGTAAATGTAGTTTTTTGTTTGAGGTTCTTTCAGAAGTCTGAGTACTGCGATTTCTTGATCGTTAAACATTTCAAAGCTTGGTTGGGTGATATCTTTTTCTTTTTGTTCAAGATTGAAATGAGAAATGATATCTTGCGCGCTTGTGATTGCATATGCTCCACGAGCAATGAGACTGTTTGTTCCTTTGCATTGATCAATGTAAATAGAACCGGGTACTGCTAACACGTCGCGATTGTATCCTAAAGCAAGCTTTGCTGTAATCAGTGCTCCTGATTTTTCATGAGCTTCAACCACAAGTACAGCGTCGCATAATCCAGCGACAATTCTATTTCGTTTTGGAAAGCTCCATGGAGCCGCTTGAAATTCTGGTTCAAATTCAGATACCAGAGCTCCTCCAGATTCAACAATATCTCTTGCAAGTCTCCAGTTACTTTTTGGATATATTGCGTCTGGTGCGAGTCCAGATCCTGGAACTGCGATTGTGGCGAGTCCAACCTCAAGAGCTGTTTTGTGTGCAATGGTATCCATACCAAGTGCGAGCCCAGAAACAATTACAATTGGTTGTCCTTGGAGTCCACGAATCAAATCTTCGCAGGCTCGCTTCCCGTAATCTGTATGTTTTCGTGAACCAACCACTGCAAGATATATATGAGTGTTTGGATCGGGAAGATTTCCTTCAATATAGAGATGTTTTGGAAGATCTGGAATTTCTTGGAGTTTGGCAGGGAATTTTTCCGGAGAAATTTTATAGAGCTTTGCATTCATGTATAAAATTGTAGCACAGATTTTGATACTATTGACTTTTTAATAAATATAATGTATTATAAATTTAAATTAAAAAACAAGTACAATGAGAAAAAAGACTATATTTACGTATTATTTTGTCTGGTTGTCATTATGGGCGGAAGTTATCTTGTGTATGAGCTTGAAAGTAATAACAGAACTAGAAAAATGCGGTTAAAGCAGTTAGGTCAAGAAATATTAGAATTGCATATAAAATCAGATTCAATCAACAATGCTATTCGGAAAGAACTGTCTTCTAATTGGATTAATACTACTTCTGTTCGTTATGAAGAGATGTCGCAAGAGCTTAATTCTATTATTCATAAGAATGATAGCTTGAGAAAAGAACGAGATAATGTTTTTTACTCAGGAATAAAATAGTTTGTAGTAAAAAAGTCTCTCAAGGAGAGGCTTTTTTTATTTGCCTATTTCCGCTATAATAGCCCTATTATTCAGGTAATCTAAAAAACCATGTTAGATATAAAATTTATTCGAGAAAATACAGAACTTGTAAAAATGGCCGCTCTAAAAAAGCATGTCAAAGTTGACCTTGCTCGGCTTATTGATCTTGATAATCAACGAATCAGTCTTCAACAACAAATTGATGAAATTCGAACAAAACAAAACATGGTTTCCAAGAGAATTCCTGAAATGACTAATGATGCTGAAAAAGCAGAATTGATTCGTTCTATGGGTCTTCATAAGGAAGATTTGAAAAAACTTGAAGATGATTTCCGAGAGATTATGGAGGAGTGGAGAAAGATAATGCTTCAAGTTCCAAACGTCCCAGATATTTCTGTTCCAGACGGAGATACAGATGCTGATAATGTTGAAGTAAAAGTGTGGGGAGAAAAACCAAACTTTTCTTTCGAACCAAAAGATCATATTGAAATTATGACAAACCTTGGAATGGTAGATTTTGAAAGAGGTACAAAGGTTCATGGATTTCGAGGATACTTTTTGAAAGGCGACGGAGCGCTACTTTCATGGGCAATTTGGAACTACGCACGTGACTTTTTTGGAAAGAGAGAGTTTGAACATATGATTACTCCAATTATTGCAAGACCAGAACATTTTTACGGAACAGGTCATTTGCCAGGTGATGCAGAAGATTTGTACGAAACACAAGATAAAGATTATCTTGCTGGAACGGCAGAGGTTCCAACAATGGGATATCACAGTGGAGAGACACTTGCTGTGGAAGAGCTTCCTAAAAAATATCTTTCTTTTTCACCATGCTATAGACGAGAAGCTGGTTCATACGGAAAAGATACGAAAGGTTTGATTCGTGTCCACGAATTTTACAAACTTGAACAAGTTGTGCTCTGTGAGGCTTCTCACGCTGAATCTGTAAAGTGGCATGAGGAACTCAATCGAAACACTGAAGAGTTTATCGAAAGTCTTGGGATTCCGTATCATACAGTAATGAACTGTGGAGGAGATCTTGGACTTGGGCAAGTAAAGAAATATGATATCGAACTTTGGGTTCCGATGGAGCAGAAGTATCGAGAAATTTCTTCAGCAAGTTATTTCCATGATTTTCAAGCCCGAAGATTTAATATTTCTTACAAAGACAAGGAAGGAACAAAACGTTTTGTTCACTCTCTCAATTCAACAGCTATTCCAACACCGAGAATCCTTGTGTCTTTGGTTGAAAATTTCCAACAAGCAGACGGAACTATTAAGATTCCAGAAGTCCTCATTCCATATTTGGGGAAAACAGAAATTCGAAAGAAATAAGATGGTAAAATAATGGTACATGATTCCAAGAAACGGACTACCAATTAAAAACCTTCCAAAGAAAAAGAGCCGACCAAGCTTGCTTGGTCGGCCTTTTCTCTGGTTTATACTTATTGCTGTGGTTTATGTTGGTTTTGGTTTACTTGCAAGAATCTCAGGACTTCAAACAAAGGTTTCAGGATATGAAAATATTATTGTTACAGATACTGACAAGATAACAACTTCACTAGATGAATATTTACATACACGTTTCTTATATCCAAAGAGTAATCGTTTATGGTTTTCAGAAAAAAAAGCAGAGCATTATATTGAAAAACAATTTCCAAGAATTACTCACGTAAAAGTATCTTCATCTTCTGGTTCGTTTTCAGTGTACGGTGAAGAAAGAGAAGGGGTCTATCTTTGGTGTGGAAATGAGCCAGCTCCAGTATCCGTCGATTTATTGTGTTACTTTGCTGACAAGACAGGATTTATTTTCGACATTGCTCCGTATTTTTCTGGTACAACCTATCTTCGTTTATACGGAGGTGAGGTTTCTCCGGAAATTGTGGGAAGTCAGGCTTTTCCCGATTATATTTTTACCTCATATGAAAATTTTGAAAATCTGATGTCTGATTTTGAAATGCCTATCCAGGCTATTTATCTCCGGGATGATGAACAACTTGAATTTATTCTTGTTTCAAACAATGAAATTCCACTAGCACCAAGACTCAAACACTATATTCCAAACAATGAAGAAGTTGTTCTTCAGAATATTCAAGCAGCCTTAAGGCAAGATCCAGTCTTCCTTGATATTACGAACAATTATGGTACATTGGAGTATCTTGATGCTCGGTTTAAAAACCAAATGGTCTATAAATTTCGAGTGGCGCAAGTAAACGAACAGATACAAAATGAAGAAATTATTGAACAAACTAATTCAGATATTCAAGACGAAACAGAAGATAACACCAGTACCGAAGGGTAGTATTTCACTTGGATTTTGGAAAAGGCTTTCTGAAACAAAAAAGCCTTTTTTTGCATTGGCGCCAATGGCGGATGTGACAGACCAAGTATTTCGAAGAATTGTTGCAAAATACTCAAGACATGGACAAGAAAATGGTGGACCGGACGTTTTGTGGACAGAGTTTGTTTCTGCTGATGGTCTCATGTCTCCAGGGCGAGATGCATTGATTGTGGATTTGAAGTTTAGTGAAATCGAACACCCGATCATTGCGCAAATTTTTGGAACAAACTTACAAAAACTTGAAGATACAGCAAAGCTTTGTGTTGAAATGGGATTTGATGGAATTGATATCAATTTTGGTTGCCCAGAAAAAAATATTGTGAAATCTGGAGGTGGTTCTGGTGCAATTCGAAATCCAGAATATTCTGTTGAAGTAATTCGTGCGGTACAGCGCGGTACTGCTGGAAAAATTCCTGTCTCAGTAAAAACTCGTCTTGGATTTAATAAAGATGAAGTTGAAACATGGATTCCAACTCTTTTGCAAACTGGAATTGCAGCACTGACTATTCATTTTAGAACACGAAAGGAAATGTCGCTGGTTCCTGCAAGATGGGAACGAATGGAAAGAATCAAAGAACTTCGTGATCAAATTTCTCCAGATACAATTTTGATTGGTAATGGAGATGTAAAAACTCTTGAAGAAGGAAGAATACTCGCAAGGAAGCATGGCGCTGATGGAGTGATGATTGGTCGTGGAATTTTCGGAAACCCTTGGCTTTTTGATGAAAATAAAAAAGAAGTTTCAACTCAAGAAAAACTTGAGATTATGCTTGAACATACAAAACTCTACACAGAGCTTCTTCCAATGAAAAATTTCAACATAATGAAGAAGCACTATAAGGCGTACGTAAACGGTTTTGATTACGCAAAAGAACTTCGGATTAAGTTGATGGAATCAAATTCGTATGAAGAAATAGAAGCAATTACAAGGGATTTTTTACAAACTCTACAAAAATAGATTGATTTTATTGATATAATAGTGGTAGAGTACAAGTCATTATAAGCTTGGAGTTACGTATTAATGGAAAATACATACAATAAAAAAATCATCGGACGACTCGAATATATTTCTTTTCCTGATTTTGGAATTGAAAATATTGAGGCGAAAATAGATACTGGAGCCTACAATGGATCAATTCATATTTCTTCTGTTGAAGAAATTGAGAAAGATGGAAAGATGGTTCTCAAATTTCGTCTGATTGACCAAGATCATCCGCAATATCAAGATAAAGATTTTTTTGCGACAGAGTATAGTCAGAAAAAAATCATTAGCTCAAACGGGGAATCGGAAATTAGGTATATTATATCCGTACGATTCTTACTCGGAGGACAAGAGTTTATTTCTTTTTTTAGTCTTTCAAACAGAGAAGCACTTCGAAGACCTGTTTTGCTTGGAAGAAGAAACATTAAAAAACATTTTCTCATTAATGCAGCGAGAAAATTTGTATTAGGAACTAACTAACAAAGACGCTTATGAAAATTGCTATTCTTTCAATGAGTGACAAGCTTTACTCAACACAAAGACTTCTCGAAGCTGTTCGAGAAAGAGGACACGAACCTGTTTTGGTAGACTACCGACACTGCAACTTGATAATTGAACAAGGAAAACCGAGTATCCGATATCGAGGACAAGATCTTCATGATATCGAAGGAATTATTCCGCGTATTGCTGCAAGTTATACAGACTTCGGTTCTGCGGTAATTCGTCACTTTGAAGCAATGGGGGTTCCGTCTTCACTTTCTTCAATTGCTCTTGTTCGATCGAGAGATAAACTTCGAAGTTTTCAACATCTTTCAAAATCTGGAATTGGTATTCCAAAAACGGCGTTTGCAAAGTCTCCATTTGATGACGATGTGACCGCTTTGGTAAACGAAGTTGGAGGAGCACCTGTTATTTTGAAACTTCTTGAAAGTTCACTTGGAAAAGGGGTGATCAAGGCGGATTCAATTAACGCTGCAAAATCAACCATCGAAGCATTTTCTGGAATCAAGAAAAGTATTATCATTCAAGAATTTATCGAAGAAGCAAATGGTGCTGATATTCGAGTGTTTATCGTAAACGGAGAGATTGTTGGTTCTATGAAGCGACAAGGAAAAGAGGGGGACTTCCGTTCAAATCTCCATCGAGGTGGAACAGCAGAAGCAACAGAACTTTCAAAAAAAGAGTGTTCTGTAGCGCTTGAAGCTGCAAAACTTCTCGATTTGAATGTTGCTGGAGTTGATCTTCTTCGAGCAAAGCGTGGTCCACTTATTCTTGAAGTTAACTCATCTCCTGGACTTCAGGGGATTGAGCGAGTTACAAAAGTTGATGTTGCTGGAAAGATTATCGACTTTTTGATTCGTGATATTGAAAAGAAACGAGCAAAGAAAGCAAGACTTAAAGAAAAAGCAAAGAAAAAAAAGGCTCTTAAGACAACAAAAAACTAAACAAAAAACCGTCGCTTTTGCGACGGTTTTTTGTTACAATATTCATATGACACACGAAGCGCTTTATCGAAAATATAGACCAACAGATTTTAAAGATGTGGTAGGACAAGGACATGTGACTGATGTTCTTCAAGGTTCTCTTAAACAAGGAACAATCTCTCACGCCTATCTTTTCTATGGTTCACGCGGAACAGGGAAGACGACTGTTGCAAGAATTCTTGCGAAACGTCTTGGTGTTTCGACAAATGACACTATCGAGATTGACGCTGCTTCAAATCGAGGTATCGACGATATTCGAGAACTTCGTGAAGCTGTGCACACACTTCCATTTGATTCTGAATACAAAGTGTATATTATCGACGAGGTTCACATGCTTACCAAAGAAGCTTTTAATGCACTTCTTAAAACTCTCGAAGAGCCACCTCGACATGTGATCTTTGTTCTTGCGACAACAGAACTTGATAAAATTCCAGAAACGATTCTTTCACGATGTCAGGTGTTTACATTCAAAGATCCAACAGCAAAAATGCTTGCGGAGCATTTAAAAGAACTCGCTGGAAAAGAAGGTTACATTTTGGCAACTGAAAGCGCAGAACTTATTGCATTTATGGCAAATGGTTCATTTCGAGATTCTCAAAGTATTTTGCAAAAAGTCATTTCATATTCGGGAGATAAGAAACTTGATCACGGAGAAGTTTCTCGAGTTGTCGGAGCTCCTCCAAAAAAACTGATTCAAGATTTTTTGAAAGCATTAGTTTCAGACGACACTACAAAATTATTTGAGATTATCAGTGAAGCACAGGTTCACACTTTGAATATGGAAATATTCCTTAAGCTTTTGATAAAACATACAAGGCAAATGCTACTCCTTCGATATGCACCCGATATGAAAGAAGAGGTTAAAGCTGAGCTTGGTGACGATACTTCTTTTTACCTGGAACTTCTCAAGGATGATACAAAAAGAATTACCTCAAAAACTCTTGAAATACTTCTTCGGGCAGAAGGAAGACAAGGAAAGGCTTTTATTCAAACTCTTCCACTTGAGCTCGCAGTAATTGAGATAATGGAATAAACACAAAAAAAACAGGGCGCCTTTCGGCGCCCTGTTTTTTTTGTGATATACTTCAAATAGGTTAGTTTAAAATAAAGTGTTTTAGTATGTTGTTTCAAACCTGCATCTAAAATCCCCTTGAATTTGTTCGAGGGGATTTTTCTTGCTGAATGTTTGTTTTTGTTTATAATCTTTACTTGAACTTTTGTACCACTAAAACCCTATACTTAAATGGAAAAACAAGAACAAAAAGAGCTTATTGCTCGTGTTATGGAACACCAAGACGGGCAAGCTTTTGAAAAACTTGTTAGGTCTATTCAAAGGAAATGTGTAGGTATTATATATCAATACACAATACCTCTTGATGATCAAAAAGATATCTTCCAAGAAGTTTGTATCAGGCTTTGGTTGTATCTTATTGATATTGATAAAAGATTTGAAGAGTGAGATGGGGGCCTTCATGGTCTTGCATCGCAAATAACCAGAAACTTGTGTATTGACTATTTGAGGCTCAAGAAAAAGTACAATAAGGTACCTATTAATATTTTGGAGTTTGAAAGAAAAAATATTTCTATTCAAATACCGCAATATAATGAAATTTTTTCAGAGGAAGATCAGGAAAACTTTAAACGTTTTTTTAAGAGTGTACCAAGAGAACAAAAAGTTGTATATCTTCTTCGAATGTCGAGAGGGAAATCTTTTCAAGAAATTGCAAAATATCTTAAGATTTCTGTTAATACAGTTTTAGGTCGAATGAGATATTTTCGTGTTAATTTTGAAAAAAATAGAAAAAAGTTTAATCTCTAAAAAAGGGTCCGCCAAAGGCGGACCCTTTTTACCTTTACCCAAACAAAATCTTGATTTTTTTTGTAAAATAGGGCAATATATAAAGCGTTGCAAAAAGCAATATATACACAGTATATTATTGCCCGATCGCCTGCCTGCGCAGGCAGGTCTAATGGTAGTCAACAAATATGTGGTACGTTTATATCATAAAAAGTCTTTTAAGAGAGTGGTATTATGTTGGTAGTACTAATTCTCTGGAAAGAAGATTGTCTGAATATAATTCAGGAAAAGTTCAATAAACAAAAGGATTCAAACCTTTTGTTCTTGTTTTCTCTAAACAATTTAGTTCTGAAACAGAATCTCGTTTATACGAAAGACTTTTAAAAAATAAACGTACCGAAAAAGAAAATATTCTAAAGAATATAAATTAAATATTGCCCGATCGTCTAAAGGTAGGACACTTGGTTTTGGTCCAAGGTATCGAGGTTCGAATCCTTGTCGGGCAGCAAACACGAGCGGAGTTCGGACTCCGACGAGTATTAAAATACTCAGAGATATAACATAAGGATTTTTTGGTATAATGGAGACATGGAAGGAATACCAAAAAAAGAAAAAGTAGAAAAAGAAGGTTTTGGCACCGAAACAATAGCTAAAGCAAAAAAAGGCCTTAATCGTCTTTTACTTATAGGATCTTTAGCGCTTTTGATTTCAGGAGATAAAGCTCCATCTGAAAAAGAGATGTTGGAAAAGAATAAGGTTCAGTCACGAGAGGTATTAGGAGAAAATAAAGCTATATCAAAATTAGATTACATAAAACCCCCGAATCCTGAGGAAAAAGAAAAAATAGAGAAATGTTTCAGAGATATTTGGACAGAGGATGATATTAAAGCTTTTGATAACAATAGTAGTGTTTTAGAAGTTTTATACAATGAGGATGTTTTGGAATCGACCTCTTGGTTTGGCCAAAATTTTTATATTCCGCCAGAAATATTAAACACACTTCTTGAGCAAAATTATTTTGAAGATTTACAGGATGAAGAAGTTAGAAACAATGTCCAAAGAGTTAGTTGGATATTAAAGTCCAAAGGCCACGAAAGACCAGATATGGGGTATTTGCCGAATAGTCTGGTTTCCATAAAAGAAGAAGCAACAGAGTTATATTTTGAAAATATAGAAAAAATCGCCGAGCTCCCGATTATATTTAATCGTGAATATGAAGATACTTTTAGTAAGCAGAGTTTAGAAGTCTTCACGGTTGAGGGCTTTGATTTCAGTGATGAAATAATTTCTAAAATTAAAGAAAGCGATGTCGTTGTGTATGGAGATTTTCTTAGGTATGAGAGGCATCCAGATTTGATGGAGGAGCAACCAAATATACTGGAGCAGACGCTAACCCAAGACTACATAACAGGAAAAGATTTGTCAGTTATTTTCAACACTGAATATCAGATGTTGGATGGGACAACCGCCCAAGAATCTTCCGAAGAACTGAATGCATTTTTGGGACAGAAGGAAGGAAAAGATTTGTTTGTTTATTTTAAATCATTAGGATACAACATTGGGCATATTAATGAATTTATTTTAGATAAGAAAGATTGGTATGAAATTCCTAATTTAGAAACCCTTAAAAACCCTCTTTTTAAAGAGATGCTTTGTGAACTTTCCAAGATATCGCGACCGTCAGTTAATTTTGTTGAGGATTACTACTCTCTAATTAAACAAATTAAGACTCTGTATAATATAAATGACAATAAAGATCTGGAAGATTTGGTTGGCGTTCTCAAGAATTTGTCAGCAAAAGGCCCGCGCTCAACAGAACATACTTTCGAGTTGATAAATGAAAAAAGTGATATAGGAAAGTTGTCCAAAGACATTATCGGGAAAGACGCTGATCCAAAATACGAACTTTTTTTAAAGGATCCAGCGATAGATTTGATAAAGAAATTCAATTATCATAAAAACCTTCCGGTTTTTCTAGAAAATTTTGATTCGCAAGAGCAGTCTGAGATGTTGGTTATGATTGCTCGGTCCTTGCTCATTGATTCACCAGATGCACATTTTGATGAAAAAGATTTTGAAAAGATGTTTGAAAAAATAATAGAAGCTCGAACAGATAAAATATTTTTAGAAACCCCGTTATTTAAAGATAGGAATGTAATGGTTATTGCAAATACTGAAATTATTCCAATGGAAGAAAGAGGTGTTGGGCAAGAAGCTGACTCTGTAAGATTTTTTAATCAAAAATGTGAAGATGGTGTTAGATTACAAAATGCAAAAAGCCTTGAAGTTTTTAGAAAAAATGAGACAAATTCGGTTGATGATTTTTTTGCAAAAATAGATGACACTTCTAATTTGTGTTTAGTTTTTTCTGGGCACGGATCCCCTGAGTCTATGTCTTTGAATGATACTTTATATATTGATCCAGAACAAATTTCTTCGGCTTTGATTAAAAGATTTGAAAATAAGATAAACGACACCCCTATAATAATTTTAGGCTCTTGTCACAGTCATGAACTGGCGACAAGCATATATGAAAATATTATTAAATATAACAAAGATTCTAATAAGAATGTCTCTTTGCCAATAATAATAAGCGAGGCTGAATATGGTCAATATGGGTATAGCAAATATGAAAGTGAGTATAATGACTTGATGATGGAGTTTTTACTTAATCCGAAGTTGAGGAAGGTTGCGAAAATGAAAGACGTTCTAATTTTAGAAAAAATGGTAGGGGAAAAAATTGATGCGAATATGTCTATCTTTGTTCCGGCCGTTTATGAAAAGACCAAGCCACAAGAAGAGCAAAGAAAAGCGTGGATGCAAATAGCGGACAATCTAGAAGACAAAGATGAAAAAACCTTTGCAGAATTTTTAGCTAGAAATAAGGATTCGTCCACTATTAGTTATTTTGAAGCTGTAAACCCTGATAATGCTTCAGAAATAAAAAATATGATTCATGATATTGATAATCAAGAAACCTAATGAAAAAAGGCAAGATTATTAATAATATTAGTACTGTACTTACTTACCAAACACCCGTGGACGGTACACTTCTGAAACTTTTTGAATCTCTCAACCTCTGTTTTCAGTTTTTCTTTAATACCAAATTCATTGATATCTATCTGATCCATGAGCTTGTAGATAATATTAAGAATATGTAAAACAAAAAACCACCTGACGTTCCGGGTGGTTTTTATATAATAAATTGACATAATAAGGATATAATGATAAATTGCGAAAAAATACAAAATACAAAATACAAAATACAAAATACAAAATACAAATGAAACCACTACCAACTGTAGAAATTTTCCCAGCTGAACGAAGCTGCGAACAAGGTTGTCCACCGTGTCCATTGGCTCGTCGTGAAGAAAAAACCACAAGTTTAATCATTGATCCAAATGTGCAAGCATCTTTCTCGGCTTTTGAAAAATTTATTGGACAAAGAAAAAAGCAGTATAGACTTTTCTATTCTGGTCCAAATGACCAATCTTCGTTTGGTCTTGTTCCTCAAATGAAAAACCATGGCTTGGTGCAAGAGTTTGGAGCGTTGAATCTTTCAAAGGTAAGTAGTGGTAATACAAATGTATACGAGCTTGCTTTAGAGACAGTTGAAAGAATTGAATGGTTCCTAACTACTTTTTTCTCTCAAAAACTTCAAACGTTTCGAATGACAATTGTTCCTGAACAATTGTATGTCGGAGAATTTGAGAAGATGTTAATCTCTGAAATTGCACGTGGGGTTTTTGTAAAAAAACTTTTAGAGGAAAAAGGAGAATTTGTTTTTGAGATACGTTCAAATCTTGTTCCTTTAAAAAACCTAGAGAGAGATATTGGACAAATTGAATTAAACAATTCAGTTTACTTGGGATCTTTGGTCAGAGATTTTTGGAACGAGGGAGATGGCAAAGGTCTTCGTGGATCACTTACTCAATACCTTCCAGATAATGGAGAGTTTTCTATGTCATTTGCAGAATATTATGCTCGAACATTGAATGAATATGCTTTAAAAGTAACTAATCGGATTATCTCAAACTCTCAAAGAAGAATTGATAAAAAATTTTTAATTCAACAAGCAAAAGGAGTTTTGGGACATGAAATGCATTTTGCGATTGCGCCTCAAGGAGTTATGTGTCATCACACAAGTGTGGCGATTAATAATCCGATACTTTGGATGTCTCACGAAACTTTTCAAAGAGAGATACCGCATCTTCAGAGTAAATTTTCTAAAAATGATTATAATTTGATCCAGCAAATATTACTTTATGAAAATATAGAAATATTTGCGGCGGCAGATTCTGAAGTAAAGCGTTCCGTTCCTGAGTGGATTAGTTATTTTGATGAGGAGCGATATTCACCAAGATTTAAAAGAGATTTCTAATCTAAAAAGCACCTGAAACGTCAGGTGCTTTTTGTTTTTTGTATTGACTAAATTTGTTATAATAAAAAAATGGAAAATCCTAAAAAAACACCAGAAACTACAAATGAAAAAGAGCAGGTAAACCCTTTTTCTTTAAAAGTACAAGAATATTTTGAAAGAATTGAGAATGGACAACAAACAATAGAAGACATTCTTGAAGGAGTACGAGAAGACGGGGCTGTTTTTAATGCTTTGAAACAAGAGGCATACAGACTTGTTCCATACAACTGTCGGGACAATACAAATAATCCTTTTGATTTTCCCGTATTGGAAGATTTTTTAGCTCAACAAACGCTTTCTACAAGTGAAGAAGAAAATGCTAAAAATGCAAGAATAAGAAAAGCGATACTACATTTTAGTGAATTGGATTGGAATAAAAAAGAACAAAAAATGTCAGCTCAGGTTGAGGAAGAAGTAAAAATTCAAGAACTTAAAAAACAAATTGGAATAGAAACTTCAACGGCGGAACCAGTAGAAACAGTACAGGAAAGTAATTTGGAATTAGAAGAAAAAGTTAGTTTTGAAAAAAATATTCAATTACCAGAAAGATACCGTGAGCACGAACAAGAACCAATAGGAGATCTGAATGGTTCATATGAAAGTTTTGTTGCTCATTTAGTAAACAGAAATTTGGCAACTTTTGAAAATGGTGAAATGTCTTGGACGGGTCAAGATAAGAAAGTTGTTTTTGTTGGAGACATACTCGGAGACAGAACTCCAGATGGTTTGCGTGTGTACTCTGATTTGTTGAAGCTCAAAAAACTTGCAGAGCAGTCTGGAGGAGATGTTGTTTGGCTTTCTGGTAATCATGAAAATATGTTTAATGCTGTACTTGGCGGTTTTTCAACTGAATTTGGAACTCCTGTTGAGAAAGATATGAAAGACAGATTGACTCAATATTCAGGTAATCTTGAACTTGCTGAATTTTTACCACAACAAATACGAGATAGTATTATTTCTGAAGTCGTGAATAAAAAAGATATTATTCTTAAGGAGTTGGAAAATGTTATACAAGTAAAAGAGCGAACCTTGCGTCACATGAAAACAAATAATTTTGACCCGAAAGAAATTTCAACGCGAGAAAATTTGTTAGCTGACTTGAATACTAATAAAAACTTAATAGAAAATATAGATTCTGCACCAATTAGCATCAGGCAAATTCTGTTGATGTCTGAACATATGCCAAGTAGTATTCAAAATCTAATAGGTGCATCTATTTTAGAAAATAGATCTTCAATTAAAGAAAATATAAGAACAACCCAGCCTGAAATAATAGAATCACTCAAAAATCAACAATTGATACAAATGTATGATGACACATTGTATGTTCATACAAATCTTACAAAAGAAATGGTGGGAATTATTGAGAAAAATATAAGTGAAGGTCAAAGTATTTCAGATGCAATTACTAAAATAAATACTTTCTATCAAAACTGCTTAGAAGCATATCTTGATGATAATCAAGAATCCTTAAGTTCATCACAGGTTACAAATTTTAATATATTGCGAGATACCTTTATCTCGACTAGTTCAAAATCAAGAATAAATTTCTCTGAAGATTCCAATCTTACAGCGGAACAAAAAAAGGAGTTGGAGACAAAACTTAAATCTTTCGGAGTAAATCTTGTTATTCATGGACACAGTGATGAAGACGGGATAGCTCGAGGCAGTTCAGAATTACCTATACTTTCAATCGACCGATCTGCTTATAAGAGTGATAATCCAAAAACATTTTCTCCAATTTCTGGAGGAGCTATTTCTAAGACAGGGCAAGTTTCTTATTTTTAAAAATAGTTTTGCTAGCTTATTAAATATTCTCATATAAAAGATAAATTATTTGATTGCGTGTGGCCAAAAGTTTTGGATAAACTTAAAGAAATTTCAGAGAAATAAAAAATCAAAGTAAAACAAAAAACCATCGTACAATCGGTGGTTTTACTGTTGAGGTTGAATAAAAAATAAAAAGTTATTCAGGTATTTTAAAAAAATTTTTACAATATTTTAAATTAAGTTATTATTAAAGAATGGTGCATTTAATCAAAAAATCTTACCAAGTAATTTTTAGAGGGTTATTTTTATTAGTATTATTATTTTCGGCAAATCAGATATTTGCTTTCTCAGGTGCGGGTGATGGTTTGTCTATTGAAACTGCATTTATTATCACAAACTGTACACAACTTCAGGAAATGAATGGGGAGTTTGATGCGTACTATAAACTTGGAAATGACATTGACTGTGCAGCAACTGCGACATGGAATGAAAATGTTGATGAGTGGGTGGACGGTGTGGTGGGCGGAACATTGATTGATGATGAATATGTTGGTGTTGTTAATAATGGATACTTTGGATTTGAGCCGATTGGGCGAGATGATGCATTAAATGGTAGTGGAAACGGTTTTACAGGAACACTTGATGGTCAAAATCACACAATCTCTAATTTGTGGATATTTAGAAAAAATCAAGATTATGCAGGTCTGATTGGTTATGCGACAAATGCAATAATTAAAAATGTAATATTAGACAATGCACAAATTGTTGGGCAATCAAGTACTGGGGGATTTCTGGGATACGGTTCAGGGGTTGGTCTACAAAACCTTACAAATAACACAGGAATGGTTCGAGCATACTTGGCCTACGATGGAGGAGGTATTGCTGGAGAAATTGCTAATGGAAGTACAGCAACACAGCTCACAGTAACTGGTGGTACAGTACATGGATCTGGAAATGTTATTGGAGGACTGGTGGGTGAAGTAAATAACAGTACTGTCACAAACAGTAGTACAAGTGCAGATATTGACGGAGGTGAATACGTAGGAGGTGCGTTTGGGGAGGTTGAAGCTTCTAGTATTGATAATGTTGACGCCACGGGAGATGTCGTTTCAAATGATGGTGATGATTTATATCTTGAGTTCTTCTCTAAGAATGGCTTTTATACTGGAGGATTTGCTGGAAGAATTTATGGTTCAACAATCGAAGACTCAACAGCCAGTGGATCAGTAACGGCTGAGGGAAATTATGCCGGTGGATTTGCGGGAGAGGTTCAAGGCAGCTCTCAAATTTCAGACAGTTCTGCAAGTGGAATTGTTTCTGGAAATGAGTATGTCGGAGGTTTTGCTGGAAATATTTATACTTCGACAATTATAGATTCCATTGCTACAGGAGAAGTAACTTCCATAGGAAGTTATGCTGGGGGATTTGTCGGAGCTTCATTTTGTGAGAGTTCGTTTTTAAGAGTGTCTGCATCTGGAAATGTGGAATCAGGTAATAGTTATGTCGGAGGATTTACTGGGTACGATGCATGCGAAGGTCCTGGTTCTACATTTACGCAAGTTGCTGCACATGGAAATGTTGTGGGAAACAACGTTGTTGGAGGATTTTTGGGATATGGAAATGTATCAACGTTTGTGAATGCTTACTCAGACGGCTCAGTAACAGCTAATGATCAGGCTGGGTCCTTTGCATCTGATGTTACAAGCTCAAACATTACTAACGTGTATTCAAGAGGTGCGCTAACCATAAATAATGGAGGAACATTTTTTGGAGGTTTTGCAAAAGATGCCACAGACACGATAATTTCTAATTCATTCTGGGATAGTGAATCAATTGCCCAAGAGGTTGCGTGTCAGACTGGCGCATGTCTAGGATTGAATGAAGTAACTACTGTTCAAGCTAAAACGCAAAGTACGTATACAGATGTTTCTTGGAATTTTTCAAGTATTTGGGAAATGAGTGCAGAAAATGACGGCTACCCAAGTTTCTTATGGGAATCATTTGATCCATTGCTTGGAACTGGAACATCAGAAGACCCATACCAAGTTACGCAATGTTTTGATGTTGATGCATCTGGATATTATGAATTACAAAACGATATCAGTGGTGTGTTTGGAGATTGTATTACAATTGAAGCAGACAATGTATTTATTGATGGTGCTGGTCATACGATAAGTAGCAATATAGGAGATGGGGAGAATGCAATTTTTGGTATTGGTTATGATAGCATTAGTATTTCAAACATCACTCTAGATGCATTTGATGACGGAATTAAGTTATATAATTCTCAAGGTACATCAATAATTACAGACGTCACCATTAGTGATATGGCTGATGACGGAATTGAGTTACGCGGCGTATCTGGAATGACTATTTCAGATAGTACAATCGCTGATACTTATGATTTCGGTCTTACTTTTAGAACCTACAATGATAGTTTTGATGGAGAAATTTATAACAGTGATATTGTCATTCAAAATGTTGTTGTGTCAGGTACTGGAGGGCACGGTATGAATCTTGATTATATTACCGATCTTGTTGTAACAGAAAATGAGATATCAGACACAGATGACGACGGTATTTCAATGTACGTTGTTGAGAATGCTGAGATAACTAATAACTCATTCACTAATATTTATAGTGATGGAATATATTTTGAAGATAGTGTGAATGTTTTGATTTCTGAAAATACAATTGATGGAGTAGAAAACGGTGATGGTATTGATTTTGATTCTGATGAAGGGCGAAACAGTGATATTACAGTTACTGATAATGTACTAACTAATATTAACGACAATGGTATTGAAATAGTTGATACAGACGGTGCGATTATTACAGGGAATACGTTAAACGTTTCCGGTAGCGGTATTGATGTTGGAGACTCTTCAGAGGTGACATTTAGTGAAAACACAATTACGCCAACGATAAGTGAGTTTCTTGAGATTCCATCAGTTGATACAGAATCTATAGCACTTGATATTCTTGATGCTGATGAAAGCTATAGTGTTTCGTATGCTTCATTTACACACACATTGCCATTCACTTTCAATTTCCAAGGACGCGATATTGTCGCAATAGAAGTCAACGTGAATGGATCTATTGAATTACTTGAAGAAGCAGAATCTTGTTCAATTTGCACGGACTATGGTGATCACAAAAACTTCCTAAGTGCAGATGTGCTATTCGCAAGTTTTGATGGACTTACAACTGAATCTGTTGAAGGGGATTATGTTGCTGTGTTTAGTCCAGATGATGAGTATGTGGTAGTCGAATGGTTTGGGTCAACTTTATCTGATTATAACTCAGCTACGTACCCGATACATTTTCAAGTAGTACTCTATCCAGATGGAGAAGTGCAATGGAACTTTATAGAAATGAATTTCCAAGGGTACTACTACGATATGTTTACTGGTGCATATGATGTTGAAGCTGGAGATTTATACAGAGCAGGTATTAAAATTGACGAACCGTCTTCATACCGAGCTGACTTTTCAGGAGGTACTGAATATGAATTAGTAGAAGTTTATGATTCTATAAAAGGTATTGATTTATATTTTGTTTCTGACAGTAGTTTCATCGGAAATAATATTCACGCAGAGCAATGGATCCATACAGAAGATATTGAGAATGTTGTTTTTAATGATTCTGATTCAGGAAACACATATCGACTATTGAATGGAGAAGGTGCTTGGACAGTGTTTAATATTATCGACACAAATGGTAATGGATATGCTGAAAGTGGTGAGGATCGTCCATTTAGTCAAACCACACTTGGGACTTATTATTGGAGTGGTGAAGGAGAAGATGCGTATCCTGCAACTATATCAAGTGTGAATAGAAATAGAATTAGTTCAAGCGGGTCTAGGAAGCAAATTCGAAAAATAGAAAAACAAGATGTTTCAGATGATGACGATGATAGAAGAGGAAATGAAGATGAGAACCAAGAAACTTCAAACTCGAATACAAACACTGCTGGCCCGAACGTATCAACTACTCGCGAACTGCAACGTTTCCTAAATACAAACGGTTTCCCTGTAGCGCTAAGCGGTCCCGGCTCACTTGATAATGAGACAGATACATTTGGTGAACTCACAAGACAAGCTCTTGCACGATTCCAGAAAGCAAATGGTATATCACCAGCGCTTGGGGTATTCGGACCAATCACAAAAGCGTTTATTAACAAAAATTCAGCAGCCGTAAATACAAATTCACCAGCAACATCTCAAAACTCACGAGATCTAGAGTTGGGAATGAGTGGAGCTGATGTTATGAAACTTCAAGAACTTCTGATTAAGGCAGGGTACTCAATCCCGGCAGGGGCAACAGGATTCTTCGGACAACAAACAAAAAACGCACTCAGTTCATATCAAAAAGCGAACAGTATAGTTCCGGCTAATGGATATTTTGGTTTAGTTACTAGGAATTATATAACTTTACAGAATTTAGATTATTAACCATAAGTTAATTTAAAATTTCTAAAATATTAATATTTATAATAAAATATACAAGCTATTTAAAAACCATCCAAAACTTCGGGTGGTTTTTAATACTTCCTAAGTCAAAAATTAAAGAGCTTTTGTAAAAAGGTAGTTCGGTAGTGGGATTTATTTCAATAAAACAAAATTAAAACTTTGGTTGAGTCTGTTGCATTTTTTATTTATTTCTTTCTCAAAGCAAAATATGATAGGTCGGAGTTTGTGTTGACAAGAAGTAATATTTTTATATTAATTTAAATTAACTATTTAAATTTATAAATCTAAGTTAAAATATAAAACATGTACAATAACTTATTTTTGAAAATAACTAAAAAAATATTACTTTGTTTAGTATTTTTTTTGATAACTTTTTTACTTAATACTATTAATTTATATGCCGCAACAGTAACTTATAACTTTAATAGTGATACTGTTGGTCAAACTCCCGCTAATACAACAGCTAATACTGGAACATTTCAGGTTGCCAATCAGGCTGTGTTAGGTAACTCACTAACAGCGACTGGACTCACAGGACCTGCAAATACAGCTGCTATTACTTTTAATAATTTTACCTCGGATACAGATCAGACGGTGACATGGAAAGAAGCTTATCAAAGTGGGGGTGGTAGACATGGTTTTACCTTGCGTGCCCAATCGGGTAATTCTGCAATCGCTGGACTTAAACAAGGTTATCTTTTTCAGGTTAATCATACTGACGCGAGTGCGAGTGCTAATAAGGTAAGAGTATATAAAGTTACCTCTACCACATTTGATATTCTTGCTGAAGTTTCACTAACAGCTCAAAGCCCACGGTGGTTTAAGGCAACTGTGTCTGGTAACCAGCTTAGTTTTTATTATTCTGATAATGGAACTAATTATACTCAATTAGGTACCACTGTTACTGATAGTACTTACACTTCAGGTCTTGTTCAATATAGTGCTGGGTATGGCTCAGGTGTGGGAGATATGTATGTAGATGATATTGTTTATGAAACACAGGCTTTTGTACCAGATGCTATAGCAATAACAAGTCCTTCTGATTATCAAGTTTTTCAAAGAGATAATAATAATCAATCAGATATCTCTATAAGTGGAACATATACTGGCTCACCAGTTGCAATAGAGGCTAGGTTTAATGGCGGTACATGGACCACAATCGATGCTTCTTTAAGTGGAGGTACATTCTCTGGTGTTTTAGAAAATCAAGATATTGGTCAAGGAAGTATAGAAGTCAGGTTTAGTAATAATTCTGATGTTAATGATTCTGCTGCTTATGTCGGTGTGGGAGATATATATGCCATTGCTGGGCAAAGTAATGCAAGTGGTAGAGGACTTAGTAATCAAGTTTATTCTCACCCTACACTGAAAGCCTCTAAGTTTACAGGTTCATGGGCTGAACTTACAGATCCAGCTGATGGTGTGGGTGGAACTGTGTGGCCAATTGTCGCAACTCGATTGATGGAAAGTCAGGATGTTCCTGTTGCATTCATTACTGATCCACCGCAGGGAGGTACAAGTATTGCGCAGTGGCAAAAAGGACAAAGTTTATACACAACATTAGCAAGTCGTATAAATGCTATAGGGGAAATGAAAGCTGTTCTTTTTTGGCAAGGCGAAACTGATGTTGCTAATGCAACCTCAAGAACTACTTATAATAGTAGTTTAGATACAATGGTTAATAATATATATAATGACTTTGGTTTAAAAACAGTAGTTGCACAGATAGGTGAATTTTCTGGTGAACCAGCTGTGGATTTAAATAATATTCGTCTAGCCCAACTTGATGCTTGGGAAGATAATAGTAATGTGTTAGCTGGTCCATCTTTATATGATGTAAATCTCTCTAATGATGGTCTTCATTTTAGAACAAATGAAGAAATAGAAATTGCAGCAAATCGTTGGTGGGCAGCGATAGAATATCATTTCTATAACGGGGATGATGGAAGAGGTCCTCAATATTTAATTTCAGAAGAAAATATCACCAGAAATAAGATAGCTATTATGTTTTCTGATAACACACTACCTCTTTTGCCAACAAGTGGTATTCAAGGTTTTAGGGTGGAAGATAATGGTGTGTCTGTGGCAATATCTAGTGTTGCGAGAACATCTGATAATATAATTACTATTACACTTAATTCACCACTGAGTGGCGATGCTACTGTTTCGTTAGGGTATGGAGATACTGCGAACGGTTTAGTTGTACCAACAGACAGTAGTGTCTATAATTTACCGGCAGAAATATTTATTAATGAGATAGTTTCTTCTGCCGTCCCTCCAATTCTTTCTTCCGGTGCTCCTTCAGCAGAACTTTCAGTTGATACTACTTCAACAACCCTATCTCTTACTACAAACGAAACAGCAACTTGTAAATATGATACGACTTCAGCTGTGGCATATGCATCAATGGATGTTACTTTCAGTACAACAGGAGGGACTTCACATAGTGTTGTTGTAAATAGCTTAGAAAATGGTAATAGTTATACGTATTATGTTAAATGTACTGATAGTGTAGGTAATCCAAATACTGAAGACTATATAATTTCATTTTCTGTCGCTGAAGAAATACCTTCAGAAGTTATTTATCCAACAACTATTGTAAGTTCTGGGTCTCGTAGTCAAAAAGAAGTACCTCTGCCGTCATATGAAAGCCTTATAAAACAATTACATCAACTTAAATTACAGCTCCAAGCATTACAAAAAGAAGCTGGTGTTGTGCAAGATTCTCCGGCGGTGGGATTACCTTTGAATATTTTTATCCGTGATCTGACATTGGGTAGTAAAGGTGAAGATGTAAAAGCATTACAGATATTTCTTAATACAAATGGTTCTTTACTTACTGAAGTTGGAACTGGTTCACCTGGAAGAGAAACAGACTATTTTGGTCCTCTCACTAAAGCCTCACTGGCTAAATACCAAAGTATGAATAATATTAATCCGGCTAATGGGTATTTTGGTCCGGTCACTAGGAATTATATAACTTTACAGAATTTAGATTATTAATCATAAGTTAATTTAAAATTTCTAAATATTAATATTTATAATAAAATATACAAGCTATTTTAAAACCACCCAAAACTTCGGGTGGTTTTTTGTTCTCCACAGAATATGTAAATATTTTTGAAATACCAAGTATAATTATTTTATGATTAAAATTTCCAATAAATTTTTAAAACCACTTGTGTTATTTGTTGTTTTTTCTTTGCTGTTGCCGGGTTTCGTTTTTGCTGATGCTAGTTATAATTTCGAAAGTGACACAATAGGAACAACTCCAGCGGGGATTACTGTCACCGCTGGAACCTTTGATGTTCAAAATGACGATATTCTTGGTAAGTCAATGAGAGCTGTAACACAGGTTGGTGTTATCGCTGGAGCTATTTTTGATAATTTCGGAACTTCATCTGATCAGCAGATTGTTTGGAAACAATCTTATTCAAGTAATTTAGGACGTTCAGGATTTACTCTTCGTGCTCAGGATACTGACACAGGGGTTATTAATTCAGTTGGAGCAAGACAAGGATATTTGTTCCATGTCTATTCTTCAGGTTCTGTCTATATTTGGGAGGTTGGTCCTTCAAGTTATACAGCTTTGTGGAGTGGGAGTCTTTCAAAAGCAGAGCCTCGATGGTTTCGTGCTTCTGCTGTAGGAACTGATTTAACTTTTGAATACTCAGATGATGGTACGAATTATACGACACTCGCAACTGTTTCTGACTCAACTTACACATCTGGAAAGGTCCAATACACAGCCGGCTACGGAGCTTCTGTAGGTGTTGATTACATTGATGATATTACTATAACTAATCTTGATGCTGATGTTGTTAATCCGCTAGCTGATACTTTTTCTCCATCTAACAATGCAACTGGTGTTTCCACAACTTCAAATTTAAGTATTTCTTTTTCTGAGTCTGTGGAAGTTCAGACGGGTTATGTGAATATATACACAACCTTGAATGATTCCCTTGTGGAATCAATAGATATAACAAGTGGGCAAGTGACAGGTACGGGAACCGATATGATTACAATCAACCCCTCTCAAAATTTAAATGAAAATACAGAATATTATATTCAGATAGACGCAACAGCTTTTGATGATGAGGCAGGGAACAGTTTTGCTGGAATTTCAGATACAACAACTTGGAATTTTACAACTGGTGAATTTACAAACCCAATTATTGAAACATTTTCTCCATCTGATAACGCGACTAATGTTGGTGTTAATACTGATCTCACTATTGAATTTAGCGAGAATGTTGTTATTCAAAGCGGAAACATACTGCTGTATTCTTCCCAGGAAAATGTGTTGATAGAATCAATAGACGTAACAAGTGGGCAGATTTCTGGTGATGGAACAAATATAATCACTGTTTCTATTTCAGAAAATCTTGAAAAAGGAACCGCATATTATGTCCAAATAGACGCAACAGCTTTTGATGATGAGGCAGGGAACAGTTTCGCTGGAATTTCAGATACAACAACTTGGAATTTTACAACTATTTCAGAAGAGACAAATAATTCTTCTTCGGGGACATATCGTGGATGTAAAGATCCAAAAGCTGTTAACTATGAAAGATTTTCAGCTCATAAACAAGATTTGTGTGAATATGAGTCTGTTCAAAATGTTTCTAAAACTCCAGTGGTAAATATTCGGGATTTAAAATATGGAATGAAAGGAGATGATGTAAAACAACTCCAGAATCTTCTGATACAGCAAGGATATTCAATACCAGCAGGATCTACAGGATTGTTTTTAAATCAAACAGAAAGTGCGCTTAGTGAATATCAAAAGAAACACAATATTAATCCATCTGTTGGATATTTTGGTCCAATTACTCGAAGTGTAATGAAATCACTTCAAACACCAGGTTTGTGGTGGTAATAAAAATCCTCTTATTTAAAGAGGATTTTTATCTTTTTAAAGACATTTATTTACATGTATAACTTCAATATGTATAATCAAAAACAAACTTATATGAAAGAAAAAATTCACAATGAAGTAAGTACATACAGAATTGCCAAAGGCTCAACACAAGAAGAGCTTGCTTTGTTTGTGGGTGTAAGTAGGCAAACAATTATTGCTTTAGAAAAAGGGAATTATACACCTTCAATTTTACTCGCATTAAAAATCTCACATTTTTTCAAAGTTCCAGTTGAAAAAATATTTAACATATCATATGAAAAATAATATTAAAGAATCTATTGTTACTTTGGCGCTTATTCTCATAGCTGTGCTTCTTTTGAATCCTTTTGGTTTTTGGATGCCGGATATGGTAGTGATTTGTATGCTTGCAACAGCTCTTGCCTTGTTTGGTCTTTTGGCAACTTTCGTTATGAGAGAAACATCATTAGACGAAAGAGAGTATCAACACAAATCTCTTGCGGGAAGAAACGCTTTTCTTGTTGGGTCTGGAATTTTAGTGCTTGGTATTATTATTCAAGGTTATACACACACTGTTGATCCTTGGCTTGTATTTACTTTGATTGGTATGGTGGTGACAAAGTTTATAACAAGAATTTGGAGTGATAAAAATTTATAGTTTCCCCAAAATAAATGTAAAGTTTACTTTACATTTATTTTTCTTTTGTTTATACTTGGTATGTATTATTAAATATAAATAAATATTAGTATGAATAAAAAACTTGTGATTGGAGTAGTAATTATTTTGGTGATTATTGCAATAGCTGTATTTGCTGGTGGGGAAAAAAATATGGATACAGCAATGAAAGATATGTCTTCAGAAGAATCAATGATGTCTGAGAAAGACATGGATACAATGATGGACGATAAAGATATGGAAAATAAAATGGATGATTCTATGACAAAAGATATGATGGTGGGATCATATGAATCATATGCTCCAGAAAAACTAGCACGAGCAGAATCTGGAGACGTTGTCCTATTTTTCCACGCATCTTGGTGTCCTTCATGTCGTGGACTTGACGCAGATATTAAAAAGAACATGAGTGAAATACCAGAAAATGTTTCTATTTTACAAGTTGACTATGATGCTGAGACTGAACTCAAGAAAAAATATGGAGTAACAACACAGCATACTTTGGTTCAAGTTGATGCGCAAGGTAATATGATTACAAAATGGAGCGGTGGAGGTAGTCTGGAAAATCTTCTTTCAAAGATTCAATAATATTGAATATATGATTTTCTTTCTTATATCTATAATTGCTGGAATGTTGACGGTGATTGCGCCTTGCATACTTCCGCTCTTGCCGATTGTTATTGGTGCTTCAGAGGCTGGTGAAAACAAAGTTTCAAAGCGTGCAGTTGTTGTAATAACCTCTCTTGCTATTTCGGTTATTGTGTTCACCTTGCTTTTGAAAGCAACAACTTTATTTATTTCAATCCCACAAACATTTTGGACAATTATTTCCGGTTCAATAATTATTTTCGTTGGTATTGCTATTGCGTTTCCTTCACTTTGGACACGAATTCCTTTTGTTCAAAAAATAAATATTGCTGGAAATAAGGTTATTGGTAGCGGTTTTCAAAAGAAGAGCTATAAAGGTGATATGGTTATCGGTTTTGCTCTTGGGCCCGTTTTTACTACATGTTCTCCAACATATCTTTTTATTATTGCAACAGCTCTTCCTGCAAGTCTTGGTCTGGGTATGTTTTATCTTCTTGGATTTACTCTCGGTCTAGTATTGTCACTTCTGCTTGTTGCGTATTTTGGTCAAAAACTAGTTAATAAAATAACAGCACATATGCAAACTGCTGGGGATATCAAAAAAGTATTTGGAGTTCTCATTATGGTTGTTGGTATTCTAATCGTAAGTGGTTATGACAAAAAACTAGAGTCGTTTATTCTTGATTCTGGCTACGGTGCAAGTATTAAATTCGAAGATAATTTGATAGAAAAATTTTCT
The DNA here is from genome assembly GCA_943356745.1 of Parcubacteria group bacterium. Classification (GTDB taxonomy): domain Bacteria; phylum Patescibacteriota; class Minisyncoccia; order Phycocordibacterales; family CSBR16-119; genus CSBR16-119. The sequence continues at coordinate 79,351 of CALRFT010000001.1, read as the reverse complement.
CCTCAAACAATGTCTTCTGAATACCAAGTGATAACACTTGCAGGTGGATGTTTTTGGTGTACAGAAGCTTATTTCCAAGAAGTTCCTGGAGTCATAGATGCAGTTTCTGGATATTCTGGAGGTGATTCAAAAGATGCTTCATATATAAAAGTGTCAAAAGGTACGACCAGGCATCGTGAAGCTGTTCAAGTAATATATGATCCAAATATTATTTCAACAGAAGAAATATTGGATATATATTGGTCTCATATTGACCCAACAGATACAGAGGGGCAGTTTGCTGATAAGGGATTTCAATATACAACTGCAATTTTTTATCATGACAATGAACAAAAAGAAGTTGCTCTTGATTCTTTGAATAGATTAGAACAAAGTAACCTTTTCGAGGACTCTGTTGCAACACAAATTATTCCATTTGTAAGTTTTTTTGAGGCTGAAGAATATCATCAGGACTATTACAAAAAAGCTCCTGACTATTATGAGAATTACAAAAAAGCATCTGGGAGAAGTGGGTTTGTTGAAGAGAATTGGGCAAAGGACGCTGCTCTTAAATTTTTAGAACTTGAACAAACTACTACTGATAAACAAATTAAAAAAGATTACGACTATACAGAAGAAGAAATTGCTGAAATGCTTAAAAATCTCGATCCGCTTGCATATCATGTTGTTGCTGAAGGTGGAACTGAATCACCTTTTAATAATAAATACTGGGACAATAAAGCAGACGGAATTTATGTTGATATAGTCACAAAAAAACCAATTTTTTCAAGTACCCACAAATATGATTCAGGAACAGGTTGGCCAAGTTTTTGGAGAACTATTGATGATAATTCCGTAACACTTCATGAAGATAACTCACTTTCTACGACTCGCACAGAAGTACGTAGTGAGGGAGGTCACGTAGGACATGTTTTTAATGATGGTCCCGTGGAGGAGGGAGGACAACGTTTTTGTACAAACTCTGCCTCGCTTCTCTTTATTCCAAAGGAGGAAATGGAATCACAAGGGTATGGGGGATACTTGTATTTATTTGAAGAGATTAATTAGTTCAGGTGTCTATTGTTATCTGTATCTGATACAATGAAATTATGAAAAAAGGATATAAAGAAAATATTGAAAATCTCACACAAGAAAATAATTATTTTCGAAAAGTTTTATATACAAGCCATAGTCTTCAATTAGTTCTCATGTCACTGAAGCCTTTGGAGGAAATCGGACTTGAAACTCATCATAAAAATGACCAATTTTTTAGATTTGAATCTGGAAACGGAAAAGTTATTATAAATGATTCAGAGTATAAAGTTTCTGATGGTGATGTTGTTATTATTCCTGCTGGTTCTCAACATAATATTATCAATACAAGTGAGGGTGAAGATTTGAAAATGTATACTATATATACACCTCCACATCATAAAGATAAAATAGAACGAGTTACAAAAGAAGAGGCGCAGCAAAACGAAGAAGACTTTGATGGTCTTACAACGGAATAAAAAATACCCTACTTTAGTAGGGTATTTTTTATTCCGGCTTTTTATGTATACTTATTCTTATATATGCAATCAGATACAAACAAAAAAATATTTTATAAACTCCTTTCAAACCTTTTTATTGCCTCAGTAACAAACGATTTTATTTGGTTTGCTTTGACTTTTTGGGCTTTTCTTCAAACAAAATCCGTATTAACAACTTCGCTTATTGCTGGGACCTTTGCAGTTTCAAATATGCTTGGAGCATTTTTCTTTGGTGGCTTTGTCGATAAACATAAGAAAAAAACAGCAATGGTTCTTTCAAGTTTTGTTTCTCTTATTGCTTACGGCGCAGGTGCTTTTGTTTTCTTTACGACGCCGAGCGAGGTATTTACAACTGTATCTTCGCCACAGCTTTGGTTTTTGGTTATTTTTCTTATGATCGGAAGTGTTGCGGGAAATCTTCGAACAATCGCAATGTCTACAACCGTCAGTTATCTTTTTCCGGAAGGGCGGGATAAAGCTAACGGAATGATTGGTGCTGTGAATGGAATTAGTTTTTCGCTCACTTCTGTTTTGAGTGGTCTTGCAATTGGACTTTCTGGAATGAGTCTTGCACTTACCTTGGGATTAATTGCAACCTTCATTGCTTTGATTCAAATAATTCTAATTCGTTTTGATGAACCAGAAAAAGATATAGAACACAAAGAAGAACATTCTCACTTTAGTATTACAAATGCAATTAAAATCATCTCCTCGGTTCCTGGATTGTTTGGTTTGATTTTATTTACCACCTTCAATAATTTTCTTGGAGGTGTATTTATGGCTCTCATGGATGCTTACGGACTTTCACTGATCGCTGTTGAGAAGTGGGGAATTATGCTTTCAATCCTGAGTCTTGGATTTATTGTCGGGAGTACATACATTGCAAAGAAAGGACTTGGTGGAAGACCACTTAATCTCATGCTTGGGATTAATATTGTTACTTGGACAACTTGTATATTTTTTGTAATCCAACCATCGATTATTCTTCTTGGACTTGGAATGCTTATTTGGATGACTATGTTTCCTTTTATAGAAGCAACAGAACAGACTGTGATTCAAACAATCGTTCCATACGAGAAACAGGGAAGAGTATTTGGTTTTGCTCAAAGTGTTGAATCTATGGCAACGCCAGTGACAGCTTTTCTTATCGGTCCTATCGCTCAGTATGTTTTCATTCCTTTTATGACAGATGGAAAAGGAGTTGAATTGATTGGTTCTTGGTTTGAGACTGGACCAAGTCGAGGAATCGCGCTCGTGTTTATTACAGCTGGAATTATTGGGCTTATTGCAACACTGTTTGCGAGAAATTCAAAAACATATAAAATTTTATCTCAAAGTTATTCACAAGCAAAAGAATCAAAAAGTGAAATTGTGTAGTAAAAAAGCCGCGACTTCGTCGCGGCTTTTTATTTTTCCTACTTAAAACCTATTCCTCAATTTGTGCATATACTTCTTGTGATTGAGGTTTCAGGATTTTTTTTGCAGTAATACTTGCCATTTCAGCGAAACTGAATGATGATTGAATTTCATTATCTTTCACACGATAGATAATGCCTTCGTGTCCTCCATTTATGTCGTGTATCACGTCTTGTACTAATGATGTCGATGGAATAGTGTGAATTTCGAAATCCTCATCTCTCTCTAATTCAAGAAATTGAGGGTATTCCCGCATTTTCTGACTGTGTAGTTTGCTGTTGTAAATAAGACAGAGACGTTCCAAGGCAATAAACATTACATACTCACGAACATCCTCTTCCCACTCTCTGGTGATGGATTCAATTTGTTCATAGAGACTAATGACTCCCGAAAGAAGATTAGGGTTGGTTTCTCGAGCAAGTTCAAAGATTTTTTTCTGCAGTCGTTTAAAATTGACTCCATACTGGTTGAAATTGAAACATGGTATGTTTCTAAGTATATCTTCCAGTGTTTCGGTTCTGTTACCACGTGCAATAATCTCTTCTTCTTGGAAAAAGTTACGAATCATTGCTTGTTCAGAGCTGAGTGCATACAGAGTGTAAATATTACCCAAAACCTTTCGATTCTGTATTGATTTGAGTATCTTTTCACTCATCCTTGAATCAATCACGATCGTTGGAATGTGGATTATTAAAGAGTAATCTTCATCTACAACTTCTGTGTTGTGGGCAATAATCGATCTTTCACCAAAGTAGTACTGCTCATGGTTGATTTCAACTAGGTTGGATCCAAAATTATCAAAGATAAATTCAATACCACCTCCTTCTTGAGATATTTTCCCTCCTAGTTCCCAGTCACTTTGGATAAAAATGTGACCCCATAGGAAAACATTTTTTGATTTCTTTCTATTTTTATCTTGTGAAAAGTTTTCAAGGAAATTTTTTTCCCAAGAATGGGTTGTAATCTTTTCAAAGAGACAAGATTGTGAACCAAGAACATCACTCATCATGTTTTGTTTTTGCAAGCTTACATTTATAAGTGTTTCGTTGTAGTTTTGTTTATAGGCTTTTTGGAGAAAAGCAATAATTTCTTGAATTGCATTTTCTTCTTTTTTTCTACAAAGAAATACAAGTTTTTCAGGTAAACCTGAAATGTCTAGTAGGTTTTCAAAGGACAAAGGTTTGTTCATATTATTTAAAAATTAAAGGGTTTGATTGCTAGATTACTATGATTGTATTAGTTTGTCAAATAATGAAATAAATATGGAACATGCGCGTAATAATATACAACGTGTATAATACGTTTATATTCATGAGTCAAGATATTCAACATATTTCAGATCAGGAAATTGCTCATAAGACACTCCAGGAAAATCCGGAGTTTTTTGGTGAACTTATTGATAGATATGAACAAAAACTTCTTCGATATGTAAGGCGAATAACATATATACCAAAACACGAAGCCGAAGATATTGTTCAAGATGTTTTTATTAAGGCGTATGAAAATCTTCGTGGTTTTGATACTTCACTTTCTTTTTCATCTTGGATATACCGAATTTGTCATAATCATGTGGTTAGTCTTCATAGAAAAAAGCAAACACAAAAAGAAAAGGGTTTGGTTGAAATAGAAGATATAGCTTTGCAAAATTTTGCTTCAGAAGTTGATATTTTAAAAGATATCCATACTACTGAGTTATCTGAACAAATAGAAACTGTTGTTGGAAAAATGTCAGACGGATATAGACAAATAATAATTTTGAGATTTTTTGAAGAGAAAAGCTATGAAGAAATATCAGATATTTTAAAAAAGCCCATGGGTACAATCGCAACACTTGTATCTCGTGCAAAAAAAGAATTTATTACATACTGGAATACAATATATGACTTCAATTAAAAATAATATTTTAGAGAAAATAAAAGACAATACAATCACACCAAGGACAAAGTTATATTTTTTACTTAAAAAAATATCACTGTGGTTTTTAGTTGTGTTTACAATTTTTCTAGGTAGTCTTTCATTTTCTGTTATTCTTTTTTCTTTTGCTAACGCTATTGAACTTGGTGGCTTTTTGAAAGCTCTTCCAATACTTTGGATACTTTCACTATCTGTTCTTATTTTAGCTACTCATTTTTTCGTAAGAACAACAGAAAAAGGATATAAATATAAATGGTGGATAATTATAAGTTCTTCTATCGTTATAAGTTTAATTCTCGGGTCTGTTTTATTTGCTGTTAAAGTTGGTTCTTTTGTAGATAATGCAATTGGGAAACGAGTTTCTACATATCAAGCTGTTCCAAATCAAATCGAAAATAGATGGAGCAATCCTGAAGACGGCCTGCTTTCTGGGGTGATTATTTCAATAAAAGATAATAGCCTTGTTATTCGTGATAACAAAGATATTATGTGGAATATTGATATTGCAAATATTCCAGAGGTTGATAGGGAACTTTTGTCTCAAGTTCAGAATATTAGAATTATTGGAAATATTGAAGATTCAAGTACATTTAAGGCATGTACGTTTATCCCTTGGTTTCCTCTTGCTGGAGAGTTTAAAGAACCAAAAACAAATCTTCAAAAATCATTTGAAGAAGAGGGAATCTATCTTGAGATACTTGGTTCAGATCCTGTTGTTCCACCAAATAAAGAATTTATATATCCAAGTGAAAGAAATATACAAGAAGTGCGTAATAGTTTATGTAGGAACTGATCAGAATACTACAAGCACATTACATAAAACTAAATATCTTATTTGTAATATATAAAATATATGAAAAAAAGTACAAAATACTTAGGGGTAACTGCATTGATGCTCGCTATACTTTTCAGTAGCGCGTCATCTTTGTATGCTGCTGAAGATAAAGGAGGACCATTTAAAGATCTTACACAAGATCAAAGAGATGAACTTAAAGAATTGCGTGATTCTGGAGATTTCGAAGCTCTTCAGACTAAAATGAAAGAGTATGGAATTGAACTCAAAACTCCTAAAATGATGGGAAATTTTGATAAGGAAAAAACTGATGCTGTAAAATCAGCCCTTGAGGCAAATGATTACGATGCTTTCGTGGACGCTGTGGGTGAAACTATTGCAGAAAAAGTAACAGAAGATACTTTTTCAATCATGGTAGAAGCTCATAAACTTCGAGAGTCTGGTGATCATGAAGCTGCTCGAGAAAAAATGCAAGAAATCAAAGAGGTGTTTCCAATGCTTGGGCAAATGCCACATTTTCCAATAGATATGGAATCTCTTTCTGATGAAGACAAGGCTGTTCTTGAAGAAGTAAAAACTCTTCATGATGAAGGAAAACATGAAGAAGCACATGAACTCATGAAGGAAACTTTTGGAGATAGAATTCAAGAGTTTAAAGAAACAATGAAAGAAAAAAGAGAAGGTGGATTTTTCAAAAAAATCGGTAACCGAATCGGAGAAATTCTTTCATAAAAAATTACAAAAACCTATATACACAAACAAACATAAACTTATATACCTCGACCCATTAAAAAGAAGCGACACTGTCGCTTCTTTTTGTATTTGTTATAATGCTTTCATGGCAAAAACAACAATTATCGCAATTATAGTAATAGTGTTCGCTGGTCTTGGGTTATTTTTGATTAATAATAAATCTACAAATAAATTAGATACACCAGTAGTTCAAGATTCCAATCAGACAATGACGGAAAATGAAAATAATTCTCAGGGCAAAAAGATGGCTTTTTCAGAATTTTTGAAACAAGATAAAGGATCATATCAGTGTACAGTTAATCAATATATTGATGCTGGAATGTCTCAATCAACACAAGGAAAAGTGTTCTTGTATGATGGAAATATTCGTGGAGATTTTACAACTCAAGTTTCTGGGATGAGTATTCTTTCTTCTGTTATTGTTCGAGATGGATTCTCATATACTTGGACCAATATGGCGCCTATTGGATACAAAGTTTCCGTTATTGATACCAATAACGCACAGTCACAATCGGGAATGTCAGGAACTTACTCTTGGAATGCGGAACAGATTGGAGATTATGATTGTCAGGAATGGGATGTTGATAAAACTCAATTTGAAATTCCAACACAAATACAGTTTCAAGAAATATAATATAACTATTTAAACAGTCTCTCTCAAGAGGCTGTTTAAATGTATTATTAAAAGTTTGATATACTATATATATGAAATTTATGAGTCGTTTTAAAAATACCTTTCAAGCAATAGGGGTACTTATTGCTGTTTTTGCTTTATATCAATTTGCTCTTGCTCAAGATATTTCTGAAACTCCAGTAGTTTCGGAAGAATCAGTATCTGAAATATCACAAGATCAAGTAACTGAAATAAATTCAGAAACTCCAGAGGTATTAGGAGAAAGTGTTGAAAATTCTCCAGTCGAAGAACTTGTGGAAGTTATTGCAACAGAAGACGTTGAGCAAGATTCTACTGAAGTGTTACAAGAAAAAACAACTCAAGAAGTACCAGAAGTTACGATTGAAGATATTGAGCAAGAGAAGCCAGGATTTTTTGAAAAAATCTTAGATATATTTGTAGATGAGCCAGAGCAAATTACTGAAGAAGAAACTCAAATATTAGAAGAGGAGTATATGGAAGATATTCTTTTGATTGATCCAGAAGATCTCCCGAGCATATCCGCAATCCCTGAAGTGAAAGAATTTACCACTGATATAAATGCGGTTCATGCCTGTTGGATCGAAACATTTTCTGTCGATATGCAGTTTCTTCCAAACAAAAATAATGTTGTCATGGTCAACCATAATGAAGCCAGTGGTCCTGCAAATCTTGAGATAGTAGGTATTCCTCCCGGTTTTGATATTTTCTTTAAAGAAAATGAAAGACAATCGATATCAATACCTTCCAACCAAAAAGAAGTTCCATTTACACTAGAAAAAAATGGCGAAACACAAGATGGAAATTTTAGTGTGACTTTTATATTTACCAAAGGTGTGGCAAATCCATCAATCACCACATGTCAGATGAATATTGAAAACTAATCATATGAAAGAGAAGAGTAATAATAAAAAAACACCTTGGTGGAATTCAAAAAAAATATCTCTGATATTTTTGATTGTTTTTGTGTGTACAAATATTGTATGGGGATTTTTATTTCTAAGAGAAAGGAAGTCCGAAGATTATATCAACCCTTTTCCTCTCATCGAAGCTTCTCGAAGCTTTGTCGATCAGGAGCATTTTTTCACAACGATAGAACCTATTCGGCGTGATTTGGTTTCCCGTGTTGGAGAATATGAAGCGCAGGGTTTTGAGATAGGGTTATATTTTGAGTATCTTAACACAGGGGCAAGTATTTCTATAAATGAAGAAAAGCGATTTTTCCCAGCATCTCTTTCAAAAATGCCGACAGCATTTGTGGTGATGAAAAAAATTCAAGATGGGGAATGGAAGCTTTCCAACGAACTAGTACTTTTTATGGAAGATAGAAATAGTGATTTTGGAGAATTGTATCAAGAGCCGGTAGGTACACGACTTACTATAGAAGAGCTTTTATTTGAGCTTCTTGTGAATTCAGATGACACCGCACACAGAATATTTCTTCGAAATCTGTCCGAAGATGGATATGAAGAACTTTTCAACGCTTTAGGGTTTAGTGATTTTTATGATTCTCAATACAGAGTTACAGCGCGAGAATATACTCGAATTTTTCGTGCTTTGTATACCTCAAGTTATCTCTCAAGACAACACTCTACAACACTTTTAGAAATACTATCAAGTACCTACTTTAATACTTTTTTGGATGCCGGCATACCAGAGGGTGTGACCTTTGCACATAAAATAGGTATCAATGATTTAGATACAATCTATCTTGATTCAGGTATTGTCTATGTGCCAAATAGACCTTATCTTATTACTCTCATGATAGATGTCCCATCAGAAAAAACTCGCCAAGATGCGGAGATGATTATGAAAGAAATTTCGTCGGTTATTTATCAATATGTTGCAAATTATTAAAAAAATATATCGATATTGTGCGGTTTTTACACTTGCGTTTGCGATGTTTTTTTCTGGTTTCCCGTCTCAAGATATGATAGACTTCGTAACTCAGAAAATTGAAGATAGAAATGTTGTTGACCTTTTGTATATTGCAACCCAAGAAAAAGGTAATCTGGTGGATAGACACATTGGACATCTTTTACAGCCTGAGGTGGAACGTGCAAATGCTGCTACCTTTCAAATACAAACAGGATACTATGTGGGAAATGGTGTCGATAATCGACAAATCACCAAGGTTGGTTTTCAGCCTCAAATGGTGATCGTAAAAGATTTTGACGCAGGGGGTAGTGAGGGGATGGTGGTCAAGACTTCTACTATGACTGGGGAGCTTTCTTTGGCTTGGGCGGAGACAGATGGAAACCTCACCACCAACCACATTCAGTCTTTCAATAGTGATGGATTTACAGTCGGAAATGACAGCGATGTAAACGCTAACACTACAATATATTATTGGGTTGCTTTTCGTGGATCAGATTGTAACTCTTCTGGGACTTTTTGTGTTGGGTCTTATACTGGGAATGGTACTTCTCAAAATATTACCTCTGTCGGCTTCCAGCCAGACTTTGTATCTGTGAAGCGCGCGGGTGGGAGTATTGGGGTGTTTAAAACAAGTGTCCATAGTGGTACGGTTTCAAGTCAGTGGGGTGGGGCAGATATCGCATCGGGAGCAATAGACAGTATTCTTTCAAATGGATTTTCTATCGGTAGTAATGCCGCCGTAAATACCGCGGCAAACACCTATCATTATTTTGCATTTAAAAATACCCCTGGAGCATTTAAGGCAGGTTCTTTTGTGGGAAATGGACTCGATAACAATAATATAGATTCTTCAGACGATACAGCACTTACTTTTCAGCCTGATTTCGTGGTTGCAAAAGGAGCCGGAGCCACAAATGGATTTTTAAATTTTCGTGCATCTTATGGTGACTTTACAATGCCTTCAACTGACGCTGCCGGGTCGGCAAATATTATCCAAAGACTTTTTAGCACAGGAGGGTTTCAAGTAGGTAGTTCAACTAGTGGTGTTAATGTAAATGGTGTTACTACTTATTATGGTGTTTTTGGAGGGGCACCTGAGCCGGCGTTTGATACCAGTGGAAGGTTTCGGATGATAAACGGTTCATATACTGGAACAGGTGCTGCTTTTTCTGTGGCAGGGCTTCCTTTTAATCCGGATCTAGTTATTGTAAAGCATAGAGATCAAGCCACAGACCAGGCGGCGGTCTGGGCTCATCGAGGTATAGGACAAAATTCAACCGGATATTTCGCTCTCGCACTTTCTAACTTTACTGGGGGTGTTACCGCTCTCGGTACCAATAGTTTTTCAGTAGGAACAAGTCCAACAGTAAACACTGCCGGAGATACCTATTACTGGACCGCGTTTGGTAACGCATCTCAATCAGATGGTGTTGGTACTGCTTCTGATTTTTTAATAGGAGCTTATTCTGGAAATGTTCAAGATAATAGAAATATAGACAGGCTTCCATTTCAGCCAGATTTTGTGACAATCAAATCATTATCAAATAACTTCTCTCCATGGCGTACAAGTTCTATGGTTGAAGATATTTCTAATCTATTTAATGCTGGGGCTTCTACTTCGAATCTTATACAAGCATTTAACTCTGATGGTTTTCAAATAGGAAGTGCAAATGCTGCTAATGTTAACGCAATCCGAATTCCATATTTCATGTTTGGGGGAAATAGTTGTACTGAAGATGGAACCTTTTGCGTGGGAACCTATACAGGAAACGGTACTGTGAGAAACATTACCTCACTTGGTTTTCAGCCAGATCTTGTCTGGATAAAAAAACGTACGGGTGGAACAGCTCGGGGAGCTCTACTTCGTACCTCTGTTCAAACAGGGGATAGTACATCGCAATTTCTCGCTCTTCCTTCGATTACAAATCAAATTACAAATCTTATCTCAAACGGATTTAGTCTTGGTACTGGAGTAGATTCAAATGAAAATACTTTCACCTATGATTTTGCTGCATGGAATGCAAAGCGTTATACTCAGGCTACGTATAGATTTTTTGAAAATGTAGATACTCAAGATGTGGGGTCTGTTCTTGCGGCTCAGGATACTCCTGCAACGCTTTCGAGTACCAATCAGGTATTTCGTCTTCGAATGAATATACGAAATGATTTTGGAAATCTTTTTGTTGATGGAAAAAATTTCAAACTCCAGTATGTAGACAAGGGAACTGGTACTTGCGCATCTCCAAGCGGTGGAACACCTGCTGTGTATACTGACGTGACTAGTGTGACTTCTATTGCATTTCAGGATAACCCGACACCGGCAGATGATGCAGCTCTTACGCCAAATGCTAATGATCCGACAGACGGTGGACGAACGATTGTAAATCAAAGTTATGTTGAGTCTAATCCATTCACAAACAACCAAGCTTCCATCACCAATCAAAGTCAAAGTGGCAAATGGGATTTTGCTTTACGTGATAATGGAGCAAATCCTGAAACAACATTTTGTTTTAGAGTGGTTGGGGCTACTAGTGGTACTTTATTTGATACCTATACAAACTATCCTGAAATTACCACAGCAGCCGCTGGAGGTGTTCAAGAAATATCAATGACCATTTCAGATAACTCGATTGGGTTTGGTTCTCTTTCGCCAAGTAGCGCTCGATATGCGACAGGGGATACTCTTGGGTCTGGAACTGATTCTTCTGACGCTCATACTGTAACTGCTTCAACAAATGCAAGTGGAGGATATATTTTGACTGTTAATGGAACAACACTCACGTGTAATGCTTGCAGTGGAGCAACTATTAATTCAATAGGCGGAACATCTGCCGCTTCTTCTCCCGGTACGGAGCAATTTGGAATTCGCGCTGTTGTGAATTCGGGTACTGGTACTGTTTCTGTTCCATATAATCAAGCTTCTGAATTTGCTTTTGATGCAGCCGCGTTTCCTGATCAAATCGCGACTGGAAGTGGTGATAATACTCCAACAGAGTATGGAGTACGATATCTCAGTAACATTACAAGTTTAACTGAAGCGGGGGTTTATAACGGAATTTTGACATATACTGTAACAGCGAGCTATTAATAATGAATAAGATATCCACAATAAAACAATCTTTCAATCCAGAAAGATTGTTTTTTGTTTGGTATAATAAACAGGTATTATTTAATAACTTTTATTTATGAAGCACGCATTTTTTAGTTCATTCTTTCAAAAAGGAATCGCTGTACTTACTTCCTCGATTTTAGTCTTTACGGCATTTTTTCCATTCTATGTAGCGCAAGCTGCATCAATTACTGACGCTGCAGATATAATGTCTCGTCTCGCTGTTAACCAAGCATCCGATCACGAAATCGAATTTACAACACCAACAGGTGTTGCTTCGGGGCAAACAATAACACTCACATTCCCATCAGATTTTGATGGATCAAACGACCCTCAGGGTGCATTGGATTTTAGTGATGTTGATTTCTTGATTGATACAGTCCCGGATGGTATTTGTGATGGAACAGCGCAAACACTCGTTGCGTCAGGTGCAACAGCTTCTCAATGGAATGCTGTGTTTTCTACTACAGAAAATCGACTCCTCACTCTTACATCAGGAGGTGCGTCTGCTACAGTTCCTGTTGGAGCAGAGGTGTGTATCGAGATAGGAGAAAATGCGACAGGTGGATCTACGAACTCTCAATATATAAACCCATCTTCAGCGACAACTTATTCCATTGCTGTTACTGCTGGAGCTTCTGATTCTGGAAATATCTCAGTAACAATTCTTTCTGATGACCAAGTGTCCGTGTCAGCAACAGTTGCTCAATCTATTACTTTCACAATTTCTGATAGTACTATTGGATTTGGAAGTCTCTCTTCGTCTGCTGCAAGATATGCAATAGGTGATACATCGGGAGGATCTTCTGAGGTCGAAGCGCATACACTTACCGTTGGAACAAATGCTTCAAACGGATATACTCTTTCTTTAAATGGAACCACACTTACTTCAGGTGGAGATACTATTGATGCTATTGGCTCTACTAATACAGCATCTTCTGTTGGAACAGAGCAGTTTGGAATTAGAGCAACTGCTTCAGGAGGAATAGGAACAGTATCTGCGCCATATGCATCTACTGGATTTGCTTTTGATTCAGCTGCGTTTCCAGATGAATTCGCAGCAGCTACCGGCGCAACCGCAGATACAACATACTCAATAAGATATATCGCAAACATTAGTGCAAATACAGAAGCTGGAAGCTACTCCTCTACTTTGACATATCTTGCTTCAGCAAACTTCTAAAATTCTAATTTTAATATATACTATTTCTATGAAAAGGAGACTTATAATTCTACTCGGTTTTGTTTTGGCCTCAATAAGTGCTCCTTTTTTTGCGTTTGCTCTTACTGTTTCTCCTGCTCGTCTTGAAATATCAGGTGATCCAGGCCAAACAATCACTGGAGAAATAGCACTCTTTGATGAATCGGCTGGAGAGTCATCTCAAAAAAATTACTACGTTTCTTTTGAAAATTTTGAACCGAGAGGAGACTCAGGTGCGCCATATTTTATTGGTGCTAAAGATGGGCTTGCTACATGGCTGAGATCTACTGATTCAGTTCTTGTTTCCTCTTCAGAAGAAGTTAAGGTTCCTTTTTCTATTGCAATCCCAAGTTCTGCTAAACCAGGAGGTTATTTTGCCGCTGTGTTTTTCGGTACACAACCACCAACTGGGTCAGGTGGACAGGTTTCTGTTGGTGGGAAAGTAGGAGTTCTTATTTTGCTTCGGGTAAATGGTGAAATTGAAGAAGGTGGAGGACTTGTGTCTTTTACAACTAAAAATAATCTTCGTGTTGTTTCAACCCCTCCTATTGTCGTGGAATACAGGCTCAGTAACACAGGGGGAGACAGGGTTGTTCCTCGAGGAACAGTTTCTCTTTTAAATACTTTTAGATTTAAAACAGAGGAAGTAAATGCTAATAAAAATGAAGGAAGTGTGTTGCCTGGTAGTGCACGTCGATACGAAGTGTATTTAGGAGATGAGAGACAGCTTGATGATACTGGTAATCCTGTAAAGCTTGGTTTTTTCGAATCGGTAAAAGTTCAATTGAAAGATTTTAAATTTGGTTGGTATACAGCAAAACTTGATATTACTTGGGGTGAATCAGCACAAAACGCAAAAGACTCATATCATTTTTTTGTTATTCCATGGCAAGCACTTAGTATCTTATTGCTAGGATTTTTCCTTTTTGGAAAAGGATTTAAAATGATACTCAAGAGATATAATGCCTGGGTTTTGTCACAGGCTGGAATATACAATCAACAAAATAGTTCTCAAAAAACAATTGAGAAACAAGAAAAAAAACAAACTGTGTCATCAACCATCTCATCTCATTCTATTAAAGATATTTCAAAACCAACCACTCAAAAACCATTACAAAAACCTAAGAGAAGAATTTAGTCATGTATGGTTTTATTACAAAAACTACTTCTTTATTTCTTATAATTTTCTATCTTATAGCCCCAAATAATCTACAGGCTATCACTGTTGAAATATCAGCAACAGTGGGAGGTTGTGGAGATGGGGTTATTGGAATTGGAGAGCAATGTGACGGTTCTTCACTTGGTGGGGCAAGTTGTGTTTCCCTTGGTTTTTCAAGTGGAACTCTATCTTGTTCTGTTTCTTGTACTTTTAATACATCTTCTTGCTCAAATACATCTGGCGGTGGAGGAGGTTCTTCCATTCCTGAAACCAATGTTGTTCTTACTGGAAGAGCCTATCCGCTTAGTAGGGTAAGTATATTGAAAGATGGACAACTCATTGTAACTACAATTGCTGGTCCAGATAGTAAATTTAGTGTGACAGTAAGTGGTCTCTCAACTGGAAATTATATTTTCTCTGCATATGGTGAAGATGATGATGGAATTATTTCAAGTCCATTTACTTTTCCTATTTTCATTAGTTCAGGAGTTACTACAAGTATCGGTGGAATTTTTATTGCTCCAACAATTGGGCTCGATAAGTCCCAGGTGAGACGAGGTGATACTATTAGTATTTTTGGTCAAACAACACCAAACTCTGAGGTTACAATTAATGTTAACTCAGAGCCATCATATTTTGTTACGGAAGAAGCAGATCAGGATGGGGCGTATCTACTTAATTTTAACAGTGCACTTCTTGCTTATGGTTCTCACTCGGCAAAGTCTAAATCACAAATTGGAAATGAAATAAGTCCTTTTGGAAATGCACTAGGCTTTATTGTGGGTGACGCAAATGTTTTCCTTAACCCTTCTGATTTACAAAATTCGTCAAGAAAGGCAGATCTTAATAATGACCTTCGTGTGAATCTTGTTGATTTTTCAATTGCAGCTTTTTGGTATAAACGAACACTGAGTCAATCATTTTCTCTTGTGGAAGCTCAAAAACTTAATGGAGATAACAAAATTGATCTTATCGATTTCAGTATTATGGCTTATCATTGGACAGGTTAATTATGAAAAAAATAATTTACATTTTTATATTCTTGTATTCATTCTTAAATATCCCACTGAGTGTTTTTGCTGCGGGTTTCTTTTTTGAAACAAACCATGCTCTTTATGGTTCAAACGACACCGTTGTTGTGGATGTTTTGCTTGACTCAGAAGATATTGTTAACACAATTTCGGGAACTATTCAGGTAGAAGGAATCGAAGATCCAAAAATTTCTATTAATACAGGAAACTCTTCAATACTTTTCTGGGTTGATAAACCGGAAGTTCAAGGAAATTCAATTTACTTTTCAGGAATTACCCCAGGGGGAATACAGGGAAGTGCGTTGTTTCTTTTCTCTTTAGAAATACGAGGTCAAAATCCTGATGATGAATTAAGAATTTCTACAGAAGGTGGTTCGGTATTACTTCATGACGGAATTGGAACCGAAAATAAAATCAATTCTATAGACAAAAAGATTTACATATCAGAAGATGGTAATTTTTCTCAAGAGTATATTGTCCCTAAAGACACAGAAAAACCAGAAGACTTTACTCCAATCATTACTCAAGATGAAAATCTCTATGATGGTCGAAATGTTTTAGTTTTTGCAACTCAAGATAAGGGAGTTGGTATACTTCGTTATGAGGTAAAAGAAGGATATTTTGGTTCATTTCAAGAAGTTCAAAGTCCTTATGTTTTAAAAGATCAAAAATTATTTAAAACAATTTTTGTAAAAGCGGTTGACGTTGCTGGGAATGAGAGAATTTCAGTTGTTCATCCACAGGAAAAAATATTTGATGAGAATTTTATCCTAATATTTAGTATACTTATTGTTGTAATAGTTTCGGGTGTTGTTGTGTACCGTAAAAAACATCAATGAAAAAAATATTTTCTATTTTTTCAATAATGATTCTTATGTTGAGTAGTGCGCCCACTGCACACTCGGCGTCTTTGGGAATGTCTCCTTCGAGTGGGCAGTATCAGGTAGGGAAAAATTTTACTGTTAATTTTCTTGCAAACACAGATGGTCAAATCATGAACGCATCTTCTGGTGTTATTACATTTCCGACGAATAATCTTGAAGTAGTTTCTATTTCAAAAACTGGTTCAATATTTTCTTTGTGGGTTCAAGAGCCAAGTTTCTCAAATTCGGCCGGAACGATTAACTTTGAGGGAGTTGTGTTGAATCCAGGATATTCTGGAAATGGGGGTAAACTTCTTTCTGTAACTTTTAGACCAAAATCGCCTGGAACTGCTCAGGTTAAATTTAGTTCAGGGTCTATTCTTGCTAATGATGGTCTTGGTACAAATATTGCAAGTACTTTGAGTAGTGGTAATTTCACGATTACTGAAGCTTTTGTTGAACCAAAACCAGAAACTCCAAAACCTGTAAATAATAATGCCCCTGTCATAAGCTCAGAAACACATCCAGATCAAAATGGATGGTACAACAAAACAACAGCTATATTTAATTGGGAGTTACCGCAAGGAGCTCTTGAAACAAAGCTTTTGATTGGTAGAAATCAAAATAGTACACCAACAGTAAGTTACATTCCTCCAGTTTCGACAAAAACAATAGAAGATCTTGGTGAGGGTACATATTACTTCTCAGTACAAACAAGAACTACCGCAGGATGGAGTTCTGTTGGAAGATTTAAATTAAATATTGACACAAAACCACCGCAAGATTTTGATGTCTCAGTAAACAATGAAGATACTTCTCCAAAACTAACTTTTACAACAGATGATATAGATTCAGGATTTTCACATTATGAAATCAAGATTGGTGGAGGCGAAATAATTAGAATTGACGAGCAAGAGGTAATAAACTACGAACTTCCTCCTATCTATAGTGGCGAACAAAATATTGAGATAATTGCTTTTGATAAAGCGGGAAATCAAACTATTCGTGAAGTGATTGTTTCTTTTGGGGAAGCCCTCATTACAAAACCAATTATTACAGAATATCCAGAAGAAATTGAACAAGGAAAAATCATTACTATTCAAGGTTCCGGAACACCAGATAATAAGCTACTTCTCACACTTACAAGAAAGGGAAATGTTGTATATACAGAAGAAGGAATTGTTGATAGAGATGGTAGGTTTAGTTTTGCTATAGGATCTCATCTTGATCTTGGATATCATACAGCATTTGTTCAAGCTTATAATGAAGATACAAAGCTTCAAAGTAACCCAGTTGCGTTTAAAGTTGAACCATCTCAATTACTTGGATTTGCAATTAGTTTCGTAAGTTACCTTGGTATTGCAATTCTTGTTGTGGTTGGAATTGCTTCCTTTGTTAAAATTATTTTATACTTTACAAACGACCTTAAGAGAACTGCTCGATTTTTGAAACACCATAAAGAAGAAGGTGAAAAAGATAAGGCTGTAAAACCTATCACATCACCTTCTCGTGTTTCAAAACACACTATGAAATTTTAATTTTTAAAAAACATATGAATAAAAATATTGTAATACCACTATTCGCACTTATTATTGGAGGGTTAATCGGGTTTTCTATAAAAGGAAATAATTCACATGATATGCATTCAATGTCTATGGATCAGATGATGATGGATATGAATGCCGAGCTCGTGGGAAAGACAGGGAATGCTTTTGACCAAGCTTTTCTTGAACAAATGATTGTTCATCATGAGGGAGCTATTGAGATGGCAGAGCTTGCTCTTGAAAGTTCAGAAAGACAAGAAATCAAAGATCTGGCAACTGCAATTATTAAGGCACAAACAACTGAAATCAATCAAATGAAAGATTGGCAGATGTCTTGGGAATAAGAAAAAGCCGTCGCGAAAGCGACGGCTTTTTGTTTACATGTTTTGAATAATGTAAACAATTCCTCCGGAAATATACCCAATTAAAGCCCACAAGCTAATGTTTTTGAGGTACCACATGAAATCAATTTTTTGAATACCCATAACAGCGACACCAGCTGCGGATCCAATGATCAACATACTTCCACCTGTTCCTGCGCAGTACGCAAGAAAATGCCAGAAAACTCCATCTTGAACAAAGTGATTTGACCAACTGTCATTTGTCACAGCGGGACTAATGTCATACATATTCATACTTGCTGCAACAAGAGGTACATTATCTACAATTGCAGACAACCCTCCAATTGACATATTTATTGCATATGGATTATTAAGTGTTTCTTTTAGTGTTGTTGCAAGTGTTTGCAAATGTCCAACTTCTTGAAGTGCTGAAACCGCAAGAAGAATACCAAGAAAGAAAAGCACAGACGGCATATCAATCTTACGAAGTGCATGAAGAGCGGAAAGTGTATCCTTAACTTCTTCTTCTTTCTTGCTGTGCATGATTTCTGTTACAAGCCATACAATCCCAAGAGAAAGTATAATCCCCATAAATGGAGGAAGATGTGTTACATTTTTGAAAATCGGAACAAAAAGAAGACCTCCTATGCCAAGAAAGAAAGCAGTAAGCTTTTCTTTTTTTGTTGTTCTTGATTTGCTTCGAGATTTATTTTCAGGTCGATTAACATTTCCTTTCATGATTAAAGATAAAATGCTAAGTGGAACTAGTAAACTTACAAGACTTGGAAGAAATAGACTTTTAATAATTTCAACAGTTGTAATTTGCTTTCCTATCCAAAGCATTGTTGTTGTTACGTCGCCAATTGGTGACCAAGCACCTCCTGAGTTTGCTGCAATGACTATCATTCCACCAAAAAACCAACGAGTTTTTTTGTCATCAATAAGTTTACTAACCAAACTCACCATTACAATTGCGGTAGTAAGATTATCAAGAGCTGCTGACAAGAAAAAAGTGATAATACTCACAATCCAAAGAAGTTTAACCTTACTCGTTGAGGTAATTTTATCTGTAATGATATTAAATCCCTCATGTGCATCAACAACTTCAACAATAGTCATTGCAGCCATTAGAAAGATTAAAATAGCCGCTATTTCTTGAAGATGGTGAAGAAGTCTATGGTTAAAAAATTCTGATAAGGACACATCCTGTTGTCCGAGTGTTATAGAAAGATTTGAATAATCAGAAACTAGATGTTCTGGAATTATTGTTGCGCCAATTAATAAAATTGTCCAACAGAGTGCGCCTGTAATAAGCGCGGTTGGTGTTTTATTGATTTTAATAACGTGCTCAAAGGCTATACCAGTATAGCCAAGAATAAATACAATAAGGATTCCTAATTCCATGTTTTTTGGGTTTTTTTTGTTAATGAACTTTTTATCCCCACCATACTAAAACAAAAAAGTCAAAAAGACAAGATAATACTTTTTTTGGTTCAGGTATAATACAAAGTATTGATTTTAATTTTTACTACAATATGTCATCAGAAAATACTAAAAGTTCACTAGGTTTTGTAGAGATTCTCGCTATCCTTCTTTTTATTGTTGGGGTAGTCTTTATTTTTATTTCCGGCAATGGAAAGGAAGATCAGGAGCGGGAGACTCGAAATGCTCTTCGATTTCAACATGTTTCTGAAATCGCTGATAATTTATGGAAGCTTTCTATTAGTTCTACAGAGTACAGTACTTTGATTTCTTTGTACGAAACTGATATTGCTTGCTCAGAATCTTCGCTTACTGTAAGAGATTTTGAAACACTGTTAGTTCCTGATTATTTTGAGACAATTCCAGTTGATCCAAATGGACAAGATTATAAAGTTTCCTTTTCTGGTCAGGAAAAGAGAATTACAGTATGTAGTCCATGGGGAGAAGAAACAGATGGAACTAATCGACTTATTTCTATAACACGTTAAATATGTTAGTGCTTGGTCTTCTTGCTCCAGCTTTCATATCAGGACTTCTTATGTTTTTGGCGCCTTGTACTTTACCAATGGTTCCAGGGTATCTTGCTTTTATTTCTGGGGTTTCAAATAAAGATATTACAAATTTAGAAACAAAATCTTTTGCGGAATCTCAAATAAGAAAAAATAGTGTATTCTTTGTTCTTGGTTTTTCTTCAGTATTTATTATTCTCGGATTAACTTTAGGATTATTTGGATCTTTTTGGGGGACATTTCGCCCGATTCTTCTTCAAATAAGTGGAGCTCTGATTATTTTTTTCTCCTTAGCAATACTCAAAGTTATACCAGAATCTTGGTTCCAAATAACTGCTCGAATTAAAAATCCGTCATGGCTTCAAGTCGGAACTCCTAAAGGATCTGCTTTAGTTGGTGCTATTTTTGCTCTCGGTTGGGCTCCATGTATTGGACCAATACTTGGAACGGTACTTGTTCTTGCTGGAGCTCTGGGGACAGCGTTACAAGGAGCAATTCTACTTTTTGTATTTTCACTTGGGTTTTCTATTCCTTTTATATTTTCAGCATTTCTCTACCATCGTTCACAAAACTTTTTCCAAAGACATACACGGCTTTTCAAAGCTCTATCAATCACGGGAGGCGTACTTATGTTTATTATCGGAATTCTTCTTGTTATTAATGAATGGTCACTATTTCAAGAATCGGCGTTTCAAGTCTTTAAGTTTATAGAATACGAAAAGATACAAAATTTATTATAGAAAAAAAACCAGACTAGTCTGGTTTTTTTTCTTCATTTTTAAATTTTTCTTTTTTCACACTAAGACCTGGAATCCATGTCGGAGTATATTCATCAATTGTTTCTGTGATACTGCGTAAGAAATTTTTGTTTGCATTTTTTGCAATAAATATAAGAACAATAATACTGAATATCAACATGAATATGTTTCGTATTCTATTTACGTCAGAGATTATCTTGTCGATATAGTTTTCAAAATAAAATCCAAGGAAAAGAATAAGAGGAACATATACCAGAAGTGCTAGAAAATCGAGAATTGCAAACTTTTTGTAGGGAACACGAGCAACGCCTGAGATAACTGGACCGATCCATCGAAGATACATGAGAAATCGAGAAATAAAAATAATTTTTCGTATGTGTCTTTGTACAAAACCTTCATCTTTGAGATGTCTATTATTTTCTATTTTTCTCTGAAGCCTTTTTGTTATTCGAGATCCTTTGTATGCCATAAAATACAAAATGGTATCTGAAACAAACATTCCTGCAACAAAGATTCCATAACTATACAAGAAATTGAATTGTCCTTTTGCGCTAAAATAACCAACAGCAATAAGTACAATTTCTTCTGGGACAGGTACAACCATGTTTGCAATAAGTGCAAGAATAAACATTCCTCCATAGGTTAAACCCCCTATTTGATTAAAATCAAGTGACTCGAACATGTTTTATTTTTTGTGAATAAGTTTATATATAGTAACAGTAACAAGAGGTAGTAGAGAAAGTATGAAAGCTGAAGTTATATCTCTAAGACTTAATATCTCTAAAGAAAAAATATTCCGCACTGGATTTACTGTAAATACTAATACTAGTATAACAAAGGAAATCCCGATAGATTTAATAAACCATGTATTTTCTTTTAGTAAAGATTTGATTGATTTCTCCTCTTGAAGTGCTATAAGGCGAGATATTTGAGTGATACAAAGTGTAAGAAAGGCCATACTTTGCGCATGTTTTATACTTTCGCTAGAAAACATATTAAATGCAAGAAGTGGTGCAATTGTCATTCCGACAGTCGCACTTGCTATGATTCCATAATCAAAACGAGAAAGAAGAATTCCAGGTTTAGGTCTTGGGATAATTGAGATATTTGGTTTTTGAAACGCAAAGGGAAGCGCTCCAATCCCATCTGTGACAAGGTTGATAAGAAGTATCTGTGTTGCAATAAGTGGAAGTGGCATCCCTAAAAATGTTGCAATGATAAGAATGAGCGCTTCAGCTGCATTTGTGCTTAAGAGAAAGTTCGTAACATTTTTTATATTTTTAAAAATATGTCTTCCACGAAGAACCGCATGGACTATTGTGATGAAATTGTTGTTTGTGAGAACAATGGAACTCGCATCTCTTGCTGCGCCTGTTCCAGAACCAGCCATAGCGACACCAATATCAGCTTGTTTGAGCGCAAGAACATCATTAACTCCATCTCCAATCATCGTTACAATCTCCTTATCTTTTTGAAGTATTTTTGTGATTTGAAGTTTTATTTCAGGGGTAACTCTTGCGAACACCGAAACATTTTTGAGATATTCTCTTTGGCTTTTTTCATCAAGTGATAAAAATTCAACACCTTCCATGATTTCTCCAGTGTGTCCTTTTTTAATAATTCCAATTTCTTCAGCGATATATCGTGCGGTTTTAGCATGATCTCCAGTCGCCATAATTACGCGAATTCCTGCATTTTTTGCTTGTTCTATAGTTTCCTTAACCCCTTCTCGAATTGGATCACGCATTGCAACAAAACCAAGATAGTTAAGATTTGGAAGTTTTTCAAAATCACTTGGAACTGAATTAATATCTGCACATGCAAAAGCAATGATTCGAAGTCCCTTATGAGCAAGTTCTTCAGTTTTGGTTATTGTGGCGTTATTAACACTGCTATATTTCCAAATAGTTTCTGGTGCACCAATAACAAGTATTTGTTTTTGGGAATCTTTCTCGACGATAGTTACGAGTACTTTGTGTGAATGAAGAAAACGAGTTCTTTGTATAATATTGTATGTTTTTAAAATATCCTGCCTTGTTTTTCCTGCTTTCTCAGCCATAACTAAAAGTGCTGCTTCTGTTGGTTCTCCAATCACAACATCTTCTTCATCTTTTTGGTATACGTGAGATCTATTTCCTAAAAGAGCATACTCAAGTATTTGTGAAAGCGTTTTGTCTTCTTCTGGGTTGAAACGGTGGTTGTTGTGCAGAAACATTCCTACTTTTTTCCAACCAAAACCTGTCACAGAAAATTCCTTTCCTTCTTGTGTGACAATCATTTCAACACGCATTGAATTTTCAGTAAGGGTACCAGTCTTATCTGTGATAATAACAGTTGTTGAACCAATGGACTCTACCGTTGAAAGTTCTTTTACTACAGCATGTTCTTCAGCAAGAGCTTTTGCGCCTCGAGCGAGAGTTAGGTTCATAATTGTGGGTAAACTTTCTGGAATAATTGACACAAGTACAGCAAGCGAGAATATCGCTATTTCTCCTAAATTTTGGTCCATGATCCCGTATTGGATCCCAAATAAAATAAGAGTAATAAAGATCCCAACAATTCCAATATTTTTTGTGAGTTTTTTTGTTTTATCTAAAAAAGGGTTTGAACCACGCTGGGTTTTCTTGAGTTCTTTTGCTATTTGTCCAAATTGAGTTTTAAATGCAGTTGCTGTTACAAGACAAATTCCCGAACCTTCAGTTACAACACTTCCAAGCCATACCATATTACGGAGATCTGATATTGGATGAATTCCTGTCATTCGTGAAATATCTTTTTGAACAGGAAGAGATTCTCCGGTTAGTAGACTTTCATTAATATGTAGTCCGTCAACTTGAATAAGTCTAGCGTCTGCTGGGATAACATCACCTTCTTCGAGGTGAATAATATCTCCAGGCACTATTTCTGAAACTGGTTTTTTAACAAGATTTCCATCACGAAGCAATGTTGAATAATGAGTAACTCCTTTTTTTAAAAGTTCGATATTATTGTGTGCTGTTTTTTTATGGTAAATATCAATTCCAAAGTTAGCAATAATTACTAAAAGAATAACAAATCCATCAATAGGGTGTTTTGAGAAAAAAGAAATACTCGCTGCTGTAATGAGGATGATAGAAAAAGGATTGAGGATATTTTCAATAATAGCTTGCAAGTAATTAAAATCTTCATCAGTGTTTATTTCATTAAAGCCATACAATTCAAGGCGTTTCTTTGCTTCGTTTTCAGAAAGTCCATTTTTTTGCGATCTTAGTTTTCCAAAACTTTCATCTATAGAAAGTGATTGATAGTTTGGTATGTGTTCATTATCCATATAGAGACATTATACCTTTGAATTTGCTATACTATATGTGTAATTTATAAACATAAAAAATACTATTATGAAAAAACTACTTATAGTTCTAGGAGTCCTTATTATTGCCATTATTGTGATTGTTATTCTTAAGAAAAATAAAAAAGAAGAAATGACTAATTTTGCTATCGGTGAAGCAAGTGTAACAAGCGTTTCGACCTCTCTTCAAGAATCATTTCCTATGGGAGTTCGAGTAAGTGTGTCTGGAGATTTGCCAGATGCTTGTACAGAACTTGGAGATATTGTGCAATCTCGAGATGGGAAAGATGGTGATTTTGTTGTAAATCTTCAAACCAAACGACCTCTTGATATACAATGCGCTCAAGTTCTTTCTGCTTTTGATACCTCTTTCATCCTTGAGGGAACAGATGGGCTTCTAAAAGGTGATTATAATGTTGTGGTAAATGGTGTTTCTTCAACATTCACTTTTGAAGTAGATAACTTTGTTTCAAACGAAGATACTCTTAAATAGAAAGAAATACATAGTATATAATAAGAGTATGTTTAAAAAAATATCATTAACTTTTGCAGTCTTTGTCGCATCGTTACTTTTCGGTGTTTCTTTGGTGTACGCAAATACAACAGGTTTTACTACAGAAACTGTTGAGATACAAAAGAATTCTATTGTAGAAGGTGATGAGGTTGAGCTTTTGGTTCGTTTTGCAAACTTCGAAGACAAAACCCTGACTGGAAAAATAAGTTTCTATAATGCTGATGTATTACTTGGTTCAAGAGAACTTAACCTTGAAGGAGGTCAATCTGGTGAATATGTTATTACTTGGCAAGCAATTCTTGGGGAGCATAGTTTTGTTGCAAAAGCAGAAAATTTGAAACTGGAAGGCTCTAATGTTGCAATTCTTGGTCCTTCAACAACACCAAAAGAATTCATGATTGGATTTAAAAGTTCTAATATTGCCGAAAATCTAAGACAGAAAGGAGGTTTTGGAGCAATTGTTGCTGGGGTTATTGACGAGACTCAAGAATTTTTTACCACAATTACAAATAATCTTAATATTTGGAGAGAATCAAAAATACAACCACTTCAAGAGACTCAAGAAAGAATTAACCAACAAAAAGAAGACACAACAGATAAAATAAAGGCTATCATTGTAGTTCATGGAATTATTGTGACAATGCTTCTTTTTATTGTTACCAAAAAAATATTATTTTTTGCTTTGGTTCTTGTTCTTTTGTTTTGGATTCTTTCAAAACTTATACAACTCTTTAAAAGGATTATTCGAAAAGATTATAGCCAAGAATAAATATGATTGTACGTGTGTTTATAACTTCCATTCTTGCTATCCTTGGCTTTCTATTACCAGTATGGATATTCTTATTTCTTACTTTTCTTGCTAGTCTTTGGTTTCGTAATTACTGGGAAATATTTATCATCATGGTGGTTTTGAATAGTGTTTATGTGTATAATAAAGCATCATTTGAGGCTGTGTATCTTGTGTGGGGGCTTGGAATCTATGTGATTTCTTGGCTTGTTCACACAAGAACAAGATTTAATAATTACCTTGCTAAAGAGTAACTAGTATTGTCATATGAGACTTTTAAAGATTAAGAAAAAAAATAAAAATAAAGAATTGTTTCTTGATGAGGTTTTTCTTGATTCTTTAAATTCTCCTAATTTTGATCGTCAGCAATTTGAGGGACGAATTGAAACTCCTATACGAAAATATATTCCAACAATTCTTGGGCTTATTTTCTGTTTAATCTGTATTTTATTTTCTGGAAGGTTATACGCACTTCAGCTTCGCGATGGTGAGCACTATAAAGAATTGAGTATTCGAAATAGTCTTGATAGAGATATTCTCTTTGCTGATCGTGGAATTATTCAGGATAGAAACGGGGTAGAACTTGCTTGGAATGAAAGAAGAGAAGAAGGAAGTGATTTTGCTGAGAGAAAATATACAACAAATCCTGGTTTCGGCGTTCTTCTTGGGTATGTGACATACCCACAAAAAGATAAAGCTGGATTTTATTGGAAAAAAGAATTTGAAGGTGTTACTGGAATTGAAAAAGATTTCAATCAGCATGTAAATGGAATTAACGGAGAAAAAATTATTGAAAGAAATGTAAAAGGTGAAATTATTTCTGAAAATACAGTAAACCAACCAGATCATGGAAGGACTCTTACATTAACTATTGATGCTGGTGTTCAACAAAAAGCTTACGAGGCGATGGCTGATTTGAGTGGTCGTGTCGGATATCAGGGTGGCGCAGTTGCTATTATGGATATTGAAACAGGAGAACTTCTTACACTTGCTAGTTATCCAGAGTATGATCCAAATATACTTTCTTCCGGTGAAGACGCAGCGACGATTAATGCATTATTTAAAGATGAACGAAAACCGTTCTTGAATAGAGCCCTAGGTGGTTTGTATTCACCAGGCTCTACTGTAAAACCTTTTGTTGCTCTTGCTGCGCTTCACGAAGGTATTATTACCGAAAGCACAAGATTTTATAGTGATGGAACTCTTGAGGTTGTGAGTCCTTATGATCCAAACGTGGTGAGTGTTTTTCGAGATTGGCAGGACGAGCCGGTTGGTTGGACTGATGTTCGAAAAGCTCTTGCAGAATCAGTCAATAATTTCTTCTATATTATTGGAGGTGGAAATAAAGGTCAGCCTGGACTTGGAATTACTCGAATTGAAAAGTATGTAAAAGTTTTTGGTATTGGTTCAAAAACAAATATTGCACTTTCTGGTGAGATTGCTGGTGTGATTCCTAATCCAGATTGGAAAGCAAAAATCTTTAATGGAGATATTTGGCGTCTTGGAGATACCTACAACACTGCTATTGGTCAATATGGATTTCAAGTAACACCGATGCAAATGCTTCGTGCGGTTGCGTCACTTGCAAATGGTGGAAACCTTATCACTCCATATATTGTTTTCGATCCTGATACAGAGCAAAGTGTGCCTCTTTCAGAAAAATTTGATCCAGAGCATATTCAAATTGTACAAGAAGGAATGAGACAGGTTGTAACAGACGGAACAGGACAATTTCTTAATGTTTCCTATGTATCGGTTGCAGCAAAAACAGGAACAGCACAAACCGGTCCAAGAAATTCCCTTGTTAATTCTTGGGTAATTGGATTTTTCCCATACGAAGAACCAAAATACGCCTTTGTTGTCATGATGGAACGAGGACCAAGTAAAGCAGAAATAAGTGCGTCGTTTGTTATGAGGCAAATATTTGACTGGATGAGAATTGAAAGACCTGAATATTTGAATCCAGAGTAACCCACAAAGGTCGATTGACATAAGAGGATTAGCAATATACCATAAGTGCCATGGATAATAATCTTTACATTACAAAAGAACAAAAAGTAGACCTTGAAAAAGAGCTGAAAGAATTGTCTTCTACGAAACGACAGGAAATTATAGAAGCTCTTGAATTTGCAAAGTCTCTTGGGGATTTGTCAGAAAATGCTGAATATCATCAAGCGCGAGAAGCCCAAGGAAAAAACGAAGCCCGAATAAAAGAAATTGAATATATTCTCAAAACAGCAATTGTTTCAAGTGGATCAAAAACAGGAGTGATTAAGGTTGGTTCACATGTTGTTGTTCAAAAGAAGGGAACAAAGGAACAAAAGGAATACAAGATGGTTGGTCCAGAAGAAGCAGATATGGCTTCAGGAAAACTTTCTTATAAGTCACCACTCGGTGCTGCTTTGTTTGAACACAAAAAAGGTGATGAAGTTACGTTTTCAACACCAGGAGGACAAAGCACATATACAATTATTGATGTAAAATAATAGTACATGTCTCGAATAGATGAAATAAAACAAATACGAGAACAAAAGATCTCCATACTACGCGATGCTGGTATGGAGCCTTTTGCTAACTCGGTACAACGTGATGTAACATTAAAAGAATTAGAACTTCGTTTTAATGATTTTCTTGCTGATGCGAATGAGATTTCTGTAGTCGGAAGAGTGATGGCAGTTCGTGGACAAGGAGCTATTTCTTTTGTTGTTTTAAATGATGGAACAGCAGAATTTCAAGCTGTACTTAAAAAAGACGAGATGGAAGAAAAACAATTCTCACTTTTCAGAGATACTATTGATCTTGGTGATTTTATAGAAGTTCGTGGTGAACTTTTCAAAACAGAGCGAGGACAAAGTTCTATTTTGATGAACTCTTGGAAGATGGCAACTAAGTCTCTTCTTCCACTTCCAGAAAAATGGGCAGGACTTCAAGATGTTGAAGAACGCTACCGAAAACGATATCTTGATATTTTGTCTGACAAAGAAGTGTTTGAACGATTTATTATACGTTCAAATATTATCAAAGCTATTCGTCAGTATCTGGACAATAAAGGCTTTCTTGAAATAGAAACTCCAATTCTTCAAAACCAAGCAGGGGGTGCAATGGCAAAAACATTCAACACTCACCATAATGATTATGATATGGATATGGTACTTCGAATTTCCCTTGAGCTCGAACACAAAATGCTTATGGTTGGTGGATACAACAGAATCTATGAAATCGGAAAAAATTTCCGAAATGAAGGTTCTGACCCAACACATATTCAAGAGTTCACCATGATTGAATGGTACTCTGCATATAATACTCTGGAAGATAACATGAATTGGACAGAAGAAATGTTAAAAGGTATTGCTCGAGACGTGGTTGGAAAAACAGATTTTACTGTATATGACAAAGACGGAAATAGTGTACTTGTTGATTTTGCAGGAAATTGGCAACGGGTTTCTTTTTCTGAATTACTCAAAGAGAATGCAGATATAGATATGAGCTCAGCTTCACTTTCTGAAATCCAAAAGAAAGCAGAGGAGTTTGGGATGGAAGAGAAAGAAGTGAAAACTACTGGAAAGGGAAATCTCCTTGATTTTATCTTCAAAAAATCTTCTCGCTATAAAATTATTAATCCAACTTTTGTTACGAATTATCCAAGTGATTTAAAACCTCTCGCGCAGCAAAATGGTGATGGGACAGCGAAGGTAACGCAGCTTATTGTTGCTGGTGCTGAAATTACAAACCAATATGCTGAACTTGTTGATCCATTTGTTCAGAGAAATCTTCTTGAGAAGCAATCACAAGCAAAAGAGAGTGGTGATGAAGAAGCAATGGAAATTGATGAGCGCTTTCTCACTGCTATGGAACACGGAATGCCTCCAATGACTGGATTTGGAATGGGAATCGATAGACTTGTTTCAATATTCACAGAACAAAAAAATCTTCGAGATGTTATTTTCTTCCCGATTATGAGGGATAAGGATATCTAAGAAGTAGAAAAAACCCCCGCGCTTTGCGGGGTTTTTTGTGGTTATTTCCACGGGTTATTTTTTTATTTGAAAAAGAGGATTTCCATTCGTAGCTTCACTACTTGCCGGAAATCCTCCAGCGTAGAAAAAGATTTGATTTCCTGTTTCTGTTTTTCCTACACAAACAGATTCTTTCAATTCCATGCTTTCGTCCATAGGTGTCAGATTTGTTTTCATAATAAAATATTTTTTATTATGAGTCAATAACGGAACACAAAAAGCAGGGTTCGCGAAGCGAACCCTGCTTTTTGTGTTGGTTATCCCCATAAAAAAGTTTGAGAGTGGGATGAAATGGAATATAATTAATGCGTGGTGGGATGAAGTGGGAAAATCTCAACACGCAAACAAACGCACGTATACGAATGTGCGGATTATCCTTAGAAATCCGCACGTTTCGTAGACATAAAAAGACTTTTACTCAATATGCTTATCGGTGAATACATACATACAATGGACGAAAAAAATCGTCTTTCACTTCCTGCAAAGTTTCGTAAAGAAATGGGGAAGAATCTGGTTGTAACACCTGGTTTGGATAATTGTCTTTTTGTTTTTACTCAAAAAGAGTGGCAGGTAATGGCGGATCGCCTTGCTGAAAACTCGATGCTTCAAGCGGATAATCGAAGTTTTAACCGATATATGTTTGGAGGAGCTCAAGAGGTTGATGTCGACTCAAGTGGAAGAATTCTGGTTCCAGATTTTCTTAAAACAAGAGCTGGTCTCAACTCAAAAATAGCTCTGGTCGGAGTTCAAAATCGTATTGAACTTTGGGATGAAGAAACATGGAATGGTTATAAGAAGGTTGTAGAAGGACAAGCAGATCAGCTGGCAGAAAAACTCGGCCATGCTGGAATGCTCTAGTCTCAAAACGCATATGAAGAATGTACACATAACAGTACTTTTACAAGAAACAGTTGATTTTCTCAATTTGCAAAAAGGAGATATTGTTGTCGACGGCACACTTGGTGCCGGAGGTCATACACTCCTTATGCTTGAGAAAATGAAAGGTAATATATTTGTTCTTGGGCTTGATCTTGATCAAAACGCTCTCAATCGTTCAGAGGAACGTTTGAAACAAGCAGGTTGGTCTTCTCAGGTTTCTTTCATAAAAACAAACTTTGGAGATATTGAAAAAGCAGTGGGCGAAAAACACATGCAGTCAATTAATAAAGTTGTTCTCGATCTTGGTTTTAGTTCAAATCAGCTCGAGGTAGAAGGAAGAGGCTTTTCTTTTATGAAAGATGAGTCACTGATTATGACACTTTCAGATTCTCCAGAAGATGTTACAGCATACGATGTTGTAAATCACTGGTCAGAAGAAAGTATTGCAGATATCATTTATGGTTTTGGAGAGGAACAGTTTAGTCGACGTATTGCAAAAGCTATCATCGAAGCACGAAAAACGAAAGCGATTCAAACAACCTTTGAACTTGCAGATATTGTTAAAAAATCAGTTCCTTTGTTTTACCAGAAAGGAAAAATTCACCCGGCAACAAAAACCTTTCAAGCGATTAGAATCGCAGTCAACCGAGAATTGGAAAACCTAAAGTCTTTTCTTGAATCTGTTCCACGAATCATGGCTTCACAAGGAAGAGTGGCAATCATTTCTTTTCATAGCCTTGAAGACAGAATCATTAAAAGAGCATTTCATCAAATGGAACTAGATGGGATTGGTACACGAATTACCAAAAAACCAATTATTCCAACAGGAGATGAAATCAAACAAAATCCGCGATCACGAAGCGCGAAATTACGAGTGTTTGAAATGAGGTAAGTTTATTAGTTTACTACGCATCACACGCATATGTTTAAAAACGAAGCAGCATACATTACAATCAAAAATAGAAATTATTCAATGAAAAAGTTGGTACAGACAATGTCTTGTATTGTGCTACTTCTTTTTGGGACATATATCGTTCTGACAGGAAAAACTATCTACAACGTGGTAAACAAAAAAAATGTTGAACAAGAAATTTCAATGGCTCGAACAGAGATCGCAACTCTTGAGAGTGATCTTTTTTCTTACTACAACTCGATTCACAAAGAATCACTTCCTGAGCTTGGTTTTGTGAGTTATACTGAAGAAGTATATGTTAACACAGAGTCAACATTTGCCTTTAATCAATAATCTTTTTGTATCCTATGACTCGATCTTCTGATCAGCAAACAAAACGACTTGTCTGGGTCGGGATATTTATTATTGTCCTAGCACTTCTTTTGCTTGGTAAGACATTTTCACTTCAAATCCTTCGAAATGATGAGTTTACCAAAGAAGCCGACAGGTCATATGTTCAATCAAGTGGTATTTTTGATCGGGGAACAATTTTTCTTACTTCAAAAGATGGAACTCTCATGGCTGGTGCAACAGTTATTAGAGGTTATTTATTGGCGGTTGATCCAGGAAAAATAGAAAACGCAGATGAAGTATATGCTTCTCTTGAACCTTTTCTTGTAACAACAAAGAAAGAGGATTTTTTGAAGCGGGCAACTAAGCAAAATGACCCCTATGAAGAAATTGAGAAAAGAATAGAACGAGAACGCGCTGATGCTATCAAAAAACTGGGAATTCCGGGAGTTTATCTTTATGAAGATACATGGCGATATTATCCAGGCGAAGGAATACTTTCCAATGTGCTTGGTTTTGTTGCTTATAAAGAGGATTCTTTAGAAGGGCAATATGGACTTGAGCGATATTACAATGACATTCTTTCTCGTCGGAAAGAACAGCAAAAGGTAAATAATTTTGCTCAAGTGTTTTCACATTTAGGTAGTTCATTTTTTAGTAAGGACAACCCAGAAGGTGATGTAGTGACTACTATTGAAACAAGGGTTCAACAATATCTTGAACAAACTCTCTCAGATACTCTTGAGACATGGAATGCGGATTCTGGTTTTGGAATTATTATGAATCCTCAAACAGGAGAAATTTATGCAATGACTGCGCTTCCTTCGTACAACAATAACGAGTTTGGAAAAGTTGAAGATATCTCATTATTTAGAAATCCTCTGGTTGAAAATGTCTATGAGTTTGGTTCAGTAGTAAAACCTCTTGTTGTTGCAGGGGCTCTTGATATGGGGGCAATTACTTCTGAAACAGAATATTATGATGCTGGGTTTATACAGGTGGAAGACGCTACAATTAAGAACTTCGATGAAAAAGGAAGAGGGCAGGTGACGGTTAATAAAATTTTAGCTGACTCACTCAATACTGGTATGGTATTTATCATGCAACAAATGGGAAGAGAAAAGTTTAAAGAATATATGCTTTCTTATGGAATTGGTGAACGTACAGGAATTGACCTTCCAAGTGAGGTAAAAGGATTAGTAAAAAATCTCGAAACAGGTGGACGGGTAGAATATGCAACATCGAGTTTTGGTCAAGGAATTTCGACAAGTCCAATTGCTCTTGCGAGAGCTCTCTCAACACTTGGAAATGGTGGATATTTAATTCAACCTCACATTGTTAAAAAAATTGATTATAAGGATATGGAAGATAAGGAATTTATCTATCCAAAAGAAGAAAAAAAACAGGTATTTAGCGCCGATACTTCTCATGAAATTACAAAAATACTTGTTTCAATTGTTGACGAGACTCTTGGGGAAGGTTCCTATGCACAAGCTGGATATACAGTTGCTGCAAAAACTGGAACAGCTCAAATCCCAAATCCGACTGGTGGGTATTATCAAGACCGAAACAGACACTCATTTTTTGGTTATTTTCCAGCCTATGATCCGCAGTTTATTGTAGTGCTTTCAATCAATCACCCTAAGGGTGTGAAGTACGCCTCTCAAACCCTTTCAAGTCCATTTTTCGATATAACAGATTTTATTATTCGTTATTACAACCTACCTCCAGATAGGTAATATCTATGACAAAATTTTTAAGAATTTTAAAAATAACGGGACTTGTTCTTTTGATAGGTTTTGCTTTGTATTTGGTTTTTCTGAAAAGTGACACAAAAAAAGAAGAAATTCAAAATGAAGAACAAACAGAAACAAAACAAGACGTTTCTGAAGAGTTGGTTTTTCTTGAAGAAGACGGAACCTATTCATTTAAAGATTCTAGTTTGATTGTGAATGCTGATCTTCCGGAGGATGTTCAAGAAATTGCAAAGTACGGAGATGAACAGATTGATCGTTTTGTTTCAATGAGAAAAGAAGCGGGTGATTTGGAAACAGCATCTTTTCCTTGGAATCTTGATATGAAATATCAAACATATGAATCAGATACTATTATTTCATATCTTGTTCAAGGATATGAATATACCGGCGGGGCTCATGGAAATACTTTTCTTGAATCATTTAACTATGATAAAAAAACAGGAAAGAGAATTGAGGTGACAGATATTATTTCTAGTAAAGATTCACTTAATATTTTCGCCGCTCTTGCAGATAAGGAACTGACTGTTGAATATCCAGAAGGATCAAGTGGGACTAAAGAAAATTGGAGTATTTGGTATTCTGATAATGATTCTGTGACGTTTATTTTTGTTCCATATCAAATTGCATCGTATGCAGTGGGTCAACAAGAACTAAAAATCTCTGCGGTTGGTGACAATAAAAATTTGTTTAAAGCTCAATATTTTAAATAACAAAAAGCCCCTCGCTTTGCGAGGGGCTTTGTGGTACCATCTCATAAAACCTTAAAAAATAAAGTACCATGGAAGAAAATTTAAGATTGTATGTTTTTTTTGAAACTGAAAGCGAAGAGCTTTTGGGTAAGGGCTTAAAAACTTTTTTAACCCTTAAATCCGAAATGGTTAAAAATGGACTAGTCGAGGATATTGCTCGTCATATCCAAGATATTGAAAAAAAATCAATTAACTTTATTCTCATGTTTAAAAACGAGATCGCAATGAGAAAGTTTGGATCTGAGCAAAGAGAAAAATTTGAAATCGATTTCATGAAACCTTTTGATGAAAAAGAGGAAAAAGTTATTGTTAAAACCATTGTAGGAGAGCTTGAAACAGTGTGATATTTAAAACACTATTCAGTACTACTGAATAGTGTTTTTTAATTTCATATTTTGCTATGATTAGAAAAAAAGTTTTTTACAATGGAAAAAAATAAAAATCATGAAAATGACACAGAGCTTCACGAGGAAGTAAAAGTGTTTCTGGCAGAAAAATTCAATGGAAATATAAATCTCTATATCAAAGCCTTTATTTTGATAGGAGTATATTTTTCTTTATACACTGCTCTTTTTTTGTTTTCTGTACCTCTTTGGATTCTTGTCTGTATGGGAATTCTTGCTGGTATCGCCAAGTCTGGAATTGGTATGGGAGTGATGCATGATGCAAATCATAGATCTTTCTCTCAAAAAGAGTGGGTGAACTTATTGTTTGGGTCATCAATTTATTTTGTGGGTGGCTACGGACCTAACTGGAACGAACAACATAATCTGGATCATCATTCTTTTACAAATTCAACCGAACACGACAGTGATCTCGACACAAGAGGGCTCTTTCGTTTTAGTCCTCATCAACCACTAAGGAAGGGGCACAAATATCAAGCGTGGTATGCTCCTTTCTTCTATTCAATCATGACCCTCTTTTGGTGTACGTGGAAAGACTTTGGTCAAGCTTACCGATACTACAAAAAAAACAGGAGAAATTTTAAAAAAATCAAAAATCACCTTCTTGCTATCTCACTTTCAAAGATTGGCTACTTTGTATTTTGGATTGTTATCCCTGGATTATTTTGGAAAGTTTCTTTTTGGTATGTTCTTGTCTTTTTCTTGTGTATGCATCTGACTGCTGGTTTGTTTCTCTCTTTGGTGTTTCAACCTGCTCACGTTTCGAGCCTTACTCATTTTCCAAAAACTATTGAGTTTAATCGAGAAGAGCATCAAATCCGTACGACATGCAATTTTGCGGTTGGGAATCGATTTGTTACATGGTTAACTGGTGGTCTCAATTATCAAATTGAACACCATATTTTTCCATACATTTCCCATGTTCATTATCCAAAAATCTCAAAAATTGTTCAAAGGTATTGCAAAGAAAAAAACATACCTTACAACAATATTGGTGGTTTTGGAAAAGCAATTGTAGAGCATTTTAAATATCTCCATAAACTCGGCAATGAATCTCACACTGTGGAGGTTTAGTGTTAAAAACCCCTCGTAAACGTACGAGGGGTTTTGTTTTAAACGAGTGTGCCATCAGCTTCTACTTGTACAGCTGCGTATTGAATACGCATGATCTTCTCGATGGACATTTCTCCTTTTACACATTTGCAACTACTGCAGCAGATATTTGAAAAGCTGAGTTTTGTTCCGTGTATACCGGAGAAGTGTTTGTTGATAAGATGCATACCTGTCAGGTCACTTAGAAGTTCATGAACTTCTTTGAAGACAGGATCATTATCATCTCCATGCTCGAGATAGTATGGTCCATCTCCTGCCATCTCAACCACTTTTTTGTGAAAGGGATGTTTTCCGGTACCTTGTACTGTTTTCTTGGCTAGCTCTGAAAGCCATTCATATGCTTTCGGAAACATTTCTTTAACTTGGTCGATGTACTGATCTGGTCCACCAACATAAACCTGACGGGCTTTTTCGCAATCCATAATTATAAATTTAAAAGGTTAAAAAGAACTATATGTTTTATGTATCACACAAAGGCATGGTTTGTGTGATATAAAAACATACTATGAAGAAAATTTTTCCAATGTTCGCTCATATCTTTTGTCTTCATAGTTTTCCAAAAGATATTGAAAAAGATTTTGCAAAGCTTCTTCATACTGTGGGTCATATTCACTTGGTTTTGTTCGGACTCCGCTGCTTGCTGGTATGAAAATAATAGCTTCGTCTGGGATTTCTTGGGAAATAAAATCCATGTCTTCTGGGCTTGTGATTTTGTTACCCACCACCACTTTTGGCGTGTTGTATTTTTCAAGAAGTGAAAGTATTTGTCTGGCTGTTTTTGTGCTATGTAAAGAAGGTTCACACACCACAATAGCATAATCAAGCCCTGTTACAATTCCAGTTGTGACTCCATCCGCGCCAGCTTTTTCATCCACTACCACAATATGTTTGTCTGGAACTTGAAGCAGGGGAAGATAGAGCTTGAGTACTGACGTGAGATTGTGACTACACACTTTCCCACCAATCACCTCGTCTGTTTGTGGACCCGCTGCCATAACTCGAATATTTTTTCGAATCGAGCTTATATATTTTTCAGAAAATGAATCAAGGGGAAGGAGTGAAAATTTATGTTTACTTTTTGTCTCCAAAAATATTTCTTTATATTTTTTTGAATGATCTGCATCAAGAAAATCTTCTATATCAAAGCCAGAGCTTCCAAGAAAATGAGAGAGAACTTCTTTTCCTTGAGTGAGATTGTACAGAAAATCCATATTGTGATCTGCGTCTATCGCAAGCAGAGAATATCCTTCTTTCTCAAGCCAAAGCGCGAATTGTGTAGCTGTGGAAGATTTCCCACTTCCTCCTTTTCCTAGAAATCCAATAATCATAAATTGAAGTATATATTATTTTTATATTTATGCAAATGATTTGCAAAACCCCTCGTAAACGTACGAGGGGTTTTTATTTTAATGAGGCGTTGAGCTTTTGTTATCTTTTCCTAAAACAGGTTGCCAGTTTCTAAGTGGTGTATAATCTCCACCAAAAATTCCAGCGTCGATTGTTGCGGTAAGTACTGCTCGCATACATTGATAGTCTGCATAGAAGTCATGTGTCCCAGCAAGCCAGTTGACTGTATCTTCATCTCCTTCCGCGTCGAGCTCTGCTAGTATTTCTTCAGGAGTAAACCATTTAATCTGTTCAATTTCTGATGTTTGAATGGGAAGTTTTGAAATATCTCCATCAAATACTGTGATAAAATCTCGAACCCAAATTCGACTTACACTTTTTTTACTTGTTCTCCATGGAATCATTTGAAATGCATTCACTTTGAGTCCAAGCTCTTCTTCTGTTTCTTTAAGGGCGCTAATTTTGAAAGATTCTCCTTCTGTTACGTGACCTCCAAAGTGAGTACTCCAGGTTCCAGGGAATCGTTCTTTAGAAAGTGATCTTTGGTGACAAAGAACTTCACCTTTTGTGTTGAGGATAAAAATATTTGTTGTTCGGCACCAGAGTTTTTCTTCAAGAACCTTTTTTCGAGGAAGATGTTCTCCTGTTGGTTCTCCTGTCTCTGGATCGACAATTTGTAGTAGTTCGTCTGACATATGTATATTTATTAAATAGATAATCGGCAGTAAGTATAGTCCTTTTTATCTTTAATGCAAGAGAGATTATCTATGAGGACACCCAGCCCAGCAACATGGTCTTCTTTTTCCTTTACGTAAATCCTCAATCATTCTCAAGATTCTTTTTTCTCGAGTTTCTTTCTTCTTTGCAGAGGTGATCCAACAAACAAATTCATTTTGAGCAAGGGGAGTGAGAGTTTTCCAGATTTCATGTATCTTTAGATTTTCTTTGAAAACCACATTCATATCAGATGAAGTTGTGTGGAGTGATTCTTTTTTCATAAGTTGATTATAGCAAAAAAACCTCTTACGAGGTTTTTTATTTTTGCTAGATATCTAAACAACTTTTAGCTTTGATGTAATCTCCAGGCGTTGGAGAATCTCCATCTGCTATTTCCTCAGCTCTTTCCAGTCCTAATTTTTCAACAAAACAAATTTGCATTGCTGGTGTTATTTCTGTAGGCAGACTTCCAGGGTCAACCCCAATATTTCCAAGAGACTTTTCTTGTGCTTCGCTCAAAAGAGGATTTGCGTCTTTTTCAGCTTCTACTTCCGTGGTTGATTCTACACTTAGATCTTCACCATCTTTTGAATTATTGATTGTTTGAAATATTCCAAACAGAATAAGTGCAACGAGAGCGATTATTCCAACAGTGATTAATAGATTTTTCATCACTTGATTTGATTTAGTCATAATCTTTTTAGGAGAATTTAACATATTGATAACATTAATAACAATGTGATCTCATACTGAGTATACACTATAAGACCATAATATCCTAATAAATTCAACCCCAAAGAACATTAGGGTGAACAATTTCTTTTGTATGAAATTATATAGATGTTAGATTTTTAGAGCCATAATAAAAAACCTCATAAGAGGTTTTTTATTATCTTTTCACTTCTGCATATGCTTTTGAGGTTTCCCAAAGTTTGATTCTTTCCACCTGAAGACCTTGCGATTCCAAAATTCGAAAACATTCTTCTGCAAGATTTTCTGCTGTGGTCACAAAGGGAAGTATGTCATTCAAAAATTGATGATCCCACTTTTTTACAATGTGTTCTTCTACTATTTTTGTCATATCTCCAAAATCGATAATCATTCCTTCTTGTGGACCGCTAGTTTGTTTTTCTCCTGAAACTGTCACTTCCAAAAGGTATGAATGCCCGTGGAGATTTTTACATTTTCCATTATGGTTTGGCAGTGTGTGCGCTGCTTCAAATTTAAATTGTTTTGTGACTGTTGTTTTCATGTATTTGAGAGAGTATCATAA
The DNA here is from genome assembly GCA_943356745.1 of Parcubacteria group bacterium. Lineage (GTDB taxonomy): Bacteria > Patescibacteriota > Minisyncoccia > Phycocordibacterales > CSBR16-119 > CSBR16-119. Next base: position 40,310 of record CALRFT010000001.1, on the reverse strand, counting down.
GGGGAAATAAAAGGGAAGAGAAAAACACCTCGAGAGAGCTATTCTTTTGTTAATTTTAACTCACCAGAACTTAATATTGATGAAATTAATAAATGAAGAAGGTGTGCATACCCCACTGCTTCATAAGTAGTGGTGTGGTTAGTTTTAATAGGTTTATGGATTTTATAATTTCGTATAATACGTGAATTATTTATTGACCATAAGATTTCAGGGTCCATAGAGTATTTCCCGTAAATAGTCTTACTGTCATGCGCGGTTTGAATTTTAGGCTTCAAATCTTTTGTAGAGGATAACTCAGGTATTAGACTTAAAATTAAATCAGTTGATGTAATAATCGATATTAACATTGAATCAATATCATCTTTTTCAAAAGCGGTTTGTATTGTGCTTAAAGATAACGACAAACTCTTCGTATCTTTATACTTTTCTAATTCTGTAATTAAAATTTTAGGAATGATATTATTTTGATCTTTATATGTATCAATTAAATTTTGAGCTACCCTAAATGCTACTAATATTGGGGTCATCTTTACATGACCACCTTGTTTACCAGTCAATATATTACCTGATGTAATTAGGTACCCGTTGCCAACAAATTCAAATGGACCAATAAAGCTTTCTTTCTCCTCTTCTTCATCATCGTCTTGAAAGTAAATAGTCTTTAATTTTTTTTTCCCTTTTATGCTAATATGTTCCATTTTTGTTAAAAAATATGCAATTATATTTTGCGGAACATTTACTTCTGTAAAGTGAACTATGCATTCTGCGATCCACTCACGTATAATATTACCCCTAACGGGTTCTGTTGTACCTAGAAATTTTAACAGTTCTCTCTGTCTATTATTCCATTTCTCTATTTGTGTTATTTGTGTGGTCATCATAATGTGCTTCTCGAGTCAGTACGAGTTGGTGACTCTACGGAGAATCGAACTCCGGTTTCCAGGATGAGAACCTGGCGTCCTAGCCGCTAGACGATAGAGCCTTTATGTTTCTTTATACAAAGACATTCAAAGAATACCCCAAAAAACACTTATAATCAAGGTTGATTTCGCTTGAACTCTGATATAATTAAAACGTTATGAAATGGGTAAAAAATAATAAAAACGCTCTTCTTTGGGCTTTGACCATTATTGTTATAATTTTGATCATTGTTTTTTCAAAGCCAGGAGATAAAGCAGACGAGGCTATTGTAAACGAAGAATCTGCAGAAACAGCAGAAGGACAAACTGAAGAATCAGCAGCGACAATTGCATCAGTTGATGGAAATGTCTATGACTTCAGTGGAGTGCAGTGGGAATTCGATACAGAAGACCCAAGTGTTCCAGAAGGACAAACATGGGTAAAGATGCGATTTGCTGATTTCTCACGAAATGGAAGTGTAATCAATCTTCGAAACCCATACAAACTTGGATTTCATCCAGGAGTATGTGAAGAGGTTGATTTTGTAGACACAACAGGTGTTGAAGGAATCCCACTTGCATATGCAAAATGTACATATGGAGCGATGACTCGAGAATTCGCAGTACTTCAACAAATGGATACTGTGGTTGTGAAATACATGGATACAAAAGAAGGAGTTTCAAACCCAACTTTTGCTGACCTGTACTCAATTGACATCACAACTATCGTTAAATAGTTTTTACACAAAAACCCCGGAGCGCGGGGTTTTTGTTATGTTAGAATAGAAGAAAATTGTTGCTTATGAATTTATTTACTCAACCATTTGTACCCTTACATGTACAGATGAATATCTGTACATGTCGACAATTGAATCATACAGATTGCACCTGCGATAAACATACCCTTTTTGGAAGACTTGAGTCTCGCGACTGTCCATTCCATGTTTTGAAACCTATAGCAGAAGATTGCTTGATTCATAGTAGCGGATGTTGATTTGTTGTTAGAATAAAAAGCCCGACGCTTGCGTCGGGCTTTTTCTTATCTTTATTTATTCAAGTTCTGGTTTTTCAACAGTTTCTAGTTCAAGGTTGATAGTGTCTCCTGTAATTCTGAAAACATCCTTATCTATTTTTTTGAGTTCTTTGCTTGAGAGTTCATATTGGTTGACCACTGTTCCAAGATTTTTTCCAAGCTTATTGTGATACTCTTCATAGCTCTTTAAATGTGTTCCAAGCTCTCCAACTCGCTTTTGAATATCTTTTGCACTTTCTTCGATTTGAAGCGCCTTGAGGCCTTGTAAAACCGTTTGAAGATAGGCAAGGAATGAAGTTGGGGAAACAATAATCACTTTGTATTTTGAAGCTGCTCGTTGAATGAGGTTTTCTGTGTCTTCTCCTTGCATTGCTCCGATTTTGTTTATCAGAAGATCATAGTAAATTGCTTCATGAGGAATGAACATGAAAGCAAAGTCCATTGTTTTTTCTTCCGGGCGAATATATTTTGAAGTTTCCACAATTCGGTTTTTGAGGTCGTTTGTGAAAAGTTTTTCAAGCCTATCTTTTTCACTCGGTTCACGAGCCTCGACAATTCTATTGTAGTTTTCAAGAGAAAATTTTGAATCGATTGGAATTATTTTGTCTCGTACAAATACCGCAGCGTCGACAATTTCTCCATTTGAAAATCCATATTGCATCTGGTAGCTTCCTGGAGGGAGAACATTTTTGAGAAGTGTTTCAAGATAGTATTCTCCCAAAACACCTCGCTGTTTTGGATTTTTTAAAATATTTTGAAGTTGCTCAAGTTGTTCTGTAAATCCCATCACTTGCTTGTTTGTTTCTTGAAGGCGAGTGACTTGCTCCGTAATGTCACGAATCGCAGAAAATGTTTGTCTTGCCGAGTCTGAGAGTTTTGAATCAACAGATTTTGAAAAGTCTCCAATCTGAGAGTTTACGGTTCGGTTGAGTTCGTTGATTTGCTGAAGTAAAAGTCCCATCGCCTTGTCGTCGTTTTTTTCGACTGGTTTTTTCTTCATGTTGATAATGAGTAATATGATAGCTACAACAAGTAGTCCAAGTATTAGTATTTCCATAGTGCTTATTATACCCGAGAGGGAGGAAAAGAAAAAACCCACAGATTTGCGGGTTTTTTAAAATTTAAGGAACTTATTTTAATGTTCCTCAATGTTGATTCCGTATTCTTCAGCAATGGACTCTAAAATCCCATCGCTTTTCGGGTAAATCTCCACCCAAGCAGCTCCCTGAGTCTCGCCCTGGAAATCGATAGACACATTTTGAATATCAAGAAAATGTCCATATTTTTTTCTTACAAAAAACTCAGCTTGCTCCTTAAAGCTCGCGACTTCCTGTTCGTCTATTCGGATTGCTTCTTGTCCATCAGCTACTAAAAGGTAGATTTTCGATGCTTGAGTAATAATTTCAATAATATTTATCATAATACATGTGGGTTTTTTGATATTATACAATAATATATAAAAAATGCAATAAAGTCCGCTTTCTCAAGAAAGCGGACTTTTAAAATATATATACAGACCAGTAATTAAAATAAAACCTGAACAGATGAGTGATATTTGGAAAACTATCGGAAAGATCCAATATACTATTCCAACAGGAATCAAAAATGAGACAAACAATAGATCAGGATTGCGAGTACATGTTTTTTCCATAAGCATAGCGTTTTCTTTACAGTACTATGTATTGAGAAAATGCTCAAGCGTATAAATCCAGTCTTCATCGGGCTGTTCTTCGCTCCGCTTTGTTTTAAGAAGCCATTCAAGATATCCTCGGTCCTTAAGTGCCACATCGGAAACAAAAGAACCAATATGTTTTCCAAAATTAAATTTTCGAATCAAACTTGGATCTTTTGAAATCTGAATCATCTTTTCAAGAGTTTCTGTGTCATTTGAAAAATCTTCTCGCATTTTTCTGAAAAGTCGAATGAAAAGTTTTTCAAGAATTAAAACATCACCTTTTGCGTCGTGTGCTTGGATTGGTTCATCAATATCATTATCAAGCTCAAGAAGATATCGCAGATATTGAAGATTATGTCTTTCAATTTTCATGTCTGGATCAAGGTGACGAACTATCTTGAGTGTATCAATCACATTTGTGCAAGCGATATTTTCTCGCGCGAGCATCTCAACATCAAATTTTGCATTATGGGCAACAACAATATTTTTTTCACTTTCGAATACCTTTTTTATTTCTTCATATAAAGGACTTTCTTGAAAGAGTGGTTTTTCTGCAACCATTTTGGGGGTTATGTGGTGCACGGCTTGAGAAGCTACAGAAATAGGAATTGGAGGATTGAAAAGCTCGTTTACGATTGAATTTTCATTGATATTTTTGTAAGCAAGTTGACAAAGTCTGTCTTTTGAATCTGCTCCTGTGGTCTCTGTATCAAAGATAAAAATATTGTAAAAAGTGTCTAATTTCATGAATTTAGTATATCACATCAAAAGGGACTTGATTTATTTTTAATAGTGTGATATTTTGTTTTTGGAACCCGTTCACTCTATCAAAGCTTAATAGGGTGGAGGGCGAAGAGTTTTTTGTAAGCGGTTAATGGTTTTCTTAGGGTTTTTACCAATATTAATACTCTATCTATTCTGGGCAATCATTTAGTAACGGTTGACTTGTAGAAAAATTGTATAATTTGGTATTTTGAACCATTTTCTTTTAGACTCTTTGTCCCTTTTTGGCGGCGCACTTCGTGCGCCGCTTTTTCTATTTCCAAAAAAGAACCAAAAATGATATAGTAGGTATTATGTCAATAGAAAACAATATCAAAGAAGCTTTGAAAGAAGCCATGAAAAATAAAGATGAAGTTCGTCTCTCTGTAATGCGAAACATTAAAGCAGCATTTACAAACGAGCTTGTTGCAAAGGGAATGACTCCACAAAGTGAGGTTTCTGATGATCTTGCAATGGGTGTTATTAAGCGTCTTGCAAAACAAAGAAAAGATTCAATTGAGCAATTTAGAAATGGTGGAAGAGAAGATTTGGCGGTTCAAGAAGAAGCGGAACTTTCTGTTCTTGAAACACTTCTTCCAAAAATGATGTCTCAAGAAGAAATCAAACCAATTGCAGAAAAGAAAAAAGCAGAGCTTGGATTGGATGATAAATCAAAAGTAGGAATTCTTGTTGGTGCGGTTATGAAAGAACTAGGAGGTCAAGCTGATGGTTCAGATGTTAAAGCGGTTGTTGAATCACTTTTTAACTAACAGTTACACATTTATATGAAAAATATTATCTTGCGTACACTTATTTTTATAGGTGCGGTATATCTTGCTTCGAGAATTGTTTCCGGGGTTTCTTATGATGGTTGGCAAGCTTTGGTTTTGATGGGTGTTGTGCTTACATTCGCACATGGACTTATTAAGCCAATTATAAAAATAATAACTCTCCCAATCACACTTCTTACATTTGGTCTTTTTTCTCTTGTTATTAATGCCGGATTATTTTGGTTTGCTGGAAGTGTCATCTCTGGATTTTTTGTAACAACATTCATTGCTGCTTTTTGGGGAAGTTTGGTTGTTTCGGTGGTAAGTGGGTTATTGTCAACATTTATTGATAGAGAAGAAAACTAATGTTTTGGAATAAAAAAGATGTACTCATAACACACAGTGGATCATTTCATTCAGATGATGTTTTTGCTGCTGCAACTCTGCATCTCTATTACAAAAAAATAAAGAAATCCTACAAACTTATTCGAAGTGTTAATCAGGAGGTGATTAATACAGGCGATATTGTATTTGATATTGGTGCTGAATATGATGAAGAAACAAATCGTTTCGACCATCATCAAAAAGGTGGGGCGGGTGAGCGGGCGAATGGAATTCCATTTGCGTCATTTGGTTTGGTTTGGAAAAAATATGGATCACTTCTTTGTGATTCACAAGATATTGCAGATCAGATTGATATAAATCTTGTTCAAGCAATCGACGCTGCTGATAATGGAGTTACTATTTCTCAAAATCTTCGAGATGATATTTCTCCTGTTTTTGTTCAAAGTCTACTGCAATCTTTTAATCTGACTCATGTGGAAGATATGGGACTTTCGGATCATCGTTTCGATGATGCAATGCATATTGCAGCGCTCTATCTTGAGCGTATGATTCACCAAACAAAGGTTCAATATGAGATAAATTTAAAAGTGCAAGAAATCTATGAACAGCAAGATGAAAAAGAAATTTTGGTTGTAGATGATTTTTTCGGTCGAGTTGCCATATCAATTGCTGTGCAAGACTTTTCTGAACTTTTGTATTTTGTATATCCGTCAAAGCGTGGCGGCGGTTGGGATGTTTGTACTACTCGAAAAGAAAAGGGAACTTTTGATTCAAAAAAACCATTTCCTCCGTCTTGGCGAGGGCTTCGAGGTGAAGAGTTAGCAAAAGAAACCGGAGTTTCTGGGGCTGTTTTTTGTCACAACTCAGGTTTTTTGTGCTCCGCAAAAACAAAAGAAGAAGCTCTGGAACTTGCTAAAAAGTCACAAAAAGCGTAATCTGTAAACCTATGGCATTCGTAGACGAGCTAAAAATCTATGCAAAGGCGGGCGACGGTGGAAACGGCGTTATACGATGGCGCCAGGAAAAGTTTATCCCAAAGGGTGGACCTTCTGGTGGCGACGGTGGAAATGGTGGAGATGTATATATTGAAGCTGTTCGAGACGTTTCTATTCTCTCAAAATATTCTCATGGTCCAGAATTTCTTGCGGAAAAAGGTGAAGACGGCTCAAGAAAAAGTATGCACGGTGTGAATGGAGAAGATAAAATAATTCTTCTTCCTGTCGGAACTTTAATTACAAATCTTTCTACTGGAGCTCAGTATGAACTCACATCTCCTGGGCAAAAAATAAAAATTCTCCGAGGAGGAAGAGGTGGTTTTGGAAACGAACATTTCAAAGCTTCGACAAACACAACCCCATATGAATGGACTCCAGGTAAAAAAGGAGAAGAAGCAGAATTTTCTATTGAACTTCGTTTGTTTGCAGATCTTGGACTTGTCGGATTTCCAAATGCTGGAAAATCAAGTTTGATTCAATCTGTCACAAACTCAAAATCAAAAATTGGAGCATATGCCTTTACGACACTTGATCCTCACTTGGGAGCTTTCTATGATTTTGTAATCGCTGATATTCCAGGAATTATCGAAGGAGCTGGAGAAGGAAGAGGTCTTGGAATTAAATTCTTGAAACATATTTCCCGAACAAAAACCCTGGTTCATCTTGTTTCTTTTGAAAACGAAATCGAAAAAGAAGGAGGAATGATGGATGCTTACAAAACAATTCGAAAAGAACTTGAAGTATTTGATCCAAAACTTCTTGAAAAAGATGAATTCATTCTTCTTACAAAAACAGATATGGTACCAGAAAAAATGGTGAAAGATGTTTTGAAACAATTTTCAAAACTCAAAAAACCAGTTATGGCAATCAGTATGTTTGACGGGGAACAAGTAAAAGAATTTGAACAAGAAATTCTTAAAATTTTGAGAAAATAAAAACAACCCCGGAAGGGGTATTTTTATTTCGTTTAATACTATATTAATAATATTTGTCAAATTTCATAAAACAATAAATTTGAGTATAATCCAAGACATGGAACGACCAATATACAAAGGAAAATATTATCTCACTATAGGACTTGAGATTCATGCGGAGCTTAAAACAAAAACAAAAATGTTTTCTCGAGCACTCAATAATCCTGATGAAGAGGAACCAAATCAAAATATTGATCCGGTTTCTTTAGCGCACCCTGGAACTCTTCCTGTGGTAAACAAAAAAGCTCTCGAGCATATGATTCGAATTGGGCTTGCTGTCGGAGGAAATATTGCAAACTTTACAGAATTTGACCGAAAAAACTACTTCTATCCAGATATTCCAAAAGGCTATCAGATTTCTCAATATAAACATCCGATTGTTTCTGGTGGTTCTCTTGCAGGTGTTGCTTTAACTCGAATTCACTTGGAAGAAGATACAGGAACAAACAAACATGAATCAGGATATTCTTTAGTTGATTTCAATCGAGCTGGAATTCCTCTTGCAGAGCTTGTGACTGAGCCGGTTATTTATACTCCAGAAAAAGTTTCTGAATTTGCAAAAGAATTTCAGCTTCTTCTTCGAACACTTGGAGCAGGAGATGCAAATCTTCAAAAGGGAGAAATGCGAGTTGAAGTAAACCTTTCGGTTTCGGATGATCCAGCAAAATTTGGAACAAAAGTGGAAGTGAAAAATATTGGATCATTTAAAGCTGCAGAAGCAGCTGCGCGGTATGAAATGGATCGACACATTGCACTTTTGGAAGATGGACGAGGGGATGAGATTAAACAAGAAACCAGAGGCTGGGATGAAGACAAACAAATCACAGTTTCTCAACGTTCAAAAGAAAATTCAGAAGACTATCGATATTTTCCAGATCCAGATATTCCAAAGTTCTATCTTCATGAAATGTTTGATATTGAAAAAATGAAGTCTGAACTTCCAGAACTTCCATGGCAAAAAAGAGAGCGATATTCAAATCTTGGAATCAAAGCAGAAGATATTGAGATCTTGATTGGAGATAAAGAAATTGCACCAATTTTTGAACATGCTGTATCTGTATTCTCAAATCAAAAAGATGTTCTGGTAAAAGCATCAAACTATCTTTGTTCTGATCTTTTGGGATATCGAGCAAATATTGAAGGTTTTCAGTATCCACAAAAAGAATCTTTTGCTGAACTTGTTGAAATGATTGCAAAAAATCTTATCAACTCTCGAGGCGCAAAAGATATTCTTCTCATTCTCTGTACACAAGGTGGAAAACCGTCAGTAATCGCAGAAGAAAAAGGTTTGCTTCAGCAGTCAGATGAAGGAGCTATTAAAACAATGGTTCAAAAAATAATTGAAGGATTTCCAGCTCAAGTTGAAGATTACAAAAATGGAAACGAAAATGTTTTGAAATTCCTCATGGGTCAGGTAATGAAAGAAAGTAAGGGTTCTGTAAACCCAGAAATCGCAACTGAGATTTTGAAACAAATACTTTCATAAAAAAGAGTCCGAAGCTACGCTTCGGACTCTTTTAATCTTTAAATCTCTTGATCCAAAATACTTGAATCAATAATCTTTCTTCTGTTCCTCTTAGCTTCTTTGTATTTTTCTCGATTTTTTACACTAAACGAAATGTTTGATATGAAAAACATACTTATAACAATAGCGAGTATTAGAGTGAATATAAAATGTTTTTCTTGCAAAATAAAACCAACCAGAAGACTCAAACCCAAAGTTAAAATATGGGAAATATCTATAAGATTAAAGTATAAAATTATATTTTGAGAATTCACTTGTTTCCATTTGAGTCTGAGAAAAACATAAATACAAAGAGATATGAAAAGAATAAGATAGATAAAAAAATCAACAATAATTTTAACATCTATACAAAGAGGTTTATCCATAGAGCTTTTTTCTTTCAGTATAGTAAACATAATCTTTTCGTCAATTAAGATATTTTTGCTATACTACAAGCATATTAATCATTTCAAATCTTATACATACTTATGAAAACACGTGTCGCAATCAATGGCCTTGGCCGAATCGGAAGAGCATTTTTAAAAGTCGCAGTGGAGCGACCAGAACTTGAAATTGTTGCAGTGAACGATCTTGGTGATATTCACAATCTTGCCTATCTTCTCAAATATGACACAGCATACGGAGTTTCAAAGTTCGCTGTTGAGGTTGTTGACGGCAAACTTGTGGTAAATGGAAAAATTCTTTCTTTCTTTTCAGAAACAGATCCGCTCAAACTTCCATGGGGAGACCTCAACATTGATGTTGTTGTTGAATCAACAGGCGTATTTACTGATTATGCAAAAGCAAATCTTCACAGAAAAGCAGGTGCAAAAAAAGTTGTGATTTCTGCACCGGCAAAAGGAACTCCAGAAGAAGGAGTAACTTCAGCAACAGTTCTCATGGCAATCAATGACGAACAACTTGGAACCTGTGATATTTCTTCAAATGGTTCATGTACTACAAATGCAGTAAGTCCGCTCATTGCAATCTTGGATGACGCTATTGGAATTGAAAAAGCAATTTTAAATACTGTACACGCATACACAGCAAGTCAAAGTATTGTCGACGGACCAAACAAAAAAGATTGGCGTGAAGGACGAGCGGCGGCGCAGAATATGGTTCCGACAAGTACGGGCGCAGCAAAAGCTGTGACTGAAGTTGTGACAAATTTGAAAGGGAAGTTTGATGGAATCGCGATTCGTGTACCAGTGATTGCCGGTTCTCTTGCTGATGTAACATTTATCGCAAAGAGAAATACGAGCGTGGAAGAAGTAAACAAGATTTTGAAAGAAGCTGCAATGGATTCCAGATGGGCGAGAGTATTTTCTGCGACAGAAGATCAGCTTGTTTCAAGTGATATTCTTGGAAGTCCACACGCTTCAATTGCCGATCTTTCTATGACACGAGTTGTGGACGGAAATTTGGTAAAAGTTTTAGCTTGGTACGACAACGAAATGGGGTATACGCATACATTAGTGGATCATGTTATTAAAACAGGTAAATAAACAAAAACCCCGTGAATATTCACGGGGTTTTTGTTTTTTCTGGATAATGTGATAAGGTGATGAAAACAAAAAATACTGTACTATGAAAAAACTTACAAACATTACGGAATTGGCTCAAATGCTTAGGAATGATCAACCCATATCAAAAGATGGTTTTTTACTAAGAGATTTATATGCTGATTTTTTAAAAAATAATTCAATTATTCGAAACGATTTCACCGACTTGTCTATTGAAATAATTCCCGGTTCTCTTGAATTATTTCCGCAGTATCCTAATTTTATTTCATTTGTGTCGTGGGTTCAGCGGGCAGGTATTGATACTCAAGATTTTTATGACACCCTTTTTATTTTTTTGAATGAAAAATGGACAGAGGTAGAATATCCGGATAGAAAATTTGAACGCCTTTCTGTTATTGGGCTTATTGCGGGAAAGACAAAACATCTATCCTCTTTTGAATGGGTAGAAAAAACAAGTCCGCTAGCATTGTATGAAAACTTTTGGGTAAAATACGATATCAAGTATATTTTAGCAAAAGGGAAAAAAGAAAAAGAAGACACACTGCTTGAAATCATGAGCTTGTCGTCAAATTTTCAAGACAATTTTTGGAATACTTTTTCTCTTATGATGCTGGTATACCTGAAGGATTTTTCCGTTGATGAACTTTTAACTATTTGTAAATCTCGTGCAGTGGAAATCGGTCTTAAAAATTACGAGGAGATTACAAATTGGATTTCTCTTTTCAGAAATGAAGAAAAAACCCCGTGAATATTCACGGGGTTTTTGTTTTTTCTGGTACAATGTAAATATGAAGACAAAAGGAACAATCGCAATTGCGAGTGATCATGCTGGTTTTGAATTGAAACAAGAACTCATTTCTTTTTTGAAAGAAGAAGGATATGAGGTTGTTGATCATGGTGCCTGGAAACATAACTCGGAAGATGATTATCCAGATTTTGTAAAACTTGTTGCGCGAGATGTTTCAAGACATTCTGATACCTTGCGAGGAATTGTGCTCGGAGGAAGTGGAACAGGTGAAGCAATTGTTTGCAACAGATTTGCCAATGTTCGCGCTGTTTCTTACTATGGTGGAAATGTTGAAATTATTTCTCTTTCACGAGAACACAATGACGCAAATATTTTGAGCCTTGGAGCGCGTTTTGTCGGACTTCCTGAAGCAAAAATGGTGGTGCAACAATGGCTCAATACTCCTTTTTCTGAAGACGAAAGACATGTCAGAAGAATAGAAAAAATTGATAAACTTTTTGAAGACTTTTTATAATATGCAAATAGACAAACATAAACTCACAACAATCACCACACAACTTATACATAGACATAAGGGTATTTTGGCTGCTGATGAAAGCAACACTTCATGCAATAAAAGATTTGCAGAATATAATATTCCTGGAACAGAAGAAAATAGAAGGCGATATCGAGAACTTCTTCTTGTGACTCCTCACATTGAAAAATATGTTTCTGGGGTTATTTTGTATGATGAAACAATACGTCAAATGACACTCGACGGAGAACTTTTCCGTGATCTTTTGAAACGAAAAGGAGTTTTGATTGGTATTAAGGTTGATCTTGGTTTAGAACCACTTGAACCAAACAGTCTTGAAACAAAAACAAAGGGAATAGAAGATTTAAGAAGTCGTTTGTTTGACTACAAACAGATGAATGCAACATTTACAAAATGGCGCGCAGCTTTTTCTGTAAGCGACACTCTTCCGAGTGAAAAGGCAATTGAAGAAAACTGTGAACTTCTAGCGAGATATGCAAGAGTGGTACAAGAAACTGGAATGGTTCCCATGGTTGAACCTGAAGTCTTGCTCGATGGAAATCATACGATTGAACGAGCGAAAATTGTCACTGAAAAAGTGTTAGAAAAACTTTTCCAAGCTCTGGAAAAACATGAAGTCTATCTCGGGGGTCTGATTCTCAAGACAAGTATGGTTGTTGCTGGAAGTGAAGCAGAGGTTGAAGCTTCCCATGAATTGGTTGCAAAACATACTGCTGAAGTTTTGAAAAAAAATGTTCCGCCACACACAGGAGGTGTTGTGTTTTTATCTGGTGGACAAAATCCACAATACGCTCTTCATAATCTCAACGAAATCGCGGCGCTTGGTCCATATCCATGGCAGGTTACATTTTCTTTTTCACGAGCACTGCAAGCACCTGCTTTGGATGCATGGCTTGGTGAAGACTCAAATGTTGGGAAAGCACAAGAACTTTTTATTGAAAGATTAGAGCTCAATGCTCTTGCAAGACAAGCAAAATTGGAACACGGTAAGGGCTACATAAGTCGTCATCATAGCGCTGGTGTTCGAGGTTTGTTCTGGGTTCTTGTTTTGTTTATCATTATTCTCCTTATTGTTTTATAATATTCATATGATTGAAATAATTCCTGCGGTATTACCAAAAACAAGAAAAGATATCGAAGATACTGTTTCTCGGTATCTTGAAACCTCAATTCAAACTATTCAAATTGATTTGGTTGATGGTGATTTTGCAGCGCCAAAAACATGGCCATACAACAGCAAAAACCAGTACGAAGAATATAAAATTCTTGAAGAAGAAGGTTTTCCTGGTTGGCAGGATATTGATATTGAACTTGATCTTATGATTGCAAATCCACTAGAAAGTCTTGAGAGATTTATTGAGTGGGGTCCTTCACGAATTATTATTCATGCAGGGAGTGTGGATCCAAAATCATACATAGCTTTTCTTGAAAAACACAGAAGTGTTCAGAGTTTTATTCATTTTGGAATTGCTTTCTCGTGTGATGATTTAATCTCAGAATATTCTGAAATATTGAAACATGTTGACTTTGTCCAATGTATGGGGATTGAAACAATTGGGAAGCAAGGCCAGGTATTTGATGAAAGAGTCCTTACACAAATAAAACAAGTTAAAAAAATCGTTCCCGATATGATTGTCAGTATTGATGGAGGTGTAAGTCCTGAAACTTCAAAACAACTTATCAAAGCTGGCGCTACTCGCCTTGTCTCTGGGTCATACTTATCAAAAAGTATTGATGTCGTAGAGGCAATCCACACGCTTTCGGGTGAAAATTCTGAATCAGAAATATAGTACAATATAACCATGTCATTTATTCCTCCTCACACAATCAAAGAACTTGAACTCAAAGCAAACGAAGCAAGAATGCTCGTTGTTGATATGCTTGAAGACGCCGGTTCAGGTCATACTGCTGGACCTCTTGGTATTGCGGATATTTTTACTGCACTTTATTTTCATTCCGCAAAACATGATGTTCATAATCCAGATTGGGAAGAAAGAGATAGAATTATTCTTTCAAATGGACATATTGTACCGATTCGTTACGCCGTGATGGCACTGGCTGGATATTTTCCAATCGAGGAACTCAAAACTCTTCGAAAGTTTGGTTCAAGACTTCAAGGTCACCCAGAAAGAAGTAAGATATTTGCTCTTGAGACAACGTCAGGACCACTTGGATCTGGGCTTTCCCAAGCTGCTGGTATTGCATATGCTGGAAGAATGGATAACAAAAAGTTTACAACCTTTTGTCTTATGTCTGACGGTGAAATGCAAACAGGAAATATTTGGGAGGCAGCTATGTTTGCAGGGAAAAATAGACTTTCAAATTTAATAGGAATTATTGATAGAAATAATATTCAGATTAATGGAATGACTGAAGATGTTATGCCTATTGAACCGCTCAAGGATAAATGGGAATCATTTAATTGGCATGTTATTGAGGTGAATGGAAATAATATTGAAGAAGTTGTGTATGCGATTGATACAGCTCGCGCTATTTACGAAAAGCCAATTATGATTATTGCTCATACAATTCCAGGTAAAGGAATTAAAGAAATTGAATTTGATTACACATGGCATGGAAAACCGCCAACAAAAGAAGAAGAGCAAAAATTCTTAAAAGAATTACGAACATTACGAGGTAAAATAGAATCTACACATCATGACTAAATTAAGTAAAAAAACAATATTGATGCTTAGTATTATAGGTATTGCAATTATTCTTCTCATTGCTTCAAAGATTCAAAATAGAGGAAAATCACAGGAGGAGTTTTTACCAACTCGAGACACGGCGCAGTTTGAAGGTTATGCAAATGTTGAAGAATTTTGTACCGATCTTACATCTTCACAAGAATATGACGATAAAGCTCGAGAAGAATCATTCTATCAAGAGTGTCTTACTTCATATTCGCTTTAATTTAAATTTGTATGTTTGATCCAAAACTTCACAAAGATTTATTTTCAAAAATAAAACTCGAGCAAAAAGCAACTCGAGACGGTTTTGGGCTTGGTTTGGTTGAAGCTGGAAAGCAAGATGCTCGAGTTGTGGCACTTTGTGCAGACTTATCTGAATCAACAAGAACAGAATGGTTTCAAAAAGAATTTCCTGAACGCTATGTTGAACTTGGGGTTGCGGAACAAAATCTTGCGGCTTTAGCATCTGGAATGGCAAATTATGGAAAGATTCCATTTATTATGTCATACGCTGCTTTTTCTCCAGGAAGAAACAACGAACAAATTCGTACAACAATTTCTTTGAATAATTTCCCAGTGAAAATTGTTGGTTGTCACGCTGGGCTTTCTGTGGGTCCCGACGGTGCAACTCATCAAGCTTTAGAAGATATTGGACTCATGCGAATGCAACCAAACATGACAGTTCTTGTGCCATGTGACAGCAACGAAGCATACAAAGCAACTGTCGCTGCGACCAAGCATAATGGTCCAGTGTATATACGACTTGCTCGGGAAAAGAGTCCGGTTTTTACAACAGAAGAAACCTCATTTGAAATAGGGAAGGCACAAATATTTTTTGATGGACATTCATACTCTGGAAAACTTCCGGAAGTTGGAATTATTGCTTGTGGATCACTTGTATATTCTGCGATACTTGCAGCTCGAGAACTTGCAGAAGAAGGAGTTTCTGTTTCTGTGATGAATCTTGCAACAATAAAACCTCTTGATACTCAATCAATTCGAAAATTTGCAAAAGATTGCGGAGGGATAGTGACTGTTGAAGAGCATCAAGTAACTGGAGGATTGGGAAGTGCGATTGCTGAATGTTTGGCTTCAGATTTCCCAAGACCGATGGAGTTTGTGGGGGTTCACGATAGATTTGGTCAGTCAGGAACAGCAGAAGAACTTTACAAAGAGTATGGTCTCACAGTGAGTGATATTAAAATAGCAGTTAAAAAAGTAAGAGCTAGAAAATAAAAAATGACCTCTTTATAAAGAGGTCATTTTATTTCTGCTTAGAGATAGAAATAATAAGCCGAGTGTTCCCGAAACCGATCCGGCAATAAATAAGTTTTCATCTTGGAAGGCTTGGCTTGATATTGCTGGCACAAAGCTAATTTTTACCATTAGTATTGCGAAAAGCGAAAAAAGAAGGAACGAGATTGTTTTCATAAGATAAAGTTTTAAATTTAAACAAATAATATCATTTAAACATAAATTTGTCAAGTATCTAAAAAAACTAAAAAAGTAAGCAAATGCTTACTTTTTTAGTTTTTTTAATTTTTCTTCAAGCTTTTTTGTGTCTTCACCAACCATTGCTTTGACTGCAATTTCTTCTTGAATTTTTTGAATCTCTTTTTCGAAATCTGTCATGTTAGTTATTATCTACTCGTCTTTGGAGATCTTTTTCTACTTGTGTAATATTTTGTTTTACTTTTTCTAATTCAAACAAATTATTTGGTTCATCAAAACTTTCCTCCGTTTGCTCTAGTTCATTTTTTTTTACATTAAGATTTTCTAGTTCTGTCATGAGTTCTTGAGCTGTTTTCTGTTTTGTAATTTTTTCAAAATTAAAACTATTATCCATATTATTTTCTATACAACTCATAGAGTTGTCGTAGTTTACCTTGTAATACCTGTATTTTATGTTTGGTTTCCATTGCTTCCTCGGTATCTTTTTTGTGATGCTCTACAAAATCTAGATACTGATCTTCAAGAGGTCGAAGTTTTTCTTGAACTTGTTTGAGTTCATCACAAATTTTTTGTTTGTCTTTGGTGAGCCAATCATATTCACGAAGAACTCCTTCAATCCAAGTGTCAGTTTGTTCTTTTGTGAGGTCGTTTATATTATTAATTTGTTTTGAGGTTTCAGACATGGTTAAAGTATTTTTTTACTTTTGTAAGAGCTGGGTGCATTTTCCAAAAACTCTTCCAATTCTTTTCTTGTGAGCAATCCTTCTTGTGCGCCAATATACTGAACAACATTCATGGAGTTAATTGGACCCCAAGAAAGCGCTTGTTCGATTGAAAGTCCGAGCGCAAGTGCTGAGGTGAAAGTTGATGCAAAACTATCTCCCGCGCCAGTTCTTTCCACTGGAGGTTTTGGATCTGGATAAATTGGTTGAAACCAAGCATTTGTTCCATCGTATGCATACGCTCCGTCTGGACCATCTGTAATGCAAACAATCTTTGGTCCAAGATTGTGAATACCTTTGAGAAGTTCAATAATTTCACTCGAATTTGAGGATAGAATTTTCTGGGCTTCTTCTCTATTGCAGAAAAATATTTCAGTTCTTTGGTAAATATCTTTCAACTTTTCTGCACCAAGACTAATCTGGAATGTTCCAGGTTGGAAGGCAAAGCGAACATCTTTATTTTTTTTCAAATAGTCACCAATTTGTTCGTGATAGTGAAGAGAATTTGGTGCAACTGAACTAAAGTAAATCCATTTCGGTACATGATTTCCAATAATAGAAGGAAAGTCATACTTAAATTCTGCGTGTTTGATTAGAATAGTTCGCTCTGCTTCAAAAGAAAGAACAAAATGGTAGTTTGTGTCGTATCCTTTTTGTATTTGAACAAAACTCGTATTAACCATATTTTTTCTGAGTGATTCTATGCAGTCTTTTCCGTGTTGATCATCACCAATATGAGTTGCCACTGCAGATGAAAGACCAAGTCTAGCTGCTGACACAGCTGCATTTGGTGAATTTCCAACTCCCGAAACAACCTTAAGGTTTTTATAAGGTATTTTGTCTCCAAAACGCATGGAAATCGTACAGTTATCATTATTGATATCACAATGAACCCTGGCATCTTGTAGTTGTATAAATGCATCAACGACAATGTCGCCGATTGCTAAAAAATCAATGTTTTTTTGTTCCGACATATTTGCATTATAGCATTGAATCAAGCTTTTCCATGGTAGAATGGCTACATATGGAAAAAGAACTTATTCAAGAACTTAAAAGCCTTATTGAGGGTGATGTTGACATGAGTGAGGAAATTTTGAATTCAAGAAGTACGGATTATAGTATTTTCTCTGTAAAACCCCAGGTTGTTGTCTTTCCAAAACACTCGAAAGATATCCAAGAACTGGTTCATTGGGTCGATGTAAAGCGTCAAATGGGAGGATATAGTGATTTGTCGCTCACTGTTCGAGCCGCAGGAACTTGCATGTCTGGAGGTTCTCTTAATGAGTCCATTATTGTAGACACGACAAAATACATGTCGGGTATTTTGGAGATTGTAAAAAAAGATTACGGTTTTCAATATAATCCAATCACAAAACATTCATTTCCTGTTGTTGGTCATGTTAAGGTTTTACCTGGAACTCCTTATAAGATTCTTGAACAAGAGCTTGAAAAATATAGTATGGTTATGCCGTGTTTCCCGGCTTCAAAAAATCTTTGTGCTGTTGGTGGAATGGTTGGAAATAATGGCGCGGGTGAAAAAAGCTTGAAGTACGGTCAAAATAAAGATTTTGTTTTGGAACTTAAAGCTGTTTTTTCTGATGGTAATGAATACCACGTAAAACCAATATCAAAAACAGAACTCGACGCAAAAATGATTGAAGATACTTTTGAGGGTCGTCTGTATCGGTCAGTCTGGAATTTGATTCAAAGAAATAGAAATGAAATCAAAGAAGCAAAACCAAAAACAACAAAGAACTCTTCCGGTTACCTTATTTGGGATGTTTGGGATGAAGAAACTCAAACTTTTGATCTCACGAAGATGATTGTGGGCGCGCAAGGCACAACTGCGATTATTACTGAAATAACATATAAGGTTGTTCCAATTGAAACTTTTTCAAATCTTCTGGTGTTGTTTGCTGATTCAAGTGAGCGGCTTCCGAAAATTGTTGAAAATCTTTCTGGTTTTGATATTGAGACAATGGAAGTATATGATAAGCATACATTTAAATTTGCAGTACGTTTCTTTAAAGATTTTTTGAAAGACAAAGGAATTTTGGGAATTCTCAAATATGCATTTAATTTTATTCCAGAAATATGGATGTCTCTCACGGGAGGGATTCCAGAATATGTTGTTTTGATTGAATTTGTTTCAAATGACAGAAAAGAAATAGAAGGTGAAGCAATTCGGGCTCAAAAAGCATTGGGATTTTTGAAATTACCATCAAGAATTTTAACTACTGAAAAAGAGATTGAAAAATATTGGAATATTCGTCGAGATTCATTCAAGCTTCTTTCTGATCATTCAAAAAAACTGAGAACAGCGCCTTTCATTGATGATTGTGTTATTCCAGTTGTTCACTACCCAGCTTATATGAAAGAACTTACTGAACTTTTGGATTCTCGAAAGCTTTTATATACAGTTGCTGGACATCTTGGGAATGGAAATCTTCACGTAATTCCTCTTATGGATTTTCAAAATCCAGAAACTCAAAAAATTATTTTTGAACTTTCGGAAAAAGTATATACAATTGTGAAAAAATACGAAGGCTCAATAACTGCAGAGCATAATGACGGAATTATTCGTACGCCATATTTGCCATATATGTTTGGTGATCACATGGTTTCTGTGTTTCAAGAACTCAAAGATATTTTTGACATGAGGAATATTTTTAATCCAAAGAAAAAGGTTGGTGGGACGGTCGAAGATATCCAAAATTGGATCATAAAACCTAGACAAAAATAATTTTTTATCGTTAAACTGTAAGGTTTGTAATAGTTCGTTTTTTAAGCGTCTATAGCTATGTATGGAAGAATACAGAAGCTATATACGACATAAATCACTTGAAAATATAATGAGTACTGTACTCATAGTTTTTGTTATACTCGGTGTTTTTGTTGTTGGAAAAACCTTAAATCCCGAACAAAAATATGCTTCAGCGTACAGTTATTCTGTAGAAGGTAATTAAAAATGATATATAATAGTAATCATGAGCGATATTCTTAAATCTACTAAAAAAGTATTTACAAAATTTTTTGTTGTTTTCATGTTGTTTGGTTTTGTTTTGGGAACTATTTCTTTTCCAGTGTCGGTAAATGCTCAAGTGACAGACGCTGAAAGAGCTGTTCTTGAAAGAGAGCTCGCTGAACTTGAAGCTGAGATTAAACAACAAGAAGCAATTTTGAGTGGGCAAAAAAATAAATCAGCTTCTCTTCAAAGAGAGGTTGAAACACTTCGTGCGGAGATTAACAAAGCAAGGGCGAAAATTAAAGCTCGTGATCTTGAGATAAAAAATATCTCCGGTGAAATTACTCAAAAAGAAAAAACTATTGTTACACTCACAACAACAATGTCTGAAAGGCGAGAAGCTCTCGGTGAGCTTATTCGTCAGACAAATGAATTTGATCAAACTGGATTCATCTACTCACTTCTTTCAGATGACACCATTTCTGAGTTTTATGGAAGTGTTGATCTTCTTGCAACAGTAAAAGGAAAAATTAAAGGGGAAGTGGAATATATTAAACTTGAAAAAGCTGAACAAGAAGAAATCAAAGAAGTTCTTCAGGTAAAAAGAGTTGAAGAGATTGATAAGAAAAAAGAAATTGAAGCAGAACAGAAAAAAGTAGAATTAAGTCAACAAGAACAACAAAAACTTCTCAACGCTTCAAAATCTCAAGAGAAAGCATATGAGCAAGTTATCGCAGATAGAAAAGCAAAAGCTTCGCAGATTAGAGCAAAACTCTTTGAACTTCGAGGTGCACAAGCTATTCCTTTCGGTGAAGCATATGAATATGCAAAAGAAGCTTCAGTTAAAACAGGAGTTCGACCAGCTTTTATTCTTGCTATTTTGAAACAAGAATCGAATCTTGGAAGTAATGTAGGAACATGTAATCGACCAGGTGACGCAAGAACATGGAAAGATATTATGCCTGGACCAACATCCGGTTCATGGCGAGATGATCAAGCCGCATTTCTTCGAATTACCAAAAAACTTGGAATTTCACCGGATGGACAACCACTTTCTTGTCCGCTTGCTTCAGGGGGTTGGGGAGGAGCAATGGGTCCTTCTCAATTTATTCCAGTAACATGGGAATCATATGAAAATCGCATCGCAGCAGCGACAGGTGCAAGTATTGCAAATCCTTGGAATCCACGACATGCTGTGTTTGCAACAGCTTTGTATGTAAAAGATCTCGGTGCTGCAACACAAACATTTACAGCTGAACGAGAGGCTGCATGTAAATACTATTCAGGAAGAGGGTGTTCTGATCCAAAAGTAAAAAACTTATTCTATGGAAATGGAGTAATGGCTCACGCTGAAAAAATCCAAGCAGATATAGATCTTCTTGAATCAGCAAACTAAAATAAAAAACTCGCTTATGCGAGTTTTTTATTTTGAATTATAAGTACACGATTTTTTTGATATTGATCCTGTAAAAATTCAAAACATATTTCCTTTTCTTGTATGTAAGATTCAATTAATTTTTTTTGCCATGGATCAAATTCTATAAACATATACCCATTATCTTTCAAGAAAAATGGAATTTTTTCAATCAGATTTTTAATATGAAATAATCCATCATCTTCTGCAAAAAGAGCGTGGTGGTCTTCATAGAGTAAAACAGAATCATCAACGGTGTCTTTTCTTTGTTCTGAGATATACGGAGGATTTGCAAAAATGATATCAAATTTTTGCATTGAGATATTTTTAAATATATCAGACTGAATAACTGAAACCTGCTTTTCTGAAATTCCATTGAGAACGATATTTTTCTGTATTTGAACTATGTTTTCTTTTTTAATATCGCTACAAAGAATTTTTGTGTTTGGTCTTTTTTTTGCGATTCCAAGTCCGATACATCCAGAACCAGAATATATGTCTAGAATGGAAATATTTGCCTCTAGGGGAATATATTTCTGAGTACAGTAATTTACCCAAAACTCAGTTTCTGGTCTTGGTATAAGAGGTTTATATTCTAAATCGACAGTGATTTCAAGAAAGGGTATGTTTCCAATAAGGTAAGCAAGAGGTGTTCCAGATTCCAGTTTTTTAAAATCCTCAAAAAACTCAGGACTTTCAATTCCTTGATATTTTTCATTTAAAAGCCATTGTTTTTCTTGCTTTTTTGGGTCCATGGCTGTATATTAACACAAATCTTGCAAAAATCACGGGCATGTGGTAAATTATCCAAGTATGAAATCAGGAATACATCCAAAAAACTACCGATCAGTAATTTTCCAAGACGCTCAATCAGGAGCGCAGTTTCTTATTTCTTCAACAGTACATACTGATGAAAAAGGAACATTTGAAGGAAAAGAATACGATCTTTACCGAGTAGAAATTTCAAGTGATACACATCCATTCTACACAGGAAAAGAAACAGTACTCGATACAGCTGGACGAGTAGACAAATTCAAAAAGCGAGCGCAAGCAGCAAAGAAAAAATAAAGTATCACAAACAAAGAGCGCTTTCGAGCGCTCTTTGTTCTGATACAATAGAACTATATGGAAGAACTACTATCAAAAATTGAACAATATAATTTTGAAGAACTGCTTGGAAATCACCAAACAGCTTTTGTTGCTGGTGAAATCAAAAAACTGAAAGGTCAATATGATGATACCCTTGAACTTATTGCTTCTGATGAATCAATGAAAGTGATGGCACAAGATGAGATTGAAAATATTCGAGTGCAACTTGAAGCGTATACTTCTCAACTTGAATCAATTTTGAAAGCCCAAAAAGAAGAAGAGCAATTTCCTAATGAGATCGTTCTTGAAGTACGAGCTGGGGCTGGTGGAGACGAAGCTGCGCTTTTTGCTCATGAACTCGCTGAAATGTACGAACGATACGCAGAATCAAAAGGTTGGCAATGGCGAATTGTTGATGAATCAATTAACGATGTTGGTGGATATAAATATGCTTCGATTGAAATAAAAGGAGTTGGAGTATATAAAACACTGCGATTTGAAACTGGAGTTCATCGTGTGCAAAGAATTCCAGCGACTGAAAAACAAGGGAGAATTCATACTTCAACAGCTTCTGTTGCAATCATGCCAATCTTCAAAAAAACTACCATTGTTTTGAATGATGCTGATTTGGAATTTGAAACATCTCGTGCTGGAGGCGCAGGAGGGCAAAACGTAAACAAGGTTGAATCTGCTGTGCGGGTTATTCACAAACCAACAGGAATTGATTTTCGTTCAACAGTAGAAAGAAGTCAGCTTGCAAACAAAGAGCGTGTACTCGAACTTCTTCGTTCAAAACTTCAGCAAATGAAAGATGAAGAAGAAGCAAAAAAATATTCAGACAGTCGATCGTCTCAAATTGGAAACATGGATCGTTCTGAGAAAATCAAAACATATAATTTTCCGCAAGATCGTCTCACAGATCACAGAATCAAAGAATCTTGGTCAAATCTTCCTAAAGTTATGAGTGGTGATATTTCAGAAATAATTGACGCTGTTCACACCTTTTTTGAAAATGAAAATTCTGAGGTATAATAAAGAAAAAGTTTTTCTTAACCAAGCCGTGGAGGGATGGCTCAAAATTAAAATATCTCTTCAATATGTCTCACTTAAATGTATAAGGAGGGCCGTTATCTTGGGGTGAAGCACCATCCCTGACTGATTCCTTGTTGAGGTCAAAATAAACCACTTGCAATAAAAGCAGGTGGTTTTATGTTATAAAAAGTTAACACAAAGAAAAACCACCTTTTAAAAGGTGGTTTTTCTTTGGTGCGCGCGCCAGGGATCGAACCTGGGACCTTTCGAGTATCAGTCGAATGCTCTACCAGCTGAGCTACGCGCGCATATGTAAACAACGAAAAGGATTATAGCACCCATAATAAATAATATCAATAGTAAAAAAGTCACAGTCAAAAAGACTGTGACTTTAAATGTTTAAATACTTTCTTCCAAAATCAAATCTTCTTCTTGGCTTTCTTCCACTAAAACAATATCAGAAAATGTCAGTTCCTGATTGTGTTGCAATGGATTAGTTTTCTTTTTAGTTAAAACTAAAACAACCTTGTTAATTTGAGTATCAACAAAGGGGGTAAGTTTGTACTTGAGAAAATCTGCGCAGTAAAAGGAAATGAACACAATAACGCCAACTTTAATTCCGAGCTTCAGATTGAAACCATAATGTCCGGATAAAGCATACGTGCATATATTCACTATAACTTTTACACATAAAAGTGAGAATTCCTCCCATTTATCCCTTAAAAATCTAATAGGGTGTTTTGAAAATTTTGACTCAAAAAATAATTCAATTTGAGGCCAAGCGATTCCAATTAAGGTATTAAAAACTGTAGCAATTCCACGTGCTTTCATTGACTCATGAAAGGTCATATCGGCAACGTAGCGAAACAGGGTATTTTCAACTGTTGCAAAAACAACAAAAGAAAATAGATTGAGAGTAATCAACTTAGGTAGAAGATTATTCTTTTTCCAATACAAAAAAAATTATCCCATAAGGATAAAGGATTTAGGGTGTAATTCATAATTTTGGTTTTGGTTTTTTAAAGAACTTTAATTTATTTACCTGGGAAATTAAAGTACTTTTCTAAAAGAAAGATAGCTGTAGTACTGTTAATTTTCAATTTGAAACACTTATATCTAAAGGTCAAGTAGTACTGAAATGTAATCTGAATATAATATGTGAGTAAAACTTCTAGTTTTATCTCTTAAATTATATGCAATCATATCACCCAGAAACTCAAAAAGAGTATAACAACATGACAACCAAGCTTTTTAAAAATTCTTTGGTTAATATTCCTTTGTTTGCTGCACCTGCATTTGCAGCTCTTTTTGGTGGACAGGCACTCGACGCTCATTTTGGGACAGGAAAAACAATAATGATTGTACTTTTGTTTATTGCATTCTCTTCTTCTTGGTTTATTGTCCTTAAAAGAAATACAAAACTCTCAAAAGAATATAAAGCTATCCGAGAGAAAATGAAACAAGAACAAAGTCCTTCATAATCTATATGCAAGAATTTTTAAGTTTTAAAAGAGATATATCAAGTATTGGACCTTCTACTATTTTTGAGATTGGTGGTTTTCCTATCACAAACTCAACTTTATTCATGGTTCTTGTAACAATTCTTCTTATTGTTTTTGTCGTGGTTGCACTTCGTAAGAAAAGTTTAATTCCAGGAAAGGGTCAAGCATTTTTTGAGATAGTATACGAAGCAGTGGAAAGGCAAATCAATACCATCACTGCAAGTTCCTATCACACAAAAAGAGTACTCCCCATTATCGGTTCAATTTTTATCTTTGTTGGTATTTCAAACTATTTTGGATTGGTCCCGGGTCTTGGAAGTATTACTTTTGATGGTAAGTCACTCTTCCGAATCGCTACAAGTGATTTCAATACCACACTTGGACTTGCGTTTGGAGCGATTGTAGTACTTCACCTTGTGTCGATAAAAGATTTCGGCTTATGGGGTCATATCAATAAATTCATTCCAATTAAACAACTTGGTGAAGATATGAAAAAAGGTGGACTCGCTCCAATTTATATGTTCGTTACAATTCTCATTGCTTGTCTTGATATTGTGGGGGAATTTGCAAAAGCAGTTTCAGTATCTCTTCGTCTCTTTGGAAACATGTACGCAGGAGATGTTCTCACAACGGTATTGATAGGTATTTTCGCCTTTCTCTTACCATCATTTTGGGTCGCATTTGGTATGCTTGGTGCCCTTGTTCAAACAATCGTGTTCGGTTCACTCATTACAGTATTTTACATGCAAGCTGCCGGTCCAGAACCCGGTGAGAAAAAATAATTTATTTATAAGTTTTATTAATTTAATATTCGCATAAGCGAAATATATACACAAAGTATGGAAACACAATATATTGCAAAAGCACTTATTATTCTTTCGATGGTTGCAACGGCTCCAGCTGAAGCTTGGGTTGCAGCAAAGGCTATGGAAGCTATTGGACGAAATCCTGAAGCGGGAGATTCAATCTTTCCAAAGATGATCGTTGCGATGGCGATTTGTGAATCAACAGCGATTTACGCGCTTGTTGCATTCTTTATTATCTAGTTTTTAGTATCTAAACATTTTTATGATCGAAGAAGTATTGGGAAAACTTGGATTTGATTGGAAAGTCGCCTTGGCAAACTTGGTGAATTTTCTTGTTATCTACTACTTACTTCGTAATGTTGTATTCAAAAAACTCGGTAACGCTATAAAAGAGCGACAAGAAAGAATTAAGCAAGGATTGGATGATGCTGAAAAAGCAAAACAGTCACTTCTTGATGCATCGCAAAGAAAAGAAGAACTTATCAAAGAAGCATATCAAAATTCTCAAGAAATCATTGGGAATGCAAAAGAAGAGCGAAATAAAATTGTAGCTCATGCATCTGAAGAAGCAGATAAAGAAGCGGCGAAAATCCGCCAACACGCACTTCATGAGGCTGATATGATTCTTAAAAAAGCTGACGAAGATCTTACAGAGAAAGCAGCTACTCTTGTTTTGTCAGGAGTTGAAAAAGTTCTCAAAGAAAATATGACACAAGGTGTTAATGAAAAATACATTAAATCAATACTCAAATAATCTATGATACGTTCACAAGAATTAGCAGAAGCATTTTTTATATTACTCAAACAAACTGAATCAAAAAAAATTGGTTCGGTATTTGAGGCTTTTGTTAGTTACTTGGAAGAAAATAATCTTCTAGCACAACTTGAAACAGTTGTTCGATATCTTGAGTCCTATATACAAAAGGAGAATGATTTTAATACTCTTTTCATAGACACAGCGTTTCCACTTAATGAAGAAATGGTTGAAAAAATCAAAGCTTTTATTAAGGTATCTTCAAAAGTTTCGGTTCAAACTAAAGTTAACCCGAAACTGATTGGTGGATTTAAGGCAACACACCAAGGTGTCGTAACAGATGCAAGTATCGCATACAACTTACAAGTACTAAAAAGTAGATTAACTAAATAATCACAGTAACATATATGAGTAAAATAGAAGGAGTTATTGATAAATTAAAAAAGAAGATCGGAGAATATGAACAAACTGTAGGAACTCATGAAGTTGGAACAGTTGTTTCTGTATCTGATGGTATTGCAAAAATCGGAGGTCTTCGAGGTGTTCAATCATCTGAAATTTTGATGTTTGAAAACGGCGCACAAGGTTTGGCGCTTAACCTAGAGGAAGATACGGTAGGAGCTATTATTCTTGGTGATTCAAAAACAATTCGAGAAGGAGAAATTGTAAAAAGAACTAACGAAATTCTTTCAATCGAAGTGTCTGATGATATTATCGGGAGAATTGTAGATGGCCTTGCAAAGCCAATTGATGGAAAAGCTGAACTCACAAAAACAAAAAAGGTTCTCGTTGAAAAAATTGCACCAGGTGTTATGAGTCGAGAACCAGTGAGTCAACCTGTTCAAACAGGAATTTTGGCGATCGATGCGATGATTCCGGTTGGGCGAGGACAAAGAGAGCTTATTATTGGTGATCGACAAACAGGGAAAACAGCGATTGCAATTGATACTATTTTGAACCAACACGATCAAGACATGATTTGTGTGTATGTTGCTATTGGTCAAAAACAATCAAAGATTGCTCGAATTGTAGGAATTTTGGAATCACGAGGAGCGATGAAATATACAACCGTTGTTTCAGCTTCTGCGGGAGACAGTGCGGCACTTCTATACTTAGCACCGTATGTTGGAGTTTCAATCGCAGAATATTTCATGGATCAAGGAAAAGACGTTTTGGTAATCTACGACGATCTTTCAAAGCATGCTGTTGCGTATCGAGAAATCTCACTTCTTCTTCGAAGACCGCCAGGGCGAGAAGCGTATCCAGGGGATGTGTTTTATCTTCATTCACGACTTCTTGAACGTGCGTGTCGAAGAAATAAAGAACATGGTGGAGGTTCAATCACAGCTCTTCCTATTATCGAAACACAAGGAGGTGATGTATCTGGGTATATTCCAACAAACGTAATTTCTATTACAGACGGGCAAATCTTTCTTGAAACAACCTTGTTTAACAAGGGTATTCGACCTGCTGTTAACGTAGGACTTTCAGTGTCTCGTGTTGGAACATCTGCGCAAATAAAATCAATGAAAAAAAATGCTGGGACACTCAAGCTTTCCCAAGCACAATATCGAGAACTTGAAGCATTTTCACAATTTGACTCAGATCTTGATTCTGATACAAAACGAGTAATTGAAAGAGGGAAACGTGTAACGGAAATTTTGAAACAAACAGAATTTAATCCAATTCCTGTAGAAGAACAGGTTGCTATTATCTTTGCTGTAAACGCAGGGTATCTTGACCATGTTGAACTTAAAAAAATAAAGGAAACAGAGAAAGCAATGATTGAGTTTATTAAAAATCATGATACTAATCTTTTGGATTCGTTCAAAAAAGATTGGAATGATGAACTGAAAGACAGGCTCATTGCAGCTCTCGAGGTTTTCAAAAAAAATAGTCAATAATATATGGCAACGGGAAAAGAGATAAAATTAAAAATTCGAACCGTATCCAATATCAAGAAAATTACAAAAACTATGGAAATGGTTTCTGTTTCCAAGATGAAGAAAATGATTAACAGGGCAACGGCTTCAAAAGAGTATGCGGTAAAAGCACTTCAGCTTTTAGCGAACCTTTCGCTTGAGCGTGACATTTCTCATCCACTTCTTGAAACAGGAAAAGGAGAAAAAAATCTTGTTGTTGTCTACGCATCAAACAAAGGTCTTTGTGGTGGATTTAATGCAAATCTTTCTAAAAAACTACAAGAGATTACGAAAAATAAGAAGAGAGAATTAGAGGTAATCACTATTGGAAAACAAGCAGAACGCGCAGCAAGAAGGGCAGAATTAAATATTGTTGCAAGTTTTATTGATTTCAATGAAAAAACGGGTTCTGATCAATTTTTCTCACTTCAAAAAACAATTCTTAATCTTTTTGCGACTGGGCAATATCACGAGGTTTGGATGCTCTACACAGAGTTTCAGTCGGCGGTGTCCTATGTTCCGGTAAACTACAAAATCCTACCTCCGGATATCAATAACCTTAAACATTTCTTTTTGGATAAAGAACGTGAAGAGCGCTATGAACATAAACTTAAATCTCTTGAACGATACAAATTCGAACCAAGTGAACAAGAGGTACTTTCAAAAATTATTCCAGAAATTGTTCACGCGTGTTTGTATTATGCTCATCTTGAATCACAGGCAAGCGAACACTCAGCTCGAATGTTTGCAATGAAAAATGCATCAGACAATGCTGGAGGTTTGGTCGACGATCTCACTTTGCAATACAACAAAGCAAGACAAGCGGCAATTACTCAAGAAATTAGTGAAATTGTAGGAGGTGCAGAAGCTCTTAATTAATTTATATTTTATTTATGAAAACAAACGATACACAATTAGATAAAGGACAGATCACCCAAGTTATGGGACCTGTTGTAGATATTCGTTTTGAAGGAGAGCTTCCTGATGTTTTGGAGGCGCTTACAATTTCTCTTTCAAATGGCGAAACTCTCACACTTGAAGTTGCACAACACAAAGGAATGAAAGAAGTTCGAGCCATTTCTATGGGCTCTACAGATGGACTTTTCCGAGGACAAGAAGTTTCTCGAACAGGTGCACCTATTTCAGTTCCAGTAGGACCTGAAGTTCTTGGGCGAATGTTTGACGTGACTGGTACACCAATCGACGAAAAGAAGGCTCCGAAAACAAAAAAGAAATATCCAATTCATAGACAACCGCCAACATTTAAAGAACAAGCAACAAAGGCAGAGGTTCTTGAAACTGGAATTAAGGTTGTTGACCTTATGTGTCCATTCTTGAAAGGAGGAAAGGTTGGACTTTTTGGAGGAGCTGGAGTAGGAAAGACTGTTATTATTCAAGAGTTGATTCACAATATTGCTTCAAATCACGGAGGATACTCAATCTTCGCTGGAGTTGGGGAACGAACTCGAGAAGGTAACGACCTCTACCGAGAAATGGAAGAATCAGGAGTGCTCGACAAAACAGCGCTTGTCTTTGGACAAATGAACGAACCACCAGGAGCTCGTGCTCGAGTGGCTTTGTCTGGACTTGCAATGGCGGAATATTTCCGAGACGAAGAAAATCGAGATCTTCTTTTGTTTATTGACAATATCTTTCGATTTACTCAGGCTGGAGCCGAGATGTCTGCACTTCTCGGGCGTATGCCTTCTGCGGTAGGTTACCAACCAACACTAGCAACAGAAATGGGAAATCTTCAAGAAAGAATTACTTCAACAGACAAAGGTTCAATTACTTCAGTACAAGCTGTGTATGTACCAGCGGATGACCTTACAGATCCCGCGCCAGCAAATACCTTTGCTCACCTTGACTCAACAGTAGTACTCAACCGATCACTTGCGGAACTTGGAATTTATCCAGCAGTTGATCCACTTGACTCAACTTCTACAGTCCTTGATCCAAATATCATTGGAGAAGAACACTACAAAGTCGCACGAGGAGTGCAACAAATCTTGCAACGATATAAGGACCTTCAGGACATTATTGCAATTCTCGGAATGGATGAACTTTCAGATGATGATAAGAAGGTTGTTGGACGAGCGCGTCGTGTTCAAAAGTTTCTTTCACAACCCTTCCATGTTGCAGAACAGTTTACTGGACAAAAAGGATCGTATGTAAAACTTGAAGATACAATCAAAGGCTTTAAGGAATTACTTGAAGGAAAGTATGATTCAATTCCAGAATCAGCATTCTACTTGAAGGGAACAATGGAAGAGGTTATCGAAGCTGGAAAATCAGCATAAATACTATGGCAAAAAAATCAATACAATTTCATATTGTAACTCCAGAAAGAAAAATATTCTCTCAAGAGGTTTTAGAAGTGACAGTCCCAACAACAAATGGGTACGTCACTATTCTTCCAAACCACATTCCAATGGTTTCTATTATTTCTGTGGGGGAACTCAGAGTAAAACTTTCTGATGGG
This sequence comes from Parcubacteria group bacterium, assembly GCA_943356745.1. Classification (GTDB taxonomy): domain Bacteria; phylum Patescibacteriota; class Minisyncoccia; order Phycocordibacterales; family CSBR16-119; genus CSBR16-119. The sequence goes on along the minus strand of CALRFT010000001.1, from coordinate 9,717 downwards.
GAAATGCATCCTTTTGCAATTAGTTCAGGTATTCTTGAAGTTCAACCAAGTTCGAAGGTTGTTATTTTAGCTGATCGATCTGAATTTGCTACTGAAATTGATATTTCTCGAGCTGAAGAAGCATATAAACGCGCAGAGGAGGCAATGAAAGTTGCTCATGATGCTGCAGATGTAGACTATGCTCGTTTTGAAGCTCTCATGGAAAAAGAACTCAATAGAATCCACGTTGCTAAACGTTGGAAATAAATAAAAACTTCCCACAAGGGAAGTTTTTATTTTTTGAAAATGTAACGTATACTTACAGAGTATGAATACAACAAAAGCAATTATTATTCTTGTGGTTTTTGTAACAGGACTTATCCTTGGTTATAAGCATTTCGTTGTAAATGCACCACAACAACAAGAAGAGATTATTATGGAGGAAAATTTTATGAATGAGAATGGAGAAATGTATCCAATTGACATGGGAATTGAAATCCCTACAGATCTACCATACTATGACCCAGCTGGGGGAACTATGGAGGCTGGAAAAACACCAGATCAACTTTGTGTGAGTTTCGGTGGAGAGTGGTCAGCTGAATTTTCAGAATGTTTAGGAATAGCTGGAGATGTATGTATGGAAATTGGAGGAAACTGGAACGAATGTGCTTCAGCTTGCCGAAATAACCCAAATGCAGAAATCTGTACGATGCAGTGTGTGCAGGTTTGTGATTTTAAAGGAATTCCACTTGAGGTAATGTAAATAAAAAAGTCCACGATTTTGTCGTGGACTTTTATTTTTTTAACACTCTTCTTATTGAAGTACATTTTCACGAACACTTCTCAATTCTGCTGCAGAAATTGAATATTTCTTCATCAGATGAGATAGAATTTGTCTTGGGTAATCTCCCTCTGAAAGATGATCAAGAGCCTCTTCTTTTGTGGAGATGTAGAAATCTACACATTGGATGATTTTACCAAAAAGTAAAAACTCGATGTTGCTCCAATCAACAGAAGATTTTTCTTGTTTTGTTTTGAAAAAGATAAAACTCATTTCAGTTAGAAGTTCTTTGTTTTCCAAAGAACAGGAGTTGAAACACTTTGTAATCTCTTGTTTTACAACACCGAGATGTCTTGGATCTTTTGCTTCAGCGAAGCGTTTTAGATTTTCTTCAAATTTGTTAAGAAATAGTTGATTCATAAAAAACATTTTAGGGTTTGGATACACTTTAATATAAAATAAAATATTGTCAATATTTTTACATTATTTTGTTTATTATAATAAGAAATATGAAAAAGCTATATCGAAGTGAAAAAAATAAAGTATGGAAAGGAATTATTGGAGGATTTGGTGAATATTTTAATATAGATCCAGTATTACTCAGAATTATTTTTATCTTTTTTGTGCTTGCTACAGGTCTTATCCCTGGAGTTGTTACCTATATAATCGCTTTGTTTATCGTCCCTAAAAAACCAATAGCAGAAGCTGAGGTGGTTAACTAAATTTGACAAAATATAGAAAAGCTTGCATTTTGTGAGATTATAGTATATACTGCCCGGGTATGAAAAACTTTAATCGAGGAGGCGACAGAGGAGGATTTAGAAGCGGTGGAGACCGAGGCGGTTTCCGAGGAGGAAATAGAGGAGGATTCGGTGGTGGAAACCGAGGAGGACGACCAAGTTTTGGTGACAGACCTCAAATGCACAAGACAACTTGTTCAGAATGTGGAAACATGGCGGAAGTTCCATTTAAACCAACAGGAGACAAGCCAGTACTTTGTTCTGATTGTTTCGGGGGTGGAGATCGAGATAATCGTTCTCGAGGAAATGATCGTGGGCGAGATCGAGGGTTTGGAGACAAACCACGAGCTTCTCAATCAAATGGAGGAGCTGATTTCTCAAAACTGAAAGAAGAAATGAATACCCTTAACTCAAAGCTTGATATGCTTATTGGACTTATGAAAAAAGATTCTCAATCTGATGTTGTAACAACTGAAGAAGTGAAAGAATCTCCAAAGAAAGTTGCAAAAAGAGAAAAGCCAAAAGCTGGAGAACTTACAAAAGCTGTTAAAAAAGCAGTAACTTCTGAAAAGAAAGTTGTAAAGAAGACAGTTAAAAAAGTAGCTAAGAAGAAATAAATAATAAAAAACCGAAACTCTCAAAAGTTTCGGTTTTTTATTTCCTTTGACTTATTTATAAAAATATGTTACTGTATTTTTATCAACTAATAGAGAGTTTTCATATACCAAGGGTAATGTATGTCACAGATTCTCCATACCGTTGACACATTATTTTTAGGAGATTCTCTATAAGTGAGTTATCTCGCGCAAAATATGCGCATTTTTAATTTATATGAATAAAGAAAAAGCAAAGGGCGGTAAACGTCCTGGTTCTTCTTTTGTTTCGAAAAAGAAATCATCAGGAAAACCTAAAATGGGTAAAATATTTGGAAGTCGTGTTCGATTTAAAGAAGTATCGGGTGGAAACTCATCTCGAAATTCAGAAGACCGAAATCGTCGCGGTGGAAACCGAGGAGGGAATTCTTCTCGAGGACGATCAAGAAAAAAGGCGGTTGAAAGAATAGATGTATCTAAATTTATTAAAAAGGCTGATGTTTTTGAAGAACAAAAACCATACGTACCACAACATACTTTTACAGACTTTGGTTTCTCAAAAGTTCTTGAAGATACAATTTTGCGTCGTGGCTTTGTAAACCCGTCACCAATTCAAGATGGAGCTATTCCAGCTTCTTTGAAAGGACAAGATGTTCTTGGTATTGCAAATACTGGAACAGGAAAAACAGCAGCTTTCTTGCTTCCAATTATCGAATCTTTTCTATTAAATAGAAAACAAAAAGCTTTAATTCTTGCACCAACACGAGAGCTTGCTCTTCAGATTGAAAAAGAATTTAGAGCATTTACAACGCGAGAAATGAAACTTTTCAGTGTTTCTCTTGTTGGTGGAGCACCACTCGGACCACAAAGACGAGAGCTTGAGAGAGGGGTTCAAATTATCATTGGAACTCCGGGGCGTGTACAAGATATGATTCGAAGAAATCTTGTCAATCTACAATCAATCAATCATATTGTTCTCGACGAAGTGGATCAGATGCTTGATATGGGATTTGTGGATGATATTACAACAATTCTTAAAACAGTTCCTCAAGATACTCAGAAGTATTTCTTCTCGGCAACTCTTGAGCCAAGAATCAACAATCTTATTGATGCTTATCTTGAAAACCCAGCTCGTGTCTTACTAAAACAAGGTGACACAGCTCGATATGTAGAACAAAATGTTGTTCGGGTTGAAAAGAGTCAAAACAAAATAGATGTTTTGTGTAATGTGCTTTCTCAAGAGCATGTTTCAAAGACAATCATCTTTGCTGAAACAAAGCGAGATGTACAAAAGCTTCATGAAAATCTTGAAAGTAAAGGATTTAAATCAGGCTCACTTCATGGTGATAAGCGCCATGGGGAACGAGTAAGAATTCTTGAAAACTTTAAGAAAAATGGAATCACTATTCTTGTAGCAACTGATGTTGCAGCAAGAGGTATTGATGTTCCTGATGTGAGTCATGTAATTAACTACGAAGTTCCTAGAAGTTATGACACATATGTCCATAGAATTGGGCGAACAGGGCGAGCAAACAAACAAGGTAACGCGCTTACTTTTATTTAAAAAACAAAAACCGCACTTATGGGTGCGGTTTTTGTTTTTGTTTGCTATGCTTATTTTATATGAATAAGACTTTTCGTATACAGAAAAAAGTTTGGATATGGCCAGGAAATATGTCAGCATGGCATTTTGTATATGTCGATGGTAAGGAAAAAAACTATATAGAAAAACATGGAAAGAAAAGTAGAAATGGACTTATTAAAATTGAGGCTGTCATTGGAAAAACAACCTGGCAAACTTCCTTGCTTCCATTTAAAAAAGATAATACTTATTTAATTGCTATCAAAAAGCAGGTGAGAGACCAGGAACAAATTCTTGAAGGGGACATCGTTACAATCCACTTTAAGTTTGCGTTATAATCATGATATAAATATCTATATGAATACTAGTATTAAAATTATTATAATAATTGCAACATTAACTCTCTGTGGTTTAGTCGTTTCTTTTGCTGTGCAAAAAGAACCTATACAAATTTCTGAAGAATTAAATCCCGTATTAAATGTCTCTAATGATCTAGAAACAGAGACGAATAATACTGATATGACTGAAATATTAATCCCTCTTGCGAGTCTTGATAAGCCGGGCGAATTTGGACCTTTTGGATGTGAACAATATATTAATTTCCATAGAGTAAAGGTTCCAAAAACAGACGCTGTCTTGCAGGCGACTTATTCACAATTGTTCTCACTCCCACATGATGCAATTCCTGGTATTGAGGATAAAAATATTATCGCTTCACAAGATAATCTTTCTTTTGAATCAGTAACTCTTGAGAATGGGAAAGTTTCTTTGTACCTATCAGGCTCTGTTATGGGAAATCATTGTGCTGATGAAGTATTCAGACATCAGATACAGCAATCTGCATTTCAGTTTGAAATAATTCAATCTCTCGAGGTCTACTTATAATGAAATATTTGATTGGTGTACACTTTCAGACGCAGACCCTTCAGAGAGTGGTTGTGATATAAATCCTCGCCTTTGGATTGTAAACAAAAACCCAGAATAATTCTGGGTTTTTGTTTTACTCAATTTATTTTTATTGTTACAATGTAAATATGATAGAAACATTACTTCTCGTATCACATGGTGTTAATATAGTTTTTGCAGGGTCTCTTGGAATTCTTCTTTTGGTAAAGCATCCTAGTTTAGAAAAAAACTTTGGTTGGGATTCACCATCTCGACAAATGTTTGCAAGTATTTATTTAACTATAACTATCGCAAGCTTGACTGCTGTCTTATTCAGGACATTTCTTGCTGATATTGCTCTTATTTTGTTTCCAATACAAATTGTTTATGCTTTACTTTGTATATTTACCGTTCAGCAAAAGAGAAACCCTATGATTTGGATACATCTCGCATTGTCAGTATTGTTTGGATTTACCTTCTTTTCTTTGTTTAATTTTTAAAATAAAAAAGCCGAAAACATTCGGCTTTTTTTACATTACAACTCGCAACTCACCAGACAAATGATACTTTGATAGCTTGACCATTATAGAGTGTATTCATTTGAGTCTCAGAAATAGGAATAGATCTAGGACTTAAAGAATACGACTGGTTTGGATTCTGCACCATAAGATTAATTGTATAAACACAATCTTGACGCCAGCTGCCATTTATAAATGCGCCCTGAGAACAACTATTGATTTGAGAGAGTAGAACCCCGCTGATTGTCATTATTGTTCCTCCATACAGCTGATCAGATGAAACTCCAGAATTATTGCAAATAGGAACAGGTGTTCCATTGCAGAAATTATTGAAATTCAACTGATTTGATGTAGAAAACACAGAACCATTTGGGTTAGTTGCTATGTACGAAGCACAACTTGTAAATAAGAGTGCTGATAAAAATACAAAGATCAGATTTTTCATGGGAATTTATTTTTATTATATTATATAATATAATAATTAATATGTCAATACTTTATTTTTTAACTTATTCATATCTTTTTTAATTAAAATATTGCTATAATTTATATGTATGAGACTTGATATTTTTCTTACAGAACATGGTCACGCACCTAGTCGAACAAAGGCTCAAGAAATGATTCTTCGGGGCTTTGTTTTTGTGAATGGAAAAGAACAAAATAAGTCTAGTTTTAATATTGAAGAAAAAGATTATGTTGAAGTTAAGGGCGCACTCCCGTATGTTTCTCGTGGTGGAGAAAAACTAGCCTCCGCACTTGAATATTTTGATATTGACTCTCATGGTTATCATGTTTTAGATATAGGATCTTCTACTGGAGGTTTTACTGATGTTGTTCTACAAAAAGGTGCTTCAAGTGTTACAGCTGTCGATGTTGGAACAGCTCAGTTTGATAGTGAGCTTTCAAAAAATTCAAGAGTGTATCTTTTTGAAAAAACAGATATCAGAGATTTTTATCCAGAAAAAAAGTTTGATTTAATTCTTATAGATCTTTCTTTTATTTCCCAAAAAGAAATTATTCCTCATTTAAAAAGATTTTGTAAAACTGGAACAGAAATTGTAAGTCTAATAAAACCTCAATTTGAAGTGGGTTCTCACAATATCGGAAAAGGGGGTATTGTTGAAAATAAAGATGCTGTTTTGGATATTATAGAATCTATAAAAATGAATTATGAAAAGGAAGGTTTTACTATTAACCTAGATGTTATACCATCAACCCTGAAGGGTGGGGATGGTAATCAAGAATATTTTATTTGTCTCACTTTCTAAAAATATAAGTACCATGGTACACTGACTATATGAAAAAAGATTTAAATGCTCATGTTGAACATATTGATTCTAAGCTTATTAGTTTCTCTAATAGATTCTCTGTAGGTGCAGCGCAAGTAGGACTTGCGGTTATTTTTCTGTGGTTCGGCGCACTTAAACTTCTCGGAAAAAGTCCTGTTGATGATTTAATTATCAATCTAAGTAACACCCTTACTCCAAATCTTGAAGGTGCTTCATTTGTAATAGGTATTGGGGTTTTAGAAATTTTAATTGCTTTAACTATTATAGATAGACAACTCCTCAGATTGGCGATTCTTTTTTTAGTGATTCATCTTATTTTGGTTTCATTACCTCTCTTTGTTCTACCAGAAGTAACATGGAGTGGTTTTCTTATTCCAACTCTTGAAGGACAATATATTCTTAAAAATATAATTATCGCGACTTCAGGTATGGTAGTACTTGCAGATTTAAAACATCTAAAAGAGCATTTCGTACCAACAAGATAGTAATAAATGTATGTTAGGAAAACTTTCAATTGTAGCAACACCAATAGGGAATAGTGAAGATATTACTTTGCGCGCTCTTAGAACTCTCAAGGAGGCAGATTTTGTTGTATGTGAAGATACTAAAACAACAAAAAAAATTTTAACTCTTCATCAAATCCAGACAAGAATGGAAAGTTTCCATACACACTCTGATTCAAAAAAATTGGATTATCTTCTTAATTTATTACAAGAAGGAAAACACCTTGCTTATGTGAGTGATGCGGGAACACCAGGAATATCAGATCCTGGTCCATATTTTGTAAGACAGGTTCAAGAAAGATATCCTGAAGTTACTATTGAAATCATTCCCGGTCCAGATGCTGTTTCAGCAGCCTTGTCTGGTGCTGGGATAATTTTTAAAGAATATATATTTTTGGGCTTTGTTCCGCAGAAAAAAGGAAGGAAAACTTTCCTAGAACAAATTGAAAATAGTGAAATGGTTAATGTTTGCTATGAATCGTCACACAGAATCAAGAAATTTATATCTGAACTCAATAATGTATTAGAGGAGGGAAGAGAAATTGCTGTTGTGAAAGAGATTACAAAAATTCATGAAAAAGTAATGAGAGGTTCAACAATGGAAGTTTTATCTTTTTTTGAAGCCGATCCAAAACTCGAAAAAGGGGAATTTGTTGTAATTATTGACGCAAAAAAATAGACGCCGAATTTCGGCGTCTATTTCTTAGTTGATAAGAGTAAGGAATCCCACAAACACAGCAAGAAATCCGTAGATCATAAGTACTGCTCTACAGGCTTGGGTTTTTTCATTGTGCATAATTTGAATGTTAGATTAGAACTATTTATGATAAATTATACTATATAATTTATATATGTCAATATATTTTAATTTGTATAGAAAATGTCATTATCTGCTATAATTCAGTTATGCGTTTAAGAAAATTTCTCATTATCTTAGGTATTTGGGTGGCGATACTACCTCACCTGGGTTTTACTATATCTACAGAAAATGTTCTATTTGCAATTACAGGTTTCTCCTCTATTATTGCAAGCTTCTACCTTGCAGCTCTTGAGGATAAGCATAAAAATAAAAGAGTTATACAAGGTGAACTTCTACAAGATGCTTCTCAAAAAGCAGAAACTCTTTTTGGTCACATGAATCGTGTGAGAAAACAAGCTATTCAAAAAATTACACCAGAAAAAAAACAAATTAAAGAACAGGTAAAAATACCTAAAAAAGAAGAAATTAAGAAAATTATAAATGACAATGAATCTTTTTTATCAGAGAAAAATTTGAATGATGATAATGTTGTTGTAATTGAAGCTGATGATGGTAGACCAAGAATAAAAAAAGCAGTGAGTGATGTTAAGATAAAAACAGATTCAATTGATGATTTAGTATCTTAAGAATCAAGCTATGAATAAATTTGTACCTATAACTTTAGTATTAGTCGTTGGGGGTATTTTTGTTTATCCTTATTTTGATACGGCTAATACTTTTAAAAGTAGGGTTCAAATAGAAAATCAAGAAGCTGAAAATTTCTCTGCTTCTGTAGCCCAAAAAGATTTATCTGAGGATGATTTTAAAGGATTACTTTCTGTTCAATCTGACAATTTCTTCTTCGATGATTCTGGAAATGTGAAATATAATAACACTACACATATCGAGACCCCGGACTCAGTACGAGCTGTATATATGACAAGTTGGGTAGCGGGAAGAAAAGATTTAAGAAAAAATATTCATGAGCAAATTAAAAATAACCCTTCAATAAATGCAGTTGTTATTGATATAAAAGACGACACTGGCAAGATTTCTTTCCTTGTAAACCATCCACTTATTCGTGAACTTGAGTCTTCAGAGAATAGGATTCCGGATATTCGAGAATTTATAGAAGAACTTCATAAAGATAATATCTACGTTATTGGTAGAATTGCTGTTTTTCAAGATCCTCATCTTATTAAGAAATGGCCTGAAGAGGCTGTAAAAACAAAAAGTGACCCTCAGAAAAACTGGGTTGATAGAAAAGGTATAGGTTGGATGAATGCCTCATCTGAGAAGGTGTGGGATTATGCAAATACTATTGCAGAAGAATCATACAAGGTTGGTTTTGATGAAATAAATTTTGACTACATACGATTTCCCTCAGACGGAAACATGCAAGATATTTTATATACTATTGACGAAGGTAAAACAAAACAAGACACATTAGAGGAGTTTTTTAAATACACACAAGATCGTCTTAAACCTCAAGGTATTATTATTTCTGCTGATATTTTTGGAATGACTGCAGTTAATACAGATGATCTTGGGATTGGGCAGGTTTTAGAAAAAACCCTACCTTATTTTGACTATGTATCACCAATGGTATACCCTTCGCATTTTCCAAAGGGTTGGGCCGGGATAGATAATCCAGCAGCAGAACCTTATTTAGTTATACAAAAATCAATGGGAAAAGCTGTTGAGCGCACAAAGGCAATGGGGGAGAATCCTGAAAAATTAAGACCTTGGCTTCAGGATTTTGACCTAGGAGCAGATTACACACCTGAACTTGTAGAAGCTCAGATAACTGCAACATATGACGTAGGTCTTGATTCTTGGCTTATGTGGGACCCTAGAAATACATATACAGTTGAAGCTTTTAAAGAAAAACAAAATTAATTACAATAAATAACTATGCAGAGAAAAAATATTTTTATACTACTTATCATACCAATCACTTTTGTTTTCGGGTTTTTATTTGGAAGCAAAGAACGAGTACAGGCTGACGAATATTGGTTTAATTCAAAATCTTCAAGTATTTCAAGTGAGGATTTTGAATTATTCTGGAAAGCACTTATTGTGCTTGATAAAAAACATCCGGATGCAAA